>NZ_CAKAKH010000001.1:1438205-2157308 GCF_916618885.1 Marinilactibacillus sp. Marseille-P9653 | reverse complement strand
AGAGTCATTGTGCGGTAATGATGGCGGGAAGGATCCACCTGTTCCCATTCCGAACACAGCCGTTAAGCTTCCCAGCGCCGAGGATAGTGAGGGGTTTCCCCTTGTGAAAGCAGGACGTTGCCGTGCAAGGCTTTTTTTTCTTTAAAGGAGGTTTAGCTCAGTTGGGAGAGCATCTGCCTTACAAGCAGAGGGTCAGCGGTTCGAGCCCGTTAACCTCCATATTTTTTTTCAGAGCCGTTAGCTCAGTCGGTAGAGCATCTGACTTTTAATCAGAGGGTCGCAGGTTCGAACCCTGCACGGCTCATCTCAATAGATGTGATACAAATAGATTCATTAAAGCCAATGTATAATGCAATGGCTTTTTTTGTTTATTCTATTTGCTGTAACTTTACTGAGTAAAGAGTTGATATTTGATTATTCTACCCTGGAAAAAATAGCAATGATGACAAGAGTTCTTGCTCTTTTAAATTACACATAACACTGGTATAATATGTTTAGTCAAAGTTAGTCAAAGAAAGAAATTGGTTTGAAAAGGAGGATATTGAAACGAGGTTTATTGGTCACTATAGCTATTAGTGAAAGGTAACAATCGTTTTGATAATGATTCAACATGGAAAATCAAAACATGTCAGATATTATAGAAGCTTATTTGAAAAAAGTTTTGAAGCAGCAAGAAAAAGTTGAAATCAGACGTAGTGAGATCGCACAATTGTTTGATTGCGTTCCTTCTCAAATAAATTATGTAATCAATACAAGATTCACGATCCAACAAGGCTATCTCGTTGAAAGTAAGCGCGGAGGTGGCGGATACATTCGGATTATCAAAGTTCGTTTGCTTGATGAGTCTGATTTAATGGATACGATGATTGAAATTATTGGGAAGAGTATCTCTGAAAGAGATGCACAATCAATTGTACAAACGTTGTACGAGGATGATATTATATCCAAAAGAGAAGCAAAGCTAATGCTAGTAGCTGTTGATAAAACATTGTATACTGGAGATCGAATAATTGATAATCAGATTAGAGCTAATTTATTGAAAAGTATGATCGCAAATTTAAAGTATGAAGAGCCAAGAGAATAGAAGGGCGGATTAAATTTTATGAATGAGTTATTTACGGATAAGGCCAAAAAAGCCTTGTTAATTGCACAAGAAGAAGCGAAGGGATTCCGCCACCGTACTGTAGGAACTGAACATATCCTATTAGGATTGGTAATAGAAACTGAAGGAATCGCTGGAAAAACATTAAGACAATTGTCTCTTTCAGAAGAAGAAGTAAAAGAAGAAATTGAACATTTTACAAGTTATGGACCGGGTAAGGCGTTACCTTCCAGTGCGGTATTACCGTACTCTCCTCGAGCACGTCAAGTCATTAAGTATGCTACTGATGAAGCGAGAAGAATGCAACGTCCCCAAGTTGGAACAGAACATCTACTTTTAGGACTTTTAAGAGATGATGATATTCTTTCTTCTAAAATCATGAATAATCTGGATATCAATTTATCTAAAACAAGACAAATGGTATTGAAAAAACTAGGTGTTCAAGAAAATAAAGGAAGAAATGGATTTAAAGGTCGCAGACCAGCAAAAGGACCGAAATCTGTAGATGGAACACCTACGCTAGATTCTTTAGCCCGTAATTTGACACAGGCAGCGAGAGAAGACCGTCTGGATCCAATTATCGGAAGAAACAAAGAAGTTCGTAGAATTATTCAGATTTTGAGTAGACGTACAAAAAATAACCCTGTACTAGTAGGTGATCCTGGTGTCGGTAAAACGGCAATTGCTGAAGGACTTGCACAAAAAATCGTTGCGGGAGAAGTACCTCCTGTATTGAGAAACAAACGATTGATGACTTTAGATATGGGTTCTCTTGTTGCGGGAACTAAATACCGTGGAGAATTTGAAGAACGTATGAAAAAAATCATTGATGAGATTTATGAAGATGGAGAAGTTATCTTGTTTATCGATGAATTGCATACGTTAATAGGCGCTGGTGGTGCTGAAGGCGCAATAGATGCATCTAATATTTTAAAACCGGCATTAGCTAGAGGTGAGTTGCAAACAATTGGTGCAACGACACTTGATGAGTACCAAAAGCATATTGAAAAAGATGCTGCGCTTGAACGTCGTTTCGCATCTGTTCAAGTAGACCCGCCATCAGAGATTGAAGCGGAAGCGATTCTAATGGGATTGAGAGAGCGATATGAGGAACATCATGGTGTTTCTATAACAGATGATGCAGTTCATGCAGCTGTACATTTCTCAACCCGATACATCACTTCAAGACAATTACCAGATAAAGCAATCGACTTGATGGATGAATCAGCGTCCAAAGTACGTATCGATTCTAGTGATCAACCAACAACAATGTCTAAAGCAAACCAAAAGTTGGAAGATCTAACTAGAATGAAAGAAGAAGCTATACAAGATCAGAACTTTGAAAGAGCTGCACAAATTCGAGAAAAAGAAATGAAACAACGTAAACGTATCGAAACACTTGTTCAGAATGAACAGACTTCAGATGAAGATCAACTTGAAGTAACAGCTAAAGACATCGCAGAAGTTGTTTCTCAATGGACAGGTATTCCTATCCAACAAATGGAGCAAAAAGAATCTGATCGATTACTCAACCTGGAAAAAGTGCTACATGAACGCGTTGTAGGACAAGGACCAGCGGTAATCGCGGTATCTAAAGCAATCAGACGTGCAAGAAGTGGATTAAAAGATCCTAATAGACCAATTGGTTCATTTATGTTCTTAGGACCTACAGGAGTCGGTAAGACTGAGCTGGCAAAATCTTTAGCTGAGGCTATGTTTGGTAGTGAAGATTCTCTGATTCGAGTAGATATGTCAGAGTATATGGAAAAATATAGTACAAGCAGACTAGTTGGATCTCCTCCTGGTTATGTAGGATATGATGAAGGTGGACAACTGACTGAGAAAATTCGTCAGAAACCTTATTCCGTGATTTTACTGGATGAAGTAGAAAAAGCGCATCCGGATGTATTTAATATTTTATTACAAGTACTGGATGATGGTTTATTGACTGATGGAAAAGGTCGTCAGGTCGATTTCAAAAATACGATCATTATTATGACTTCCAACCTTGGTGCTACAGCGTTGAGAGACGAGAAATCAGTAGGTTTCGGCGTTGTTGACAAACGATTCGATCATACAGCTATGGAAAAGAAAATTCGCGAAGAGTTAAAAAATGCTTTCCGTCCAGAGTTCTTGAACCGAGTGGATGATACAATCGTATTCGAATCACTTAAAAAAGAAGAACTACGCGAAATTGTTAAATTGCTTACGCAAAGCATCGTTAAAAGAATGGATGAACTGGGTATCACTCTTAAAATCACTTCATCAGCAATGGATGTTATTGCTAAAGAAGGATTTGATCCAGAGTATGGTGCTAGACCTTTACGTAGAGCTATTCAGTCTAAGATTGAAGACAAACTAAGTGAAGAATTGCTTTCTGGAAATATTGTTTCAGGTGATAAATTGACGATTGGCGCATCAAAAGGTGAAATCACGTTGAAAATCAAAAATCAATCCAGTGATATAAATCAGACAGAAGCGATTCCAGTTAAAAATCAGTAAGATGAAAAAAGACTAGCTATTTTATAGCTGGTCTTTTTTTAAGTAAATAAATAACAAGCTCTATTATTTGTTCACTTTACTTGATGATGATATAGTTCTTTTTGTACAATACTATCATAAAAGGAGATGTTTGTTTTTATGTTCATGCACAGTAAAAAATTACAATATCCTGCAAAACCAGACCGCCCGGATCCAATTATGGCAAGAAGACTTCAAGAGATTCTTGGTGGGCAATGGGGCGAAATGTCCGTTATGAATATGTACTTGTTCCAAGGTTGGAATGCCCGTGGAAATGAAAAATATAAAGACTTACTTTTAGACACAGCAACAGAAGAAATTGGACACGTTGAAATGATTGCGACAATGATTTCACAACTTCTTGAAGGCGCACCACTTTCTACACAAGAGGAAGCTGTTAAAGATCCTGCAACGGCTGCGATTATGGGTGGAATGAATCCACAACATGCTATTGTATCTGGACTTGGAGCAGCTCCAAGAGATTCCAACGGTAATCCATGGACTTCTAATTATATCGTTTCCAGTGGTAACCTGTTAGCAGATATGAGAATGAACGTAACAGCTGAATCACAAGGTAGACTACAAGTTGCGAGACTTTATGAAATGACAGATGATAAAGGGATTAAAGATATGCTAGGATTCCTTCTTGCAAGAGATACACAACACCAACTTCAATGGATTGAAGCCATCAAAGAACTTGAAGGAAAAGAAGGGATTGTTGTACCTGGACAAGTTCCTGAAAGTTATGAAGTCAGTGATGTTTCACATATTCTTTATAACTTCTCAGAAGGTGAAGATAGCAAGAAAGTCGTCGATGGTAAAAAAGCCGTAGATGGTAAAGAATTTGAGTATGGCGAAAAACCAGAAGCAATGGGAGAAAAACCAATGCTGAAACCTGTAAGTAAAGATGTATACAATACACCACCAAGTGACTTACTTTAATGAGTTGAAGTGCATATCTTTAGTGAAATAAAAAAATTTCTGTTATCCTATAAGTAACAGTTCAAGAAAGGATGACAAATTTTATGAAAAATATGGATAATTCAAACAAAGGTATTTTCTTAGGAATTGGTTTTGCCGTTTTAGTAGGTGTCGTAGCATTTGTATTTTCTTCTGACAATGCAATGGAAAAAACACATTCTGTTGTAAACCGCAAGAAAGCAAAACACTTATTCAAAAACAAAATGCATGGTGGGAAAAAATCTTCTAAAGTTGTGGATAAATTATCAGATGAAGAAATCAATAGCTTGATGGGAACAGTCAGTAAAGTCAAAGATATTGAAAATAGCTTATCTGACGTATCATCCGACTTCAAAGAATTTTTCAACGATAAAGTAAAAGATGCAAAAAAAGCACTCAAATAAAAATGGACCGTATAGTTGGCTTTTCAACTGTACGGTCTTTTTATTTTGTAATGTGATGTTAAAGGGTCAACAAGTAACAAAGCGCTAACTCATCGATTTGTTTTAAAGCCAGACCGGTTAATTCATGGAATCGTTCGATTCTATATTGAAGCGTATTTCTATGAACAAAAAGTGATTTAGCGGCCATACTGACATTACCTTGATTTTCCCATAAAGCACGAATCAATTCTTTAGCATCTTCTATGAGATCAATTTTTTCTTTTAAGGCATGAATGAGATGACTTTTACTAAGTGCACTCTCCGTAAAGTAATGAAGCGATACATCGGTCAATGAACCCATACGTCCATTAAAATGAGGAGATTCTTGCTGAAAAATCGTGCGCTCTTCTTGAAAAAGTTGACGAAGTTCTAATGCAGGCTCCCAATATTGGCCTACATAACAAATTGTTTTTAATGAGAAATCGTCTTCAAGAGTCTGCAAGGTACCTTCAATCTCATCATTATCTAAAAAAGCTGCTTCAATAGGTTGTATGATTGTGTATAAGTCGTCTGACCAGAAGAAACTATCAATAAGCGGTTCAAATAGAGTTTTGGCAGATTCGGACCACAAAGTAGGATCAAATTGCCTATCTTTTTTTTCAAGTTTAAGTTGAATCATTCTAACTTTACCAGTAGTTTTAGGAATGACTTTTCGCTTACCAATCAAATATTCATACCAATGAGACGTTTGATGTTGAGTGAAGGAAGATTCCTGATTCTGATAAAACATCGTTAATAAATCGATTTCATTTTGCGAAAGGACAGATTTAGGTATTTGAATCCATTTGTTTTTATAGGGTAAGGAAAGTAAGTTTTGTTTAATCGTTGTGGTATCCGCCAAAGTGGCATCAGGATAAATCTTTTTTAGATTTGAAAACTTCACAATTGGTCCTCCAGATGATGATGTGATTA
This sequence comes from Marinilactibacillus sp. Marseille-P9653, assembly GCF_916618885.1. Taxonomy (NCBI): domain Bacteria; kingdom Bacillati; phylum Bacillota; class Bacilli; order Lactobacillales; family Carnobacteriaceae; genus Marinilactibacillus; species Marinilactibacillus sp. Marseille-P9653. Next base: position 2,151,371 of record NZ_CAKAKH010000001.1, on the reverse strand, counting down.
AATTCATTTTAACACTGTTCAGGAGAATAAGAAACTACGGTATAATATAGAAAAGGCATAGGAGATAGTCGATGGATCAATATGAAAAAGAACGATGGATGCAGGAAGCAATTGCTGAAGCAAGGAAAGCTGAAGCCATAGGAGAAGTCCCGATTGGCGCGGTAGTGGTTCATAAGGGAGAAATTATTGGTAGAGGCCATAACTTGAGAGAAACCTCACAGAATGCTACAACTCATGCTGAAATGATTGCGATACAAGAAGCTAATCAGAGCTTAGGCAACTGGAGACTTGAAAATTGTCAACTGTTTGTAACACTTGAACCATGTGCTATGTGCAGTGGAGCGGTTTTACTTTCTAGAATTGGGGAAGTTTATTATGGACCGGGAGATCTTAAAGGAGGGACGGCAGGCACTTTAATGAATTTGCTGGATGACTCCAGAATGAACCATAGAGCAACCGTTGAGAGTGGTATTCTTGAAGAAGAATGCAAGGCGTTACTGACTAATTTTTTCAGAGCTTTAAGAGAAAAGAAAAAAAGGTTGAAACAAGCACGTATTGAGATAGAGGCACAAAAAATCGAATCCATAGATTCAGAAAAAGACTCTCCTTAGAAAGGAAAGTCTTTTTCTTATCTAGACATCTGATCGTTCTTTTCAACCATTTGATCAACAGAGGTGATAATGGAAGAAGAAAACTCGGATTGTAAAAGAGATAATATACCATCTACTGTGATGCCACCAGGGGATGAAACCTGATCAATCAGTGTCCAAGGTGTATCATCAGATTCTAAAACAGTTTTTCCACTGCCTAATACAGCCTGAGCGGCAATCATCGTAGCCTTGTCTTTTGGAAGTCCATATTTTACAGCAGCGCGAGCCAAGGTATCTATAAACATAAAAACTAGTGCGGGAGAGCTTCCAGCAATTGCAATAAAAGCACCTAACTGAGACTCAGGTAAAACAACAACTTCTCCTACTGCTGAAAAAATTTTCTTTGATTGTTCCAGTTGATCAATAGTTAATTCGTCTTGTTCAATGATTGCGGTTATTCCTTCGCCTACTTGAGCATTTAAATTGGGCATCGTTCGAACAAATGCCGCCCCATTTAAAAGGTCATTTAATTGAGCATTCGTGATACCAGCAACTACTGAAATAACGAATGGTTTATTCTGCTGATCGATTCCATTCAACACGTCTTCTACTTGATAAGGTTTTACAGCTAAGATAATCACTTCTGACTGATCCCAAACGTTTTGGTTGTCAGAATAACCTTTTATATTAAAACGGTCTTCCAGTTGTTTTCTTTTGGACTCCGTTTTATTTGAGAATAAAAGATCATCTGGTTGTGCTAAGTGGTTTTTGAGTAGTCCGGTAGCGATAGCTTGTGCCATATTTCCGAATCCGATAAATCCTATTTTCATAATCAAGCCTTCTTTCCTACATAGTAGTTAAAGTATAGCATATCAGATATCACGGAAAGTAGAGGTGAAATTAAAAGAAAACCTATAGATTAAATTAATTTAATGATTACGGTTGACTTATCTGATATTACCCTTTATGATTGTCATAATATAAAAAAGAGAGGAGATGAACAAGAATGAATTTTAAAAACGTAAAATCACTTAAAGCTTTTTCTGGTTCATCTATTCTCTTATTAGTCAGCCCATAAACAGGATTCTATTGTCATAATAGAGTCCTATTTCGTATTTTGAATGGGCTCGCGGTAAAGTGCACAATCGCCGGCCTATTTAAAACATAGGCTGGCTTTTTTATATAACGCCGATTGTAAAATTAAGCTAGACAACTAAAAAAGTCATTCGTGGTACACTCAAAATGTATTTCCGACCAAAGAAAACATAGGAGTGATCACGAATGACCTACACCCATCTTACCACGGAAGAACTTGTAATGATAGAAGCCTATTTCCACCAGAATATATCTGTCTTGAAGATCTCGACCTACCTCCATCGGTCGCGTCAAACGATTCACAAAGTCATTACTTTCCTAAGGAAAGGATGTACTGCGCTTGATTATTTCAAACAGTACAAAGAAAATAAACAACGGTGCGGGAGACGCTCTATTTGTTTACCGCAAGATCAAAAATCTTACATTCAAAAGATGGTTGCTCAAGGATGGACACCCGATGTCATTATAGGGCGTGCAGAGAAGCCCATCGCTTGCTCTGTACGTACCTTGTATCGACAGTTCAAACAGGGACTTTTTGATCAAGCAACGCTTCCGATGAAAGGAAAGCGCAAACCAAATGGTCATAAGGAAAGACGCGGTAAGCAAGCATTCAAAAGAAACATTTCCGAACGGCTAGATGATTATCCTCATTTTACAAAAGAATTTGGTCACCTAGAAGGTGACACAATCGTTGGGGTTCATCATAAAAGTGCTGTGATCACATTAGTCGAACGATTATCAAAAGTCATTATTACTTTGAAGCCCGACGGGCGCAAGGCACGTGATATCGAAGCTGCGGTAAATAATTGGTTCAAGACTATTCCAAGAAATCTCTTCAAATCTATCACGTTTGATTGTGGAAAAGAATTTTCTAACTGGAAATCCATTAGTAATCAACAGGATATAGCGATTTACTTTGCGGATCCAGGGACACCCTCCCAACGAGCTTTAAATGAACATTCTAACGGTCTACTCCGAAAAGATGGTCTCCCTAAAGAAATGGACTTCAATCAAGTAGATCAATCATTTGTTTCAAATATCGCTTCAAATAGGAACCATATTCCAAGAAAATCTTTGAACTACCATACACCATTAGAAGTATTTTTGAGACACATTGATGGACAAGAACTGTCTAACTTAATTTGACAAATGGAATAAATTAAAGATCAGTTAAAAAAGAGAGGGGATAGGTCAAATGAAACAGTATATAAAGAATAACGTATTAAAGGTATCATCGGGAGTTGCGAATGCTATTTTTGTAACAATAGGAATCGGCTTTTTATTTGGAACGTTAGGAGATATGTTTAATTTACCTATTCTAGTGACTATAGGAAGTTTTACGCGCGTACTTCTTGCACCGGCTTTGGGTGCAGGGATTGCCTTTAATATGCAAGCTAATAGTTTAACACTATTTTCGGCAATGGCTGCTTCAACCATTGGTGGTGGAGCGCTGACAGCTACAGATGCCGGGTTCACGATTGTAGGGGGAGATCCAATCGGTGCATTGATTGCCGGGGTTATCGCAACTTGGATCGGTAAAAAATTAACAGGTACTTCCCCACTAGATATGATGTCTATACCGACGTTGTCTTTACTAGGTGGAGGTATAGCGGGAATGGGTCTCGCTCAGGTCATCCAACCCATATTACTAGCCGTTAGTGAAACCGTGTCAGGGGCAGTAGCTGGAAGTCCGGTGATTGGCTCATCTGTAATGGCTGTCTTATTCGGTCTATTCCTAATGTCACCACTATCTTCAGCAGCCTTGTCCATCGCACTGGCACTTAGCCCGATGGCAAGTGGGGCTATGCTGATTGGAACTACTGCACAATACTTTGTGTTCTCGATTCTTTCAATGAAAGAGAATAACTTAGGTGGTTACATTGCTCAAGGCTTGTGTACACCAAAGGTACAACTACCAAATATCATTAAGAATCCTAAAATACTAATTGGACCAACGATTGCTTCTGCTATATGTGGACCCATTGCAACAGTGCTTTTTGGATTTGAAACCATTCCAGAAATGGGGGGTGTTGGTTTTGCCGCCGGCGTAGCACCACTATGGGTAATCAACAATTCAGGTCTGCAAGTATTTGGTGTATACTTGTTATGTGGAGCCATTCTGCCTATCGTGATTACGCTGTTCGTGAATAAATTATTGTATTCTGCATCAGCTATAAAGGTTGGAGATATGGCACTAGAAGTTAGTTAAGGGTCATTAAATTTATTAAAGAATAGGGGAAACAAGTTTATGACAGAAGCATTAAGACCAGAAACGATTAAATGGGAAGAGTTAGGATTCTCATATATCAAAACAGATTACCGATTTATCTCTCACTACAAAGAAGGTGCATGGGATGAGGGAGAACTAACAAAAGACAATCAACTTCACATCTCAGAAGGATCGACAGCACTTCATTATGGACAACAATGCTTTGAGGGGTTAAAAGCATATCGAACAGCTGATGGATCGATTCAGTTATTTCGCCCATATGAAAATGCTAAGCGAATGAAGATGAGCTGCGAGCGACTGCTCATGCCCGTTTTTCCAGAAGAAAAATTTGTAGAGGCTGTTAAAAAAGTGGTTAAAGCAAATGAAGCTTGGGTTCCTCCATATGGTACAGGAAGTTCTCTTTACATTCGTCCTTTCATCATAGGTACAGGAGATAATATTGGTGTTAAACCTGCAGATGAATATATCTTTTCTGCATTTGTTATGCCGGTTGGCCCTTATTTTAAAGGTGGATTGAAACCAACGAATTTCTTAGTAACCGATTATGATCGTGCTGCACCAAAAGGAACAGGAGCAGCTAAAGTCGGAGGAAATTATGCTGGTAGCTTGCTGCCAGGAAAAGAAGCAAAAGAACGTAGTTTCAGTGATGCAGTATATCTAGATCCTGAAACGCATACTAAAATAGAAGAAGTAGGCGCAGCAAACTTTTTCGGAATTACAAAAGATGATTTGTTTATTACACCAAAATCTTCTTCTATTCTACCGAGTATTACAAAATATTCTTTACTTTGGTTAGCAGAGAACCGTCTGAACTTGAAAGTCTCTGAAGGAGACGTCTATGTTGATCAACTTGATCAGTTCAAAGAAGCTGGCGCATGTGGAACAGCGGCAGTCATTGCACCAATCGGCGGCTTGCAAATTAAAGACAACTTCCATGTGTTTTATTCAGAAACAGAAGTAGGTCCAGTAACAAAACGTTTGTACAATGAACTCGTTGGGATTCAAACTGGAGACATAGAAGCACCTGAAGGCTGGATAGAAAAAGTATAATGGCAAAGTAGCAAAAAAACTTGATCGCATTCGATCAAGTTTTTTTTGTAATAAAGAAGTTACTGGTCAAGAAAATGCCATTCCAGTAAAATACATGTATAATGAGAAAGTATGACTTTTTTATGAAATTTCATCCTCTAGACGGATGCATTCAAAAAGAAACAATAGTACAATGAATTCAGAGTCCAGGGAATAATGCTGGATAATCATACATAAAAAAATAAGAAAGGAAGGATAGAATGCTAGAAGTTCATAATCTTCGAAAGACCTTCGGAGACGTAACAGCCGTTGATGATATCGGATTCAAAATCGATAAAGGCGAAATCATGGGACTGATTGGTCAAAACGGAGCGGGGAAAACAACAACGTTCCGTATGATACTAGATTTACTCACTCCAGACCAAGGAGAAGTTCTATGGAAAGGCCAAGCCTTAACCAACCGCGTTTTCAACCAGATCGGATACTTACCAGAAGAGAGAGGACTATATTCCAAAGTATCAATAGAAAATCAGATTTTATACTTTGCGCAGTTAAGAGGAAAGTCAAAAAAAGAAATCAAGCCATTGATTGATGTATGGCTGAAGAAATTCGAAGTGAAGGGTAAAAAAGGGGACAAAGTTAAAACGCTATCCAAAGGGAATCAACAAAAAGTTCAATTGATTACAACATTGATTCATCAGCCGGAACTGATCATTTTAGATGAGCCGTTCAGTGGTTTGGATCCTGTAAATGCCGATTTACTTGAAGAAGGAATCAAAGAAGCACAAAAAAATGGTGCAAGTATTATTTTTTCTAGTCATAATATGAATAATGTTGAAGAACTGTGCGATAGTCTGATTATGCTCAAAGATGGTAAGCAGATACTAGAAGGTTCTATTAAAGAAATCAGAGAAACCTTTGGAAGAACGAAATTATTCCTTGAATCGCCACTTACACTTGAAGAATTACACCAATTTCCAGGTGTAGAAAGTGCGCGTATCAATAAAGATGAAATCACAGAAGTAAAATTAAATCATGCAGAAGACGGAAAAGCCATCTTTGATGCAGCAACAAAGAATGGCTATATTACAACATTTAGCCAACAGCCACCGACACTAGAAGAAATCTTTAAACAGATGGCAGGTGAAAAACATGAATAAATTCTGGATTATTACAAAAGAAGTGTACAAGAAAAATGTTAAATCTTTCGGATTCCTGATCATGGTCTTATCACCCCTCATTGTTGCTGGAATTGCCATTGCGATTGGGTATTTCACATCACAAGAAGCGGAAAATGCTGAAGCACCAACTATTGCGGTAATATCTGAAAGTCCAGGCATCCAAGAAGTGCTGAGTCAGGAAGGTAGCCCATTTGATGTTCAAGCAGACATTACCACTCAAGAAGAGGCTGAAGAGGCATTGGTGGATGAATCGCTAGATGGATACTTAACTGTAGATGAGAGCGCAGGTTCAATTCAAGCCAGACTTTCCCATACAGATTCATTAACTGATTATGTTCCATTATTGAATGAACAACTAGCAACTTATCAAGCGATGTTAAGAGCCGGTGAGTTGGGATTATCGCAAGAAGAAGTGATGTCCTTATCTGAGCCGGTAGAAGTAGAAGAATCTATCATTACAGTCGAAGATGGCATACTGACGACTGAAGAAAACAATGATACATTCGTGCAAGAATTTGGCGCTTACTTTGTCTGTATCGGAATCTTTATTTTTATTATGACTTATGCTTCTATTATCGCTGAAGAAGTTGCCAATGAAAAAGGCACTCGTATTATGGAAGTCATTTTATCCAGTGCGACAGCAGGTAACCATTTCTTTGGTAAGCTGGCAGGTGTTATTCTAGTCATACTGACTCAAATTGCTGTATATGTGGTTGTTGGAGTCGTTGGATATTTCTTTGCAAAAGATATCGCATTTGTACAAGAGATAATCCGTTCGATTGATATCTGGGATGTCATTCAGCAACTGCTAGGTTATACAATCATCTTCTTTATTACAGGAGTATTGATGTATGTCATTCTAGCTGCTTTCTTTGGATCTCTGGCGTCTAAAATGGAAGATGTGAATAAAGCTGTAACACCAATCGTTATGATTGCGTTAGCTGGGTTCTATGTAGGGATGTTTGCTTTCATCTCTCCAGATAATATTTTACCTGTTATATTCTCTTATATTCCGCTGTTCACACCTTTTGTAATGCCTTTTAGAATTGCTTCTGAAACAGTTGGGACAGTTGAGATTTGGATTTCGATTGTGGGTACAGTAGCCTTTACAGTATTATTAACGGCGGTATCTTTAGCATTTTACCGCGCAAATGTACTGATTTATTCAGACTCAGGCATTATTGGAACAATGAAACGGTCTTACACTGTGATGAAGAGTAACCGGAAAGCTAAAAAAATGAATAAAGCTTAAACTAAAAAGAAGCGACTCGCTATTACGTAAGCGGGTCGCTTCTTTTTGTTTGGAATATATTTATACAGTAGTAGTTTCAGAAGATGTTTGATGCTGTTTTAAAAAGCTCATGACTTTTTTGTATACCGCAATTTCGTTTTCTTTTTTAGCAAATCCATGTCCTTCATTCTCTAAAACAAGGTACGTAACATCTCTTTGCTTTTCTTTAAGTTTTTCTACGATTTGATCTGATTCTTCTTTTACCACTCTAGGATCTTTTGCACCTTGAACCACTAACATAGGTTTGGTCATGGTCTCCAAGTAAGTAATAGGGGAATCTTCTATAAATTTCGCTCTGTCTTTCACTGGATCTCCAAGCCATAAGGTCATAATGGGCTTCCAGTGAGCTGGAACAGACTCATAAAAAGAAAATAAATTAGAAGGACCGAACAAATCAACCACTGCTTGGAAGTATTCTGGATGGCGTCCATGGAGCAATAGACTCATATAGCCACCATAACTGCCACCAACTAAAAACAGAGAATCTCTGGTGGCGATTTTTTGGTCAAATAGCCATTCAATGGCTGCGACGTTATCTAGACGCGGAGCGTTGCCCCAGTCCTGTTCAATGAGTGTTGTAAAAGTCTTCCCATAGCCCGTACTTCCACGGAAATTCGGTGCGAAAAGAGAATAGCCATTATAAAGTAATGCTTGAAAAATCGACCGGAAACTTTGTCGTTCTGCTGCCTGAGGACCACCGTGAGGCCAAAAAATCGTATAACCATTTGCTTTTTCCTTATCTGCTTTAAAAAGTAGTGCTTCTATTTCCAGTCCATCAAATGAGGGAAAAGAAACGGTCTCTGGTTGAACCATTTCTGTTGATTCAATTCCTAATACGCGGTTTTCAGTTAATGACTCCCAGTGAGTACCATCAACTGAACGAAATAGGTTAACCGGCATGACGGGACTAGACCCTGAAAGATAAATCGTACCATTCTTAGCGATTTTGATTTCATTAATGACATGGATAGGCGCAACCAGTTCTTCCACGTCTTGAGTGGACGGATCAAACCGATAAAGATTGTCTGTTGTACCTGAAGTCGTCATCAACACAAAAGTTTCCGATTCTTTATGCCAGATAGCCTCCGAGATACTTTCATTTTTAAAAGAAAGAACAGTCTCGCTTTCTTTTGTTTCGATATCGTAGCGAACGAGATGACACTGTTCATTCATATAATCTGTAGTGAAGTATACCTTGAGATCATCTGTAATGGTCGTGTTGCTAATGGTATAGGGTGTTTCAGTATTTTTAGGGAGTAAAGGAATCGTTTCTTCGCCTGTTTTAAGATAAGCGAATTGACTGGTATTTGAATACATTTTGGTAAAGACAAACACCTTTTCATCTTTCGAAACGGCCGTCAGGTAAGTCGGTGCTTTTTCACCTTTTTCGATCAACGTGTCTTGCCCTGTTTCTAAATCTCTAACATAGGTAGAAAGGAAATTGGGATTTTCTTTTGAAGTTGTATAGTACAGTCGAGTACCATCTTCTGAGAGTTCAGCAAAATAAAATTTATCAGTAGGATCTCCTGTAACAAGTGGTTCTGGATAGCCACCTTGACTCGGAAGTACGTAAATCTGAGTATTTTCGTCCCCATCTTTATCAAACCCTGCCAAAACATAAGAGTGATCTGGACTGATCTGAACAAATGAAATCGATTCATCATACTTGGAAAACAAGTAAGGAGACGCACTTTCTTTTAAATCAATTGCCCAGAGGTTCGGATCCCCGGAAATATCTGTCATATAAATGAGCTTCGTTTCATCACTTGCAATTGTGAAAGTACCGATACGATTCGTGTGAAAAAACTGTTCAAATTGTGCCTTTTTAAGATTCATCTTTTTTCCTCCTCAGGGTAGTTTAATGTATGTATCCATAAATTTAGCTTACCATATTCTAATGATGATAAACAGAGAATATCCTATATTAAAAGTGATAATATGAATAGGTGAAAATGTTCCTTTTTTTATGATAAAATGATTAAAAAATCAAGGAGTGAAAAGAATGGCAAAACTAGATACAATCTACATAAAACATCATACAATTGAAACGGACCGACTTTTGTTACGTCCAGTAACTTTAGATGATGCGGAAGACATGTATGAATACGCATCTGACGAACAAACGGTCTTCTACGTTTTCAAAGAAATTCACCAGTCTGTTGAAGACACCGAAGATAATATCGTGGCCTATTTCTTAAAAGATCCAATTGGAAAATACGCAATGGAAGTAAAAGAAACAGGGAAAATGATTGGAACGATTGATTTGAGAGCACAAGAAAAACAGTTTCAAGCAGAAATAGGCTATATCATGAATAAAGCCTATCATGGTAAAGGGTATATGACGGAAGCTGGTAAGGCTCTAATTAAATTGGGCTTTGAGACATTAGGTCTTGAAAGGATCTATGCACTGCATGATGAGCGGAATGCAGCTTCTGGCAAGGTGATGCAGCGACTAGGTATGACAAAAGAAGGCACTTTGAGACATGCGAGTAAAGATCACGAAGGAACTTATGTGAATGACGTCTATTATTCTATGTTAAAAAAAGAGTATCGAGCAAATCAGGATAGTTGATGAAAAAATAGGAATGACCAGATTATGTATATTGGTGGAATAAAGCGAAGTAAACATAATCATGATCTTGGATATCCAAGCGAGCGTACATAATTTTTTTAATTGGGATTATAAGGAATATCATTTGAAACTCTGTTTTCATTAAAATTATACTTGAACGAGAAGCAAGATAATCGAATGGAGTTCAAATATTCCAAGGGGGAAAGTATGTATGCAAGAGATTAGACCATTTCCAAAAGAAGAAGGACTTGAGAACGGATTAAGTGTATTGCGTGAAGGATACCTTTATGTCCCAAACCGATTGAAAATCTATCAGTCTGATGCAGTCAAGACACGTTTACTTGGACAAGAAGCGATTTTGTTAGGTGGAGAAGAAGCAGCTGAGTTATTTTACGATGAAGATAAGTTTAAAAGAGAAGGGGCGGCACCAGAACCGGCAGTAGCTACTTTACTAGGTAAGGGCGGTGTACAGCAGATAGACGATGAAGCTCATCGTCACCGTAAAAAGTTGTTTATGGATTTAATGTCCAAAGAACGGATTGAAATATGGGCAAAGCTTGTTGAGAAGCACCTTTATATGGCTACAAAAGAGTGGATTACTAAAGACTCCATCAACTTCTATGAAGAAAGCCAGAAAGTATTAACAAAAGCAGCTTGTGAATGGTGCGGGGTGCCGCTGAAAAACAAGGAAGTAGAAAAACGTACAAAACAACTGATCAGTATGATCGAATCACCTGTTGCGGTCAGTAAAAGACATATTGAAGGTCGCATTGGTAGAAAACAGGGAGAAAAGTGGATTGCAGATTTGATTGACCAAGTCAGAAACGGGGAACTGCATCCTGTTGAAGAAACAGCGCTTTATCAAATTTCATGGCATCAAGAATTAAATGGCGAAAAGATGGATCTTAAGACAGCTGCGGTTGAATTACTGAACGTCATTAGACCCTCGGTAGCCATAGCGCTTTATTTCGCCTTTACAGCATTGACACTACAGCAATTTCCAGAAGAAAAATCAAATTTAAATGGAGATAATCCTTATTATCTGCATATGTTTATTCAGGAAATTAGACGCTATTATCCGTTCTTTCCTTTCAATGGTGCAATCACACGTAAAGACTTTGTTTGGAACGGGTATCAGTTTGAGAAAGATACATTGGCAATATTTGACTTCTATGGGACGAATCATGATCCAAGAATCTGGGAAGATCCGGATCAATTCAAACCGGAGCGATTCAGTGATTGGCACCAGAGTCCAACAGATCAGATACAATTCAAATTAGTTGCACAAGGTGGGGGCAGTTATGCAAGTGGTCACCGGTGCCCAGGAGAATGGAATACCGTTCGCGCGATGGAGATCGTCACAGATTTTCTAGTTAACAAAATTGACTATACTTTACCAGAACAAGACAGTGGATTCAGCCTAGTCAATATGCCGACCACTCCTAAAAGCGGTATGATTTTCGAGAATATTCAGTTGAAAGGTTAAGAATTTTTAAAAATGCACTGGATATCTTGTTCTTTCTATAGTATACTTATAATTGCCGAAAGGCCACATGACAATGGCGGGTGTATGAACCGTGTCAGGTCCGGAAGGAAGCAGCACTAAGTGCAGTCCTCCATGTGTTATGTGATACATAGTTATGAACAATGGATAGTTGTGCATATGAGAAAAGAGATGTCCCTTTTATTAGGGCATCTTTTTTCTTTTCTAAAGCGTTGAATGGAATTTCTAACTTCAAAATATTTCGAAATTATGGTTTCATTCGCTTTTATTTCGCTTATAATAAAAGGTGGAAGTAATATACTGCACAACTAAAATGAGTTCAGAAAAGAGTAGAGTCAGGATAAAGAAAAGAGGGGAAACATGAGTTATCAAGCACTATATCGTGTCTGGAGACCCCAGCGCTTTGAAGATATAGCCGGACAGCAGGCGATTACAAGAACGCTGAGAAATGCCTTAGTTCAAGATAAGACGAGCCATGCCTATCTGTTTACCGGTCCTCGTGGAACAGGTAAGACGAGTGCTGCTAAGATTTTCTCCAAAGCAATCAACTGCCCGCACGCGCAAGATGGTGAGCCATGCAATGCATGCGAAATTTGTGAGTCGATCACGAAGGGTAAACTCGGGGACGTTATCGAAATTGATGCGGCGAGTAATAATGGCGTAGAAGAAATCAGAGATATTAGAGACAAAGCAAATTATGCACCGACACAAGCTGAATACAAAGTGTATATCATCGATGAGGTTCATATGCTTTCTATGGGTGCCTTTAATGCGTTACTGAAGACCTTAGAGGAACCACCTTCAAATGTGATCTTTATCCTGGCCACGACGGAACCTCATAAAATTCCGTTAACGATTATCTCTAGAACACAGCGCTTTAATTTTCGAAGAATTTCTCCTCAGGATATCGTGGAACGGATGCGGTATATCTTGACTGAGAAAGGTGTCGGCTATGAAGAAGATGCTTTGATCACAATCTCAAAAGCAGCTGAAGGCGGGATGCGGGATGCACTTAGTATCCTTGACCAGGCATTATCATTTTCAGATGGCGAGTTGAAAACAGAAGATGCGATGCGCATCACTGGAAGTATCACGCAAGAACTTCTGATAGACTATATTCGGGCACTGCACGAGCGTGAAACCGAAAAAGGATTAAATATTTTACATGAACTGATTGCGGAAGGGAAAGATCCTTCGCGCTTTGTAGAAGATATGATTTTATTCAGTAGAGATATTCTTCTGTATCATACGGCTCAGTCAGATACGTTGCTTAAAATGGCTAAAGTGGATGAACCCTTTGAAACACTAGTGTCCGAATTATCTCCAGAATTACTATATGACGTCATCCAAGTTTTTAATGGAACGCAACAGGAAATGCGGTTGTCTAATCATGCAGAAGTTTATTTGGAAGTTGCTACTGTTCGCCTGACTCAAGTCAAAAAAAGTGTACAAGCGGAATCTATGCCTGTTCAAAGTCAACAATCAGCCGGGCAAGCAGAGGAAGTTGCTTCGCTTATGAAGCAAGTAGCTGAAATGCAAAAAATGATGCAGACAATGAGTTCAGGTGAAGGTGCAGTCAAACAAGCAGCACCTAAAGCTAAGCGTCCTGCCAAAAGCGGAGCAGTCTTCAAGGTTAATAGACCATCCGTTTATAATATTTTGGAAAAAGCAACAAAACAGGATTTGGTTCAGTTGAAAGATGTTTGGCCGGATTTGATGAATTTCTTGGAAACCAGTCAGAAGGCTATCATGAATACATCTACTCCAGTCGCTGCCAGTGCTCGAGGGTTGGTCGTGACCTTTGATTATGATATTCTATGTGAGAGAGCTACAAATGACAAAGTTCTGATCCAAACAGTTGGAGATTATCTCGAGAAAGTGATCGGGCATAGAGCAGAAATGGTCAGCGTACCTGCTGAGCAGTGGCCAACGGTTCGTCAGGATTTCATCAAGCAAATGAAAGCTGAGGAAGTTTCAGAAGAACCAGAAACATCTGGAGATACTCCAAAAGATACCAAAGAAGAACCGGAAGCCATTGTTTCCGAGGCAGTCAAATTTTTTGGGGAAGATCTAGTCAGAATTGAAGAGTAAGAAAAATGAATGGATAAAAGAGAGGAAGAAACAATATGCGCGGTGGAATGGGAAATATGCAAGGTATGATGAAAAAAATGCAGAAGATGCAAAAAGAAATGGCATCTGCTCAAGATTCATTGAATGAAACAACTTTTACAGGAACAGCGAATGATGATTTAGTAACCGTTACGTTTACAGGAGATAAAAAACTGACAAACGTTTCAATTAAAGAAGAAATCGTAGATCCAGAAGATGTTGAAATCATCGAGGATCTTGTATTACTTGCTGTAAACGATGCATTGGAAAAAGTGGATGCTGAAACAGAACGCGTTATGGGTAAATATACAAAAGGAATGGGTATGCCAGGACTATAGTCTGACTGGACAGCCTGATTGACCTTTGAAATCACGAGCTTTTATTAAGAGAACTTTCTAGAAAGGAACCGGTCATGCATTATCCAGAACCGATCTCAAAATTAATGGAAAGCTATATGAAATTGCCAGGAATTGGGGAGAAAACTGCTGCCCGCCTGGCTTTTTATACAGTTAACATGAATGAAGACGATGTAACAAAATTTGCTAGATCACTAATCAGTGTGAAACGTGATCTACATTACTGCTCAATCTGTGGCAATATGACAGAACAAGACCCTTGCGAAATCTGTCAGGACAAAACCAGAGACCGATCACTGATTCTGGTGGTCGAACATCCTAAAGATGTGATCTCTATGGAAAAAATGCAAGAATTCAAAGGGCTGTATCACGTTTTACAAGGTGTCTTATCTCCTATAGAAGGAACAGGTCCAGAAGACATCAATATACCTGATTTAATCAAAAGACTTCAAAACAAAGAAGTTAAAGAAGTCATCATCGCTACCAATGCGACAGCAGAAGGTGAAGCAACAGCGATGTATCTTTCAAGATTGATCAAACCTTCAGGTATTAGTGTGACCCGTCTTGCACATGGTCTTTCTGTAGGAAGCGATATAGAGTACGCTGATGAAGTGACCTTGCTGAAAGCAGTCGAAGGCCGTAGAGAGATGTAGGAGAAGAATCAATGGGACTATTTAAAAGAAAATCCAAATTAAAAAACCAGTATGATGATCGGCTATTGTCTCTCATGAATAGACAAAAAACAGCTTGGGAAGATTCCAAAGTCATGGAAGAAATCATCGTGGAAGAACATCCACGACTGAAAGCTGAGCGTAAACTGGCTCAGGCAAAATACTTCTACCTTTTCAAAGAAGCTAAAGTAAGACAGATCAAAGGGAAATAGTAGGTTTTAAAAGCAGACAATACAGATGGATCAGCAAAAGCTTAGAGATAAGACTTTTCTGTTCAGTCTGTAGTGCGCTGCTTTTTTTGTTTTCAAAAGAGACAGGTCAAGATATAAATAAATCCTTTTACAAAATCCGTAGACATTCCACTGAGTTCTACCGTATAATGAAAGAAATAGCAATTATTAGAATTGAGGAAATGAACGTGATAGGGTTGTTTATTACAATAGAAGGTCCCGATGGAGCAGGGAAATCGAGTCTAGTCCAAAAACTGATTCCAGCAATTGAATCCATGATTGATTGTCCGCTAGTGGTTACAAGAGAACCTGGAGGGAGTGAAATAGCTGAAGAAATTCGAGAAATTTTACTAAATCCAGCGCACACAGCTATGGATCCTAGAACAGAAGCCTTGCTACTTGCAGCGAGTCGTAGACAGCATGTCGTTGAAAAGATTTTACCCGCTTTATCTAGAGGTGAAATTGTACTTTGCGACCGATTTGTTGATAGCTCTGTGGCCTATCAAGGACAAGCCAGAGGGATAGGTATGGAAAAAGTCCTATCCATAAACGAATTTGCAATCGAAGGATTGACGCCGGATCTGACGCTTTATTTAGATGTAGAAGCTGAAGTAGGACTTGAAAGAATCAAAGCTAAAAACTCCAATCGAACGCAGGATCGTCTGGAAATGGAAGCTATAACGTTCCATGAAGAAGTTCGAAGTGCGTATCAGATGATGATAGAAAAAGAACCGGAACGGTTTGTCGTTATCGACGCCGCTAAAAGTCAAGATAGTGTATTTGATGCAGCTGAAAAAACATTGAAGAACGCTATTCAAGACTTCAAAAAAACGAATGAGAAAGGATGAATCAATATGAAATTAATCGTAGCGATCGTTCAGAACCAAGACAGTAAAAGGTTAGCAGATGAATTCGTAGAAAAAGGTGTACGGGCAACAAAACTATCTTCTACTGGAGGATTT
The DNA here is from genome assembly GCF_916618885.1 of Marinilactibacillus sp. Marseille-P9653. Taxonomy (NCBI): domain Bacteria; kingdom Bacillati; phylum Bacillota; class Bacilli; order Lactobacillales; family Carnobacteriaceae; genus Marinilactibacillus; species Marinilactibacillus sp. Marseille-P9653. Next base: position 2,135,551 of record NZ_CAKAKH010000001.1, on the reverse strand, counting down.
TTAAGAGCAGGGAATACGACTTTCTTAATGGGTGTTGAAGACCGCAAAGTTGACAGTGTACTGGCCTTGATCAAAGAAAACTGTTCTACAAGAAGTCAGACAATGATGAGTCCGCCTTCTTATGACTTCACTCTGGAATCAGACTTAACCTATCCTGTAGATGTAGAAGTTGGTGGTGCAACATTGTTTGTTCTTCCAATCGAGCAATTCCAACAATATTAAAGGTAAGGGAGACGTTCAATGTCGACCATCGTTGAAAAACAGTCGAGTATCAGTCGGCTGTTTTCTAAATTAATCAGCAACCAGACTATGCAGCATGCTTATGTTTTTGAGGGATTTGCAGGTACAGGAAAAAAAGAAATGGCCCTTTGGATCGCTCAATCTCTTTTCTGTCAGAATTTTGGAAATGAGCAGTGTCCATGTGGAGAATGTAGCCAATGTCAAAGGATTCAAACGCATCAGCATCCTGATATTATTGAAATTAGACCGGATGGACTATCCATCAAAGTTGCTCAAGTAAGAGAATTGAAAGAAGAATTTTCTAAAAGTGGAGTAGAAAGTAAACGGAAGCTGTTCATTATAGAAGATATCGAAAAAATGACGCAGAACGCCGCGAATAGTTTGCTCAAATTTTTGGAAGAACCAGATGGAGAAACAACGGCATTATTGCTCACGACAGCAAAACAGCGATTACTGCCTACTATCCTTTCACGTTGTCAGATCGTTCATTTCCCAGTTCAACCACTTGAAGATCGAATAAATGAATTGAAAGAGCGTGGACTGACGGATTCGCAAGCAGCATTGACTGCAAGAGTGACCCATGATGCAGAGAAAGCGATTGAACTAGCTGGAGATGAACCATTTCAGAATTTGGTAAAAGCGACTTGGAACTGGTTTAAGTTTTTATCGAAAAAAGATGACCAGGCTTTTGTATATGTTCAGACAGATTTAATGGGAACAGTCAATGACAGAGAATCAAATCAGCTCGTAGTTGATTTACTCATTGTTTTATATCGAGATCTATTGAATCTAACCTATTCTGATTCGGTTATCGTAGCGTTTTTAAATCATGAAGCACAACTTAAACAAACAGCGGAACAGTATTCTAGTAGACAAATTATCTATATCCTAGAACAATTGCTTGAAGCGAAAAAGAAATTGAACAGCAATGTAGCTGCCCAAGGTGTTTTTGAAGATATTTCACTTCAGATGATAGCTGGGTAAACTTATTCGATAAATTGTCACGAAAACTGTCCCTTTACAAAAAACAGCAAACTTTATGCATTGAGTGTTTGCCATTTCAATTCTAATCATGTTATGCTATTACAAGGCAGTAGATTGGAAAATAGACCGCCTACTGACAATCAAAGTTAAAGTTGAAACCGATAATAAACACTCTGTAGAGAAATGAAAAAGTGGTGAACAATGAATAAGAAAGAATTACATGACACATTTTTTGATTTGGAAACCCAAGCAGAAGCCACTCTGAAGACGCTCAAGCAAGTGAAACTAGAGCTGTCTCAGTTAACTGAAGAAAACCATGCATTAAGTATGGAGAATCAGCATCTGAGAGACAGATTAGCTGAAGTCATCAAACAGCAGTCGATTGAAAAACAATTAAGTGATACAGGTATGACAAAATCTCGAATGAATCTTGAAAAAATATATGAAGATGGTTTTCATGTATGTAATCTGTTTTATGGTTCTAGAAGAGATGGCGATGAGCCTTGCGCATTTTGTTTGGAAGTGATTTATGGTGAGCGAAAATAAAGTCTATCTGCTTCAAAAAAATATGCCACTATATATAGTTGTGAGGCAAAAAAACAAAAAAGAATTTTTGAAGTGCAAATCCTTGTACACTCTCGTTCTGCTCGAATTATTGAGCAAAATAACGAGAGTGTCTTTTTGTGTGTTGACACAACATGTAGTGTTGTGTTTAAAAATATTTCCCATATACAGTGTTTTAGACTTGAAATTTTTCTGTAGTCATGTAGAATAATAGATACGATACAAGAAGAGATGAGTACTGAAAAGTGCACACGTTCGATAACGAAGTGATACTATATATAGATCAAATCTTCTGCATTGAAGCAAACAGAATCAGTGTTTAAATACAAGAGATACTGTTGCTTATCACAATGAGCTTAACAACTAGCAGGTTACTTAATAGGAGGAAAACATCATGACAAACAAAACAGTCATCGTATATTCAAAACCAAATTGTATGCAGTGTAACTTTACAAAGAAATTTTTAGAGGATAAAGGTATCCCATTTGAAGTTAAAGATATTGCTGAAAACGAAGCAGCAATCGAAGAAGTTAAAAGTTTAGGATTTAGCTCTTTACCAGTTGTTCTTGCTGAAGGATTAGAAGCGTTTAACGGCTTCCGTCCAGATATGCTAAGCCAATTAGCGTAATCATTATGAAGGTAGTGTATTTTTCTCTGACAGGACAGACCAGAAAATTTGTAAACAAACTCGAGATGGATTCGTTGGAATTAACGCCAACCAATCCATTTATTCCTGTAAACGAACCCTACATCGTTATAACACCAACATATGATAAAGAAATGACTGAAATCTTAAACGATTTTATTGAAACAGAAAACAACCAATCTTTTTTAAAAGGAGTAGCTGGCGGAGGAAATCTCAATTTTGCACAGCTATTTGTTTTTACCGCGAAAGATTTGGCAAAAGAGTATAATGTTCCGTTAATTCACAGTTTTGAATTTCAAGGAAATGAAGACGACGTATCAAAAATAAAGAAAGTGGTGGATGATCTTGGCTACTAATAGTCCAGTAAAAGAACAACCTAAAGAAGTAACGTATTTTCAATTAAACAATGAAATCAATCGCCCGGTAAATAATCAAATTCCCCTTCACAAAGATCGCGAAGCTGTAAAAGCTTACTTTATCGAGCATGTAAATCCGAATACGGTTCAGTTTGACAGTATTGACGAAAAAATTGATTATCTGATCAAGCATGATTTTATTGAAGAAGGTTTTATTGGAAAGTACTCAAGAACATTCATTACAGAATTGATTGAAGGACTGTATAACCAGAAATTCCGTTTCCGCTCATTTATGTCTGCGTATAAGTTCTACACTCAATATGCTTTGAAAACAGATGATGGGAAACAATTCCTGGAACGATTTGAAGATCGTATCGCATTCAACGCATTGTATTTAGCACATGGTGATGAAGCTCTGGCAACGAATATTGCTGAGGAGATCATCAATCAGCGCTATCAGCCAGCGACACCGACATTTTTGAATGCAGGTAGAAAACGTCGTGGGGAACTGGTTTCTTGCTTCTTGATTCAAACAACAGATGATATGAACAGTATTGGACGTGCAATCAACTCAGCGCTTCAATTGTCTCGTATTGGAGGAGGTGTCGGGGTAAACCTGACAAACCTTAGAGCCGCTGGAGACCCAATCAAGAAAATCGAAAATGCTTCTAGTGGTGTTTTACCTGTTATGAAATTACTAGAAGACAGCTTTAGTTATTCCAACCAATTAGGACAGAGAAATGGAGCCGGTGCGGTTTACTTAAATATTTTCCACCCGGATATCATGAGCTTCCTTTCTACTAAAAAAGAAAATGCAGATGAAAAAGTTCGTGTGAAGACACTTTCTTTAGGTGTTACCGTTCCAGATAAATTTTATGAATTAGCAGCACATAACGAAGACATGTACTTGTTTAGTCCTTATGATGTTGAAAGAATCTATGGCGAGCCATTTGCTTATATCGACATCACTAAAGAATACGACAATATGGTAGCAAATCCTGAGATCACTAAAACAAAGGTGAAAGCACGTGACCTTGAAAATGAAATTTCTAAACTTCAACAAGAATCAGGCTATCCTTATGTGATCAACATCGATACTGCAAACAAAGCGAATCCTGTGTACGGAACAATCACAATGAGTAACTTGTGCAGTGAGGTCCTTCAAGTACAAGAACCTTCACTAATTAAGGATAACCAGGAATATGAAACGCTTGGAACAGACATCAGCTGTAATCTGGGTTCTACTAACGTAGTAAACCTAATGAAAACACCTGATTTTGAAAAGTCAGTAGATGCAATGGTTCGAGCATTAACATTCGTTACAGATCAATCAAACATTGAAGCTGTACCTTCTGTGAAAAATGGTAACGACAAATATCACACAATTGGTCTGGGCGCTATGGGACTACACACATTCTTTGCGTTGAATCAAATGCACTATGGCTCACCTGAGTCAGTAGAATTCACAGATGCTTACTTTATGCTTTTAAATTACTACACGCTTAAAGCAAGTAACAAACTGGCAGCAGAAAGAAATCAAGTGTTCTTTAATTTTGAAAAGTCAGACTATGCAAATGGTTCTTACTTTGACAAGTACACATCGGCAGATCATACATTTGAATATGATAAAGTTGCAGCAATCTTCGCAGATAATGGTATTCAGATTCCTACAGCAGCGGACTGGGATGCTTTGAAAAAAGATGTTCAAAAAAATGGACTATATCACCAGTACAGAATGGCCGTTGCACCGACTGGATCTATCAGTTATGTAAATGAGACGTCTGCAAGTATTCACCCGATTACACGTCTGGTAGAAGAACGTCAGGAAAAACTGACTGGTAAAACATACTATCCTGCACCATATCTTTCAAACGAAACAATGCCATACTATAAGAGTGCTTATGATATGGATATGCGTAAAGTGATTGATATCTATGCAGCAGCTCAAAAGCACGTCGATCAAGGTATGAGTCTTACACTCTTCATGCGTTCAGATATCCCAGAGGGAATATACGAATGGAAAGAAGGCAAGACAACAAAACAAACGACTCGTGACTTAAATATTTTAAGACATTATGCACATAAAAAAGGGATTAAATCGATTTATTATGTTCGTACGTTTACAGATGATGCAGAAGAAATCGGATCAAATGCTTGCGAAAGCTGTACAATCTAATCGACTTGATTAGGTAAAAGGGTATAGCTAGAAAGCGGTATCCCTTCTACCTACAGGTTGTTTGTGCAGAGACTAAAGAGCAGATTAAACGATGGGACAAGGAGAATAAAGAATGGTTGAAACCTACAAAGCAATTAACTGGAACCAGATAGAAGATATGGTCGACAAACTGACTTGGGAAAAACTGGTTGAACAATTTTGGACAGATACACGTATTCCACTATCTAATGACTTAAGTGACTGGCAAAAATTGCCTCTTGCAGAAAAAGATATGGTTGCGAAAGTTTTCGGTGGACTGACACTACTAGATACACTTCAATCTCAAGATGGTATTGAAGCACTGAAAAAAGATATTCGTACACAGCACGAAGAAGCTGTTTATAACAATATTGAATTCATGGAATCGATGCATGCTAAAAGTTATAGCGCGATTTTCAGTACGTTGAATACAAAATCAGAAATCGATCAAATTTTTGAATGGACACATTCAAATGAAATGCTTCAAAAGAAAGCGCAAATCGTTAATGCAATCTATCAAGAAGGTACAGATCTACAGAAAAAAGTAGCAAGCGTGTTTCTTGAGTCTTTCTTATTTTATTCAGGGTTCTTTGCACCGCTACATTACCTTGGAAACAGTAAGATGACGAATATCGCAGAAATCATTAAGCTGATTCTAAGAGATGAATCGGTTCACGGCACATATATTGGATACAAATTCCAAATTGGATACAATCAACTTTCTGAAACAGAACAGGAAAAACTTAAAAACTGGACTTATGATTTGTTATTCAAACTTTATGAGAACGAAATGGAATACACAGAGTATCTTTATGGAGAAATTGGTTGGACGGATAGAGTTGGTGTATTCTTACGTTATAATGCCAATAAAGCTTTACAGAATCTTGGATTTGATCCATTGTTCCCAGATCAGGCAAACGATGTCGATCCAATCATTATGAACGGAATTTCTACAGGTACAAGTAACCATGATTTCTTCTCGCAAGTTGGAAATGGTTATCTATTAGGTATGGTAGAATCAATGGAAGATGAAGACTACGTGAAATGGTATTCTTAAATCAATAAACAAGCATTCTTGCTGAAAAGCGGGAGTTGCTTTTAGTTTTACTTGTGAAAAAACCACCAAAGTTATAAAAGTCGAAAGGGGAATCATTATGAAAACATTAGATAAAACTAGAACAATGAGTAAAAGAGATCTTAAAGAATTGAAGGTGGAAAAGCGTGATGGAAGAATACAAGATTTTTCCATCGATAAGTTGTTGAAAGTATACATAAATATTAATAAAGATAATGTAGAAATGAAGAAAGACCAACAAATACTTTTGAAAAATAGACTTGAAGAAAGAATAAAGAAACAAACGCATTCTATTATACATACTTGTGAAATAGAACACATTTTCAAGAGTGTGTTAAATGAAATAGGTCAACCAAAGCTGATTTTTCAATTAAATGCTCAAAAAGAACAGAAAAAAAGCGACAAAGAGAAGCGAAGAGATGTGAATCAAATGATTCAGAATCTTTTAGATCAAGATAAGAGTATTGTAAATGAGAATGCGAATAAGGATAGTAAAGTATTTAATACACAACGAGACCTGACAGCAGGAGTGGTTGGAAAAGCGATAGGACTGAAGTGGCTTCCAGAACACGTAGCGAATGCTCATGAAAAAGGAGAGATTCATTACCATGATCTAGATTACACTCCCTATGCTCCTATGAGTAATTGTTGCTTGATTGATTTCAAAGAGATGTTTGAAAAAGGATTTCAAATCGGTAATGCAGATGTAGAGTCTCCTAAATCGATTCAAACTGCAGCGGCTCAGACAGCTCAGATCATTGCAAATGTAGCTTCCAGCCAATATGGGGGATGTAGTTTTGACCGAATCGATGAAGTGCTGGCACCTTACGCAGAGTTGAATTACAAAAAGCATCAGAAAACAGCTGCGAAATGGGTGGGAAATCCTATAGAACAACAAGCCTTTGCCACAGAGCAAACAAAAAAAGACATCTACGACGCTATGCAGAGTTTGGAGTATGAAATCAATACCTTGTACACATCTCAGGGACAGACACCTTTTACGAGCATCGGTTTCGGACTCGGCACTTCTTGGATTGAGCAAGAGATTCAAAAAGCGATTTTGAAGGTACGACTAAATGGGCTTGGCAAAGAGAAAAGAACGGCAATTTTTCCTAAACTGATTTTCACACTGAAAAGAGGTATCAATTTAAATAAAGATGACCAGAATTATGCAATTAAGCAGCTCGCATTAGCATGCTCTGCTAAAAGAATGTATCCAGATATCTTATCTTACGATAAAATTGTGGAGCTGACAGGTAGTTTTAAAGCGCCGATGGGATGTAGATCTTTTCTACAAGGATGGAAAAATGAAGAAAACAAAGAAATCACTGCGGGGAGGATGAACTTAGGTGTTGTGACTTTAAATGTTCCAAGAATGGCTTTGGAAGCAGAGGGCGACCAAGATAAATTTTGGTCTATTTTAAAAGAACGTCTAGAAGTCTTGCGTGACGGTCTAGTCTTTAAAGCAAAAAGGGTCATGGAAGCAAAGCCTGAGAACGCACCCATTCTTTATATGCATGGTGCCTTTGGCAAGAGGCTGAATAAAGAAGAAGCTGTCGAAAGCCTATTTTTAAATAGAAGAGCGACTGCATCGATAGGGTATATTGGCTTGTACGAAGCCGCAGCTTCTTTCTTTGGTAGTGACTGGGAGCAGAACAAAGAAGCAAAGATCTTTACTTTGAACATATTGAAAGAACTGAAGCAGGCAGCGGATAAGTGGAGCAAAGAAACAGATCTTCATATCAGTGTTTATGCGACTCCAAGTGAGAGTCTGACGGATCGATTCTGTCGACTAGATACAGAGAAGTTTGGTGTAATAAAAGAGATTACAGATAAAGGTTATTACACAAATAGCTTTCACTACGATGTTAGAAAGAATCCGACACCATTTGAAAAGATTGAATTTGAAAAAGACTATGCACCTTTTACGAGCGGAGGGTTCATCCATTATTGTGAATATCCTAAATTACAAACCAATCTTAAAGCTTTGGAAGCTGTCTGGGACTTTGCATATGACAAAGTAGGTTACTTAGGAACGAACACACCGATCGATCACTGTTATCAATGCAATTTTGAGGGAGACTTTAGCCCAACAGAGTATGGATTCAAATGTCCACAATGTGGAAACACGGATCCCAAGACATGTGACGTAGTGAAAAGAACGTGTGGCTATCTCGGTAATCCGCAGAAACGTCCAATGGTAGAGGGTAGACATAAAGAAATCGCTTCTAGGATAAAGCATATGGAAAGTTGTGAGACCGATGAAAACTGATCCAGTAGTGTGGACATCTGAACAATTCAGCAAACACTATATCGCAGATTACAAACCCTATAACTTTGTGGACGGAGAAGGCGTGAGATGCAGTATTTATGTCAGTGGCTGTCCGTTTGCTTGTAAAGGATGCTACAACAAAGTCGCGCAAAATTTTGCATATGGCAAACCTTATTCTATTGAACTGGAAAATCAAATCATCGAAGATCTACGTGCAGATTACTGTCAAGGAATGACCTTACTAGGAGGAGAGCCATTCTTGAATACCGGAGTTACGATCCAGTTGAGTAAACGCATTAGAGAAGAGTTTGGCAGCCAAAAAGATATCTGGTCATGGACGGGATATACTTGGGAAGAATTGATGGCCGGAACAGAAGATAAACAGACACTGTTGTCTTATCTGGATGTAGTCGTAGACGGACGATTTGAGTTAAAGAAAAAGGATCTGGGTCTGGCATTTAGAGGGAGCTCGAATCAGCAAATCATCGACGTTCAAAAGTCATTAAAGACTGGAAAATGTGTGTTATGGCAAGATGGACACTACTTATGATTTAAAGCGGGTATGCTGTACAAAGGGGATAGACGATTTAAGTGAATAAAGCAAAACATTCTTTTCTTAAGCTGTGATTTCTGTTATATTCTCTATTATACTGTATTCAGTATAATTATTTATAATATGAATAAAGTATAATAAAAAATACTATTCAACAGTAAAAGGGAGAGAAACAGTGGAAGATAAGAAGATTGAAGTAAAACAGCATTATGGATTACTGACAGCATTGTCTATGATCGTCGGTATCTGTGTAGGATCAGGCATCTTTTTCAAATCAGATGATATCTTGGCTTATACAGGTGGCGATGTTTTACTAGGCGTGCTTGTATTCTGTTTTGGTGCTTTATGTGTGATTTTTGGAAGTATTACATTAACTGAATTAGCCAGTAGAACAGAAAAAACAGGTGGCGTAGTTGGATATTTTGAAGAGTTCATTTCACCTGCGGCAGCTAGTGCATTCGGCTGGTTCCAAGTATGGGTTTATTTCCCGACAATCACAGTAGTGGTTGCATGGGTAGCTGGAATTTACACCACAATGCTGTTTAACTTACCATCAACACTTGAAACACAAGTCGGCATAGGACTTATTTATTTAACATTCTTGTTTGGGATGAATTATATTTCACTTAAAGCAGGTGGACGTTTCCAGAATCTTACGACGTTCATTAAACTGATTCCCTTAATCGGGATTGGTCTTGTAGGATTGTTCTGGAGCGCGCCAAGCCCTGAAATTCCAAACGAAGTGGCTGTGATTGGAACAAGCTCTGTCGGACTCGGCTGGCTTGCAGCCTTAGCGCCAATGGCCTTTTCTTTTGAAGGATGGGTCATCTCGACAACCATCACACCAGAAGTTAAAAATGCTAAACGCAATATGCCAATCGCGTTGACCATTGGACCTTTGATTGTACTCGTTGTTTACCTAGCGTACTTCCTAGGAACAGTATCGATTGTTGGAGAAGAATATATCTTGTCCACAGGAGATGCTGCAATCAGTCAGATTGGTACAGCTATACTCGGCGCTAATGGTGAATCTATTATGCTTACATTCGTTTTGATTGCTGTTTTAGGTGTAGTGAACGGATTGACTTTAGGGTATATCCGTCTCCCTCAAGCACTTGCAACAAAAAATATGATTCCAATGAGCGATAGTATCAAAGTAATGGATGCAAAAAGAGAATTATCACCCGCTTCTACTATTTTTGCTTTTGTAGTCAGCTTGGTGTGGATGGGATTACATTACATCACTCAAAAAACGTCCTTGTTATCGGGTGGAGACATCAGTGAGATCGCGATTGTATTCAGTTACTTGGCATACGCCGTTCTATATTTAAAAGTTATCCAACTGAAACGAGAAGGTGTCATCAAAAATGTCTTCTTAGGTTACGTTGCACCAGTGCTTGGAACACTTGGCTCACTCGTCATTTTAATAGGGGGAATCTTCTCTAATCCAACATTTGTACCATTCTTCCTAATTTTCTCTTTACTCGTCTGTATCGCAGGATTCGTTTATTACCAAAAGAAAAATCAAAGCGCATAATCATTTAAATAAACCATCCTCTAACATACAGCTCAGCTGAAAGCGAAGAGGATGGTTTATTTTTTTAAGTAATCTTACAATAGAATCAACTTAAAGACAGTAAGCCATCTAATTGAGACCTTATAGAATCTCTTAGATGATGCGTGATCATCAAGACAGTCAATTTTGGATTAGTTACTAGGTGCTGTTCAATTTTGATTGCACTAACTTCATCTAGGCTAGAAGTTCCCTCATCAATTAAGATAATGGATTTCCCACGAACCAATCCGCGAGCTAAAGCGATGCGTTGACGTTGCCCACCAGATAAAGAGCGGCCGCCCTCTCCAACAGGCGTATCCAGACCTTCAGGAAGTTGTAGAATGAATTCATCTAGTGCACTTTGTGCCAAAGCTGTTTTTAAAATATAGTCTCCGAAAGTCTCACCCAGTGTGATATTATCTCTGATTGTACCATCAAATAGATAAGGGACTTGATCAACATAGAGCACATGTTGCCGCAACTGTTGGCCAGTTAAAGTTTCTAGCTCGTGCCCAGCGAAAGAGACCGAACCTGAATAGTCTGTTAGTTTACCACTTAAAACATTGAATAAGGTAGATTTACCGCTACCGCTAGCGCCAGTAATTGCATACTTTCCGCCGAGAGAGAAAGAATAAGAGAGGTTATCAAATAAAGGCTTATCCCCATAGGCGTAAGAAACATTGGATAGTTCGAAACCACTACGACAAGAAATACGCTCATTAACTTGTTCATCAAGACAATCTATTTTTTCAAACTTTTCAAAAATTGGACGTGTCGCTCGAATACCAGCGATACGCTGACTAAGGTTACCCACGGTATTAAAGATGGTGCTTGCCAGATTTCCGGTAGAGGCAATCGAGCCGAGACTAAGTAAAGATTGAAAGGCTAGAAATCCAGTCAAGGCCACTACGGATAACTGCCCAAGAATGTTTCCGAAAGCACCTAGACTCACAACGAAGCTCATAACTCGTGCCTGATGATTTTTTGCCTCGGCAAGCTTTAATGATGCATGACGAACAGATGAAGTGATGCGACTTAATAAATTAAAAGAGAACAGAGTATCAAAACCAGATAGTGCATCAGAAGTTTTGCTTAAGAAGACTTCATTTTGTCGAGTTGTTTCAAGTGAGGCAGTAGCCAATTTCTTCTCAAATAATTTAGGTAACCAGAGTGTCAGTGCTCCGATCACAAAGCTTAAAACCACGATACTCCAATGGAAGAAGAAAAGTGCAACTACTGAAGTTATAGTAGCGATGATACCAGAGAGAACAGCATAGAACTCATCAAAAGCATCCACTTCGATTGTATTCATATCATTACTTAACCAAGAAGCATACGTACCGACCTGTTTTTCATGAAAGGTTTTGTAGCTGACTTTTTCAAGCCTTTCAGTAATCGAACGACGAATGGCCGTTACCATACGCTGTTTGATCCGACTCATAGCGTTGATTTGGAAAAAAGTAAAAAGTAAAAATAACATGAAAATCATAAACATCTGTACAGTCGTCCAAAAAAATAAATCAAAGTCTAAGTCAATCAGCGCATTGAACGCTCGTGCATTCAAAACGCTCACCATGGTTTGACAAGAAGCCGTTATAAGCAGCAAAATACCAATAAATACATTTTCTTTCCAAAATTTTTTAAGCATAGAAAACATAATATCACGTCCTTTTTTATTTGTACCTTTAGTGTAAGTGAGGTAAACTAATCGCAAGTATAAAATTGCAGATATGCAAAAAAAGGAGGTCGTTATGTACGGTCAGTTATTTAAAACAATTAGAAAAGGCAAAGGAATTACGCTAAAAGAAGCTTGTGGATCAGTCCTTTCCGTTTCTCAGTTATCCAGATTTGAAAACGAGAAATCCATGGTTCCAGTAGACTTATTTTTCCAGTTGTTAGATCAAATCAATACGACAGCAGAAGAATTTCTATATTTAAGAGGATCAGATTTGGAAACAGATATCCGCTATTATGCTATTCGCATAGAAGACTATGTAAATAACAATCATTACGAGCAACTCAAGAAACTAAAAGAGGAAATCAAGGCCGCTAGACCGGCTCCTTATAGTTGGCAGCAATTTTTTCTTTATTTTATCGAGGGTTTGGAAGATATAAACGAAGAAAAACCAAATAGCAATTTACTAGTATTGGATTATTTGATGCAAGTAGAAAACTGGGGAGAAATGGAACTAAGACTCTACGCCATGTTTGGTTTCAGTCTTGATGTTGAAACAACCTATGTTTTAATGCGGACAGCTCTGAAAAGGAGTAAAATATATCAGTCGATTCCAAGAGATAGTAAATTACTACATACGATTTTAACCAATAACTTTTCAACATTTATCTATCACGGTAAAATTGACTATGCAGAAGAGACGATCAAAGCCTTTGACCAGCATTATTCTAAAGACGTCGATTTACTTAGTCCGCATATTGATTTCATATTTAATAAAGGTATACTGCAATTCAAAAAACAGAATGAAACAAGAGGGAAAGAGTATTGCGAACAAGCTCTTAATATTTGTACATTATTTAATCAAAAAGAGACACTTAAGATACTCCAGAAAAGGTATAAAACATGGTTGAATCGACACAAAGATCCTGAATTCAAAGAACTTACAATTAACTTTGGGTTTATTGGTGATTGGGAAACAGAAAAAGATCTAAGGGAAAGGGGGAAATTAAATGGCTGACCAATTAGACACATTAGTATTCCATGATATGAAGCTGACTTGGATAGACGGAGGCATTACTTCAATGGATGGAGGCGCCATGTTTGGTCCGGTCCCTAAACCACTCTGGTCAAGAAAATATCCGGCTAACGAAAAGAATCAGATAGAATTGCCAACTGATGCTATTTTGATTCAATATAAAGGAAAAAATTATTTGATTGATGCTGGAGTAGGAACAGGCAAGTTAACAGACAAGCAGATCAGAAACTATGGTGTACGGGAAGAGACTCGAATAGAAGAAAGTTTGGATCAGGTTGGATTGACTGTCCAAGATATTGATGGATTGATCATGACACATATGCATTTTGATCATGCTGGAGGGCTAACTCAGTTGAAAGAAGGTCAATATGTATCCACTTTTCCAAACGCAGTGATTTATGTAAATGATATTGAATGGGATGAAATTCGCCATCCTAATATTCGTTCAAAAAGTACGTACTGGAAAGAAAACTGGGAAGCAGTAGAGGAACAAATTAGAACCTTTGAAAAGAGTCTTGAGATTGTACCTGGTATTGAACTGATTCATACCGGTGGACACAGCAGAGGACACTCTATCGTAAAGCTGACACAGAACCAAGAAACGCTTTTACATCTAGCTGATATTATGCCTACGCATGCTCATCAAAATCCTCTATGGGTACTTGGATTTGATGATTATCCGATGGATTCTATTGCAGCTAAACAGTATTGGATGGAAGAAGCGCGCAAGCTTGACGCAAAATTCATCTTTTACCATGATGCTTTTTACAGAATGGTGCAGTGGGATCATAGTGGAAAGCAAATAATGGTCAGCATTAAAAGAAGCAAAGAACCTTATATAAATTTTGATACGAAAAAAGACAACCAGTAAGCTATGGTTGTCTTTTTCAATCGCTTTGATTAATCAATCACTTTTTTTCCGTTATAGTTACCACTCTTAGAAACGCGGTGACTCATACGGTATTCACCGAGCTTTTCATCATAAGAGATATTTGGAGCTTTCAGTTGCTTATGTGTACGCTGTTTCTTTTTCTTTGCAGTAGATCTTCTACGTTTTGGTACGGCCATAGTATTCTCTTCCTTTCTATATTTTATTCAAAATTGAAGAGAGTCGTTGGTTGACTCTTTTAAACCGTAAACGTTACGATTTATATTATATAAAACATCTTAGCTGATTGCAAGAAACATTCTATATCAATATTTAATTCAGTTATTCTGCTTTCTGAAAGTGTGATGTTTTATCAATAAAAGCTAAATAATTAAGAATAGTGAATAGAATTAAGATTGACGTAAGATGACTTGTATAGTTTAAACCATTGAATTCAAAGGTTTAAATACAACGCTATGATGCACAGAAATTGATTATTTTGAAATGTATGGTATAATGTAACTACATTAAGAATAAATATGAAGTATTATATAAAATCGTTTTAACGAAGTTTAATCGATCTGGCGCAACTATAGAGTTGTAAGGACACAGTAGAGGTAGGGACTGTGTTGTTTAAATGAGAAACTCAGTCATATAATTTGAATAGTAATTTTGCACGAATTAACTGTATAAGTCATTTATTTTTAATCAGAGAGCCGCTCCCTTAATTGGGAGGGGCTTTTGTCAATTCTAAGGTCATTTTTGAATTGAAATTTTGGTATACTATAAGAAACAAATAGAGAAGGAAGCTAAGCTATTGAAAGACTTACTTAAAGATGACGAACGTATTGATCAGTTGATGCAATACGATATAGAAATAATACAAAGCCCTTCAGTTTTCTCTTTTTCATTAGATGCCGTATTGTTAGGAGAGTTTGCTCAAGTACCCAAGCATAATCGTGCTAAAATTGTTGATCTCTGTTCTGGGAACGGTGCAGTTGCCCTCATGCTTAGTCAAAAGACGGCTAGTCCGGTGACTGGGGTTGAGATTCAAGAAAGACTTGTGGATATGGCAAATAGAAGTATTGAATTGAATCAGTTACAGGAACAAGTAATGATGAAACATGCTGATGTTAAAGAAGTCAGAGAAATGATTCGACATGATTCAGTGGATGTCGTGACCTGTAACCCACCTTATTTTAAAGTGACTGAAGAAAGTCTTCAGAATCCAAACACACACCTTGCGATTGCCAGACATGAAATTTATTTGTCTTTGGAGGAAATGATGAAAGCAACGGCTTTTTTACTTAAAACAAAAGGAAAAGCCTATTTTGTACACAGACCAGATCGATTTTTAGAAATTTTGGATGCTATGCGTGCCGTTAACCTCGCGCCTAAAAGAGTCCGATTTGTTTATCCTAAACAGCATAAAGAAGCAAATATGATACTAATTGAAGGCATTAAAAATGGAAAAGAAACAGGCTTCACTGTGCTCGCGCCTTTATTTGTGTTTGATCAAAATGACCAATATTTACCTGAAGTGAGAAGGATGATTTATGGAGCCGAAAGAAACGAAGAATAGCTATTTCTATGTACTACACTGTAAAGACGGTTCATTTTATGGTGGGTATACTACAGATTTAGAACGAAGACTGGATGAACATAATTCAGGTACGGGTGCGAAATATACAAAACCAAGCTACAGACGCCCTCTTAGAATGATCTATGCTGAAATTCATCCTACAAGAAGTGCAGCGACAAAAGCCGAAGCAGCCTTCAAAAAACGAAAAAGAATCAGTAAAGAACGGTATTTAAAACAGAATGGAGTAAGTTTGCCGTTCAGTCAACAAGAACGATGTAAGATTGTAAGAAGAGAGGATGCAGTTGATGCAGACGCAAAAGAGTTATGAGAAAACAGAAACAGGTATGTTATATCTAGTACCGACACCGATTGGGAACTTAGAAGATATGACGTTTAGAGCTATCAGAATGCTGAAAGAAGCAGATCTAATTGCTGCTGAAGATACAAGAAATACGCAGAAATTACTGAATCATTTTGAAATTCAGACAAGTCAGATTAGTTTTCACGAACACAATTCACAGGAGCGGACACCAAAACTGGTTGAAAGAATGATTGCTGGAGAAACAATTGCTCAGGTGAGCGACGCAGGTATGCCTTCTATCAGCGATCCAGGTGTTGACTTGGTTAAGGCAGCTATTAAAGCGGGTATTGCAGTCGTCCCATTACCTGGAGCGAATGCTGCACTGCCAGCACTCATTGCTTCTGGCATCTCACCCCAACCGTTTTACTTTCATGGGTTTTTACCACGGAAGAAAAAAGATTTGCATACTGAACTGGAAACACTGAATAAGCGCCAAGAAACCATCATTTTTTATGAATCGCCACATCGACTAAAAGCGTTACTGGAACAAATTGAAAAAGTCATGGGACCAGATCGAAAGATTGTTCTAGCTAGAGAGTTAACGAAAAGATATGAAGAATTTATTAGAGGAACGGTTTTTGAAGTGTCTGAATGGGCTCAAGCAGAGCAGATTCGAGGAGAGTTCTGTGTGATTCTTGAAGGGAATGCTGATCCGATTTTAGACCAAGAAGTAATGGAATGGCAAGATTGGTCTGTAAAAGAACATGTCGAAAAATTAATGGAATCAGACGGGTTAAATAGCAAGCAGGCAATAAAAGAAGTGTCTATTTTAAGAGAACAGCCTAAAAGAGATATTTATTCAGAGTACCACGAGTTATAAGAGAATTATAGTATTCTTAAAAAAGATACAGTATACTATAATCAAATGAAGGAGGTAGTCTTTATGAAAAACTGGACGAAAATAATCACGCTTTTAACTGTTGGGGCTGCGCTAGCTGCATGTAGCAATAATAATGATGAAGCCGTAGTGGCACCTGAAACAGAACAAGAAACGACTACTGAAATAGATACAGAATCGACTGAAACAGCAGAAACAGTAGATGAAACGGATGATAAAAGATCAGCGTATCAAGCTGAACTAGACCAAGCACAAGCGCAATATGATAATGAGCAGCTGGATGAATCAGCTGGAACGTTATCTGTTTTACTTAAAGAAGATTTAACGGAATATCAAGCAATTAAGGATGAAGCTGAAGGGCTTTTAGAAAAAGTTACGCTCGCTCAAGCGGAACAAGCAAGACAAGTAGCGGGAGCCTCTTCTGACAAAACTGAGTATCAGACAGAGCGTAGTTCTTCCGTGCTTGCAGAAAAATACTTAGCTGAAACAGGTCAGTCTATCGAAGCAGCAACAGACGAAGAATTGGGAAGCTGGTTATCTGCTCAGGATAAGAAAGCAGAAGAAACAAGTTCGAGTTCAGAAACAGACTCAGAAGAAACGACAGAAACAGAAGCTGAACCAGAAAATAAATTTGCTACTGACGAAGAAGCGGAAGATTATGCATTCGATCAACTAATTGGAAGACTAGGATTGTCGAATGAAAACTACTCTTATTTTGTGAATAAAACAGATGATCAGTGGGTAACAATCGAAGCAAGAGAGTCAATGGAACAAGACGGCGTAGAATGGTCGAACATGATTGGGATGTACCGTTATAACCTTGAGAATGATTCAATTGAAAAACTGAATTCTGTTTCTGGAAACTACGAAAATGTAAATAAAGGCATTTAAACTTTAAATTAATACCGGTCTCTTAAAGACATTGACGCTCTAAAAGGTCAGTGTCTTTTTTTGATCGTGTTTTCTTAAGAAGCGGATAATAGAAATTTGAAGCCCCCTATGTCATAATAGAAAAAAGGGAGTGGAAGAATCTATGTCAAAATATATTTTAGCATTAAGAGAACTTCAGTCAGAACATCAAAAACGTGTGGAAGAATTAGCACCAGATCATAAGGTTATTCGTTCAATAGAAGAAGCGGATGCCATTGAAGATATTGAAATTCTGTATAGTTGGAAAAAAGATCAAGGAACAGAGCTACTTAATAACGATAAAAATCAGATCAAATGGATTCAAACAGCTTCTGCAGGAATCGATTATCTGGACCTTGAAGAACTCGAGAAGCAAGAAATTGTCTTAACCAATTCAAGTGGAATTCATGCAAAGGGTATTGCAGAATCGACTATGGCCATGATTTTGAATTATACTAGAGGAATTGGCCACTCTTTGAAAGCGCAACTTAACGCTGAATGGTCTGAACTAGAAACCTTGATCGAACTTGAAGAAAAGACCATTATGATTGTTGGAACAGGAGAAATTGGTAAGCAAGTTGGGAAACTTGCGAAAGCTTTCGATATGAAAACAATCGGAATTAATCGAAGTGGCGATCATGCAGAGAATATGGACGAACAACATACCCAAGACGATCTGTCAGAAGTCATTGGTCAGGCGGATATTGTTGTGAACATTTTACCTCTCACAGATGAGACAGAAAACTTCTTTGATAAAGAACGGTTCAACAACATGAAAGAACAGTCAATCTTTATCAATGTGGGTAGAGGTGGATCAGTTGTTACAGATGATTTGATCGATGCACTAGAAAATGGAAACTTAGCTTATGCAGCACTAGATGTACTGCACGAAGAGCCACTTCCAGAAGATCATCCTTTATGGAAACGAGACGACGTATTGATTACGCCACATATTTCAGGTCATTTAGAGAATTATGACCGTCACCTTTTCCCTATTTTCGAAAAAAATCTTAAAGCTTTTGTAGAAGGTGAATCTTTACCAGTGAATGTGGTTGATTATTCAAAAGGATATTAATAATAAGGTTATACAATGATTTGCTTAAATGACGAGAGAGGGCTACCTTGTAGCTTTTTTTCGTCTTTTTTTATGGAATATTTCCATATTCATTAAGTTGTATACGAATTATAATATTGTATAAAAATTTATATTAAACAAATTTAACTAATATTATGTGATTTAATATGCAGAAATAAGTATAAAAAGTGTTGACTTCTATTTTGAGCTATTGTAGACTACGTCATAACATCAATGAACAAGAGAGTAAGTGAATGACTTTATAAATGCTTAAAGCAGTCAGCGAGTCGACATAGAGTGGAAGGTCGGCATAAAGTTTTCACTGAACCGCACTTGGAAGATGCTATCTTAACTGATTTCTTAGAAGTTAGAAATTAGAAGAGATAGCCGCTTTGCAGCGTTACTGCACTGAGGTGGCAGACACCCGAGAAAGTTAAATGATAATCGTCTGCAAGTAGAGTGGTACCGCGATGAATAATCGTCTCTGTGTAAAAACAGAGGTGGTTTTTTTTTATACCCAAAAAACTAAAATGAGAAGAGGAGCAGACATCATGACAGAAAAAACATACAACAAAATCGTACTAGCTTATTCAGGAGGACTCGATACTTCAGTGATTATCCACTGGCTGAAAGAGCATTACAATTGTGAAATTATTGCCGTTACAGCTAACGTTGGGCAAGAAGATGAACTGGAAGGATTAGAAGAAAAGGCTTTGAAAACGGGCGCTTCAAAGTTCTATCTAGCAGAAATCGAAGAAGCTTTTGTTTATGATTCTATCTTTCCCACACTGAAAGCAGGAGCAATTTATGAGAACAAATACCTTCTAGGAACAGCGACGGCTCGTCCTGTTATTGCAAAAGCATTAGTGGATATTGCCAAACAAGAAGGAGCCGATGCGATCTGTCATGGTTGTACTGGAAAAGGCAATGATCAAGTCCGTTTTGAAATGGGGATCAAGGCACTCGCGCCGGAAATCGATATTATTGCCCCATGGAGAACTTGGGACATCACTTCTCGTGAAGAGGCGATTGATTACGCAGAGAAAAATAACATTCCCTTGAAAATTTCTCGTGAAACCAATTACTCCAAAGATAAAAACCTCTGGCACTTGTCTCACGAAGGACTAGACCTTGAAGATCCAATGAATGAACCGAAATACGATTCGATTCTAGAAATGAGTGTCACGCCAGAACAGGCACCAGACAAACCGACTTATGTCAGTATCACTTTTGAACAAGGCATTCCAGTAGCGATAAATGGAAAAGAAACAGACGGTGTTCAGTTGATCAAGCAATTAAATACGGTAGGAGGCGCCAACGCGATAGGCATCCTCGATATGATTGAAAATCGTCTTGTTGGAATGAAGAGCCGCGGGATATATGAAACACCAGGTGGGACACTCCTTTATTTTTCCCATGAGCAGCTGGAGATGATTACGCTAGATAAAGAAACTTTACAATACAAGCAAGATCTCGCTCAAAAATATGCGAATTTAATTTACAATGGACAATTTTTCACACCTTTAAAACAAGCGATGGACGCTTTTGTTGATGAAACACAACAGACCGTTACGGGAACCGTTCAACTGAAATTGTATAAAGGCAATATGGTCGTCTCAAGCGTGGAGTCACCATTCAGCCTTTACTCAGAAGCTTTTGCGACCTTTGATGAAGATGATGTATACAATCAAGGTGATGCAGCTGGATTCATCAATCTTTACGGCTTATCTAGTGTTATCCAAGCTGAAATGAAACAGAAAACACAATTTGCAAAAGAGGCACAAAATCAGTTCACTACAAAACAAGAAGGTCTTAAAGTATGAAAAAAGTAAAAGTTGGGGTGATTGGAGCAAGCGGTTTTGTTGGAGCGGAACTGATTGGAATATTATTGACTCATCCAAATGTTCAGCTGACCGGCTTGTCTTCGGTGAATCATATAGGAGAGCCACTTTCATCGGTTTTTCCAGCTTTTACAGGAGCTTACGATCAAATCTTTTCAGACAATGAAACGGTCATCGAACAGTCGGACTTGCTTTTCCTTTGCTTACCACATGGAAAAAGTGAAGCATTAGTCAAACAATGTATGGATAAAAGCAAAAAGGTGATCGATATTGGAGCGGATTTCAGACTAAAAGACCTGACCGCTTACGAAGCTTGGTATGACGTTAAAGTGGATTACCCCGAGTTACGAGAAGCAGCCGTTTATGGCTTACCGGAGTTAAACCGTGAGGACATTAAAAAAACTCAGCTGGTTGCCAATCCTGGTTGTTATCCGACAAGCATTTTACTAGGCCTTTATCCAGCAATTGCCAAGCAGTTAGTTGATCCAAGTAACCTGATTATTGATTCCAAGTCAGGTGTAACTGGGGCTGGGAAATCCTTATCGGAAGCAACACATTTTGCTTTTAAAAATGAGGGATTCAATGCCTATAAAGTAGGAAGCCACAGACATACACCAGAAATCGAAGAAATGATTCAAGTTATGGGTGGCGGACAGATTCAATGTTCTTTTGTACCACATCTTTTGCCGGTCAATCGGGGGATTTTATCCACACTCTATGTGGATATCAAGGAAGGGGTTACTGCTGAAGAAATTTATACCGCTTATAGAACATTCTATGAAAAAGAACCTTTTGTAACCGTACTTGAAAAAGGAAAGTTGCCGGATATCAGTCATGTGAGTCACTCCAATCAGTGTCATATTGGCTTAGCGGTGGATTCAAGAACCAAGCGACTGATTATTGTCAGTGTGATCGATAATATGCAAAAAGGTGCGGCAGGACAAGCAGTGCAGAATTTTAATTTGATGATAGGAATAGATGAGACAAAAGGACTTTCGATGGTAGCACCATCGTTTTGAGGGGAGAGGTGAAAGGATGCAAGCCAATACAAAACAAAAAGTAGATCAGCAGTTGGAATGGATTGAAGGAAATGTCTGTGCACCTAAAGGATTTTTAGCTTCCGGAGTACATGCTGGATTTAAACGGAAAAGAAAAGATCTGGCACTCATTTATAGCCAGCAACTGTGTTCAACGGCAAGTGTGTACACACAAAACAAAGTAAAAGGTGCGCCACTTATCGTAACACAAGAACATAGTGCAAATGGTTATGCGCAGGCCATCATCTGTAATAGCGGGAATGCGAACACTTGCAATGCGAATGGGATTGAAGTTGCACATCAGGTCTGTGCATTACTTGGAGAGTCGCTTGATATATCAAATGATGATGTGATCGTAGCGTCAACGGGGGTTATCGGCCAACCGTTGGATATTGAACCTTTTAAATACGGGATTCCGGAACTAGTGGATCAACTAAATGAAACAGGTGACCGATCAGCCGCAGAAGCCATTTTAACTACAGATACAAATATCAAAGAAAGCGCCGTTGCTTTTGAAATAGAAGATACACTTGTCAAAATTGGGGGTATGTCGAAAGGAAGTGGCATGATTCATCCCAATATGGCGACAATGCTTGGCTTTGTAACAACGGATGCGGCGATTGAACCGGAGATTTTATCTACAGCACTTAAATCTATCGTAAAAGATACGTTTAATATGATCAGTGTGGATGGAGATACGTCTACAAATGATATGGTCACCGTACTAGCGAATGCAAAAGCCGGTAACGCAATTATTGATTCTGTGGAACATCCTGGTTACGCCACTTTTAAAGAAGCTTTACATCAAGTCTGCAAAGAACTGGCTATTGCCATTGCTAAAGACGGAGAAGGGGCAAGCACGTTGATCACATGTAACGTACTAGAAGCAAGTACGGAACAAGATGCAAAGCTGATCGCAAAAGAAGTGATCAGCAGTAGCTTGGTCAAAACGGCTGTACACGGGAGAGATGCGAATGTCGGTCGTTTGCTATGCGCGATCGGTTACAGTGGAGCAGATTTTGATCAACAAAGCATGGACATATACTTACGCGCAGAAAATTATCAAAGTATCTGCGTATGTGAAGCAGGATCTATTCTTTTATTTGATGAAGATAAAGCTTTTGAAATTTTAGGAACAGATCAGTTGAGTATTGATATTTACTTGTATAGAGGACAAGAAAAAGCAACAGCTTGGGGGTGTGACCTTACGTATGACTACGTCAAAATCAACAGTGCTTACAGAACATGATCAAGCACTAGATTCATTTAAAGTAGCAGAAATTCTGACGAATGCACTGCCTTATATTCAGCGGTATGATCAGAAAATGGTTGTTATTAAATATGGTGGTTCGGCCATGCAGGATGAAATGCTGAAAAGAGCGGTCCTTTCTGACATTTTGTTGCTAGCCAAGGTAGGAATCAATGTGGTCATCGTACATGGAGGCGGGCCAGCGATCAATCACTGGCTTGAGAAGGCAGACGTGCAGAGTACTTTTGTGAATGGACTCAGAAAAACAGATGCAGCTACAATGGACATTGCTCAAATGGTTTTAGCTGGAAAAATCAATAAAGACCTGACTCGTATGATACATCGCTTAGGTGGAAAAGCCATGGGCATCAGTGGGATCGATGGCGGAATGATTTCAGCCACCTTGAAAGATCCAGAACACTTAGGTGCGGTCGGAGAAATCACAGGAGTCAATACACAAGTCATCAAGGACCTCGTCCAAAATGGTTATATACCGGTCATTGCCTGTATTGGAACAGACGAAAACGGGGAAACCTGTAACATCAACGGAGATGAGATGGCTAGCGGCATCGCCAAAGTACTTGGCGCAGATAACTTTGTCTTGATGTCAGATGTTGCCGGCGTGCTTGAAGACCCTACCGACCCAGAAACATTGATCAAACAAATCGATATCGATAAAGTGTCTTCTCTTTATGAAGACCAAATCATTAGTGGCGGAATGATTCCTAAAGTTCAGTGCTGCGTGGATGCGGTCAGAGAATCCGTTAGACAGGCGGTTATATTAGACGGACGTATACCACATTCTCTGATCGTAGAATTTTTAACGGATAGTGGGATTGGAACCTTGTTTTACAAATAAATCAAAACATTGAAATGAAAAGGAAGTGTGTAGACGAATGAATAGTATGACTTGGACAGATGACTATATAACACCAACTTATTCGCGCGTAAATGTCGCCTTGGAAAAAGGATACGGTTATTATGTGTACGATGAAGATGGAAAGCAGTATCTGGATTTCACTGCTGGTATTGGGGTTAACTCCTTAGGTTATCAACATAAAGAATGGGTGGCAGCAACGCAAAATCAGCTCAGCCAACTTCAACATATCTCAAACCTTTACTACACAAAACCTGGTGCGGAACTGGCTAAAAAGCTATGTGAAAAAACTGGAATGAAGCATGTTTTATTTGTGAACTCTGGAGCAGAATCAAATGAGGTAGCCATCAAAGTGGCCAGAAAATACGGGCATAAAAAAAAATCAAACAAGCATAAGATACTTACATTGAGTAATTCTTTTCATGGTCGTACCGTTACCACTTTATCGGCAACAGGACAAGATGTTTTTCATCAATACTTTGATCCATTTACGGAAGGCTTTGATTTTGTAGAGACCAATAATCTTGAAGATCTGCATGATAAATTTGATGAAACGGTTTGTGGAATCATGATTGAGCTGGTTCAAGGAGAAGGGGGCGTCATTCCTCTAGATCGAACGTTTGTTGAAGAAATTGAAACACTTTGCGAACAGAATGATTGTTTGTTGATCATTGATGAAGTACAGACAGGGATTGGTCGTACGGGTAAATTATTTTCCTATGAACACTTTGAATTAAACCCAGATATTGTCACGAGTGCAAAAGGACTTGGAAATGGCTTGCCAATTGGGGCAGCGCTACTGGGAGAAAAAGTGCAACATGTACTGGAAGCAGGAGACCATGGATCGACATTTGGAGGGAATCCCGTTGTAACGGCTGGTGCGAATGTGGTACTGGATACCTTGACGGATACCTTTTTAAATCAAATTGTAGCCAACGGCGAGTTACTTAAAGAAAAATTATGCGCTTTAGAAGAGGTTCAGTCCGTTTCTGGTTTAGGACTGATGATTGGAGTGATCTTTAAAAATATTTCAGCCAAAGAAGTGGTAGCCAAAGCTAAAGAAGAAGGCGTACTATTCCTGACAGCCAAAGAAAAACTACGCTTATTACCACCACTGATTATTGATGAACAAGCAATCGATGAAGCCGTGAATTGTTTGAAAAAGATTTTAAAAGTAGAAGCGGGGGTCAGTTAA
This sequence comes from Marinilactibacillus sp. Marseille-P9653, assembly GCF_916618885.1. Taxonomy (NCBI): domain Bacteria; kingdom Bacillati; phylum Bacillota; class Bacilli; order Lactobacillales; family Carnobacteriaceae; genus Marinilactibacillus; species Marinilactibacillus sp. Marseille-P9653. Next base: position 2,110,569 of record NZ_CAKAKH010000001.1, on the reverse strand, counting down.
TGGAACATTTACTGAAACTATCAGATTTGACAAAAGACGAGTTGCTCATGCTTCTTGAAACAGGACATGATTTGAAAAAGAAACTCAAGGCAGGGATTGAAACGCCTTATTTAAAAGGGAAAACACTGGGTATGATTTTTCAAAAAGCCTCTACGCGTACACGTGTATCTTTTGAAGTCGGTATGAACCAGCTAGGTGGGCATCCACTATACTTAAGTGTAAATGATCTTCAAATGGGGCGCGGAGAATCGATTGAAGATACAGCTCGTGTATTGTCCCGGTATTTGGATGCAATCATGATTCGGACATTCGACCAAGAGGATGTCGAAACACTCGCAGAATTCGGGTCTATTCCAATTATTAATGGACTGACTGATTTGTATCATCCTTGTCAAATTCTAGCAGATTTAATGACGATCCAAGAGGTAAAAGGGACCCTAGAAGGCTTAAAATTCGCCTTTGTTGGAGACGGTAATAATATGGCCAATTCACTAATCGTTGGCGCTTTACTTGCCGGCGCGTCAATCGCTGTGGCTTCCCCTAGAGGGTATCAGCCCAATGAAGCTATTTTAGACAAGTACATTGACCATTCCGATTTTCTATTAACAGAAGATCCATACGAAGCTGTACAAGATGCGGATGTCGTTTTCACCGATGTATGGTCAAGTATGGGGGACGAAGCAGAAGCGGAGATTAGAAAAAAAGTATTCCAGAATATTTATCAAGTTAATCACGATCTTTTAGCTGTTGCAGATCCAGAAGTCATGGTCCAGCATTGTCTGCCAGCGCATAAAGACGAAGAAATTTCCACAGATGTCTTTGAGCAGCATGCAAAGGTTATTTTTGAAGAAGCAGAAAATCGGCTCCACGTTCAAAAAGCCGTATTGCTCCATTTAATGGGGGTGCCTGCCTATGTCAGCTGATTCCAACAAAGTATGGGAAGGTCGTTTCAGCGGTAAAAGTGCTCATGAAGTAGATGTATTCAATTCTTCTATCAGCTTTGACTATGTTTTATTTGAAGAAGATATTGCTGGAAGTATTGCCCATGCCAAGATGCTTGGACAGCAGAACATCATTTCCGATGAAGACACAGAACAAATCATCGAAGGTTTGCATGCTATATTAAATGATTTGAAAAGTGGTCAGCTAGCATTTGACGAACAAGCTGAAGATATTCATATGTTTATAGAAGCAGAGTTGACAAAACGTATCGGTGACGCCGGGAAACGACTCCACACAGGAAGAAGTCGTAACGATCAAGTGGCTTTAGATTTGAGACTATATGTGAAAAAACAGATCACTGAAATCAGAACACAGTTGATTCAGTTCGAGCAAGTGATGATTCAGCAAGCCGAACAACATATCGAAACGGTCATGCCGGGTTATACGCATCTTCAAATTGCTCAGCCGATCACCTTTGCGCATCATATTTTGGCATATGGTCAAATGATTGCCAGAGATATTCAACGACTGGATGAAGCATTAGATCATACAGATTCGATGCCTCTAGGAAATGGTGCTTTAGCTGGGACAACGTATCCACTGGACCGCCAGTTTGTTGCAGAACAGTTAGGCTTCAAAGAAGTTACGGCCAATAGTCTGGACGGGGTTTCGGATCGGGATTTTGTACTGGATACGGCTTATGCACTGAGCTTGATTATGATGCATCTTTCTCGTTTATCAGAAGAAATCATTCTCTGGTGTACGCAAGAATTTCGATTTATTGAATTGGATGACGCTTTTGCGACGGGGTCATCTATTATGCCACAGAAAAAGAATCCGGATGTCGCTGAGCTTGTTCGCGGTAAAACAGGTAGAACGTATGGAAATCTTCAAACCCTACTAACGATGATGAAGGGGATACCGCTAGCCTATAACAAGGATATGCAAGAAGATAAAGAAGCCTTATTTGATAGCATCAGTACAGTCAATATTGCCTTATCAGCCATGATTCCGATGGTAGAGACAATGACAGTTCATTCGGATCGTATGAGAACAGCTGCTTCAAAAGGCTTTATCAATGCCACAGATTGCGCTGACTATTTAACTAAAAAAGGTATCCCGTTTAGAGAAGCTTATGAAGTGATTGGTTCACTAGTCCAGACTTGCATAAAAAATGAACAGACATTAGAAGAAGTTTCACTAGAACAGTACCAAGTCTTGCATCCAGCTTTTGAAGAAGATCTATACGAAGCCATAGATTTAGATGAATGTGTCAATAAGAGAAATCTTGAAGGTGGCCCGGCGCCAGAAGCAGTCAAAGAGCAAATCAATAGATTAAAAAAACAGCTCCATATCTGAATCACTATCCGTTGTTTCTCCAAGATGAGAAGTAATGGATAGTGCTTTTCTCGTGATTAATATTATAACCGGAAGTAATAGTATGACAGTTTGTTTCTAAGTGTTTAATTTGAAAAATCTTAAATTTTCTCACACAACTATTAAAAAGAATGCTATAATAGTCTGAAATAGGGAATAGTTTAATGAGGATAGACAAATAACTTCCAATAAACGCAAAATATTGTATGGAAGTTTGTTTGAATCTACTAATGAGTTATATTATTATAACCAGAACTATTTCCATATACTTATACGATTAAAGGGGAGAACAGAATGGCTGAACAATTAAAACCACGTACAGAAATACCTGAAGAATTAACATGGGATTTATCCGCAATCTTTAAAACGCAGGAAGATTTTGAAGCAGCAGCCGAACACCTTCCAAAAGATGTTCAAGCTTTTGCAGATCAGTATGATGGAAAGTTAGACAGTGTAGAGACCTTAGTCGCAGCGATCAAAGAATACGAAAGTTTAATGGCGAAAGCCTCTCATTTAGGACAATACGGGATGTTACCAGTATCTGTAGATATTTCAGATAGTGAAGCACAACAACAATCTCGTCACGTATCCAACGTGCTTGCTAATTTCGGTGCAGGAATGAGTTTCTTCAATTCTCAAATCCAAGAAGTAGACGAATCAACGTTAAACGAAGTTGTTGAAAAAGAAGCACAATTTGGACCATTCATTAGAGAAGTCAAAGCAGCTAAAAAAGCGAAATTGGCTCCTGAAGTTGAAAAAGCTTTAGCACAATTAGACCCTGTCTTTGAAGCGCCATCAGAAATATTTGAACAAGCGCGCTCAGCTGACGCAGATTACGGGACATTTGAAGTTGATGGTGAAGAATATGAGTTAAGTTTCGTATTATATGAAGAAGTTTATATGTATCACGAGAATCCAAAAATTCGTCGTGCAGCCTATGATCAATTCAGCAAAGTTTTAGCACAATATCAAAACGTTGTCGCAACAGCTTATTATACACACCTACAAAGCGAAAAAACGCTGGCGACGATGCGTGGATATGATTCAATCTTTGATTACTTATTAGAGAGTCAAGAAGTAGACCAAGAATTGTACCACCGTCAGATTGATATGATCATGAATGACTTCGCACCGGTTATGCGCAAATTTATCACACACTTAAAAGACGTTCATGGCTTGGAAAAAATGACGTATGCAGATCTGAAAGTTGACTTGGATCCTGAGTATACAATGCCAGTTTCCATTGAAGAGTCTAAAGATCTTGTTCAAGAAGCGTTAGCTCCTCTTGGAGACGAATATGTGAACATGATTATGCGCTCTTATCCTGAACGCTGGACAGACTTTGCACAAAATATTGGTAAACGTTCAGGTGCCTTTTGCTCAACAACTTACGGAAAACATCCTTATGTCATGGTAACGTGGACTGATCAGCTGACAGATGCTTATACCCTGTTCCATGAACTGGGACACGCTGGACAAGGTGTATTATCAAATGAGAATAATCCATTAACTAGTGCACGTCCATCTCTTTACTTGATTGAAGGACCATCTACTTTTAATGAATTATTATTGACTGATTATCTGAAAAATAAAACAGATGATCCACGTATGGAGCGTTCGATTCTCTCTAAAATGATTTCACGTACGTATTTCCATAACTTTGTGACACACTTACTGGAAGCAGCTTATCAGCGAGAAGTGTACAAACTGATCGATGCCGGTAAGAGTTTCGATGCGAAAAAACTAAGTGAACTGAAATTGAGTGTTCTAGAACAATTCTGGGGGGACTCAGTTGAGCTAGAAGCAGGCGCAGAATTAACGTGGATGCGTCAAATTCACTACTACATGGGATTATATCCTTACACTTACTCTGCTGGTTTAACGATTGCAACGCAAGCCTTCCTTAAAATCAAGAGCGGAGAAGAAAAAGTAGACGGCTGGTTAGAGTTTCTTGCATTAGGTGGACAAAAAGTTCCAGCTGAAGCAACACTTGTAGCAGGCGTAGATATCACAACTGATCGTCCGTTATCGGATACAATCAAATATCTAGACGAATCAGTAGACCGTATTATTGAGTTGACTGGTGAACTAGATAAATAAGTAGATTCAAAGAAGGAACTCCACGTTCATAGCGTGGAGTTTTTTTCTCGATTGAATTTTAGATTGTTTTTAGAGACAAAAGATTATAGAATAGAAATATCTTAAACGAACGGAGGTGGAGGTTAGATGTTTCTAACTGCGAAAAAGCACGGGAAAGAAGAATTATATTTATATATATGCCGTGCTGAATTTTCTATTGTCGTTGCGTAATTGGACCAGTCTGTCCATTTTCAGCAATTGAATAGTAAAATCGCAGAAAAAACATCTTACCCCTACCATTTATATACAGATTGAAAGTAAGTGATTACTTTCTATTTTGTTGAAGAATAGTCATAGGAGAGGACTCTTTTCTATGGCTATTTTTATACGCTTTGACTTTTGTCTAATGAAGAGGGTGTAAGACAAAAGGAGCCGTAAAATGATTATATGTAATGTAAACTCAATTTCTCAACAATATGGAGGAACAACCATCTTTGAAAATGTCTCGTTAGAAATTAAACAAGGAGAAAAAATCGGTCTTGTCGGTAGAAATGGAAGCGGCAAAACAACCTTAATGAAACTACTTGCACAGGTCGAAACGCAAACTTCTGGTAACATTCATTGGAAAAAAGGGTGCTCTATTGGATATCTGGAACAAATTCCAGCTTATTCAGATGAAATGAGCGTCAGAGAAGTATTAAAAACCGTTTTTGAAGAGTTGTTGGAAAAAGAAACAGAGATGAAACAATTAGAAATGGAAATGAGTCAAACAGAAAATCAAAATCAACTTCAAAAATTGATCGATCAGTATGGGAAAGTTCAAGAAGCCTATCTTCAAGAGGGTGGATATGAGATAGAGTCACGTATCCATCAAGTTACGCAAGGATTAGCTATAAATCATTTAATAGATACGTCTTTCAATTTATTGAGCGGTGGAGAACAGACAAAAGTTGGACTAGCCATGACACTATTGATCCATCCTGACTTGTTGTTACTGGATGAACCAACCAATCATCTGGACTTTGCAGCTACAGAATGGCTTGAACAATTCGTTTCCAATTACGCTGGAACAGTCGTAATCATTTCTCATGACCGTTATTTTTTGGATGAGGCCATTCAAAAAGTCATAGACGTAGAAGATGGTGAATGTACGGTTTATCATACAAACTTCTCGAATTATGTAAAAGAAAAAGAAGAGAAAGTTGCCAGAGAGTTTCAAATATATGAAGAACAGCAGCGCAAGATAAAGAAAATGAAAGAACGAGCAAAAATTTTGAGAGAGTGGGCTAACCGAGCGGTACCGCCTAATCCAGGTTTACACAAGAAGGCACGACACATGGAAAGAATGATCGAAAGAATGGAAAAAGTGAAAAAACCTTTAATTCATAAGCAAATGAATTTGGATATCACCGCTTCAGAACGTAGTGGAAAAGATGTAGTAGTCGCTAGAGCAGTAACGAAGAGCTTTGGGGATCGACAGATCTTAAATGAATCAAGTATGCATATTCGCTTCGGAGAGAAAATTGGACTGATTGGAGAGAATGGCGCAGGTAAATCAACTTTATTGAAGCTATTACTAAAAGAAGAAACACCAGATTCAGGTCTGATCAAAATAGGAGAAAATTTAAAAGTAGGTTATCTCTCTCAGCATCTTTTCACAGATAAAAAAGATGAACGGTTGATAGATGTTTTTAGAGAATCAATCCAAATAGAGGAAGGACAATCAAGGCATCAGTTAGCTCGTTTCTTGTTTTATGGAAGTGACGTATTTAAGTCTGTGTCGAGTTTAAGTGGCGGAGAAAAAATGCGATTGAGACTGGCGCAACTGATGCATGAAGATATTAACTTTTTAATTTTAGATGAGCCAACCAATCACTTGGATATCGAATCCAGAGAGTTAGTAGAAGAGACATTAGATAAATTTCAGGGAACCGTTTTGGCGGTGTCTCATGACCGCTTTTTCTTAGATCAAACATTCAAGAAAATCTTTTGGATCGAGAATCAAAAAGTAGAAACTTTTGAAGGAGGCTATTCTTGGGCTAAAGGAAAGAAAGCGGAAAGGTTAAAGAAAATAGAATAAAAACCAGTATTAGAATTCCGAATCGCATGTAAAAAAGAAGACTAACTATGTTACAATTATAGAGCAGAAAAGGGGCACAAATAACCCCCTAATTATAGAATCGGAATTAGAGTGTTGGAGGCAATATGGAAACCATCTTTAAAACATTGAAACAGTATTATGGATATGAAGTTTTTCGTCCAGGTCAGCAGGAATTAATTAATGCGATCATGGAAGGAAGAGATGTGCTCGGCGTTATGCCGACAGGAGGCGGTAAGTCTCTCTGTTACCAGATTCCAGCCATTTGTATGGAAGGTGTGACGCTCGTCATCTCGCCGTTGATCTCGTTGATGAAAGATCAAGTCGATACCTTGCAGACCATGGGAGTGCGTGCAGCCTACATCAATAGTCAGTTATCTTATTTTGAACAGCAGGCCATTATAGATGAAGCGACTCGAGGAGAGTTGGATTTGCTGTATGTTTCTCCAGAACGATTAGGCAATGATCAGTTTCTTTACGCTGTAAGACAAATGGATGTAAACTTAGTTGCGGTAGATGAAGCGCACTGTGTCTCTCAGTGGGGGCATGATTTTAGACCAAGTTATCAGGCGATTCCGCAAATTATGAATGCCTTGAGCAATCGACCGTCTTTTGCGGCTTTCACAGCAACGGCTACAAATATCGTGCAAGAAGATATGATCCAGCAATTGAATCTGGAACATCCTTTCCAGCATATCGCAAGTTTTGATCGTCCGAATCTTTATTTCTCAGTGATCAAGCCCGATAAGAAATTGAATGAGCTAAGCCGGATTCTAGATAAGAAAGAATCAAGTATCATTTACTGTAACACTCGTAAAAATGTGGATACCGTTTATAAAAACTTGAATAAAAAAGGCTTCCCAGTAACGTATTATCATGCTGGGATTGAGCCTGAAGTAAGGGCTGCGAATCAGGATCAGTTTCTGTATGATGAAAAGCCAATTATGGTTGCGACCAATGCGTTTGGGATGGGTATTGATAAGTCGAATGTGCGTCGTGTGATTCATTACAATATGCCGCTCGATATGGAAAGTTATTATCAAGAAGCTGGGCGTGCTGGCAGGGATGGTGCATCTGCGGAAGCGATTCTGTTTTATTCAGCGCAGGATATCATTACGAATACCATGTTAATCGAACGGGGGAATTCACCCCACGCCAAGAAAAATCTGAATTCTATGATTACGTATTGTAAGACCGGTAACTGTCTTCGTAAAAGCATTTTAAAATATTTTAATCAAGAAGTAGAGTGGCAGACGTGTGATTACTGTACGAACTGTGATGAAGAAACGGTTACGACCGATATCACCGTAGAATGTCAGAAGATTCTGTCTTGTATTTACCGAATGAATCAGCTTTATGGAACGGGTTTGATTACGGATGTCTTGAGAGGGAAGAAGACGAGTCGGATTGAGCAGATGAACTTTGATGAGTTGAGTACGTATGGGATTATGTCTGATTATACGGATAGTGATATCAAAGATATGATTTCAATCATGATCAGTGAAGACTATCTGAAAGTCGGTGGAGATGGCTATCCGATACTAGAGTTCACAGGGAAAACTTCAGAATTGCTAAAAGGTCAGACAAGCCTTTCGATTCGCAAGCAATTAAAGCAAGAGCCTGCGCATAAGACTAAAGCAATGGAAAACATCGAGAACTACGATGCGCAGTTATTTGAACGCTTAAGACAATTGAGAACGACGATTGCTCAGGAAATTGGCAAGCCACCTTTTGTTGTCTTTACGGATCGAAGTTTGATCGATATGTCAGCTAAGTTTCCACAAACGGATGATGCTTTTCTTGCGACAAATGGTGTAGGGGAAGCGAAGCTTGCTGAATACGGAGAACAGTTTCTTTCGTTGATCAAAGATTATGTAGAAGAGCAAGATATTGATACAGCGCAACAAGTCGAACAAAACGTTTCAGTCAAAGAAGTCACAAAGACGGCTAAGTCATCGAGTAAAAATACAGTTGAAGAAACCTTGCGACTGTTCAATGAAGGGGGAGACGTTGCGGCGATTTCTGAACTAAGAGGGTTGTCGACCAATACCATCATCAATCACTTGTGCAAAGCGATTGAAGAACATAAGCAAATTGATTATAATCAGTTGGTTTCAAAACAGGCAGATACTGAAATTAGAGAAGCTATTGAGGCAGTAGGAGACGATTTTCTCAAGCCCATCAAAGAAGCTGTAGAAGATTCGATCACCTATGATGAGATCAAGTTTGTACTTGCTAAAATTAAAAGTGAGTAAAAAAGACAGTAGAGAGGATAGAAGGTAACTTCTATCGTTCTACTGTCTTTTTGCATTTATTGGGCAACTGCCAGAGTAGCTTTAGCCGCATGCATGCCTGCAACGCGTCCGGTAATAAAGGCACCCGTGATGTTATAGCCACCAGTGTAGCCGTTATAGTCTAGAATCTCTCCAGTAAAGTAAAGATTCTGCATCTTTTTACTTTCCAGAGTTTTCGGATTCACTTCTTTCGTATCGACACCACCACCGGTAACAAATGCTTTCTCTATAGGAAGAGAACCGTTCACTGTGAACTGGAAGTCTTTGAAAAAGGCAATGATGGAATCAATTTGAGTCGGCGTTAACTGTTTTAAAGGCATATTGTCTTCGATATTCAGTCTTTCTAATCCAAATAAGAGATAACGCTCAGGAACGAGTCCTTTAAGCGAATTTTTCACGCTTTTATCTCCGGCATCTTTGATTAGTTTAGCCATATCTTGTCTGAGCTCTCCAACAGATTGATCCGGTAATGCATCAATTTTGATGGTCGCGTGGTCCGTTTTGTCTCTCTTCATTACTTGGTGAACGAACATCGAGCAGCGAAGAACGGCAGGACCAGATATCCCAAAGTGGGTAAAGATCATATCCATACGATGTGAAATCGCCGGCTTACCTTTTTTGTTCAGTACGCTCATATCCGCGTCTCTTAAAGCTAGCCCTTGTAAAACTCTTTCTTCTATAAACGGTTCGTCTGAGGTGATGGGGACTTCAGTTGGATACAAAGGTTTCAATGTATGTCCAGCTTTTTTAGCCCATTGGTAGCCATCTCCAGTTGAGCCTGTTTTTGGCATGGCACGTCCACCGGTAGATAAGATCACACTTTTTGAAAAGAGTGTACGTCCATCTTTTAGTAGAACACCTTGCGCTTTTCCATCTTCATATAGGACCGTTTCTACAGGGGCATTCAAGAAGACTTCGATTTTTTGTTCATCCATGATTCGTTTCAAAGCATCAACGATCGTTCTGGATTTATCAGTGGTTGGAAACATTCTTCCATGATCTTCTTCTTTTAAAGCAATACCATTTGATCGGAAAAATTTCATAATATCATAATTGTCATATTGGTAGAACGCGCTATATAAAAAGCGGCCGTTTCCAGGGATATGGGTGATGATTTCTTCTTTGTCACGGTTATTTGTCACGTTACAGCGACCATTTCCCGTTACTAAGAGTTTTCTACCCAGTAATTTGTTTTTTTCAACGACAGCGACTTTGGCACCAGCTTCTGCAGCTGAGATGGCAGCCATCATACCGCTTGTTCCGCCTCCAACGACGAGTACATCGTAGTGAGCCATGTAATTTCCTCCTACTTGTTCATTAAGCTATCCGTAACTGTATCATAATTAACCGCGTTAAACCAGATAATCAGCGATTTGTTAGCAGGTATTTAATGAAAATATGTCAAAAAGTCAATAATTAAATCTTTTTAGAATAGATATCCAGAATCAACAAAGTAAAAAGTTAAATGCTTTTTTAAAGCTCTTTTCAAAAATGCTTTACAAATTTTACAATAAAGCGCTTGTATGTAATGGATTACACCATTTACAATAAAGATAGAATTAATTGATAGCGAATACAATAGACTCAAGGAGGAAAATCAATAATGGGATTTAGAGAAGACTTTTTATGGGGCGGCGCTACGGCAGCCAATCAACTTGAAGGTGGATACGATCAAGACGGACGTGGACTAGCAAACGTAGATGTTGTGCCTGTCGGAGAAGACCGTGGACCGATTATCACTGGACAAGTAAAACATTTTGATTTCGATGATGAACATTTCTATCCAGCAAAAGGTGCAATCGATCACTACAATCGTTATAAAGAAGATATCGCCCTGTTTGGAGAAATGGGCTTCAAAACCTATCGTCTTTCAATCGCATGGACTCGTATTTTCCCGAACGGTGACGAAACAGAACCCAATGAAGCAGGTTTAAAATTCTATGAAGATTTATTTAAAGAGTGTCACAAATACGGAATCGAGCCATTAGTAACGATCACTCACTTTGACTGCCCGATGCACTTAATCAAAGAGTATGGTGGCTGGCGTAACCGTAAGATGGTTGGCTTCTACGAAAACCTTTGCCGTGCGATTTTCTCACGCTACAAAGGTCTTGTAAAATACTGGTTAACATTCAATGAAATCAACATGATCCTACACGCACCATTCATGGGAGCTGGACTAGCCTTTGAAGAAGGCGAAAACCAGAAACAAGTGAAATATCAAGCAGCTCACCACGAGTTAGTGGCTAGTGCTTTAGCAACTAAAATAGCGCACGAAGTAGACCCTAACAACCAAGTAGGTTGTATGCTTGCTGCCGGTAAATACTATCCAAATACACCGAATCCAGAAGACGTATTTGCAGCGCAACAAGAAGATCACGAAAACTACTTCTTTATTGACGTACAGTCTCGTGGACAATATCCTGCGTATGCGATTAAAGAACTTGAACGTGAAGGCATCGAGATTCCATTTGAAGAAGGCGATAAAGAACTATTGATGGAAAACACAGTAGACTTTATTTCATTCTCATACTACTCTTCTCGTGTAGCTTCTGGAGATCCTAAAGTAAATGAGAAAACAGCTGGAAATATTTTTGCTTCAATCAAAAACCCATACTTGGAAGCAAGTGAATGGGGATGGCAAATCGATCCACTTGGACTTCGCATTACAATGAACGATATTTATGATCGTTATCAAAAACCATTATTCATTGTAGAAAATGGATTAGGTGCTGTTGATGAGCCAGACGAAAATGGATATGTTGAAGATGATTACCGTATTTCTTACATGGCTGAACACATCAAAGCGATGAAAGATGCTGTTGAATTAGATGGTATTGATTTGATGGGGTACACTTCTTGGGGCTGTATCGACCTTGTAAGCGCCGGAACCGGAGAAATGAAAAAACGTTATGGTTTCATATACGTTGACCGTGATAACGATGGCAACGGAACGTTGAAACGTACGAAGAAAAAATCATTTGACTGGTATAAAAAAGTCATTGCTTCTAATGGTGAAGACGTTAGTAACGGATAATTGTTTTTAGAATAAAATAAAGAGCTTATCAATTCATCTTGAGTTGATAGGCTCTTTTCTTATTGTATCGACAAGCGCTTTTAGCTAAACTAAGATTAAAGAACAATTAGGGGTGTGATAGAAATGGAACAAGTTAAAGGAACTTGTCTATGTGGGGAGACGGTCATGACCGTTACAGAACTTGGAAATCATGTAACGGCTTGTCACTGTAAAATGTGTAGAAAACAAAATGCTTCTGCGGCATTTTTCACTGAAGAAGTAGCGGGAGAAAACCTGACATTTAACCAAGAAGAAACAATCAGTGTTTATCCTTCTTCAGAATGGGCTGAGCGAGGTTTCTGTAATCGATGCGGAACATTTTTGTTTTATCGTTATCGTAAAGAGAAACAGGCCTATTTGAATATCGAACTCTTTGATGAACTAGTAAAAGAAGTACATTTTGGAGAAGAGATTTTTTATGGAAATAAACCAGATTACTATGAATTTGCGAATACTACAGAAAAACAGATTTAATGGAGGATAAAAGATGAGTGAACAGACAAATTGGATTGAAGAAAAAACAATTAAAACTTTACAAAAAGCATTGGAATCAGGAGAACTCACTTCTAGAAAATTAGTTTTGACTTATCTGAAACGCATATCAGAACTTGATTCTGCAGAACCAAATTTAAATAGTATTATTGAAGTGAACCCAGATGCCTTGTACTTAGCGGACAAATTGGATACAGAAAGAAAAGAAGGAAAAGTTAGAGGGCCTTTACACGGCTTACCTGTAGTGATCAAAGATAATATTGATACGCATGACAATATGCATACTTCGGCGGGTTCTTTACTCTTAAAAGATCATGTTGCAAAAGAAGATGCGTTTATCGTTAAGCAACTAAGAAAAGCGGGCGCTATCCTATTAGGAAAAGCGAATCTGACAGAATGGGCTAATTTTATCGCAGAAGATATGCCAACTGGATACAGTTCTCGCGGTGGACAAACATTAAATCCTTACGGTAAAGACTTTATGGTCGGAGGATCAAGTGCTGGTACTGGAGCCGCTATTGCTTCAAGTTTAGCGGTAGTCGGAATCGGTACAGAGACTTCGGGATCCATTCTAAGTCCAGCAAGTCAGAACTCACTTGTAGGCGTTAAGCCAACTGTTGGATTAATCAGTCGCAGTGGCATTATTCCAATTTCTCACACGCAAGATACTGCTGGACCAATGACACGAACAGTTGAAGATGCAGCGGTTTTGCTTTCGGTCATACAAGGGAAAGATGAAAACGATCCAGTGACATGTACTGGTCCATCAACAGAAATAGACTATACAAATCATCTTAAAAAAGATGGTCTAAAAGGAAAACGAATCGGAATTGCGCGCAAACCTTATTTTGACTATGTAGAAAAAGATAAGCAACAATTGATGGATCAAGCGATAGAGCAATTAAAGGCACAAGGCGCTGAAATTATTGAAAACATTGAAGTTCCTTCCGCTAATGAAAACTGGGATATCAATGTAATGCTATATGAGTTCAAACCCGCACTAGAAGCTTACTTGAAGACAGTAGATTCAAGCCTTGGCTTAAAAACGTTGAACGACTTGATTAATGGTAACCGGAATCTAGGAAGTAAAGATTTGAAATATGGACAAGCCCTATTCTATCAGGCTGCTGCAACAAGTGGACAGCTAACGGAGTCAGCGTATTTAGATAGTTTGATTTTTGACCAAGAACAGTCAAGAGAAAAAGGTATCGATGCCGCTCTTGAAAAGGATCAATTGGACGCATTTGTCACACCAAATAATGCAGGTGCAATGATACCGGCTAAAGCTGGCTATCCATCTATTACAGTTCCGGCTGGATACACAACGGATGGTGAACCTGTTGGTATAACATTCACAGCAAGTGCTTATGCTGAGCCAACTCTATTTGAATGTGCTTATGGCTATGAACAAGCGACAAATTGCCGAAAAGCACCTCAGTTTTAGAAAACAAAGGAGAAATCATGGCTGAACATAAAATTTATTCAATGAGTTTTGGAAAAGTTTATCCACTCTATATAAAAAAGGTAGAGCGAAAAAACCGTACTAAATTAGAAGTAGACCAGATTATTTGTTGGTTAACGGGATATGATACTATTCGATTAAAGCAAATAGTAGAAGAAGAAAAGGACTTTCGAACCTTTTTCAAAGAAGCGCCTCAACTGAATCCGAATAGAGAGCAAATCAAAGGGATGATTTGCGGCGTTAGAATAGAAGAAATCGAAGAACCGCTTATGCAAGAAATTAGATATATGGACAAACTGATCGATGAATTAGCAAAAGGTAAAAAGATGGAAGTTATTTTGCGATCATAGAAATAGTGAACAGAGGAGAAAGACCGATGCAAAATCAGTACCGATTTGATCCGATGAATGAGCTCGAAGCCCGTGAGATAATGCAGTGAACTTATCCAGAAAAATACAAATTTTTATAACATGACAGATGATTTGGAGACTTTGGCAGAATTTATGGATGGTTCTTACTACAGTGCTAAAGATCAAAATCAAAAGTTGATGGGATTTTTATGTTTTGGAAAAAATGCGCAAGTACCTGGAGGAGTGAAGGCAGAAGCTTACTCAAATAAGCAGCTTACTGACTTAGGAATAGGAATGAATCCAAAGTTTACTGGCAGAGTTTTAGAAGAAGCATTTATTCAAGAAGCAATAGAGTTTGGACGAGAACAATTACAAATAAGAGGCTATCGATTAAGTGTAGCGGAATTCAACTTGCGAGCAATCAAAGTGTATGAGCGAGTAGGCTTTGAAAAAAAGCAAGTCTTTGAAAACCGAGAAGCTAAAAATAAAACCAACTTTGTATTAATGGAAAAAAGTAACAACTTTTAAAACATATAAAAGTCAAAATGAACGATAGAATCCTATTATTTATTTTGACTTTTTGTTTTAAACAAAAAAACTCTATAATTGGGAATCTAGCATAAAATTATTTTTATTGGCTAAGTGAGATGTTGCTATGATAGTAAATACACCTTCTTTTAAATATATTTTTAACAGTAAATATGTACAATAAGTGACGTTTTTTTGAATTGGTGGTTGAATTATAATAAACAATCGGAAATGAACTTTAAATCTCAATTTAAACGTGCTAAAATGTTTAAGGATTTATTTGTGTATTTATTTTAGGAGGATTTTTGAATGACAAGTGGAAAAACTAAAGTCAGTACAGCTTCACTAAAAGTTTTAGAAGGATGGGGAATTGATACAATTTATGGAATTCCTTCAGGAACGTTAGCTCCTTTAATGGAATCTTTAGGTGAGCAAAAAGATACTGATATTAAATTTATTCAAGTAAAACATGAAGAAGTTGGCGCAATGGCAGCTGTAATGCAAAGCAAATTTGGCGGAAACATCGCTGTTTGTGTTGGATCAGGTGGTCCTGGGGCTTCTCACTTAATCAATGGTCTTTACGATGCAGCAATGGATAACACGCCTGTTTTAGCTATTTTAGGATCTCGTCCTCAAAAAGAGTTAAACATGGATGCATTCCAAGAATTGAACCAAAATCCAATGTTCGCAAGTATTGCAGTATACAACCGCCGTGCGGCTTATGCTGAACAAGTACCAAAAATGATTGACGATGCAATCCGTACTGCTATCTCTAAACGCGGTGTATCGGTAATCGAACTACCTGGTGATTTCGGTTACCACGAAATCGATAACGATGCATTCTACTCTTCAGGTCACAGCTACCGTGATTATGTATCTCCAGCACTTAACGAAGCGGATATTGACGCTGCAGTTGAATTATTAAACAATGCTAAACGTCCTGCAATTTACGCGGGTGTCGGAACAATGGGACACGGTCCAGCTGTTCAAGAATTATCTCGTAAACTTAAAGCGCCAGTCATTACAACTGGTAAAAACTTTGAAACTTTTGAGTATGATTTTGAAGCGTTGACTGGTTCAACATACCGTGTAGGTTGGAAACCAGCTAACGAAACAGTTAAAGAAGCAGATACAATCTTATTCGTTGGATCAAACTTCCCGTTTGCTGAAATTGAAGGTACATTCTCAAACACTGAAACCTTCATCCAAATTGATAACAACCCAACAATGCTTGGTAAACGTCACAATGCAGATGTTGCGATTCTTGGAGATGCAGGCGAAGCAGTTCACTCATTACTTGAAAAAGTAACAGCTGTTCCAGAATCAGCTTGGTGGAATGCTAACTTGAAAAATATTCAAAACTGGCGTGACTACATGACTAAGTTGGAAACAAAAGAAAGTGGCGCGTTACAACTTTATCAAGTATACAATGCAATCAACAAATACGCTGATGAAGATGCAATTTACTCAATCGATGTTGGGAACTCTACTCAAACATCTATCCGTCACTTACACATGACACCTAAGAATATGTGGAGAACTTCTCCATTGTTTGCGACTATGGGAATCGGACTTCCTGGTGGTATTGGTGCTAAAAACGTGTATCCTGATCGTCAAGTCTTTAACATCATGGGTGATGGTGCGTTCTCAATGAACTATCAAGATATCGTTACTAACGTACGTTACAACATGCCTGTTATCAACATCGTATTCACGAACACTGAATATGCATTTATCAAGAACAAATACGAAGATACAAATACAAATACTTTCGGTACTGATTTTACTGATGTAGACTACGCAAAAATTGGGGAAGCTCAAGGTGCAGTTGGTTTCACAGTAAGCCGTATTGAAGATGTAGACCAAGTAATGGCTGATGCTGTTAAAGCTTATAAAGAAGGCAAAACAGTCGTTGTAGATTGTAAAATTACAAAAGACCGTCCAATTCCAGTTGAAACACTGAAATTAGACTCAACATTGTATAGTGCAGAAGAAATTAACGATTATAAAGCGAAATATGAAGCTGAAGAATTGGTACCATTCAGTGAATTCTTAAAAGCTGAAGGTCTTGAATCTAAAGTAGCTAAGTAATTTCTGATATATAGCGTATCGTTTACTATTAGGAGACTGAAATAGAAGTCTTTTGAAAGTCTTAAAATACAGAGAACCCCTGAAAGAATTGTACTTTTACAATCCTTTTCAGGGTTTTTCTTTTGATATTTTTATCATTGTACTAGAGATTTTTTCTATTGACTTTATGTCAGAATAGTTCTACTATTCAATTAAAGACAAAATGAATCTATAATTAAAAGGGTGACTTTAATGAAGTTTTCTAAAGCAACGAACTATGCGTTACATTCTATGGTTCACTTAGCTATGGAAAATACGAATGAAGCGGTAGGGGTAGATACACTAGCACAGCGCCAAAAATTATCTCCAACTTATTTATCAAAGATTTTAACAAAACTATCTAAAGCCGGTTTGATCGAATCGACGCCTGGAGTTAAAGGTGGATACCGATTGGTACGTGAACCTGAAGAATGCTCCTTTCTCGATGTAATACAGGCTACAGAAGGATATGAATCTTTACTGAATTGTACAATGTCACATGATGGAAAATGGAGTCAAACGTGTTTAATTGAGCGTACAATGTCAGAAGTAGAAGACAAAATGAAAGAAGAACTAGCGAGCAAAACAATTGCAGGAATTCTTTTACAAATGCCTGAAAAAAATTAGTGAATCACTAATTTTACTTTAATTATAGATATTAAAGGTCTTTAATAGAGTTAATAAGGAGAGATTAATATGCTAGAAGTTGTAGTAATTGGTGGAGGCCCAGCAGGAATGAGTGCTGCATTAGTTGCTGGAAGAGGCAAAAAAGAAGTTCTTTTGATTGATGAAGAACTACCTAGAAACAGAGTCACTCAAGAGGCCCATGCGTTTTTAACGAGAGACGGTGTGACACCAGAACAATTCAGAGAAAAAGGAAGAAGAGATCTATCGAAATATCCGACGATCAAAACAGAAAATGCCAGAATAGTATCCATTGACTCTAAACTTGATCATACGTTTGAACTCAAAACAGAAACAGGGGAAACCGTTCAAACGAGAGCGGTCGTTTTAGCCATTGGTTTCAAAGAAACCTTACCTGCTGTAAAAAATATCGAATCTTATTATGGTAAAAGTCTATTTTCTTGTCCATTTTGTGATGGATGGGAAATGCAAGATTGTTCATTGATATTAATCATTGATACTAAAGAAGGAGCACATTTACCGACGTTACTAAATAATTGGTCAGAAGATCTGATTGTCGCAACGAACGGAATGGATATTTTTGATGCCCAGCAGAAAAAAGATTTAAAATTGAACCAAATTAGACTGATTGACAAAGAAATAGTGGAGCTAAAAGGCGAAAACGGAGCGCTACAGAGTGTAGTATTTGAAGATGGAGAAGAAGTCATTAGAACAGGTGGCTTTTGTACACCAACGATTAATCAGAACTTTCCTTTCGTAGAAGAGTTAGGACTTGAAGTTAATGAGGCAGGATTTGTATCAACTGATTCAATGGGTCGAACCAATATTAAAGGCATCTATGCGGCAGGAGAAATTACAGGACCCTCTCAATTGATCGTATCTGCTAGCCATGGACATATGGCAGGAGTCGGCATTATTTTCGATTATAGCGCGTCGGCATATAAGAAGAACTAAAAGGAGTGTAAAAGTGGGACATATAGAAGCATTTGATAAAATGGCAGCGACATACGATAAAGCGGATAGAGTAGAGATGGCGAAAAAGTCCGCAAATCTGATTCGTCGTTTGTTGAATCATAAAGAATCCAAGTCTGCAATTGATTTTGGATGTGGAACTGGGCTATTAAGTCTAGAGCTGTCAGATGCTTTTGAATCCATCTTGATGATTGATTCATCGGCTGAAATGATTAAAGTAGTAGAAAAGAAGATCAAAGACTCATCATTTAGTCATTTAACTCCAAAACACTTGGACATCGAAACAAACCGTGTACTTTTCGAAAAAGTAGATACGATTTTTATGTCCTTAGTCTTACACCATATCGCTGATCCAGAAAGCCTATTGATGAAACTGTCTGACGCAATCTATTCAGGCGGACAATTGATGATTATTGAGATGGAAAGAAGCGAAGGTTCAAGTCACCATCCTCAAACACTCTCTCAAAAGAAACTTTTAGAAAAGCTTCCTAGTTACAATTTCAAAAATATTTATACGGAATTTTTTTATCAAACTGTTAACGAAAACAAAGGAGACTCTATTTCCCTTTATATTATCAGTGCTGAGAAAGTTTAACTTTTGACGAATTTCAAATAGAATCAAAAACTAAAAGGGATGATAGTAACAGATCATTCCTTTTAGCTTTTTTTGCGCACAATGAAAAACCGATTTAACGATTAAACTGGTATAATGTAGACTATAAAACTATACATAGGAAGGACTTAAATGATGCAGACCAATTTTGACTACAAGCTGAATATGATCAAGTGGATCGGGATTATCACAATGACGATCGATCATGCGGGCGCTTTTCTTTTCCCTCAATATTTATGGTTAAGATTAATCGGACGAATCGCTTTTCCTTGTTTTTTGTACAGCACAGTAGAAGGTACCTTGAGAACCCGAGATTATAAAAAGTACATCATAAGATTATTACTACTAGGGGTAATTTCTATGCCGATTACGCCAAATACCATCAATGTGGTGTTTTTATTGGCAGTCTTTTCACTTTCCATGAAGTATCCGCGGTATTTTTTAGGGTTCTTGTTACTAAGTATACCAACTGAATACAGTGTGTATGGATTTTTGTTTGGTTGGAGCATTTACTGGATAAAAGAGCGTAATGTAGTGCAAGGGATAGTGGCTGCTGGCATTGTCCAGTTTATTGTAGGCATTTCTTTGCAAACCTATTCTGTACTGTCTATTCCACTATTTTTATCAGAAAAGGCAATCAAGTTGCCTAGGTTACCCAAATATTTTTTCTATTGGTATTATCCATTGCATCAAGTTTTCCTTATCCTCTTGTCTATGTGGATAATATACTAGAAAGGAATGAAATGACATGTCAAAATTGTTAGTCGTTGGAAGTATTTCAACGGATTTTGTCGTAGAAACAAAAAGAGAGCCAAAAGTAGGGGGAACGATTTTCGGGGAAACCTTTGAAACCCATTTTGGAGGTAAAGGCGCTAATCAGGCTGTTGCGGCTGCTCGACTAGGTGCTGAAGTTGAAATGTTTGGAGCCGTTGGTTCAGATGTTTTTGGAGAAAGACTGTTAGACAATTTAAAAAAGAATGCTGTTGGAAGTAATCACGTGCAAATCATTAAAGATGCTCCATCAGGGTCAGCCGTTATAACCGTAATGAATGGAGATAACATGATCATTTATGTAGCGGGAGCAAATGATGCCTATACACCTGATTGTCTCTTTCAAAATCAACAACAGATAGACATGCTGAAACAAAGTGATATGGTACTAGTCCAAAATGAATTGCCACAAGCTACGATTGAAAAATTGATTGATCAAAGCTATCAAAATCGTATTCCAGTATTATATAACCCAGCTCCAGCTAGAAAGTTAACAGAAGAGTTAATGAAATTCATTACTTTCCTGACGCCGAATGAAACAGAATTTCAAGAAATGTTTCCTGGACAGTCGATAAGTAATATGCTTGAGAAATATTCCAATAAACTGATTGTGACACTAGGACAAAACGGAGCACAATTTCATGATGGTGATAAAATTGTAACTGTACCTGCAATTGAAATAGAGCATGTTGTGGATACTACAGGAGCTGGAGATACGTTCAACGGAGCCTTTGCAGTAGCGTATATGGAAGGTCAAACATTAGAAGAGTGCGTACGATTTGCGAACAAAGCGGCCGCCGTTTCTATACAGAAGTCGGGAGCACAAAACGGAATGCCTTCAATAGAAGACATTCCAAATCTCTGTAATAGATAGAGCTTTTATAGATAAGTTAGTTTTGTAATAAATATGTGATCATCTAACATCAGTGAGCAAATGATATGACATAAAACAGATAAGATAGTAAACTAGAAGTTACGTAAAGGCTTAAATTGAACGAACAGCTTACTATTAGACACTGTATGCATTCATTGGAGGAGTCAAGATCAACATGAACCTAACTGACCTATTGACCTCGGTAGAGATCGACTCTAGCCGTCCAGCTCAGCTCAAAACAGAAAAAAAAGAGACCCACATTGAAAAAATAGCTTATCATTCAAAAGAAGTTGAACCACAAACACTATTTGTCTGCATTAAAGGACATCAAGCTGATGGACATCAATATGCAAAAGATGCTGTGAAAAAAGGTGCGACAGTCGTTGTCGTTGAGCATTTTCTTGAAGAACTAGATGTACTACAACTCAAAGTTAATGATAGCCGTGAAGCATTAGCGATTATATCCAGTAATTTCTTTGGTAATCCTTCTAAATCTTTAAGTATATTTGGAGTGACAGCTACAAACGGCAAAACAACCATCACTTATATGACAGAAGAAATCTTTAAAGCACATAAACTAAAATCGGGTCTGATTGGAACGATTCTAGTGAAAATGGATAAAGAGATTGAAATGAGTCGGTTGACGACACCTGAGTCCTATGATTTGCAGCAGCATTTTGCAAAAATGAGAGATTGTGAAATTTCTCATGTCTCTATGGAAGTCTCATCTTCAGCGCTTGAACTTAAAAGAGTCTATCATACAGAATTTGATGTAGTGGCATTTATGAACATAAGCCCAGAACACATTCGATTACATGAATCTTTTGAAGCTTATTTTGATGCAAAAGCTGCACTAGTCAGAAAAGCACCCAAGCAAAGCACAGCAATTTTAAATATTGATGAACCACTACTGGTTCCTTTGGAAAAGGAGACACAAGCACAAGTCGTCACGTTTGGTATTGAAAATCAGTCGGGTACAATGACAGTTTCGGACCTTCGCTTTTTATCAGGAAAGCCTCAATTCAAAGTGAATATTATGAAGCCATTTTCTTCTTTAACTGGAAAACAGATTGAAACGATGAGTTTCGAATTGGAGATGTCGATTCCTGGTTACCACTCTATTTACAATGCACTGACGGCAGTGGTTACTGGCCTTGTAAATGATATACCTGTTGAAGTGATTCAGTTAGGAATCAAGAACTTTACTGGTGTCGAAAGACGCTTCCAAATGCTATATGACAACGAATTTAAAGTAATAGATGATTTGTTATTAAATCAAAATAATATTGATTCATGCATGGAAACGATCAGCCATCTTGAATACAAAGATTTACATCTAGTCCACGCTATCCGAGGGAATAATGGACCGGAACACAGCACGGAAATTGCAAACTCCTTGGCAGAATGGTTTAATACAATAAACGTTAGCAAAATTATATTAACGACAGCGCCTTCTCACGTGGAAAAAAAAGATAAGGTAACAGAAGAGGAATTAGCAGCATTCCTGAAAGTAATGAATCAGAACGACATTGACATCACATTTTATGAAGAACTGGATGAAACGTTACGTTTTGGCGTTGAACAATTGAAACCAGATGATATTCTGTTAATTTCTGGAGCACATTCAATGGATCAGGGCGCAAGAAAAACGCTTGAATTGCTAAAAGAAATACATCCTGACGTAGATCAAAAAGTTATCAATCAAGTCCTAGATCGTAAATTGATCGGCATGGATCCTGATGATGTGACCAAGAAACTTCTACAATATAGTTCTGAACGAGAAAATAACTAGATACACAAAAATAAGCCTAATCTACTTAAGTTGTAGACTAGGCTTATTTTTACTTATCTTCTTTTTCTTTTTTTGAATAACTGAATGCGCCAAAGGCTGAACCAAACGCAAGCCCTAGTGCTAAACCGATCGCTAAATTATCCGTTAAAATGCCAATTGCAGCACCAAGTGCTAAACCAACACCGAGATACGAACCTGCTTCGGTAGCATTTTTCTTTTCTCTATCTTTCTCATTCAATAGTTCTAACCTCCTTTAACTTTTGTTTTAGGAATAGTCGTTAGGATGATGAGTGAAGTATAGAATAAGTGTGTTTGAAAGTAAACTAAAAGGGCTAGTTGGAGTATTTTAAAGTAAGCGTGTTAATGCTTATTGTAATAATAAACGTTTAAAGTAAGGTATGAATGAGTTAGCTAATATGAAAGCGTGAGAACAAGGTTTTATTCCTTGATCTCACGCTTATTTTTATATGATTAATTACCATGTGACAACATCATTAATGATTTGCTGTTGTTCCATTGAAGATTTTCTTAAATAAATCCTTGTTGTTTCAATACTATCGTGACCCATTAAATCTGCCAATAGGGATATATCGTTATGTCTCTTTAAAAAATTCTTTGCAAAAAGATGTCTGAATGAATGGGGATAGACAACGTTTGGATTTATCCCATATTTTTTTGCACAGTATTTTAAATGAAGAGAAATTCCTCTAGTACTAATTTGCTGATTTTTTTGATTCAAAAATAAATAACCAGATCTTAACCCTTTTTTTTCAACCCATAATAAAGTTTCATCCTTTAATTTTTTTGGAATATACAATCTTCTTGTCTTTCCACCTTTAGAGTAAATGTCAAAATAACCTACCTGGATATGTTCGATTTTTAGTTTGACTAATTCACTGATCCTTGCGCCAGTAGCCCCTAAATACCAAACAATAAAATACCATTTAACTTTTCCTTCTTTTTTAAGCTGCGCTTTCAAGAAAGTGTAATCAGCATGACTAATGACGTTTTCGAGAAATGTTTTTTGCTGAAATTTAATCGTTTTTAGACGTAAGTCAGTTCTACCTAGATATTCAAGATAACGATTAATACCATTGATCCTCAAATTTGTAGTTTGAGGTTTATAGTGTTCTATTAAATATCCTTTGTATTCGAGAAGTTGTTTATGATCAACAGTGTAAGTATCTGAAAAAATTTCTACAGCATACAAATATGCTTTAATGGTTGATTCAGATAGCCCTTTATCTTCTAAATGAGATTTAAATAATTCTAATGGCATAGTCGTTCACTCCTATTTAAAGTAATCCTGCTTAGGAGCTTTATTTTATATGTATAGTATTAATTATACCAAAAAAGAGTTGTGTTCATAGGGCTATCTGTTAAAAAAATATACAAATTCTTTATTTTATCTCCTATAGAAAATTCTCATCATTATTGCTTTAAACACAGTTCTTTCCACCATTATTTTTTAACCTCTTTCATTCCTATAATTAATATTATCAGTATATTTATAAAAAGAAGGTTCGAAATCATGTCCCCAAATAGCTACTCTACAACATTGAATACTAGGAATTTTTTGTATCCTCAATCGAAAGCTGTTGCACAACTTATGCTTGAAGGGAAAACAAAAGAAGAAATCATTTATCAGGTGATAGACAAGAATTTATTTCAGCTAAAAAGTAAAAGTAGGACTAAAGGATTTCTAAATGAAATTCTAAAAAGATTGACTTACTTGGATGAAGAATTGCTACACGATTTTCTAAACACTGACCCATTGACAAGTAAAGCAGTATTATTTTATGCGCTTCTGAAAAGAGATCGATTGTTATTCGAATGGGCAAGAGAATTGATCTGGGAAAAAAGAAGAGTTTTAGAATGGGACTTGCAGAGAAGAGAAACGGAGGTTTTTCTTGAAAAAAAAGCAGAGCAAAGTCAGAAGGTGGCTAGCTGGAATGCAGAAACAAATGGGCGATTAGTCAATGCACTTCACCAAGTTTTAATTGAATCGGGATATGGGGAAAAAATAGAAGAACATATTCTTCTACAAATCCCTTACATTGAGCCAAAAATATCTGAACGATTGAAAAAATTACAGGATGACAAAGCTGTAGAAATCGTTCTTGGGGAGGTGCGTTATGCGTCCAGTGACTGAAAGGCTTGAAGAATTAAAGAGTAGACTTTTAAATAAGGAGTTGCTGGATAACACGAAATTAGGAAATGAAGTAGGCTTTTTCATTTTTGATCACGAACCAGTAGATGAACTGATCGTTCGTGAGAGGATTCCACTGATGATACAAGAATTAAAACTATCCAATCCGAACATTTCAATACAAGTTTTCGACTTATATGATCTGATTTTAGAATTTTTTGAAAAAAAGAATTACTTGGAAAAAAACTTTCAGATTGAAAGCCGTAAAAACTCAGAATTTCTTTTTCAGAAAATGCAGCAAGCTTTACGTATAGCAACCGATCAAGACTGGATCGTTCAGTCTTTTGATGAAAAATGGGATAAAGAGTCTATCGTTTTTATTACTGGAGTAGGAAAAGCTTTTCCGCTCGTTCGGAGCCACGTTCTATTAAACAATTTACAGCCCATCATCGAAAAAAGACCACTTATTTTATTCTATCCAGGAGTGTACACGAATGGGCAACTTCATTTATTTAAAGAATTCTTAGATGACCATTACTACCGCGCCTTCCGGGCCGTGGAATCCTAAAGGAGAATACCCTGTGAACATAGAACAATTATTCAAAAAAGATATTACACGTGATATTCAAGGTGTAATCAAAATTGGACAAGAAGAAAAAGAAAATATTCGTCAAGAATTAGAAGAATATGTTGTTACAGAAGAACTAGCAAGACATTTCGAAACTTTTTTTCATGCGTATAGAAAAACCTATCAGTATCCAACTGACAAAGTCGGTGTTTGGATATCTGGATTTTTTGGATCAGGTAAATCTCATTTCCTGAAAATTTTATCTTATTTGTTAAATTCAACTGTCAAAGTCGATCAACAACAGCCTTTCACGTATTTTAAAGATAAAATACATCATTCAAAAACATTAGAACAAATGAAAGAAATTGCTTCTCTACCAAGTGAAGTCGTTTTATTCAATATTGATTCTAAAACAGAGGCGGATTCCAAGCTAAATAAAGAAGGAATCGTCAAAGTTTTTAATAAAGTTTTTAATGAAATGCGTGGTTACTCAGCAAGTATTCCTTGGTTAGCTCAGCTGGAAGAAACCTTAGAAACAAATGGAGATTATGAGGCATTCAAAAGCGCGTTCAAAGAAGAAACAACAGTGACATGGGAAGAAGGTCGAGACGAATACTATTATAATCTAGACGAAATTATTACGGCGCTCGCAAAAGGAACACAAATGTCAGAAGAGAGTGCACGTAAATGGATCGAAGAAGGTGAGCAGAATTATTCTATATCAGTGGATAGTTTTGCTAAACGACTAAAAAAATACTTAGAGAGCAAAGAAGAGGACTTTCGCTTGATTTTTGCAGCGGATGAAGTAGGACAGTATATTTCTAACAATACGCAGCTGATGTTGAATCTTCAGACAGTTGTAGAAGATTTAGGTAAATATTGTCACGGTAAAATTTGGGTACTTGTCACTTCTCAACAGGATATAGATAGTTTAAGCGAAAACCTATCTGCTACAGACTTCTCTAAAATTCAAGGCCGTTTCAATACACGGATCAATTTAAGTAGTGCAAATGCGGATGAAGTCATCAAAGTAAGGTTACTTGAAAAAAGAGAGACAGCGGTCGATTCGCTAGCTCTAACATTTGACGAACAAGAGACAGCCTTAAGAAATAAACTGGAATTTGATGATAACGTACCTAAAGGATTTCGTTTTTATTCAGATCAGGAGAGCTTTATTAGCGTATACCCTTTTGTACCTTATCAATTCCATTTATTGCAGAAAGTATTTACGTCCATTCGTGAACATGGTTCTGCTGGTAAGCACTTATCTGATGGAGAAAGAAATTTACTTGAATCCATTCAACAAGCAACGATTGAATACAAAGATAAGGAGATTGGTCAACTAATTCCATTCTCGACTTTTTACACACATATTGACCAAGCATTAGAGCATAGTGTTCGAAGTACAATCATTAAAGCAACTCAAAATGAAGCATTAAATGAGTTTGATGTAAGTGTACTAAAATTATTATTCTTGATCCGTTACATCGATGAGATGCCGGGCACCTTGAAGAATATCACAACATTAATGACGTCTCACGTTGACCAGGATACGATTGAGCTTCAAAAACAAATCAGTCAGACCATGAAATTACTTGAAAAGGAATTTTATGTTCAGCGTATTGGGAATAACTATCAATTTTTAACGAATGAGGAACAAGACGTCAACCGTGAAATAGGTAATATTCACTTTCCAACTTCTGACTTGGTACATGAAGTTGGAAAGCTTTTGGTAGAAGAACTATTGGCGATTCGTAAATTTGCTTATCGGCCATTTCAAGATAAACCGTCTATTGAGTACTTGATCAACCTATCGCAATGGATTGATGATCGAGGGATCAATAACCTTACTACAGATTTGGGTATTCGGTTTTTAACGGTGTATTCAGAAATAGCAGAAGAAACAGAAATGATTGCATTATCTCAAAGAGAACCAAAAGTTGTCGTCAGAATCCCTGACGAGTATGATTTTGGAGAACTTAGACACGTACACAAAATCAATTTATATCTGCGTGAACAGTCTAGCAAGACAAAGACACCTCTGATTGAAGAGATCAATGCGAGAAAAGGACAAGAGAGAAACAAAATCTCAGCTGCTTTTAAAGCAAAACTAAAAATGGCTATTGAAGAATCTGTGATCTATGTCAATGGATTTGAAGTTGAGGTTAAAGGTCCACCGCTTTTGAGAATAGAAGAAGGGCTAAGATTGCTCGTTGAATCTTTTTATCCTAAATTGAGTTATATAGTTAAAAATTATACAAAAGATCAGTTAGAAAAGCTGATTACAGATGATCAGATGAACATGATCGATGAGCAGTTTGTTGATGATAACCGTCAAGCTACTGAAGAAATAGAACGGTATTTAAATACCCTTCATGATCGAAATATGGACGTGACATTACTTGAAATCATTGAACGCTACAGTAAAGAACCCTATGGATGGAAAGAACTGGATATTTTAGCTACTTTAAGCCATTTAATAATTGCAGAGCGAATTGTCCTATTGCAGCATAGTCGAAAAATGGTATTGTCAGAAGATCATTTTTTAAGACAGATACTAAAGAAAAATGTACAAGAACGCATTGTAGTTAAAAAACGTAAAACAATCGATACACGCATAATGAATCAAGCCAGACAGTTGATCAGCGATGTGTTCGGAATTACTGCTTTAGGAGAAAAAGAAGAGGATATTGCTCAGACGATCCGAGAACGTTTCTCAAGAGAACAGAAGAATTTAGAACTGCTTGAAACGAATTATAGGACGGTTTCTTTTCCCGAGCGTAATTTGGTTAGAGAAGGATTGAATTTAGTTCAAAAAGTCGTTGCCATTGAAGAAAATATTGAACTCCTAACTTATCTAGCGCAAAACGATGAACAGGTTATGGAGACAATGGAAGAGTTAGAAGATGTCAAAAGTTTTTTCAGCACGAGTCAAAAATCTATTTACGAGAAAGCTGTTCAAGCCAATTTACTATATCTAGAAGACCAGCACTACTTAGATAATCTTGAAATTGATTTTTTGGCAAAAACTATTCAAGAAATTTTGAATCTGGAGCGACCTTATTCGAGGATAAAAGAATTGAATGATCTCATTGACCGTTTTAATATGGAGCTCGGGCAACACCTAGAAAACGTAACGGCCCCTATAAAAGATATGGTCGATCAAGATAAATCGGATATAGAGAAGTTACTACAAGAACTAGATGGCTACTCAGAACAAGATAAAATCAATCGTAGTTATCAATTTAAAATCAGTGATCTAGAACAAAAGATGATTCACGCAAAAACTGTTGGAAAAATTCGGTCATTTGAAAATGAAAGTCAGCAAATCAAGAATACAGTCGTTAGACAAATTGATGAAGCAAAGCAAGGGATTTACGAAAGACAAGAAGCAGAAAGACAGCGAATCGTAAAAGACAAATCGGAACAAGAAGATAAAGTGGATAGATCGAAATCTGAAGTCGATTCCAATGGAAACTCTGTAATCGAAGAAGCAACAGGAATGAATTCTGGTCCTAATACCAAACTGATACTTAAGCCAAAACCAGAAAAAAGTTATGTGATGAGTCGGTCAGATCTGCTGCCAAAACGCATGGTCGATTTAAGAACAGAAGATGATATTGATGGGTACCTCCAGGTTCTTCGAACATCTTTGCTTGAAAAATTAGAACAAGCGGATGTTGTCAAACTAACTTAGAGGAGGAGTAGCCATGAATAAAACAGCATTGAAAGTATTTGCGACTCAAGCAAGGAAAAATTTAATCAAAGAAATTAAAGCAAAGGCAAAATATTTTGGTATCAATGAAGATGGGACCTTTTCTGCGGAAGAAGTATCAGGCGGTCTCGTATATAATGAGACCGTCTTCGGCGAGACTCAAGAAAAACAATATCGTCACTTAAAAAATCGTATCTTATTAGATGGGTACGAAGCCGTTATGGAAGAGGCAACCTATACATGGTTCAATCGATTGATTGCACTAAGATATATGGAGATAAATGATTATCTGCCGATCAATATGCGCATACTTTCGTCCAGCGGAGGCGACCATCGTAATCCAGACGCTTTGAAAAACATTATGCAAATCATCGATGAACTAGAACTTGACCGAGATAGAGTGTATAGATTATTTGATCAAGGTAAAACTGATGAACTATATCAGTATTTACTAATCAATCAAAGTAATATTCTGGGAAAAGCAATGCCAACAGTATTTGGTCATATCGATCAAGATATTGGTTTGCTTCTACCGAACAATTTATTAAGCGAAAATAGCTTTTTGAATCAGTTAGTTACTACCATTTCTGAAGAAGATTGGAAACAAGTAGAAATTGTAGGCTGGCTCTATCAGTATTACGTCACAGAAGATAAAAATGCCTTTTTTGCCAATAAAAGTAAAAAAGCTGGAAAAGAAGATATTGGACCTGCAACGCAATTATTTACGCCTAAATGGATTGTTCAGTATATGGTTGATAACTCCTTAGGACGTTACTGGCTAGAAAACCATCCTGATGATGAATTAAAATCGAACTTAGAATATTACTTGGAAGATGCGGAACAAATAGACGAGGTCAAAGTACAACTAGAAGCTTTAAAAGACCCTACAGTTGATGTAGAAAACATAAAGTTTTTAGACCCTAGTTGCGGATCGGGACATATCTTAGTTTATGCCTTTGAAGTTTTCCATAAGCTATATCTTTCTAGAGGATATAGAGAAAGAGATATACCTAAAAAAATACTGGAAAATAACCTGTTTGGACTAGATATCGATAAAAGAGCTGCTCAACTGGCAACTTTTGCAGTGGTTATGAAAGCGAGAGAATACGACCGCCGATTACTGAATAGAGAATGGGAAACAAATATTTATGGTATTGAAGAAAGTAACCATCTGACAGAAGAACAAGTTGACGTTTTTTCAGAAAACAACGAGCAACTGAAAGAAACAGTCATGTCTCTGTTAGATGTCTTTTACGATGCCAAGTTATATGGCTCGATTATTCAAGTTCCAGAAATTGACATCGATCGTATTCGAGCACAAATGACGTATATTCAAGAAGAAGCCGAGATAACATTAGAAACATCTGATTTATTTGAATACTTCTATCCAGCTCTTGAAGATTTAATTAATCAATACGAGATTCTTTCAAGTCGATTTGAGATTGTGGTAACGAATCCTCCTTACTTAAATCGCTTTGAATCTAAAGTCAGCAAATATGTAAATAAGTATTTTGCTGATTATAAAAAGGATATGTTTTCAGTATTTATGTATGTTTGTAGCCAAATGACAACAAAAGGTGGCTATAACGGATTTATGACACCTTTTGTGTGGATGTTTATCAGTTCCTATGAAAAATTGAGAAATTACTTAATTGATCAAAAAAGTATAACCAATTTGATCCAAATGGAGTATTCGGCATTTGAAGATGCAACAGTGCCTTTATGTACATTTGTTATCAAGAATAATGGCACTAGTCCAGTAGGTCAGTACGTCCGGTTAGCTGACTTTAAAGGTGGAATGACTGTACAAGAAGAGAAATATTTAGAAGCCATTGAAAACTCATCAATAGATTACCTGTATACATTCAATCAGCAAGACTTCAATAAAATACCAGGGAGTCCTATAGCATATTGGGCTAGTCAAAATATATTAAAATTATACGTAAACAATATTAAGTTAGGAGAAATAACTTCACCTCGTAAAGGTAATTCCACTTCTAATAATCATAGATTTCTGAGATTTTGGTATGAAGTGATACACGATACAATTAACTTTGAAAATAAAAAAATTGAGAGAAATAAAACATTATTAAACAGATGGTATCCTTACAATAAAGGTGGAGGTTATAGGAAATGGTTTGGTAATAATAATTATATTATAGATTGGTACGATGATGCTAAAGCAATTCGTAATATAAAAACAGCTGTAATTGCTAATTATAATTTTTTTATGAAACCTGGTCTAACTTGGTCTACAGTATCGAGCAGCAAATTTAGTATTAGAAAATTCGGATACGGATTTATATTTGATAACGGCGGTTGCTGTATTTTTAATGTCGATGAGGAAGAATATATTCTTGGCTTATTAAATTCAAAAGTATTTCATTATATTTTTGGTCAAATTAACCCAACTCTTAATTTTCAATCAGGAGAAGTTTCCAAGTTTCCTATTATACTTGTAAATAATTCAGAAATTATAAGTGTAGTAAATAATAATATTTTGCTCTGTGAAAAGGATTGGGATTCTTTTGAGAGCTCATGGGGCTTCAAAAAACATTCATTTATAGAATATCAGCAAGATACTACTAATATTAATGACTCTTTTAACAATTGGAACTCCATTGCTGAAGAACGCTTCAATCAACTAAAACAAAATGAAGAAGAATTAAACCAAATCTTTATAGACATCTATGGTCTCCAGGAGGAATTAACACCCGAAGTCGATGACAAGGATGTTACTGTACGCAAGGCAGATCTTGAGAGAGACGTTAAGAGTTTTCTGTCATACCTTATTGGAATTGTATTTGGTCGGTATTCTCTAGATCAAGAAGGATTATCCTATGCTGGTGGAGACTGGAATCAAACAAAATATGTTAGTTATCAGCCAGATATGAATAACATCATTCCAATTACAGAAGAAGCTTATTTCCAAGATGACATTGTCAAAAAAATAGAAGAATTACTCTCCGTTATTTATAGCGAAGAGACACTTGAAGAAAATCTTTTATTTATTGCAGAAGCTTTGTCGAAAAGAGCAAATGAAAGTGCGCGCGAACGAATTCGCAGGTATTTTCAAAAAGAATTCTTTAAAGATCATAAACAGATTTATAAGAATCGTCCGATATACTGGATGTTTTCTAGTGGGAAAAGAGGAGCTTTCAAAGGTTTGATTTATCTTCATCGCTATGACAAAAATACGATTGGTCGTATGCGGACAGAATATGTATTGAATGAAAGCAAAGCCTTGGATAACCTAATTGCTCTAGAAGAACACCTATTAGAGGATGAGTATGCTTCCAAGAAAGAAAAAGCGGCCGCACAAAAGACAATTGAAAATTATCATAAAGATAAAAAAGAAATTGTCGAATACGCAGAACTTCTCGATCATCTAGCCAGACAACAAATTGAACTAGACTTGGATGATGGTGTGTTGGTCAATTACAATAAATTTCAAGATATAGAAGTTATACATCCAGATACAAATAAAAAATCTAAGAAAAATAGTTTGGAAAAACTGTAAAATTGGAGGAATGACAGAGTGGTACAAGAGTTGACAGCGCGAGTGACTGAGTACTTTAACTTACCGTTGAAAGCAGGAGAAAAACGTAAGATTGTATACCTCTATGACTCAGACGGCTCTTATCTCGATCAACTCCAGGTAATGAGTAAAGAATCAAAGCAGTTTATTTTACTGTATGTAACAGAACAGAATTATTTTAAAACCCAATATCTGATTGAGCGGGAATATACTCAAGAATCACTTTTTCTATACTTTAAAATGGATAAACCTAGCCCCAGAGAAAATCCACTACTTGATGTATTGTTCTATAGTGAAGAGTTGAAAGTGGATCAAGAAAGTCAGTTATTCTTATCCATTGGTATAGATCCAGACCGAGAAGACCTTACAAAAATCGTAAAGCGTTATACCCCCTTCTTCAAAAACAAAGCGAGAATCAATCGAATGAAACGGCTATGGGAGAAAGCTCCTTTCGATACGGCTGAATATTTTGAGTACAGTATTCAGGCCTCTTTAGTAAAAGCCGAAACAGCGGATTGGATGAGTATTTGGATCGCGTTATTTGAAGAAGAAGCACAAGACAGTCATGAAAAGTGGGATCAATTACTCAAATTCGGAAATATTGATCGTTTTTGGAATCAAGTGGATGAATTGATTGGGTATAACGAAGAGACGAGTTCAACTAACCAAAAATCAATCAATGACATGATGAAACGAATCTTTTTTACACACTTAAATGCTGAATTAGAAGGGCAACTACCAACGGAACTTAAACCATTTATTCTTTCAAAAGCAAATCCAGTCATCGTTTTTATCAATCAGTGGATGAATACAAAAAATCAAGACCAAAGTTATCAATTCGTTGCAACAACGATTCAGGAGAAATTTGACTTTCAAATGCTCTTTGGTGAACTACCTAGTAAAACACTCAGCCAGTTAGAAACGTTCCAGTGGTTTGATAGAGAACTGATTACTCGACTGACTGAAACAATTCATACGGTTGAAGCGGATGAACAAGTGAATTGGATTGCGCAACGAAGAAATACATTCTGGTATTCTCAATTCAAAAATAGTTATAGGTTGATTAAGCATGCAGTTTATCTAGTCCATGCTGTTGAAGATATGGAAGTCGAACTACTTAATTATCAAACCAAAGAAGAGTTATTAGAGCAATATACTAAAAGATTCTATAAAATAGATCAACAGCATAGAAAGTTGAATCGTGTATTTGAAACTCTGGATTCAGAATGGCAAGAACGATTTTCTAAACAATTGGATCATTGGAATCGTTTAATTAACAAAAAATACTTTGAACCTTTAGCGGATAAATGGACTCGATTAACGGAGGCCGACTCCTCCATCATTACAGACCGAGTACAAGCTGATTTTTATAAAAATGAAGTTCTTCCTTATGTGACTAATCAGCGCAGAATCGTTGTCCTTATATCCGATGGACTACGATATGAAGCGGGAGAAGAGTTGTATGCTCAACTAACTAGCGAAAAGAGGTTTAACGGAGAGCTTGAGTGGATGCAGACGGATCTTCCATCTGTTACATCAATAGGAATGGCAAATCTATTACCGCATGAAAAAATTGATTTGACTGATTCAGGTGAGGTTCAAATCGATGGTAAGAAAAGAACAGGAATCAAGCAACGCCAGCAGCTTTTAGAAAATAATATACCCAATGAAGTTCTTGCTGTAAATGTAGATGATTTGCTGACCATGAATCAGGCAAAGCTGAGAGAACAGTTTAACGGTAAAAAAGTCATTTATATTTATCATAACTACATTGATGCAATTGGAGACAATCCTAAAACAGAGAGTGACGTTTTGCGTGCAACAGAATCTACGATTGAACAGCTTTTAAGGTTAATGAATCGTTTAACAGTTGAACTTTCCGTAAACCAGTTCTTAGTGACAGCCGATCATGGTTATTTATACAGTGATCAGCCCTTACAAAATTCTGAAAAAGCAATAGTCGATCTAAAAGAGCAAGCTATCTTAAAAAATAAAAGATTTGTATTAACAAAAAAAGCTTTAGGAAATGAAGTCGGAGTATCGATGCCTTTAAACAAACAATTAAATGAGGAAATGTTTGTAACCGTACCTCGAGGAACAAACCGATTCGCATTAAAAGGTGGCGGAACGCAGTATGTTCATGGTGGACATTTGCCACAAGAAACAGTAGTACCATTGTTAAAAATAAAAACAGACCGAACACGCAATGAATTGGAAAAAGTAACGATTTCTCTAATTACCCAAACTCGCAGAATTACCAATACAGTTCTATGGCTATCTTTACTGCAATCCGAACCAATATCTGAAACTAAACAAAAACGTTATTTGAAGATCTACTTTGAAGATGCGACTGAATCAATCTTATCCAATGAAGTAACGATTATCGCAGACAAAGAAGCCCATTCTAGTGACCAGCGGGTATTCAACGAAAAGTTTGTTTTTCTTGAAAATCGATCAGTAAGAAATGAAGACTGTTACTTGATAATTAAAGACGAAAAAAGTCAAGAAGTAATTGTTAGAGAGCGCTTTGATCTTGATCTTATATAAAAATAAGATAATGGTATGATATAAAAAGAAAAAGAGGTAAATATCATTTTAGTTAAGTACTTGAAAAATAACAAAAAAAGAACAAACAGATATTTAGTTAGTTGTGTTATAGTAATAAAGTAGAAAGTTAAGACGGTGGCTATCTTGGAAGGTGGTGGTGCTTATGAAAGTAGGTACTAAAATCTTAGAAAGGAAAAGCCTTTTTGTCCGTAGCAGAAGCGTTACAGCTCATGATTGCTTTTGGAAGTCTTTTGATTTCCCTAATCAGTCTTGTAGTTGTACTGATAAAGCTAAATAAAGACAAAAAAATAACCGTCCTTAACTTTAGCGAGTTAACGGTTATTTTTTAATAATCACGACAATGCTACCGTCTTAAACGGTTCTACATTGGAGGGCATGTATTGAGCATGTCCTCTTTTCTATGTAAATAATACCATAATAAAATAGAAAAGTACAAGTATACATATATTCAGCTAAAAAAGATAAGTTCCTTCTTACCAAAGGATGATAGAGTACCAAAGTCCCCACCGCAAGCAACCACTTTAGAAATATGTTCCTTCTTACCAAAGGATGATAGAGTACCAAAGTTTGAGCTGCAAGAATCTTATGAAGAAGTAACGTTCCTTCTTACCAAAGGATGATAGAGTACCAAAGTGGTGTGACTTCGTTTGGTTTCTTTATGTTAGTTCCTTCTTACCAAAGGATGATAGAGTACCAAAGTCCTCATATATAGTTAAATAGCTATCGCTGTGTTCCTTCTTACCAAAGGATGATAGAGTACCAAAGTATGACTGCAATGGCACCTCGTGAGTTCTTGGTTCCTTCTTACCAAAGGATGATAGAGTACCAAAGTAACGAGTCTCCGCACATGATATTAAGCGGGGTTCCTTCTTACCAAAGGATGATAGAGTACCAAAGTGTTGTTGCGTTAACACAAGATCGTTCTTACGTTCCTTCTTACCAAAGGATGATAGAGTACCAAAGTTCTGTAGCAACTGAGGAGGAGCTTGCCTTGGTTCCTTCTTACCAAAGGATGATAGAGTACCAAAGTCATATTAGTGCATATAAAGACCTAGCGTTAGTTCCTTCTTACCAAAGGATGATAGAGTACCAAAGTACAGCGTTGAATATTTCCATTTTCGGGCTAGTTCCTTCTTACCAAAGGATGATAGAGTACCAAAGTCCAAACAAATCGTGTGGTAAAAACGGGTCTGTTCCTTCTTACCAAAGGATGATAGAGTACCAAAGTAGTCTCAACTCTTCATTAGCTCGATCTGAGGTTCCTTCTTACCAAAGGATGATAGAGTACCAAAGTCAGAACTGAAACTTTACCTGATTGGCATGGTTCCTTCTTACCAAAGGATGATAGAGTACCAAAGTCTTAGTTGAATCAGATACGACGGATATCAGGTTCCTTCTTACCAAAGGATGATAGAGTACCAAAGTCGCATCGATATCTCAATCATTCGTCCAAATGTTCCTTCTTACCAAAGGATGATAGAGTACCAAAGTCTACGGTACTAAATTCCAGAAAACAGAAAGGTTCCTTCTTACCAAAGGATGATAGAGTACCAAAGTACTTATCCAAAGAAGACAAAAAACTTTTACGTTCCTTCTTACCAAAGGATGATAGAGTACCAAAGTTAACGTTTAGAATCAATTTTTGCAAATGAGTTCCTTCTTACCAAAGGATGATAGAGTACCAAAGTATACTTAAAAATCAATTTTAAGCATGATAGTTCCTTCTTACCAAAGGATGATAGAGTACCAAAGTTCTAACATAGTTTGCTTCTTTTACAAAGAAGTGGTATGTCAACACTTTTTTGAACAAAAATTATAAGGTGTAAATGATGATTGAGTTCACTTTCCTTCTGCCTCTCTAACTGAATGAGAGGCTAGTTTCGACCAGCTGGGGAACAACGGATTTGCAGACTTCCATTTCAGACTGTTCCTGTTCCCAATCTTTTCGATAATCGATAGGAGATTCGTAGTCCAATGATCCATGTGGGCGAAAATGATTCCACCAATGGACGTAGTCCATAAGTTGGACCTGCAGTTCATAGAGTGTATGGAATGTGTTGTCGTAGACAAATTCAAACTTAAATGATTTATACGTGGACTCCGCTACGGCATTGTCGTAAGGATTCCCTTTTCTACTTAACGAGCGCACAATATCAAAGGTATCCAGTAACTCATCAATAGTATGGTTGTCGAATTCTTTTCCCCGGTCAGTATGGAACACGTTGACCGTATGTAAATCACCCTTAACTGTAGCGAGAGCCTGCAGGACTAAGTCAGCTGTCTTATTGGGACCAGCAGAATACCCGATGATCTCGCGGTTAAACAAGTCTAAAATAAAACAAACATAGAACCACTTATTGGCAACTTTGACATAGGTCAAGTCCGTGACGATAGCTTTCATCGGCTCTTTCGGATTGAACTCACGGTTCAATGCGTTTTCAATCTTCGCTTGATTGACTCCACTCTTTTGTGGTTTGTATGATGGTCTATCATACTTGGACACCAGATGAAACTTTTTCATAATGTGTCCAATTCTCCGACGAGATACGATAAACGCACGCTTCTTCAATCTTTTCTTCAGTTTACGCGTGCCATAATTGTTTTTGCTTTTGGCAAACTCTTCAATAATCGCTTGTTCTAGTTTTGCGTCACTTTCTTTCTTTATTACTTCGTAATAATAAGATCCTCTACTGATCTTAAGGGCACGGCACATCGCTGATATAGAATAGTTATGTTTGTTGCGTTTGATTACTTCGACTTTCGCCCGAATATCAGCGCCGCTTGCTTTAAAATATCATTTTCCATCTTAAGCTGGGTATTTGCTTTCCTTAATTCTTTCAATTCTTTCTGTTCAGGTGTTAAGTTATCTCTTTCTTTGAATGAACCGGTTTGACTATGTTGACGTACCCATTTGTCAAAAGCCGATCCTGTAAGATCATATTCTTCTATGATTTCTTTTCTTGATTTTCCTGCTTTGTGTAAATCAACAATTTGTTTCTTAAATTCTTCTGTATAAGTTCGACGTGGACGACGAGTAGACATGATAGATTCCTCCTGTGTATGTTGTGTTTAGTATACACACCTTATCTTTTCTGTCCAACTGAGTGTAACCTATCCAAAGTTCCTTCTTACCAAAGGATGATAGAGTACCAAAGTTTATTTTAATAAATATGAAACGGGTGATTAGGTTCCTTCTTACCAAAGGATGATAGAGTACCAAAGTGCGAAAGAATTCATCATTCCATTCGAGAGTGTTCCTTCTTACCAAAGGATGATAGAGTACCAAAGTCAGACAATAAAACTGTCGCAACTAGCAAGAGTTCCTTCTTACCAAAGGATGATAGAGTACCAAAGTCTAGAGAAGAACTTATAAAAAAGACCATCAGTTCCTTCTTACCAAAGGATGATAGAGTACCAAAGTCCAGAACGGCAGTCGAGACGTATAAGAAGAGTTCCTTCTTACCAAAGGATGATAGAGTACCAAAGTAGTCATTTGTTTAGTCTTAGCAATTTGGAGTTCCTTCTTACCAAAGGATGATAGAGTACCAAAGTATAGGAGGTGGTGGAAAAAGCCATGTATAAGTTCCTTCTTACCAAAGGATGATAGAGTACCAAAGTCTTTAGGCGCTAGAATCGAGGCGGAAGAGGGTTCCTTCTTACCAAAGGATGATAGAGTACCAAAGTAAGAGACTACGACACGAAAGAAGAAGCTAGTTCCTTCTTACCAAAGGATGATAGAGTACCAAAGTAGAGTGATATTTTCTGTGCCGCTGACTTCAGTTCCTTCTTACCAAAGGATGATAGAGTACCAAAGTTCTTCTGCATCAAAAGCTTTTGTCCAAGTCGTTCCTTCTTACCAAAGGATGATAGAGTACCAAAGTAGAAATATATTATAGCTGATACAGCAACAAGTTCCTTCTTACCAAAGGATGATAGAGTACCAAAGTAAAGTTCGAAGAGTTCCATTGCTTCAAATGGTTCCTTCTTACCAAAGGATGATAGAGTACCAAAGTTTGAATGAGTTATAGTTGTCTATCTGGTTAGTTCCTTCTTACCAAAGGATGATAGAGTACCAAAGTCCACCAAATTGCAACGTTTTTCCCACGATAGTTCCTTCTTACCAAAGGATGATAGAGTACCAAAGTGGGAAACAAGAAAGGATTGCAAGCATTATTGTTCCTTCTTACCAAAGGATGATAGAGTACCAAAGTAACCTGTCCAAGAATTTTGAATCGCAGAGAGTTCCTTCTTACCAAAGGATGATAGAGTACCAAAGTAGATGATTACATCATACTAGTTTCAACTGTGTTCCTTCTTACCAAAGGATGATAGAGTACCAAAGTATATAGTGTAAATAACCAATATAACGCGATGTTCCTTCTTACCAAAGGATGATAGAGTACCAAAGTGCCCAGTAAAGCAGTTCTTCTTTGTCAATTGTTCCTTCTTACCAAAGGATGATAGAGTACCAAAGTGGTATTTCTCTCACATACTCAGCAACTTCAGTTCCTTCTTACCAAAGGATGATAGAGTACCAAAGTACTTT
Source organism: Marinilactibacillus sp. Marseille-P9653 (assembly GCF_916618885.1). Lineage (NCBI taxonomy): Bacteria > Bacillati > Bacillota > Bacilli > Lactobacillales > Carnobacteriaceae > Marinilactibacillus > Marinilactibacillus sp. Marseille-P9653. Next base: position 2,071,011 of record NZ_CAKAKH010000001.1, on the reverse strand, counting down.
TCTTTCTCCATATTTTACGTTTCTAGTTCCTTCTTACCAAAGGATGATAGAGTACCAAAGTGTAAGACCTGTCGCCTCCATTGCTTTGCTTGTTCCTTCTTACCAAAGGATGATAGAGTACCAAAGTACTTCATCCATATTTACTTCATTTTCAGCTTTGTTCCTTCTTACCAAAGGATGATAGAGTACCAAAGTACCGACATTGGCTGACTTGGATCAGTTGAAGTTCCTTCTTACCAAAGGATGATAGAGTACCAAAGTAGACCCTTTGACCGGAAAGCAGAAAAAAGTGTTCCTTCTTACCAAAGGATGATAGAGTACCAAAGTACATCCACTACATCGCTGTAATTAGCTTTAGTTCCTTCTTACCAAAGGATGATAGAGTACCAAAGTGGAAACAGACTTCCACAACTTCACATTGAAGTTCCTTCTTACCAAAGGATGATAGAGTACCAAAGTCTTCAGACAAGGAATTTTTCGATAATTTATGTTCCTTCTTACCAAAGGATGATAGAGTACCAAAGTGTGGTTTAGCGTTGGCCGGTATTGGTGGTGGTTCCTTCTTACCAAAGGATGATAGAGTACCAAAGTGTGGTTTAGCGTTGGCCGGTATTGGTGGTGGTTCCTTCTTACCAAAGGATGATAGAGTACCAAAGTCACAAGTACGCTGTCGTAAATGCACTTAATGTTCCTTCTTACCAAAGGATGATAGAGTACCAAAGTCGTTTGAAGTTCAGATACCTGAACACAAAGGTTCCTTCTTACCAAAGGATGATAGAGTACCAAAGTACATCAAATCTTTTTTCTTCACACCAATTAGTTCCTTCTTACCAAAGGATGATAGAGTACCAAAGTAACAGATAGCTGCAACCCTTCAAGTCGATTGTTCCTTCTTACCAAAGGATGATAGAGTACCAAAGTAGCAATGCAAGTGAGGGAATTGTTTGATTTGTTCCTTCTTACCAAAGGATGATAGAGTACCAAAGTCACACACGGGAGTGGTTTGCACGAATCGAAGTTCCTTCTTACCAAAGGATGATAGAGTACCAAAGTTACTAAGTACGTAACCAAAGATTTTGACGTGTTCCTTCTTACCAAAGGATGATAGAGTACCAAAGTCATGCAACAAGTGATATATGCAGAGAGCGCGTTCCTTCTTACCAAAGGATGATAGAGTACCAAAGTTCAAGAAAGTTCATTCGTTTAGTAACAAACGTTCCTTCTTACCAAAGGATGATAGAGTACCAAAGTCAGCTATAGCAACTCATTTTATTTATCGAAGTTCCTTCTTACCAAAGGATGATAGAGTACCAAAGTGATCCAGTCATTACTTTGAAACTGTTGTTTGTTCCTTCTTACCAAAGGATGATAGAGTACCAAAGTTGGTGACAAAGACTTAAACGCCCAGAAAGGTTCCTTCTTACCAAAGGATGATAGAGTACCAAAGTATATTATTTATTATTATTAATATAAATATAGTTCCTTCTTACCAAAGGATGATAGAGTACCAAAGTTCAGATTATAGCGATTGGTGTAAGAATTCAGTTCCTTCTTACCAAAGGATGATAGAGTACCAAAGTAGGAGAAGTGATATGGATATCATAGGGATTGTTCCTTCTTACCAAAGGATGATAGAGTACCAAAGTGCTCGAGAAAAGGAAAATGTGTATCTTGTGGTTCCTTCTTACCAAAGGATGATAGAGTACCAAAGTCTTCTTTATCGAACTCTCATCATCAGGATAGTTCCTTCTTACCAAAGGATGATAGAGTACCAAAGTTATCATAATGGGGGAACAGTATGAAGAAAAGTTCCTTCTTACCAAAGGATGATAGAGTACCAAAGTCAAAGAAAGGAATTAGAAAAATGAAAATTCGTTCCTTCTTACCAAAGGATGATAGAGTACCAAAGTCTTATGATGTCAAAGCGTTAGCAAAGCTAAGTTCCTTCTTACCAAAGGATGATAGAGTACCAAAGTCGTGATTTGCTGTTCCTGGAATTTGCGGGAGTTCCTTCTTACCAAAGGATGATAGAGTACCAAAGTCTGATGCTACAGAACGATCTAGAGAAGGTAGTTCCTTCTTACCAAAGGATGATAGAGTACCAAAGTGAGAAATCTTAAAGGTGAATAGATTTTATTGTTCCTTCTTACCAAAGGATGATAGAGTACCAAAGTCTTGCAGCTTTAGTAGATACATCCAACATAGTTCCTTCTTACCAAAGGATGATAGAGTACCAAAGTATTACCGTATTGATTTTGTGCAACGTCATTGTTCCTTCTTACCAAAGGATGATAGAGTACCAAAGTCGCTGACTGGATTAACCGTTGATGAAGTAGGTTCCTTCTTACCAAAGGATGATAGAGTACCAAAGTCCGATGGGACAGGAGACTTTACGTCACCAAGTTCCTTCTTACCAAAGGATGATAGAGTACCAAAGTCATGCAGCAAGTAATCTACGCTGAGAGTGCGTTCCTTCTTACCAAAGGATGATAGAGTACCAAAGTGCAGCTACTATTTTATCTAAAGCATTAAGAGTTCCTTCTTACCAAAGGATGATAGAGTACCAAAGTATATGGCAAGGACGTTCCTAATTGGGCTTCGTTCCTTCTTACCAAAGGATGATAGAGTACCAAAGTGTCATTTTCATTATACCGTTTCGCCTAATAACTTAGCAATGTATTTATCATAAGGGGCTGGAATCGTTGCGTCATCAAAGATAAAAGGGATATTAGTTAAAATAAATAGAGTGAAAATATAGATAAAATTTTTAAAGTTATCCACAGTATTATTAGCTAGAATGACTGTTTCATCCCTATACTTATCCACAAGTGACATAGACCAATTCACAGCCCTAAAAAATAAATCTTCTTCAAATTCAAATGGAAGAGTATCAATTAATAATTGTTTTGTATTAATAAATTTCAACCTGTTTATAATCTGCTTTTTGTAGAAAGTATTATCTGATAACACTTTTTGTTGTTCTGTCAATATCATAAATCGTGTATATTTTTTATGATTTTTAAGATAATCAGTAAATTCTTCCAGTTCTTTGGAATTTAAAATGGTTTCCGGATAAATAATCGCAAAAATATTGAGTTTGTCTTTTGAAGAGTTTTCAATTAATTCAACACCATTAATTAAGTCCTGTAGAGTAATTATATTTTTTGAAACTATCTCATTTGAATTTATTTGATCTGAAATTAGTTTATCTTTAAAGGGAGTTAAAGCAAAATCGTAAGGAATAGAAGAATGTGTATTTAAGAATTCTACTTCTTCTACCAAATCATCCCAGATTTCAACAAATTGTTTATAAAAGGGGGAGAGCTGAAGTTGAACTGAAAACGCTTGTTTTAACTCTTTTTTGATTTCTAATAAATCGGTTGAAATAAATTGTTCTGAAAACGAGATAGAATAAAAATTGTAGTCTTGCTTAGGAATTAAGGTTTGGTTTTCCAATAAAAGGATATCTGTTTTTCCATGACCAAAATAAGACTGAAGGGTGCTTAAATTTTCTTTCCAGTCTTTTAGAGATCCTTTTAAAATTGTGATTTGATCAATTAACAAGGTAAAAGATATTGTATTCGACTGGATATGCCATTCTCTCATAGTATCACCATCGAATTATCGGTTAAGGTTTTTTCTGTTAATGTTTTGTCTCCAACAAGTAAAAACATATTATTATATTGTTTTTCAGTCACAGCCATTGCTCGGATAGATCCGTTTTTGGGTAAACTGTTTCTCAGTGTCATCATATAATTATCCAAACTAGATCGATTTGGAAAGATTTTAGAATAAACTGAAAATTGAACCATCGTAAAACCATTATGAATTAAATACTTTCTAAATCGCGCGTAAGTTCTTCGGTCACTTTTAGTATTCATTGGCAAATCAAAAAATAGCATTAATCGCATAAATCTATAAGGAGATCCCATTAGCAGGGTAAATGAGTAAGTCTGGATTTTCTTCGTTCATACCTTTAATAAAAGATTGAACAAGAATATTTATTGCATTTAAAATGGTTTGTTTTTGATTGCCAATCAAAATTTTATTTGTACTAAGTAAGTGAACTAACTTTTGTTTGGTTTTTTGGTCGAGGTAATCTTCTTTGCTGACTAATACGTACACCCATAGATCTACGATGGGTCTGAATGATTCAATCAGATCATCTGCTAGATTGAATGCATTATATTGACTTTTGTGTCCGATCCCAAAAGCGGGATGTAAACCGTAAGCTGCTATACTGCGGACGACCGCAGATCTTAAAACGGTGTAGCCATAATTTAAACCAGAATTTATTCCATCAAAACTGTCTCGTTCCCTAATGAAATCAGGACCAAATAAAGTTTTGAAATAGAGTTTTGCGGCATGACCTTCACGGTTCGTTTTATCCCCGATGTCTACAGTATCTCCTAAGGCATATAGCTGTTGGATTATAGCCGAATCTTTTTTCAAGTGAGTTAAAACAGATGCTTGGTTATAGATTTTTATTTGAATAATTCGTTGCCACATTTCCTCTTTTAGGTCGAGTGTCCATGACTGCTGTCTCTGTAATACTTTAGAAGATTGGTGATGACTGTGTGGAGAAAGAGCATAAATATTAGGGAGGTGTTTATCGTCACAGAAAATAAGTAAAATATGATAAGAAGCTAGTTTGTTGATTAATCGTCCGGTGACAACAGTTTGTTGATTATCTACAATAATCGTATGTATATCAGAAAGAGGAATAAGAATTTCAGTATCTTCTCTAGTGACTTTTAAATTATCTAAGTAAAGCTTTAAAGAGTCTGAATTTTCAATATAGACAACACGCCAACTCATAAAATCGCTCCTTTAATTTTGTATATAGAAAAAGCCCCAAAAAGGGGCCATTTCGATTTCGGCATAAAGCCTTTCTTTGATAGATTCTATCTATCCTTTGGTAAGAAGGATTGTCCTCCGTCGAGGATAATCCTATTATACCTAAAAAAATTGTTTACGTAAAGAAAATTTAAACATTTTTTAAAATATTTACTAGATTTTCTTTAGAAATAAAATGCTGATTACCTAGGGCATCTATATTAAATTTTTTGAAGTTTTTAAGTGTCCCTATAGTAAGAAATTGCTGCTTAGGATCATGGTAATCAACATCCTTAACTTCGATTTTATTTCCACGAGGCATAGCATCGCCTCTAAAAATCTTCTCAAATCGAACTACTCTAACTTTTGTTTCACTCGTCTGAGGATCTTCAATTTTCTCTTCCTTCTCATAAGAAATTCGGTCATTCTTGTACAGACTAAATTGAAATTCAAAAGAATGATCAATCTGTTTATACGGTGCATTTCTTCCTTCGTCACCGTTGTATTTATCCATATCTAATATATATTGATCGCCTTGTTGTCTGAACCAATTGTATGGAACGCCTAGATACTTGTATTTGCCTTCATCATTCTTATAAACATCAATACGAATACTTTTACGACTTTGCAGAATGACATCATTTTTTGCTTCAGGAAACTTGTGAGTTATAGGAATATGAATACCAAGTTTGCGATCGAGATACTTCAAACCTTTAACTGGAATTTTTCCGTCTTTTAGGATGAAGCCGTGCTGTGCTTGGAAATCCTGGAATGGATTGTCTGCGTGTGCATGTTCTTCTATTACTTTCAAAATTAATGTCCAAGTTTTCGGATCATGTTGAGCCATCAAAAACAGGTCTGGATTTTTATCGATCCGTTTCTTCAAAGCATCAAAGCCTTTTTTATCTAAAGCATAGATATCTTTGACTTTTCCTACAACATATTTTTCGCCTTCTTTTTCACGCGTAGAGTAAAAAGTCTGGTTACTCATTGTACGATTCGGTTTGCGGTCGACTTTATGAGAATATTTCTCTACTTTATAATTTTTTAGAGTTGTTAAGAATGCATGAGCGGGTTCCATGACTTCTCGTTCACTTAAAATTTCGCCAGTATCTGTATCTACTACCACACCTTCATCTGTCATGGTCATATTTTTAAATTGTTTTATGAGTGGTAGTCGACCAATACCAGCAACAATCAAAGCATCAATTGCATGATGAGAATGATCTTCATCGCGGCTTTTGCGCAATTTTGCACGTCTTCTTAATGCAGCGGTAAAACTTCCTCTCACTGAAAGGACTTTAGTATCAATTTCACTATTTATATAGAAGGTACGTAAACTTGCTTGGAAACTTCTCATCGCATAACGAGTATCCACGAGATTTCGGTTAATAAAGTCTACTTGTAATTCTTCGTCATTTTTCACATCGCGTTGCTCGAGCAAATAATTGAATTTAATCTTAGAGATTTTTTTAGACTTAAACAAATTAGTCGTTTCAGCTGCAAACTCATTAAAGGTACGAGATGCTTTTCCGCTTTGGAAGTACTGAAAAGGGGTAAGCTGTCCCTTTAACTGGTTTTCTTTACGGTAACACAAAACTTTATTCTGCTGGCTATCGTCATAAGAAATCGATAGAGGGATAATGTGATCAATCTCAAATTGACTAAAGTCTTTTACGATATCGTGAACTGAAATAGAACGGCCACTGTAAACACACTTATGATCTTGTGCATCCCAAAGTTTTAATGCGAGCATCTGTTTACTGTTCAAATATAATTCTTTTAATTCATCAATTTCTAAAAGTTTCGCCATTTCTTTCTCAAATTTCCCGATTTTAGTCTGGAAATCTCTGTATTGCTTGCGTCTTTCTTCATTATTTTTCTCACGAGCCATTTCAATTACGACATAAGCGAGTTCACCATGCTGTTTGCGAACGGCGTTGGTGATCTTAATAGCTTCACGATGAGCGCGTTTTGCAACGGTACTTAAAATAGCTTCATCGTCGAATTGAATCTGTTGACCTGTTTGTAACATCGTCATTCTGTCTTTAGCAAAACCTCGTTCAGTAAAAATCTGCATCTGATTTTTATCTGTTTCCCAAAGTTCTGGAAGGATCGCTTCAATCACTTCTTTTGAAAGGGAATGATATTCTTTGAAATAAGTATCATTTTCTAGTGCTTTGATCACGTCAATTAAGGGATCATCGAAATGTTTAACAAAAAGGGTATTTAGTTGATCTTCGCGTCTTTTGAAACTCTTTTCTGCAGTCAAAATATTGACTACTTCATCCAAGACATCTCTATTCTCTAAAAATCCTTTTGGAAGAGAAACCTCTTTTAAATATTTATTCAGTTGTTTAAAGCCTAGGAACTCTGTGAAGATAGGGTTATTATTCTTCATGTCCAGACGAGCGCCTTTGATTTCTAATTCATTAGATAGTTCCAATAACTTAGCAATGTTTTTAAGAGTGATTTTCTTGCCTTTTCTCAAATATGTTTCAATCAGATACTCTTTTTCTTCTTGAGTCAGTGACGCCATAACACCTTTTTCTTCACTTGGATAACGTAAATTATTCAAGTCATTTAATATGTTAAACAATTCAGCAGTATAGGCTTTTTTAGGTATTCTTAATTCATTTAAGTAAATATCACGACCGCGCATTTTGTCGATCATAGTTTCATGTTGGAGTTTACCTTCGTTATCAAGAAAATATTGACCATAAGGAGTAGGGGACTTTTCTGATCCTGGCCCGTCATAGTACATACGTCTGCTATTCAGCAAGGCAATATAATCTTCAATAAATATTTCATCAATAAACTCATAATATTCACGCTGTTTCTCGAGTATTGCAGTGGCTTCTTTTATATAGTCAGAAGTTCTAAAGCGATTTTCATGTGTTCTTACTGGTTCATTATTTTGTAGTTTTGCATATTGTATTTCTACAATATGTTCGTATTGTTCTTCTAATAATTTTTTATTATTCTGAAGCTGCTTTTTAGTAGAAAGTTCGCTTCCAGAAGTTTTTTCTTCTTCCTCAGGTGCATCGATCGTTGTCCCTCTGCGTTTTACCAAGTGGTACAAGGCCGCAGCTAATTGATTATGTGTAATTTGTTGTCGTAAACCTAAGTATCTTGCTTCATAAGGATTAACAGAAGTTATACGTGTACACGAAAGTCCATTCTCCTCAAGAAAATCTTTTGTTCTGTCCATGCGGTGTTTTCGACGTCTTTTCAACCGTCTAGCGCTACGAAAATTTCTTCTGTCCTCATTTGCGTTTCGATCAGCCTCTTCAAATAAACGAACACCAGCATCAACAATTTCACCTGTTTCTTCATTGATTATTCCCCAGCCAACACTTGAAACACCGATATCTAATCCCAAAACTAACTTTGACATAAGTACCCTCCTAATTCGTAGTATCTGTTTAAGTATATCATAGTATGATAGCGTTTTTTATAGAGTATTTTAAAAAATATCAACATTAATTAATAGATTTATGAATAATCACTCTTGAAAGAATATAAAAAACCAAAGTCATGTTAAAATGACTTTTAGAGAAAGGTTTGACGAAAGGAAAATATTTACTTAGGCGAACCGCTTTTCAGTGAAATGGAAGCTGAATACAACAAACCGATTATTGCATTATACACGGACTCTAGACAAGGCAGTTTCGGCAATCAACAGAAACTAAACGCAGTAGACGAAGTTGCAGAATCTCAATTTTCTTATGTAAATTTGTATATTGTTGGACTCATCAAGAACCGTGGCAAAATCGTACAGTCGAAAAAAGAGTTGTTGGACGTTTTGAAAATAAATTTAAACAAGTTGAAAGTTTAGAAAGGAAGATATGTTAAATAAATCAAATGATTATATCTACAAAAAGTGTCTTTTCCCACTATTTGCTGCATTGATTGGTTCTATCTGGATATACGTATTAGATACGAATGATGATTTTTTTAATATAAGCTTAGTAATCATTGCAATTGGCCTGTTTGTCTATGCGCAATTCAATATCAAGAAAATGGTTGATAATCAGATGTTTTTGAGACTGATTCGCTATATTTTAGTTTTTACCCTAATATTTCAAGTTTCAATTTACGCTATCTCAGTTGTTTTTCAAGGGATCATTGCGCTTATAATAGCTGTTATTTTACTTATAGGCTTTTGGAAAATAGTGACTTATTAAAATAAGTTAAAAGATCAAACTTACTATTTGACCTTTCTTGACCTTTAGAGTACAATATCTTTAGTTTCATGAATTCAAGTAAACATGATAAAATAAGTTTGACTGAATTAGAGGAGGACAATAAAAATGAATTTAGTACCAACAGTTATTGAGCAATCACCCCGTGGTGAACGTGCTTATGATATTTACTCTCGTTTATTGAAAGACCGTATCATTATGCTTGGTGGACCAATTGATGATCAAGTTGCCAATTCTGTCATTGCCCAATTATTATTCTTGGACGCACAAGACCCTGAGAAAGATATCTATCTTTATATCAACTCTCCAGGTGGTAGTGTTACAGCAGGACTAGCAATCTACGATACAATGAACTTCATAAAATCTGATGTTCAGACTATCGCAATCGGACTAGCAGCTTCAATGGGAAGTTTCTTACTTGCAGCAGGTGAAAAAGGTAAACGTTTTGCACTTCCAAATGCAGAAATCATGATTCACCAACCACTAGGTGGCGCTCAAGGACAAGCAACTGAAATTGAGATTGCTGCTAAACACATCTTAAGAACACGTTCTAGATTAAATGATATTTTGGTTGAACGTACTGGACAACCTTTAGAAGTAATCGAACGAGATACAGATCGTGATAACTTCATGATGGCTGAAGATGCTAAAAATTATGGCTTGGTTGACCAAATCATGGATAGCGCTGCTGATTTAAACAAATAATTCTTCAATTTTAATAGAAAAAGAGGATATCCTAAACAGGGTGTCCTCTTTTTATACATAAGAAACTAAGAAAAGAAAATCCTGTTATTCTGGTCTTATTTCTACTATACAAATTAAGACTCAACAAACCAGTGAGATACAACCGTCTGACTGGTCATCTAAGGTTTCTAGCGTTATACTGTACGGGTAAGAATGAAGAAAAGGGGAGATGTTATTGGATACTTCAATGATCAAAGCATCAGAAGTGACGACTGAAGGCGGTATACACATTGGGGAAAAGAATGCTCCAATCAAAATCGTAGAATTTATGAATTTAAGATGTCCGTTTTGTAAGCAATGGTGGGAAGAATCTGCTCCTGTACTAGATAAATATGTAGCAGAAGGAAAAGTCGAACGAATTGTTAAACTCTTTGATAAGGAAAAGCCTAGCTTGAAAAGAGGGAACGTTATTCATCATCACTTAGACTATACAGGTGGTGAAAAAGTAAAAGAAGATATATCTTATTTCTTAGCACGCCAAGAAGAATGGGGAAATCTTGAAGAAAATGATATCGTGGACTATGCTAACATTAGAAGAGGTTTAAGCAAGCAGACAAGTGAAAAAGAAGCTGAGCATGTAATTAATGAAGCTGAAAGGGCTAATGTAACACTTGTTCCGTCTGTCTTTATAGAAGATTATATTTTTGATGAGCATATTACAAATGAAGAACTAAAAGAAATCATTGAAATAAAATTAAATCGTGGAAACATTGACCAGTAAGTTTTCGTAAATCATGGACAAAAAACGTCCCTCTAATTTAATGTTATGGGTTGAAAATTGCCCCGCATCTTGTTACACTAAATATGTAATCAGATAAGAAGTGTTCACAAGATCGCGAGCAGTTGAAATCTTTTGTCAACTATGAAAAAAGGATTTCGACATTATGCAGTTTAAACGCTGGCACTTTTTCGCTGCGAACCTTTGTGCTTTCGGTCGAGATGATATTCTCAGTTGAATACGCGCAAAAGTAGTCGAGAGAGAGGGTCTAGGATGCTGTCAGTTATCGAAAAAGTTGCACCCGATATGTTTCAGACGTTGAAAAGAAGATATCATATCTTGAAGCAAATTCAAAAATCCAGTCCAATCGGAAGAAGATCTCTTGCAGGAAGACTAGGGTTTACTGAACGTGTTTTGAGAAGCGAAGTCGATATATTACGTAACCAAGGATTGATAGACATATCTTCTGCGGGAATGGAATGTACGTCTACAGGATTAGAAGTTTTTCGTCAGCTTGAACGTATGATGGGGCATCATGTCAGATCAAAAGACCAAGAAACAATATTGGCGAACAGATTGAGAATCAGCCATTGTGTTATTGTACCCGGAAATTCGGACGAAGACCCCGCAATATTAGAAGATATCGGTTTAGCTGCGGTCAAGGCACTGGACTTCCTTCTTCCCGAAGATAAAAACGTTGTTGCAGTAATGGGTGGAACGACAATGGTCGAAGTTGCCCACGCAATGGACGAAAAGTTTGGTGAGAAAAGACAGTTGTTGTTTGTACCTGCACGCGGTGGGCTTGGAGAATCAGTTGATATCCAAGCTAACGTAATCGCAGAAACAATGGCCCGCAAATCCGGTGGGAAAAGCAGGGCTTTATATGCTCCTGAACATGTCCGTTCTGATACGTATTCGTTACTATCAGAGGAGCCTGAAATTAAGGAAACACTTCAATTAGTTGAAAATGCTTCCTTAGTCTTGTACAGTATAGGTAGTGCTTTCGAAATGGCAGAAAGACGAGGCATGAATAGAGAGACACTTCAATTACTGAAAAATCAGAATGCTGTAGCAGAAGCATTTGGAGAATTCGTTAACCCAGAAGGAGAGATTGTTTACAAACTCTCTCGTATTGGCTTGCAATCAAGTCAAATGGGACGTATTCCTCATGTGGTTGCAGTAGCCGGTGGTAAGAATAAAGCCAAGGCAATTGAATCTTACGTAAAAACTGTCCCTCCTCACACATGGTTAGTGACGGATGAGGCAGCCGCAAACGAGATTTTAAATGGGGGCAACCCTTTAAAAAATTAGAAATAAAAATTCCAAGGAGGAAATCATTAATGGCAAAGAAAGTAGCAATTAACGGATTCGGACGTATTGGACGCTTAGCATTTCGTCGTATTTTAGAGGCAGATACAGGATTAGAAGTTGTGGCAATTAACGACTTAACGGATAATAACGATCTAGCTTATTTATTGAAGTATGACACTGCACAAGGAAGATTCCCTCATCAAGTAGAAGCGAAGGAAGATTCAATAACTGTTGTAGGAAAAGAGATTAAAGCTTACGCTGAAAAAGATGCTAGCCAATTGCCATGGGGTGACCTAGGTATTGATATCGTCTTGGAATGTACAGGATTTTACACTTCACCAGAAAAATCTCAAGCACATATTGATGCTGGAGCTAAGCGCGTGTTGATTTCAGCACCAGCTAAAGGTGATCTTAAGACAATCGTATTCGGTGTTAATCACGAATCAATAGAATCAGATGATAAAATTGTTTCAGCAGCTTCATGTACGACTAATTGCTTGGCACCAATGGTTAATGTATTGAATAAAGAATTTGGTCTTGACCATGGATTAATGAGTACAGTACATGCCTATACTTCAACACAAACACTGCAAGATTCACCAGGTGGACGTAAGAGTCGTGCTGGAGCTCAAAATGCCATTCCTGCTTCAACAGGTGCTGCTAAAGCGGTAGGTAAAGTTATACCTGAAGTTGATGGGAAAGTAGACGGAACAGCTGTAAGAATCCCAGTTGTAACAGGATCTATGGTTGAATTATACTCTGTCTTGAACAAAGAAGTATCAGTTGAACAGGTTAATGCAGCAATGAAAGATTATGCTTCTGATGCCTATCTTTATAATGAAGACGAGATTGTTTCCTCTGACATTATTGGTATCCCTGCTGGTTCTGTATTCGATGCTACTCAAACTAAAATCATCGAAGGTAATTCAGGGCAACTGGTTAAAACTGTCGCTTGGTACGACAACGAATATGGGTTCACTGGTAACATGGTGAGAACATTAGATTACATGGCTAACTTATAATAAGTCGGTCTATCATAACGTGTTTAAGACTTAATTGATTGGTTTCGATTAAGATTTAAAATAAAAAATTTTGATTTTCACAGGAGGAAATCGTATTATGTCAGTAAAAGTAGCTATTAACGGATTTGGACGTATTGGACGTTTAGCATTCCGTCGTATTAACGAAGTAGAAGGTTTGGAAGTTGTTGCAGTAAACGACTTAACAGATCCTAACATGTTGGTTCACTTGCTTAAATATGATACAACTCAAGGACGTTTCAACGGAGATGTAACTGTTGGAGACAACAGCTTCACTGTAGACGGACGCGACGTTAAAGTATTAAGCGAACGTAACCCAGAAGATCTTCCATGGGGAGACTTAGGCGTAGACATCGTTCTTGAATGTACTGGATTCTTCACTACTCAAGAAAAAGCAGAATTACACCTTAAAGCTGGAGCGAAACGTGTTGTTGTTTCTGCACCTGCAACTGGTGACATCAAAACTGTTGTTTACAACACTAACCACGAAGTTTTAGATGGTTCTGAAACAGTTATTTCTGGTGCTTCTTGTACGACTAACTGCTTAGCTCCAATGGCTAAAGCATTAAACGACAAGTTCGGTATCGAAACTGGTTTAATGACTACTATCCACGCGTACACTGGAGATCAAATGACTCTTGATGGACCACACCCTAAAGGTGACTTCCGTCGTGCTCGTGCTGCTGCAGCTAACATCGTACCAAACTCTACTGGTGCTGCTAAAGCAATCGGTGAAGTATTACCTGAACTTAAAGGTAAATTAGATGGATCAGCTCAACGTGTACCAGTAGCAGCTGGATCATTAACTGAATTACAAGTAATTCTTTCTAAAGAAGTAACTGCTGAAGAAGTTAATGCTGCAATGAAAGAAGTTGCTAACGAGTCTTATGGTTACACTGAAGACCCAATCGTTTCTTCTGACATTTTAGGAATGACTTACGGTTCATTATTCGATGCAACTCAAACTAAAGTCATCTCTGCAGGTGGAAAACAATTAGTTAAAACTGTAGCTTGGTATGATAACGAAATGTCATACACTGCACAACTAGTTCGTACTCTTGAATACTTCGCTTCTCTATAAGAAGAAGTTAACGTTCAAATAGTAAACTGATTTTTAATCAAACAGAACAAGAATGAATAAGCGGGGGAGCTCTCACTCTATGCGGTAGACTATGTAAGAAACGGATTAACGATTACAATCGTTTTATCACGTATTCTTTTCATATTTCTATCAGCTAGAGTATCGCGCTTCCCCGTTTTTTATTTTGTAAACAGAATGGTTTATATTTCTTTTATTGACGTAATGACGAAACTTTTAATTCTTATTTTAAATATTAATGAACGAAAAAATTATGTATACAAAGGAAGGTAGAGTAACGATGCCTAAGAAAACTGTAAAAGACCTAGATCTTAAAGGGAAAAAAGTATTGGTTCGTGCTGACTTTAACGTACCAATGAAAGACGGTAAAATCTCTAATGATAACCGTATTCAAGCAGCACTTCCAACTATTCAATACGTACTTGAACAAGGCGGAAAAGCGATTGTATTTTCTCACCTGGGACGTGTTAAAACGGACGAAGACAAAGCTGGTTTATCTTTAGCACCTGTTGCTGAGCGTTTAGGCGAATTGTTGAAAAAAGATGTAACGTTCGTTGCTCAAACTCGTGGAGAAGAACTAGAAACGGCTGTAAACAACTTATCTGACGGCGACGTTTTAATGTTTGAAAACACTCGTTTTGAAGACATTGACGGCAAAAAAGAAAGTAAAAATGATCCTGAACTAGGTAAATACTGGGCAGGTCTTGGCGATGTATTCGTAAACGATGCATTTGGTACAGCTCACCGTGCCCACGCATCTAACGTAGGAATAGCTTCTAACGTTGAATCGGCTGCTGGGTTCTTAGTAGAAAAAGAAATCAACTTTATTGGTGGAGCTGTTGATGAACCAAAACGTCCATTTGTAGCGATTTTAGGTGGAGCGAAAGTTTCAGATAAAATCGGCGTAATCGAAAACTTATTATCTAAAGCAGATAAAGTATTAATCGGTGGCGGAATGACTTATACTTTCTATGAAGCACTAGGAAAAGGTATCGGAAGCTCACTTCTTGAAGCAGATAAAGTATCACTTGCTAAAGAATTGATTGAAAAAGCTGGCGACAAATTAGTTCTTCCAGTGGATTCAGTAGTTGCTTCTGAGTTTTCAAACGATGTACCTACAGAAGTTGTTGAAGGAGACGTTCCTGAAGGTAAAATGGGACTTGATGTTGGACCTAAGACTGTTGAATTATTCGCTAAAGAATTAAAAGGCGCTAAAACAGTTGTATGGAACGGACCAATGGGCGTTTTCGAAATGTCTAACTTTGCTAAAGGAACAAGCGATATCTGTGAAGTGTTAGCTAAATTAGAAGATGCAACGACTATTATCGGTGGTGGAGATTCTGCAACTGCTGCACAACAACTTGGATTCGAAGACGACTTCAGCCACATTTCTACTGGTGGTGGAGCAAGTCTAGAATACCTTGAAGGTAAAGAATTACCAGGAATCGCTGCAATCTCAGATAAATAAATTTATTTAAAAATACGTTGAAAACCTGTAAACTATAGAGTGTAGTCAGGCGGTGCATTAGTGCCGCTATGATCTCTGTAGAAAACAAACAATATAATCGAAAGAAGGAATAGAATTATGCGTAAACCAATTATTGCTGGTAACTGGAAGATGAACAAAACTGCGGCTGAAGCTGCGTCATTCATTGAAGAGGTTAAAAATAATATCCCTTCTTCTGATAAAGTAGATGCTGTTATCGGAGCACCTAACCTTTATACTCAAGCATTGCTTGATATGACTGCCGGAACTGAACTTAAAATTGCAGCTCAAAACTGCTACTTCGAAGACGAAGGTGCATTCACTGGAGAAACTTCTCCTGCAGCATTAGCAGATCTTGGAACTCAATATGTAATCATCGGACACTCTGAACGTCGCGAGTACTTTGGCGAAACAGATCAAGATGTAAACAAAAAAGCACACGCAATTTTTAACCACGGAATGGTTCCAATCATCTGTGTTGGAGAAACTTTAGAACAAAAAGAAGCTGGCGAAACAAACGAACTTGTTTCAGGCCAAGTAACAAAAGCGTTAGAAGGATTATCTGACGAGCAAGTTAAAAACTCTGTTATCGCTTATGAGCCAATCTGGGCAATCGGAACTGGTAAAACAGCGACTTCTGAAGAAGCGAATGAAACAATCTCTGTAGTTCGTCAAACGGTTAAAAAACTTTACAGTGACGCTGTATCAGAAGCTGTTCGTATTCAATATGGTGGTTCTGTGAAACCTGGCAACATTGCTGAATTAATGGCACAATCAGATATCGATGGCGCATTAGTTGGTGGAGCAAGTCTAGAAGCAGAGTCATTCCTACAATTATTGGAGGCGGCTAAGTAATATGAGTAAAGCACCTGTAGCGATTATCATCTTAGATGGATTTGGATGGAGACCTGATCAATACGGTAATGCAGTAGAACAAGCCGAGAAACCAAACTTTGATCGTTTCTGGAAAACTTATCCACATGCAACCCTTCAAGCTTCTGGTTTACCAGTCGGCCTTCCTGAAGGTCAAATGGGAAACTCTGAGGTAGGTCATACGAACATTGGTGCTGGACGTATTGTTTACCAAAGCATCACTCGTATCGACAAAGCCATTTCAGACGGAGAATTTCAAACAAATGAAGTTTTGACTGGTGCATTTGATCACGTTAAGGAAAATGATTCAGCATTACACTTCTTTGGATTGATTTCAGATGGTGGTGTGCATAGTCACTCTCGTCACTTAACAGCATTACTTGAAACAGCTAAAGCACAAGGTATCAGCAAAGTGTTTGTTCACGCATTTACGGATGGGCGCGATGTTGCACCAGATTCTGGAGCTGGATTTATTGAAGATTTACAAAACGTTATTGCAGAATTAGGTATAGGCGCGATTGCATCTGTATCTGGTCGTTTCTACGCAATGGACCGCGATACTCGCTGGCCACGTGTAGAAAAAGCATATGACGCTATCTTTAATGGTGAAGGTGTAAAAGCCACTGACCCAGTAGAAGCTGTTAAAGAAAGCTACGCAAAAGATGAAATGGACGAGTTTATTCTACCAACAGTTATCGAAAAAGATGGTCAACCTGTAGCGACTGTTCAAGATAATGATGCGATTGTATTCTTTAACTTCCGTCCTGACCGTGCAAGCCAATTGTCTCGCGCGATCACTGAACCGGATTTCAATGAATTCGACCGTAAAAATACACCGAAGAATATCAAATTTGTGACAATGACACAATACTCTGCTGACATGGATGCAGAAGTGATGTTCCCGCCAGTTCATTTGAAAAACGTTATTGGAGAAGTATTATCTAATCACGGTTTATCTCAATTGCGTATCGCAGAAACTGAAAAATATCCTCATGTTACATTCTTTATGAATGGTGGGACAAATGATGAGTTTCCAGGAGAAAACCGTATCCTGATCCCTTCTCCACAGGTCGAAACTTATGACTTGAAACCTGAAATGAGTGCGTACGAAGTAACAGACGCATTAGTAAAAGATATTGAAGACGATAAACACGATGCCATCATCTTGAACTATGCAAATCCTGACATGGTTGGACACTCTGGTATGCTAGAACCAACGATCAAAGCGATTGAAGCAGTAGATGAGAACTTAGGTAAAGTCGTTGATTTAATTCTTGAAAAAGGTGGATACGCAATTATCTTTGCGGATCATGGTAATGCGGATACTGAATTAACACCAGATGGTAAACCGCATACTGCCCACACAACAGTTCCAGTACCGGTAATCGTCACTAAGCACAACATTCATTTGCGTGAAGACGGTAAATTAGCTGATGTATCACCTACTATGCTAGAACTGTTAGGTATTGAAAAACCTGAAGAGATGACTGGAGAAAGTCTAATCATTCAAGATAGATAAGCACCAATGCAACACTAAAGCTGTATTTAACCACTTAAAAAGTGAGTATAAATAAAAAAACAATTTTAAAGGAGATCAATACAATGCCATATATTACAGATGTTATTGCACGCGAAGTTTTAGATTCTCGTGGTAACCCAACAATCGAAGTAGACGTATTTACAGAATCAGGAGCTTTCGGACGCGGAATGGTACCTTCAGGTGCTTCAACTGGTGAACACGAAGCTGTTGAATTACGTGATGGAGACAAAGATCGTTACCTTGGAAAAGGTGTTACTAAAGCCGTTGATAACGTAAACGATACAATTGCTGAAGCGGTTATCGGTATGGATATTCGCGATCAAATGGGTATCGACAAAGCATTGATCGAATTAGACGGAACTCCAAACAAAAGCAAATTAGGCGCTAACGCTATTTTAGGTGTGTCTATTGCCGTTGCGCGCGCTGCTGCAGATTACCTTGACTTACCATTATATAGATATCTTGGTGGAACAAACACTAAAGTATTGCCTACACCAATGATGAACATCATTAATGGTGGTTCTCATGCTGACAACAGTATCGATTTCCAAGAATTCATGATCATGCCTGTAGGAGCGCCTACATTCAAAGAAGCTATTCGTATGGGTGCGGAAGTATTCCACGCATTAGCTGCTATCTTGAAATCTAGAGGATTAGCTACTTCAGTTGGTGACGAGGGTGGTTTTGCACCTAACTTGAGCTCTAACGAAGAAGGATTCGAAGTTATTATCGAAGCTATCGAAAAAGCTGGATACAAACCAGGTACAGACGTTATGTTAGCAATGGATGCTGCTTCTGCTGAATTCTACGATGCTGAAAAAGGCGTTTACAACTTAGTAGATTCAGGTGAAGGCGAAAAAACTGCTGATGAAATGATCGAAATCTACAAAAACCTAGTTGAAAAATATCCATTAATTTCTATCGAAGATGGATTGGATGAAAACGACTGGGAAGGTACTAAAAAATTAACTGAAGCATTAGGAGATAAAGTACAACTTGTTGGAGATGACTTATTCGTAACAAACACGGATAAATTAGCTAAAGCAATTGACATGGGAGTTGCAAACTCTATCTTAATCAAAGTTAACCAAATCGGTACATTGACTGAAACTTTCAATGCAATCGAAATGGCTAAAAAAGCTGGTTATACTGCAGTAGTATCTCACCGTTCTGGTGAAACAGAAGATTCTACAATTTCTGATATTGCTGTTGCAACAAATGCTGGACAAATCAAAACTGGTTCATTAAGCCGTACTGACCGTATTGCTAAATACAACCAACTATTAAGAATCGAAGATCAATTAGGTTCTCAAGCAGTATACGAAGGTCTTTCTGCTTTCTACAACCTAAAAAACAAATAATAATCATTTAATGGTCTTTTTTATCAACCAGTAACCTCATTTGCTGATTGATGGAAACCGAATCGAAACCTCTTGCTCATAAACTGAGTAAGAGGTTTTTGATTTATTTTAATTGCTTTTCTTTGACATATCTGTTTGAAAAGATATACTTTTCTTTAGTTGCACTATACATAAATTTGAGATAAAGGAGATAGTATCATTTTAGAAACGTTCAGTACCTTTCATCCTGTTTTACAAGCATTGATTGCAGGTCTGTTTACTTGGAGTTGTACAATAGTTGGATCTGCATTTGTATTTTTGTTTAAAGAAATTAATCAAAAGTTTTTAGATATCATGAATGGGTTTGCTGCGGGGGTGATGATTGCAGCATCTTTCTGGTCACTATTAGCACCAGCCATCACCAATGCCGAAGATAGTGGCTACGGAATCTGGTCTTTCTTCCCAGCAGCTGTTGGATTCTTAGTAGGGGGTTTTTTCTTAAGATTGATTGATGTGGTCATTCCGCATTTACATTTGAATGAGCCGGAAGAAAATAAAGAAGGACCTGAAACAAAAGCCTCTAAAAATTTACTACTCTTTTTAGCGATTACGATTCACAACATTCCTGAAGGGTTATCAGTTGGGGTAGCATTTGGTGCTACAGTAGCTGGTGTGGCCACTGGAGATACTTTCCTAAGTGCAGTAGGTTTAGCGCTAGGTATAGGGATCCAGAATATTCCAGAAGGATCAGCTTTGTCTATGCCCATTCGAGCAGCAGGGAGTAGCCGATTACGTGCATTCAATATCGGACAATTGTCAGCAATCGTCGAACCGATTGCCGCAGTTATCGGTGCCATAGCTGTTATTTCGATTTCAGCTATTTTACCTTACGCTCTGGCTTTTGCAGCTGGTGCAATGATTTTCGTCGTGGTAGAAGAACTGATTCCTGAATCTCAGACAAATGGGAACAAAGATAGTGCGACATTGGCCTTAATGGTTGGTTTTACGATTATGATGATCTTAGATGTAGCGCTTGGATAGTCCTTTTTAAAAATTAGAAATCATCGATTCATAGGCTATTTTATTAAAAAAACCAGCTTGAATCTGGACTGGCAATACAGGTCAGTTTGTGCTATATTAATGAATGAGAGACTTATAAATGGGAGGTCAATTCCGAGATGTATGATTTTTTATTAGGATTTATGCTCGTATTATCAATATTTATTATAATTGTAGTGGCTATGCAGCCAACTAAAACTCAAAGTGCGTCCAACGCTTTCTTAGGTGGAGCAAGCCAATTATTTGGGAAACAAAAAGCAAGAGGATTCGAAGCGGTTCTGATTAAGACCACAATCGTTTGTATCGTACTTTTCTTCATTCTTGCATTAGCATTGACTCGATTTTTCTAATTAATATAATATGATACTGATTAAGGAGCAGATCCAAAAGTACGTGAGCTGAATATCTCAGCTTGCAGAGTGTACAAATGGGCCGCTCCTTTTTATTGTCTTTCAATGTATTAAGCCACTTGGATAGGGTAGGCGTATTTCAGTATTAATATTTCACAAAGTAAGGTAAAATATAGGTATAGAGCTAAGGAGTGAACGAAGTGAGAGATCGAACAATATTTTTTGAAAAGGGACCGAGAGCAGTGATTTTATTTCACGCTTTTACGAGTACCCCAAATGACGTGAGAAGTTTAGCGCGAGCATTAGAACGTGCGGATTATACAGTCTATGCACCGACACTGTCTGGACATGGTACGGAAGATCCAGACGATATCTTTAATTATGGCATTGAAGACTGGAAGCGAGACGGTGAAAAAGCCTACACTTTTTTAAAGAAAAAAGGCTACAATGAAATTGCGACCTTTGGCTTGTCTCTTGGCGGTATCGTTGCAACGCATTTAATGTTGACACAAGATGTTAAAGCCGCTGGAACCTTTTCTTCACCAGTAATGGATAACGGTAAAAATAGAGTGCCGGAGAACTTTATGAACTGGTATGAACAAGTAAAAATGAATGCCGGATTTTCTAGAGAGCAAGTTGCTGGATTGAAAACAGCGGCAGAACCAAAACTGGAAATGATTTTAAATGGGTTGAACACTTTTGTTAAATCAATGGTGCCTCAGTACCTTAATGAAACAGGAATGGTTTTTATTGCGCAAGGTGGCAATGATGAAATGATTAATCCACATCAATCTGGAGAATATAGAGATGCGCTAACGAACGCTACAGTTGATTTCCACTGGTACGAAGATGCACCGCATGTGATTACGACTGGACAGTTCGGGAAACAGCTACAAATTGATTTATTAACATTCTTATCCACATTAGAATGGGATGGAGGGAATACATGAGTAAAGAAATATACGAAGATATGGAACAATTAAAAGAAACGATTTTGAATTTTATCGAGACTCATAAAGAAAATAGCGTAGAAGTTAAGGCCATTAGCGAAGGTGTGAATAGTACAGGGTCAAAAGCCTTCAAGAAAATGATCAACGCGATTGCTGAACTAGAACGTGAAGGAAGAATTGTACTGACTCAAGAAGGTCGATTCAAATTGAAAGATGCAGAACCGGTTATGCAAGGTGTGTTTAGTGGTACGGATAAAGGATTTGGATTTGTTCCTATAGAAGAATTTGATGACGATATCTTTATTCCACCTCATGAAACAAACTCAGCACTGAATGGCGATCTAGTCACGATTGAAGTGACAAAAGAGGCTGTTCCTTGGAAGGGTAAAGGACCTGTTGGAAGAGTTCTTGAAGTCGTTGAACGTGCAACAACAACGCTGATAGGTGAATTCCATGCTTACTCGGATAATGAAGTCACAAATAGCGGATTGTTTGGATATGTCAAAACGCAAAGCAAGAAAATTCCAAGCATGAAGATGCAAATCACAGACAAAGGGATTCGTCCTGTAGAAGGTAGTATCGTTCAGGTTGAAATTTCTAAATATCCTCGAAGCAATGATGAGGACATGTTTGGATTTGTTGTTCGTACAATTGGGCACAAAGACGAACCAGGAATTGAAATTCTTACAATCGTCAATAAATATAATATCCCCTCAGAATTTTCGGATGAAGTGATTGCAGACGCAGAGGCTGTACCAGATCAAATTGCTGAATCGGATTTAGAAGGCCGTAGAGACTTGCGAGATGAAGTCATTGTGACCATTGATGGAGCAGATGCAAAAGATTTAGATGATGCAGTTGTGGTCAAAAAGCTCGAGAATGGCCATTACCACTTAGGGGTTCATATCGCGGATGTTTCGCACTATGTGAAAGAAGACAGTCCAATGGATCAGGAAGCCTTCGAGCGTGGGACCAGTGTGTACTTGACTGACCGAGTAGTGCCGATGTTACCGCAACGTCTTTCAAACGGAATCTGTTCACTGCACCCAAATGTTGATCGCTTGACATTGAGTTGTGAAATGGAAATCGATCAGTCTGGTGATATCGTAAGTTATGAAATCTTTCCGAGTGTGATTCGTTCATTCCGTCGAATGACGTATACAGCAGTCAATGAGATCTTAACGGAAAAAGATCCAGAAACATTAAAAGAACATGCTGATTTGGTTGATCTTTTCGAAACGATGGGAGAATTACACCATATCCTTGAGAAGAAAAGAGTTAGTCGTGGATCTATCGACTTTGATACAAGAGAAGCAAAAATTGAAGTTGACCCTGAAGGGATGCCTGTGGATATTCTTGTGCGCGAGCGCGGCATCGGTGAACGTTTGATAGAATCTTTCATGCTAGCAGCGAACGAAACAGTATCTGAATATTACGCAAAACAAGAATTGCCAATTCTTTATAGAATCCACGCTCGTCCTGACGAAGCAAAAATGCAGAGATTCTTGGAATTTGTTTCAAGTTTTGGAATCAATGTAAAAGGGACAAAAGATAGTGTTTCTCCACTTGACTTGCAAGCTGTGATGAATGAAGTTAAAGGGAAACCAGAAGAAACGGTTGTCAGTATGCTGATGCTGAGATCGATGCAGCAAGCGAAATATGACGTGGATCCTATCGGACACTACGGACTAGCAGCTGATTATTATTCTCACTTCACGTCTCCAATCAGACGTTATCCTGATTTGATTCTTCATCGATTGATTCATTACTATGATGAAGTCGGAAAAGATCAGAAGGCTCGTCAACGCTGGGAGAAGAAATTACCAGAAATAGCAGAGCACAGTTCTAAAACCGAACGTCGTGCAGTAGATGCTGAACGTGAAACAGACGAACTGAAGAAAACAGAATACATGGCTGGGAAAATTGGAGAAGAATTCGAAGGACTCGTTACATCTGTTACGAACTTCGGAATGTTTGTTCAGTTACCGAATACAGTTGAAGGGCTTGTACACATCTCTAAAATGGATGATGATTACTATGAATTCAACGAACGTGGATTGATTCTGATGGGCCGTAGAACAGGTAGGAAATTCAAGATTGGGGAACCAGTCAAAGTTAAACTGACTGCAGCGAATATTGAAGGCTACCAGATCGACTTTGAGTTAGCAGATATCCCTGAAGATGAAAAACGAAAACAATCTAGACCCACAAATCAATCAGGCCGAAATAAGAATCAAAGACGTGGTAAAAACTCAAAAGGGAATCAAAAATCTGATCGAAATCAATCGTCTTCTGAAAGAAGAACGACCAAGAAGAAACGATCAGGAAAACGTAAGTAGTAGTCGTAGACAAAAGGAGGGTGATACAGGTGCCTAAAGGTGAAGGTAAGCTGATTGCTCAAAATAAGAAAGCAAGATTTGAATATAGTATTTTAGATACTGTTGAAGCAGGGATCGTCTTGAACGGAACGGAAATCAAGTCGATTCGTGCCGGCAGAATTAACCTTAAGGATGGTTATGCTGGAATTCGTAATGGAGAAATGTGGTTATATAATGTCCATATCGCGCCATTCGATAAAGGAAACCAGTTTAATCATGATCCTGTGAGAACTAGAAAACTATTGATGAAGAAAAAACAAATCGATAAATTTGTTGGAGAAACCAAACAAGGCGGAGTAACGATTGTACCGCTGAAGGTATATATTCGAAATGGATATGCCAAAGTACTGATTGGTCTCGCAAAAGGTAAAAAACAATACGATAAACGTGAATCACTCAAGCAAAAAGATCAGAAGCGTCAAGTTGATCGTGCAATGAAAGATTATCGTTAATACTCAAAACCCCATCAGGTGCTGACCCCCAAAAGTTAGAGTTTTAATATTATGCAGCCGACTGGCTGGCTTGAGTTCGGTATTCTACTGGACTTAAGCCAGCCAGTTTTTTCTTTCTACGAGTGGTATTGTACCACTCAATATATTCTTCAATCTGTTCTCTTAGTTCTTCATAGCTTACTTTAGGTTCTCCGTGATACATTTCTTGCTTCATAATCCCAAAAAAGTTTTCTATAACGGCATTATCAGAACAGGTTGCTTTACGAGACATGCTCTGGAAGATTTTATTCTGTTTTAATAAATTTACCCATTTTTTATGTTGATAGTGCCACCCTTGATCGGAATGAATCGTAGTGCGAACAGTAGCTTTTTGCTTTATCGTTTTAATAGCTTCTTTTAAAGGTTCCATTGCTAAATCTAAAACAGGACGCTTATTAATACTGTAAGAAATAATTTCACCATTATACAAATCTACTATGGGATTAAAATAAAGTTTTTGATCTCCAGTACATTTAAATTCAGTGATATCAGTCACTAGTTTCTGTAAAGGAATTGACGTATTAAACCGGCGGTTTAACTTGTTCTTGGCAACTTTTCCTACAGTTCCTTTGTAAGAGTTATATTTTCGAGTCTTACGTGTGAATTTAATACATTTCAACCCTAACTCCTTCATTAAGCGATAGACCTTTTTATGGTTGATTACTATTCCAGCGTCATTCAATTCGTCCGTGATTCGCTTATATCCGTAACGCTCTTTGGATTGATAGAATATATCAGTAATCTGTTCTTTTAAAGACAAATCGTAATCCTATGCGCCTGTTCGTTTTATATGATAATGGTACGTAGCCTCAGGAATGCCCACAACTTTAAAAATATCTTTCAATCTATATCCTTCTTTTTTGAGCTCAAATGCCAACCTTGTTTGTGCTCTGCGAGGAAGCCATTTGGATTCTCCTCGTAAGCTTTTACCTTTTTTAAATAAGCGTTCTCTAACCTAAGAAGTTCATTCTCACGCTCTAGCTCTTGTTCTCTAGACATACTCTGACTCTTATTCACTTTTGTTTTTTTAGGTAATTTAGACATAGAAGGTCGTCCCTTTTTTTTAGGTTTCAGGCCTTCTATCCCTTCTTTGTTAAAAGCTTGATTCCAATTCGCAATAACAGAAAGTTCTCTGATTCCGAAGGAATTAGCCGTTTCTTGGTAGGAAGAACCTGTTCGTTTCATAAATTGTAATACATCTAATTTGAAATGAACAGGATAGACTTCTTTCGATTTCTTTGGGCTTAATCCTTCTTTTCCATAAGTTTTATAAAGGTTGGTCCATTTTCTAATAGGAGAAGAATCTGGTATACCGTACTTTTTAGCTAGTGATTTATATCCCAATTTGCCATTTTCGTATTCTTTTACAAGTTTTAATTTGAATTCTTGACTATATTTCGCCATGTAAAAAGCCCCCAAAAGTTAGAATGTTACTCTAACTTTTGGGGGTCGGTACATCAACGTATGCGTTGATGGGGTTTTATTGGTTTTTTAGAAAGATCAGTGTATTAATTTTTGTTGTTATAAAGTCGCATAGTCAGTGGTGCAAAAATGGCGAGCATAATACCTGATGCAGTGAGTGTCCAAAAGATAGCAGTAGAGACATCATACCCATGCATCAGTCCTCTGACAGCATCTACAAGCATGGAGATTGGATTAATTTTAACAAAAGTTTCTAATATACGAGGCATGGTGCTTGGATCAACAAAAGCGCTACTCAAGAAAGTGAGTGGAAAAATAACCATCATGGCACTCGCCATCAAAGCATTTTCTGATTTCAAAACAAGCGCTAAAACATTCCATATCCATGAAAGGCAAAATGAGAATACCAACAGTAATGCAACGGCAAGGATAACGCCAATCAGTCCACCTTCGGGCCTGAAGCCTAAGATCATAGCAAACAAAATCATAATCATTGAAGCAATGGTATATCTAAGCGCATCGAAAGTCATTGCTCCGACAAGAGAAGAAGGTCCCCAAATAGGTAGCGTTCTTTGACGGTCGAAAAAGCCTTTTTGAATATCTTTATTTAAATCAAGTCCGGTGTACATAGTGATCTGGGTCACAGTCTGTACTAAAATACCGGGTAGTATAAATTGAAGATACTCCTGAACCGAACCAGCTATAGCACCACCAAATAAGAAAGTAAACATCAGTAAAAATAAAATTGGCATAGCCGTAATGTCCATTAGTGCCATTGGAGCATGTTTCGTTCTGAGTAATGCACGCATGGCGAATATTTGTACAGACACAATCGGACTAGGGGGTGTTGGACGTTGTTTTGACAAAATCGCTTGTTGTAGCTTTTCTTGATTGATTGTCTGATTCTGAGCCATTTAAAAACCTCCTTTTATTTCAAGATAGATGATTGCTCTGGAATAGATACGGTTTTCGACTCTTCTGTTAACGCCAAAAATACTTCGTCTAAGCTAGGTTGACCTAAAGAGAAGGTAAGTACATCAATTTGTTGTTCAGCGAGTGCTGTTAGTGCTTTTGTAGCGTCAGAGGGGGTTGAAACTTTGATATGCAGCTGATCGGTTTTAGAAGATTCATGGAGAACTTCTCCTACGCTTGTTTCCACGATTTCCTCGGCTCTGAATTTGTCTTTTTGAGACTTCAATGTCACATGAAGCATATTGTTTCCTAGGGAGGCTTTCAAGTCATGAGCCGTTCCTTCAGCAATGATTTTACCTTTATTGATGACGGCTATCCGGTCAGCTAACTGATCGGCTTCTTCCAGATATTGAGTCGTTAAGAGTACAGTCGTACCTGTGCCCGTCAATGCACGAATTACAGCCCAGACCTGGTTTCGACTTCTAGGATCTAATCCCGTTGTCGGTTCATCTAAAAACAAGAGATCTGGAGTAATGACGATGCTTGCTGCTATATCCAGACGCCTGCGCATACCACCGGAATAATCTTTTGCTTGTTTGTTAGCAGCTTCAGAAAGTCCAAAAGCATCCAACAATTCAGCAGCGCGTATTTTTGCTTCTTTTTTTGAATAACCCATTAATCTTGAGATCATCGTGAGGTTTTCGCTTCCGCTCAAATCCTCATCAACAGAAGCATATTGGCCAGTTAAGGCAATTCTAGGACGGATTTTCTTTGGTTGCGAAGCAACATCGTAGCCAAAAACGCTAGCTGATCCACCATCAATCGTTAATAAAGTAGCCAGCATTCTCAAAGTGGTCGTTTTTCCTGCACCATTTGGACCGAGAAATCCGTAGACAGATCCTTTAGTGATTTTAAGATCGATTGCATCAACGGCTGTGAAGTCTCCAAATTTCTTGATCAAGCCATTTACTTCAATTGCATAGTCTTCTGTTTTGACCATAAAATACACCTCTTTATCTTTATACGAGCCTAGTAGGTCAGTATAACTTAAGTCCATTTATTTAATTGAAATATACCCTACTTTAAAATGGGACACAACATCTATTTAACCTATAAAGGATTTTTGTAAAGATTACCCCGAGAAAGTTTACTTTCATTCTCTTCGCATCAGCAAAGTAAGTCTGTTACAATAAAGTAGAAGATATCATTTTGGAAGGAGCAACAATAAAGATGACTACTAAGGGTGTTGAAATTTATTTTGTTCGTCACGGAGAAACGTATTTGAATCATTATGGGCGTATGCAAGGATGGAGCAATGCGCCACTAACTGATGATGGCATTGTTGATGTACATCGTTGTGGACGTGGACTGAAAGATGTTAAA
This sequence comes from Marinilactibacillus sp. Marseille-P9653, assembly GCF_916618885.1. Classification (NCBI taxonomy): domain Bacteria; kingdom Bacillati; phylum Bacillota; class Bacilli; order Lactobacillales; family Carnobacteriaceae; genus Marinilactibacillus; species Marinilactibacillus sp. Marseille-P9653. Next base: position 2,042,874 of record NZ_CAKAKH010000001.1, on the reverse strand, counting down.
TTTGACGCAGTCTATACGAGTGATTTAACACGTACGCAAGATACTGCTGGAATTATTCTTGAAGAAAACGGTCAAGCTGCAAATATGGATATGATCCAGATGCCAGAATTCAGAGAAGTATTCTTTGGTTCTTATGAAGGCATGTATGGATCGGAAGCATGGGGAAATGTTGCCAAGCACATGGGCTATGAATCTTCACGCGACATGTTCTTGAATACAGATATTCCTGATCGTATGAATGCTTTTAGAGAAGCAGATCCTTACCATGATGCGGAAGACTTTATGATGTTCTGGAGCCGAGTTGAAAGAGGATTACTTAAACTGATTGATAAGCATCGCGATACAGGAGAGCGAATTTTACTGGTCGCTCACGGTGGAACGATTCGCTATATCTTACAGAACCTAATACCTGATTTAACAGACCAAACAGCTCTTTTAAATGCGAGTGTTTCTGTAGCGAGCTACCATGGTGGAAAATACCACTTAGATCGTTACAACGACGTGTCCCATTTTAAAGACGAAGCATAACCTAAATTGAAAGAATTGAGGCGTAATGATTGAAACCAACATCACTAGTATTTTTTGATTTAGATGGAACGTTATTGAATGAACAGTCACAACTGGATGCAGATGTTATTGAAGCTTTGTCTGAATTGAAGAGAAACGGCGGTGTCCCTTTTATCGCCACCGGTCGTAGTCATCTTCAGGTAGAACATGTCCTGAAAGAAACAGTGATCGATTCATTTATTTCTCTTAATGGTCACTATATTCAATATGAAGGACAAGATATTTACGAAGGCATATTTGATCAAGACTTATTGGACCGTGTTCAGACCGAAGTGGAGAATCAGGATATTACGGTCGCTTACTATAGCAAAGAAGGATTTAAACTAACTAGAAGAGATGATAATGCCATTGCAGCTTATCGATTTATTCATGCAGACGCTCCAGAAATTGATGAATCTTATTATGAAGAAAAAGATATCTTGATGGTTCTATTATTTACACAAGATTTAGCAGTGGATGGTGTTTTTTATAAAAATTTTCCGGAACTTTCTTTTTACCGTAATTCACCTTATTCAATCGATACGATTCTCAAAGAGAACTCTAAAGCAATCGGTATCCAGAAACTGGTTGAGAAACTAGGTCTAGAAGGTGTACCGACATATGCATTTGGAGATGGTCCCAACGACATCGAAATGCTTGAAGCAGCTGACCATAGTGTAGCGATGGGTAATGGAACAGAAGAAGTGAAAGCTTTGGCTGATTATGTTGCTAAAAAGAATACAGATGGCGGTATTGTTGACGGCTTGAAGCATTTTAATTTGATTTAATAAAATAGGCACAGTCTACTTCACTGATTGAATTCAATCAGTGAAGGTGGACTGTGCCTATTTTTATTGATTTGTATGAATGGCTGGTTCTTCGTCTTCTTCTACAAGCGAGACAGGAAAGAATTCCTTACTCGTACATAATAAGAAATCCAGTGCGAAATCATTATGGAAGCCTTGTAAGTTATACACGATGTTCTCACCGTTTTGTAGTCTATCTTTTCGGAATAGAGAAGGGTGTAGTTTCTTGACGACATCAATTAAAGCCAGCAAGAGCATATCGGGTGTTTTAAGTAAATTTCTAAAATCTTCTTTACTGAGTCTGTAACTCTTGAAAAATTCTTCGGTAAAGTCATTGTCCGGTCTCAATGCAGAGACGAAACGAAGACTAGTTGGTGTCATATATCTCAACTTAAATGAATCACTTTCTCGATCATAAATGATAAAATCAGCTGAATAAAGCTCATGATCCATTTCAAAAAGCAGTTTGTACTTTTTAACATCGCTATCTTTTAATTCAGGATCTTCATCAATCATAGTATTGAATTCCTTTAACAAACTATCTAAGATTCTCATTTGGTCAAAGTTCATTTAACTTACCTCCTTTTCGTTTTTATTATAGCACTAACAAATTCACAACGCACATCAAAGCCTACAAGTATCTATTACATAAAATAGGTTCTGTAAATATTAAAGCAACTCCATCATTCAGATTTTGTTCTCTTATTATGCCACTTAAGAACATTATAGAGTTCAATATGTCGAATCAATTCTATATTCACTCGTTTAATCCTGCCATCTTTTAATTGCAAGATGATCTTTTCTCCTAAATACCCCATTACTAGACATTCAACATCTGGATAATATTGCCCGTCTCTGAGTACATTGGCTTGAATGGAAACAGGAGATTTCGTAACGTAAGCCTCGTAAAGAGTAGTGGAAATGCGCTCTATTGTCATCTCTTCTTTAGGGGGGATATCGACTTGCTGATCTTCTGCCTTCATTTTTTTCAATGCTTCTGTATGGTCTGATAACATCATACCTAACCATTTCATTTTTCCACGATCTACGTAACCTAGCTTGTCTGGGTTTAATAATATGACTTCTTCAGTCATATTCATCACTCCTTTATGCGAAAGTATGTTCCTTTATTTAATAATAAGAACATTTGTTCGATAAGTCAAGCTTGAAAGAGCATAAGAAAAAGCTAGAGAAAAGATTTCCTCTAGCTTTTATCAAGATTTTTTATATCTGTTTATAAGGTAATAGCTGATTCAACTAGCAAAAAGAATAAACAATACCATTGTCATAGCACAAACACCTCTTTGAAATTAATGATGACTCACGTAAACTTAGAGGAATACAATGTTGTACTTAATGATAAAGTACTGGTATGTCAACACTTTTTTGAACAAAAATTATAAGGTGTAAATGATGATTGAGTTCACTTTCCTTCTGCCTCTCTAACTGAATGAGAGGCTAGTTTCGACCAGCTGGGGAACAACGGATTTGCAGACTTCCATTTCAGACTGTTCCTGTTCCCAATCTTTTCGATAATCGATAGGAGATTCGTAGTCCAATGATCCATGTGGGCGAAAATGATTCCACCAATGGACGTAGTCCATAAGTTGGACCTGCAGTTCATAGAGTGTATGGAATGTGTTGTCGTAGACAAATTCAAACTTAAATGATTTATACGTGGACTCCGCTACGGCATTGTCGTAAGGATTCCCTTTTCTACTTAACGAGCGCACAATATCAAAGGTATCCAGTAACTCATCAATAGTATGGTTGTCGAATTCTTTTCCCCGGTCAGTATGGAACACGTTGACCGTATGTAAATCACCCTTAACTGTAGCGAGAGCCTGCAGGACTAAGTCAGCTGTCTTATTGGGACCAGCAGAATACCCGATGATCTCGCGGTTAAACAAGTCTAAAATAAAACAAACATAGAACCACTTATTGGCAACTTTGACATAGGTCAAGTCCGTGACGATAGCTTTCATCGGCTCTTTCGGATTGAACTCACGGTTCAATGCGTTTTCAATCTTCGCTTGATTGACTCCACTCTTTTGTGGTTTGTATGATGGTCTATCATACTTGGACACCAGATGAAACTTTTTCATAATGTGTCCAATTCTCCGACGAGATACGATAAACGCACGCTTCTTCAATCTTTTCTTCAGTTTACGCGTGCCATAATTGTTTTTGCTTTTGGCAAACTCTTCAATAATCGCTTGTTCGAGTTCTGCGTCACTTTCTTTCTTTATTACTTCGTAATAATAAGATCCTCTACTGATCTTAAGGGCACGGCACATCGCTGATATAGAATAGTTATGTTTGTTGCGTTTGATTACTTCGACTTTCGCCCGAATATCAGCGCCGCTTGCTTTAAAATATCATTTTCCATCTTAAGCTGGGTATTTGCTTTCCTTAATTCTTTCAATTCTTTCTGTTCAGGTGTTAAGTTATCTCTTTCTTTGAATGAACCGGTTTGACTATGTTGACGTACCCATTTGTCAAAAGCCGATCCTGTAAGATCATATTCTTCTATGATTTCTTTTCTTGATTTTCCTGCTTTGTGTAAATCAACAATTTGTTTCTTAAATTCTTCTGTATAAGTTCGACGTGGACGACGAGTAGACATGATAGATTCCTCCTGTGTATGTTGTGTTTAGTATACACACCTTATCTTTTCTGTCCAACTGAGTGTAACCTATCCATACAGGCTCGTACTGCTTATAAGTAATATCGGTAATATATCTATTATATTTAAATTATTTTTCATTGATAGTATACTCACTGTACCTTATGAAAAGCAATACTTGAAAAGTATGAATTTAAAATAAATTTTACTGAGGCATTTAGAAGTGTTGTGTTTGGATGTAAAATGAGATATAGTTTTCGATAGAAACTTTTGAAGGGGTTTATGGGTGTGAAGAAATCGGATGAAATTTTAATCAGATGGTTATTGGAACATAGTGATAGATCATTAAAGGAAATTGCTTCAAAAACGGAAATAGATCAGAATACCTTAATAGAATTAAAACAGACACCATCAAATATGTCAGAATTAAACGAAGAAATTTTTTACAAACTAGTTGCCTTTGCCAAAAGAGTGGGAGCAGAATAATCTGTTTCCACTCTTTTGATCTTAATAGAAGCTACTTAAAAACAAATATAGAGTATAGGTGCTTATTGTGGCTATTTCAAAGTCGTTTTATATACTTTAACTATAGAGAAAGGATGTGTTCATGATCCGACTTAAAGTCAATAAAGATATTTTAAATAAGTACAAAAATAAATACGGGAACAATCGAGCAATCACTGGATACGGAGAAGAAGTTAAGGCTCTTCCTTTTCTAATACCGAGACATTTTGTTGTCGTATTAAATAAAGAAGCGCTGACGATTGTTGAACTAGACAAAAAATTCAATGAAAAATCAGTTGGAAGCATACCGGTTTCTACTATACAGACAGTCAAAATAATCGGACCAGTTGTCAAATCCGTTATAGTCAAAACGACAGATAGAACAATCAAATTTGTTATTAAACCGACGATTATGGGAATCAGTAAAGAGCAGTCTGCTTTATTAACGTATCTGAGAACGCATTTCAAACATGCCAAATAAACAATGGCTACTGACGAGTAGTGCTAAGGAGATCATACAATGAATCGGATCAATCTGATTGCGTTAGGTGTTTTGAATATAGAAAAAGCAAGAACCTTTTATAAAGGACTAGGGTTTCAGTGTTATGATGACTCGCCAGACGCTCCAATTATCTTTTTTAATAATCAAGGTACAAAGTTGGAATTATTTCCATTAGAACAATTGGCTACAGATATTGCTGGAGATGAACCTATGAAGATTAACAGAGAGGGATTCAATGGAATAACATTGGCAATGAATGCAAAGAAAAAAGAGGAAGTTGACGACGTCATGGAACGTGCACGCTCTTTGGGTGCTGAAATTGTTAAAGAACCAGTCATTGTTTCTTGGGGAGGATATAGCGGCTACTTTAGAGATTTAGACGGTTATTACTGGGAAGTGGCTTATGCAGATGCATGGGCATTTGATGATCAAAATATGCTCGTTATTGACGAGTGACAGTAAATAATGTGCAAAATTAAGTGAATCGTTTTCAATGTTGCTCCTTTTGTATCAGTGGTTAAATCGTATTTGTAAATGAAAATTTATAAGGTGCATCGATTGCGTCATAATGACAGTCTATAGTTACAACCTGACTATTTACCAGGTCAATTTTCTGAAGCAATAGATACTAAATCTAAATAGTCAATCTGGGCATTTATAGCATTACTACTAAGCATGGTTTTAATTTCAATAGCTAGGTTGTTAGGATCTAACACAGTGAAAATGTCTAAAGCTGAAAGTAGAGTATAACCAATATAAATGGGAAAGAGAGTGCTGCCCAGCGCTCTCTGTTTTTGCTTTTAATTATTCTATGTAAAAAATTATTAAAACCTTTTATATTATTTCATGGTGGATTTGTAGTCTTTATAAAAGAATATCTAAGTAACTATAATTACAATAAAAGTGAATATTTTGTTCACAACTACATGGTGAAAAGACGATTCCTTGTGCTATGCTCTTCTTAAATAAGAAAAGAGGTTAAAAGATGAAAAAGCTAGTGGTCAGTATTATGACATCGGCATTACTATTGGTTGGGATTAATTGGAATACAGATAGCATAGTTGAAGCTCAGACAGCTCCATCGATTTATACAAGTCAGTCAGCAGTATCTAAAGTCGTCAAACCTAAAACAGTTGCAAGTAGTACTAAAGTAGCTACTAGTTCCAAAACCAAAGAACCAATGAAAGTGAACTACTCAACGCTTATGCAGTCTTCTGGTTGGCAGTCAAAAGTAAATAACGGTAAAACCTCAGGTGCAGTCGGAAAAGGTAAGAGACTAGAGGCGATTAAGATCGAACTTTCTAACCCTGAATTTAAGGGAGGCATTACTTATCAGACCAATGTACAGTCAAAAGGCTGGTTAGGTTGGAAATCTAATGGACAGGTTAGTGGTACACAGGGAGAATCGAAGAGATTAGAAGCTATCAAGGTCAAGCTCACGGGTGAAATGGAGAAAAAATATGATGTGTACTACCGCGTTCACTCTGAAACATTTGGTTGGCAAGGTTGGGCTAAAAATGGGGAAGCTGCTGGAACGGTAGGCTTTGGGTTCAGACTTGAAGGAATCGAAGTCAAGCTAGTCAAAAAAGGAAATAAAGCTCCTGGAACAATCAACAATATATTTAGAGATGGTAATAAAAAGTACGTCGATGCTAAAGGAAAAGGATTGATAAAAGGATCTAACAATAAAATTTATCATATACCAAACTCTCAATACTATAAAGCGACGACAAAACCGAAAGCCATGTTTACCACAGAAGTTCAAGCTATAAAAGCAGGCTATAGACCAGCAAAATAACTCGTTAAAAAAGAGGCTTTTATAAGTCTCTTTTTTTGTTTTGTTAAGAACAAAGTTGTTTGAGGAGGTTTCTTTTATGAAGAAAGTCTGTTAACGATTGAAATCCCTGAAGGGAAATACGAATTAAAAGTTTATAGTCCAAAAGTATTTCGTGATGACCTGAACAACATTGATTTAACTTCTCAAAAGATGCTTATTCCAAATGGAACATAAAAAGAACCATCAGAATTTGTATAAAGTATCTACTATTATTCAATTAGAAGATAGTAGATGCTTTTTTCATCTTGTAGATAAACGATTATGCCAATGATAAAGAGAAGTTTTTTCTTAATTGTAAAAGCAAATCCTATCTTAAAATATAGAGTGAAAATGAAAACGAATTCTCTGAAAGTATTTTGAAAATACTATTTTCAATTTGTTCTATTGGTGGTAAAATACCAACATAGTGAAATGTTGAACAAAAGGGATGGGTTATAATGGATGCCAATTATCAAGGGTTATTTTATTCAATAGAAACAAGTATCGAAAAGAAAAAGCAATTATTTGAGAAAAGTTTTTCTCGTTATATCGTAAGAGCCATGCTAGCCACACTTTTTCTAACACTCGGAACGGCGATTGCAGTAATCACCGCCCAGTCTGCAGAAAAAGTAGCACACGGTTCTGGGAAATTTTTGTATTCATTTATGTTCAGTTGGTCACTTGTTATGATCATCTATATGAATGCGGAGTTAGGAACATCAAATATGATGTATACAACGATTGGCGTTCACCGCAAGTTGCTTACATTCAAAAAAGCCGGAATGATCTTATTTGCTTGCATGCTCTTTAATTTAATTGGAGGTATCTTAGCAAGTTATCTTGTTTCTTTAACTTCAACTTTTCAAGATCTCCCACCAGATCATTTCTTGTTTACTGCAATAGAACATAAACTCGAAAAAACACCGCTTCAAGTATTCACAGAAGGGATCTTTGCCAACATCATCGTAAATACAGCAGTGTACTGTACAATTCGTATGAAGGATGATGCTGGAAAAGTCATGGCTATGATTTTTATTATCTTTATCTTTGCATTTTTAGGATTCGAGCACGTCATTGCCAACTTCTCATCCTTCCCACTGGCTTATTTTGCTTCAGGTGGAGCAATAGCTGGAATGACGAGTACCGCTTTGGCGACGAACTTATTTTTTGCAGCGTTAGGTAACTATGTAGGTGGCGGTCTAGTAATCGGTTTAGTCTATTCTTGGTTGAACAGAGGCGATCATGTTTATCTAGACTAAGATGGATGAATACACCTCATATAATGAAATGCTTTAAAACACTGGAGTGTAGTTTGGAAAGTATTTTCTTTTATATTCTTCTTAATAGTATGGTATTTTTAGAGTATATATTATTATACAAACGGAGGATATTTAATGATCAATTTAAAAGAAATGGCATACGAAAAGTTAGAACCAGAAATTGAAAAAATCTTTGATCAGCAAAACGAAGATACATTTGATCAAGTTCCGGAACGGAACGCCGAGAAAATCGTTATAGGTGCTTACAACGGAAAAGACCTAGTTGGTGGCATCATTGGAAACAAACAATACCAGAACATCCACGTTGCAATGCTCGCAGTTAAAGATGACTACAGAGGCCAATCAGTAGGTAGCATGCTCTTAGAAGAAATTGAAAAGAGATCGAGAGAGATGGATATCATTCACATCACACTCTCTACAAAAAGTTACCAGGCTGAAGGGTTCTATAAAAAACACGGTTATGAAGTATTTGGTACACTTGAAGACATGCCGATCAAAGGTGTAACGAAATTCTATTTCCATAAACGCTTAAATTAAAAAGGTTACCTCATGAATGAATACGATAAAAGTATCTCCATGAGGTAGTCTTTTTTTCTACATACACGAATAAAGTGAGTGATGTGTCTATGTTTCATAAGTAACATAGGCTATTACTATAAAAAGGAGAATATAAAAGGACTTTATATAGCTAATCCCGATGGTCATGACCCTATATTTCAGTTGGAGCCAATCGAATAAGGACAAATAAAGACTGTGAAAAGACTATTATATTACCTTATTTGAAAATAACAGTTAATAGATGAAACAAAGGAAGAGAAACACCGTTTTATTGGCATTCCTCTTTTTCAATATTACTATACGGATGATTTGATGTAGCTGAGGGGAGTCGATTATATTTCAGTTAGAGACTGTCACTAAGCTGTTTTGTTGTTTTTAACTACGTTAGAAGTCAAAATAATTAGAGAAGCGTTCAGTCGATTTGTCTATACTAGCTTTAGTAGTATGAGTATATACGTTCATTGTAGTCTTAATATCTCCATGTCCCAATCTAGTTAAAACTTCTTTCATAGTAGCCACAGATTCAAACAGAAGTGAGGCATACGTATGTCTCAATTTATGAACGGGTATAAAACCTAATCCTGACGAATACTTGTATAATTTTTTGGATCCTTCAAGCTTAACTCGGTATTAGATTTATTATGTTCATCAGATTCACCAAGCTTTTTTCTTCTACCTATAGCTTTATCAATACGTAAGATTCTTTTCTTTTTTGAGACTCGCTAGTAATAGTAGGGTTTCACATAGGTATACTCAGTTTTCTGATCCAAATTACCAACAACGTCTATTAGCTTTAGGCAATCAAATGTATCTCATGCTTGGTAATAGCGGTAGAGTGATTATGCAAATTTACAATAGCAATATGGGTGATAGCGGATACGCAGTGAAGAGGATAAAAGACCGAATCGAAACGCCCCGAACAGGCTCTAGAGATATTTTTTTATCACCAAATGGTACAGGGGTAGTAAGGATTGCCAACACTGCTAGAGACTATTACAACATTCGTGCAAGTACATTTTTGGACTCATCTATCGTACATTAAAGACTAACATTGATGAGTCGAATCAAGACGCGTTAAAAGGTGCTGAACGTTTTGACCATAGTTGAATACAATTTGAAGATTGGTTTGCAAAAAGGTATTGATAACCGTCAAATTGGTTTGATTGCAGAGGACAGCTTGCAAGTAGTTTCTTTAGATGGAAAGAGTATTGATACCTATCGTCTCTTAAGCTACAACACAAAAGCTATTCAAGAATTAAGTAGCAATCAAGAAACACTTGAACAAAAAATTGAATGAAATTGTCCAACTACGATTCGAAGATATTTCAGTTGGAAGCAAAAGTAGCAGACTTAGAACATCAAATTAAAGAACTCAAAGGAGCAGCATAAAATGATAAACGTATTGGTATTTGAAAATAACCAGATACAAAGTATCTTTTACATATTGGAACCAACAATGATTGAACAGGGAAGAGCGAAACCTGGTAAGGGTAAATTGCAGAAGGCACTCATTAAAACAGATAAAGAGTATCAGGAAGAACTTAAAGAGATTAGCGAAGAATACTTCGAAATCGATGATCAGAGCAACATTGTTCAAGTTGGGTAAAGGTTGGCCAAGAAAGGGAAGAATGGAATGGAAAAGAAAGACAAGGCAAAATCCAGGAATTACTAGACGAAGAATTCAAAGTAGATGTTTTGACCTATGACACTAAGCACAAAGCGTTCTATAAAAAATTAGACAAAGACAAATTATAACTGAGAAAGATAAACAGTTCAGTGACATTTCATTTGATACATTAATGGATCAGCTGGAAGAAGTGCTTGAAAATAATAAAGAAGAGAAGAATGCATAATAGAAATGGTATTAAAATCAATTAAATCAGAGTTTAATAATGGAGCGACTTTGAAAGACATGGATTTTGCAAATATGACTCAAAATGATTATGAACAGGCAGAGCGCGATAAAATGGCTGTATGGTTTACGGAAACAGGCGAATAAGCTTGTCTAGTTTAATAAGCATAATACATGCTTCAAATTCCCATTTTATAGTATAGTAAATACTGTAAAATAAAACATGTTATTTAAAGAGGGATTGAAGTGAGCCAAACAGTAACCACTGCAACTATCATTAGAGATAAAGCTGATAAGATTTCGAGTATTAAAGTTTTCGTTACAGGAGAAAATATCAATAAACAATACGAAATTAAAATTGGAGGCCAATTCATGTTAGAATCTCCACATGAAAGGTTTGAAGGTTTGAGATATCGAATGGTTAGGGTTGAAGGCTTTGAAGAAATACCAGCCGGTTATTGCATTAGAGTATTTCATATAGAAGCTCAAAAGGAACTAACCGTGGGATTAGAAGAATTGAAAAGTATTTTTAAATGGAGTAGCCAATAGCAACTGCTCTTTTTCTTTACAAATTTTATAATATAAAGAGCGTTATACTTTTGCTCGCTATAGATATTATGATAATGTCATATTAAATTAAGTAGGAGGTGTTGATTATCACTAGATCATCAGCCTTCATTAGTTTTATACAACAGTTATCAATCATGATAGATCACGAAATATTCCATTCGACTAATGAAGTAAAACAACATATCAAAGAGGAAGACGTTGTAGACTGGCTAGAAGAAGAACATTGTAGAAAATACAGTGACTTCACAATGAGTCATTTTGATCGAGAAGATCGTAAAGAAATCCATGATTCTATTAAGTATATATGGAACATTTATGATAAAGATGGATATGAAGGTTTGATTCATGACAATGGATTGACTTTATTGATTGTATATACAGCAGAATTAATGGATGAAGTTTAAATATAGCAATAGAGAGTAGCCAATCCGGCTACTCTTTTTCTTTACACAAAATCAGAAAGGGGAGAGCCAATGAGCCTATATATAATATTTGGAAATGTTCAGAGTTTTGCAGCTTTCATTACAGCAATTATTACAATCGGTAGTTCGTTGATGTGGGTTTACCAAAAGACAATCGGCAAAGCAAAGGAAAGAAGAATTGAGAAGGAAAATAGATTGCTTCGAAAAAAGATTGATGAGAGCAACAAACCATTGATTGATACTCTTACTATGTTAAACGAATACAAACAAAGAAGGATTACCGGATAGATACGTAGGGCCAGTATATAATTTCCAGAATGGGTTGAAAGCTAACTACGGATTTGATATTGAACTTGACAACAGACATGATCCACTGAAGCATAAAGCTGCTGTAGGGGCGTTACAAATTGAGTTGAACAAACAATGCAAAATTGGTTGTCGATGACTTTTATCTGGTCCGGCTACACGTAAGGCTTGTAGAGTTGTAAGACGTGGAGATATCGGAAACATCGTAAGAGTTGTTCAAGGTATCCTGATGTCTAAAGGTTATGACATAAAAGGGTTCGATGGAGTATTTGAACCAGGACTTCAAGCAGCAGTTAAAACATCCGCTGCAAGACAATCATCTTGCAGCGGATGGTCTTGCTAGACCGAATACTTGGAATGCATTGCTAAGATAGAATAGACAAAGTAAAAGCCCTCGTTGGTGTCCTTAATGTACCGACCCCCAAAAGTTAGAGTAACATTCTAACTTTTGGGGGCTTTTTACATGGCGAAATATAGTCAAGAATTCAAATTAAAACTTGTAAAAGAATACGAAAATGGCAAATTGGGATATAAATCACTAGCTAAAAAGTACGGTATACCAGATTCTTCTCCTATTAGAAGATGGACCAACCTTTATAAAACTTATGGAAAAGAAGGATTAAGCCCAAAGAAATCGAAAGAAGTCTATCCTGTTCATTTCAAATTAGATGTATTACAATTTATGAAACGAACAGGTTCTTCCTACCAAGAAACGGCTAATTCCTTCGGAATCAGAGAACTTTCTGTTATTGCGAATTGGAATCAAGCTTTTAACAAAGAAGGGATAGAAGGCCTGAAACCTAAAAAAAAGGGACGACCTTCTATGTCTAAATTACCTAAAAAAACAAAAGTGAATAAGAGTCAGAGTATGTCTAGAGAACAAGAGCTAGAGCGTGAGAATGAACTTCTTAGGTTAGAGAACGCTTATTTAAAAAAGGTAAAAGCTTACGAGGAGAATCCAAATGCCTTCCTCGCAGAGCACAAACAAGGTTGGCATTTGAGCTCAAAAAAGAAGGATATAGATTGAAAGATATTTTTAAAGTTGTGGGCATTCCTGAGGCTACGTACCATTATCATATAAAACGAACAGGCGCAGAAGATTACGATTTGTCTTTAAAAGAACAGATTACTGATATATTCTATCAATCCAAAGAGCGTTACGGATATAAGCGAATCACGGACGAATTGAATGACGCTGGAATAGTAATCAACCATAAAAAGGTCTATCGCTTAATGAAGGAGTTAGGGTTGAAATGTATTAAATTCACACGTAAGACTCGAAAATATAACTCTTACAAAGGAACTGTAGGAAAAGTTGCCAAGAACAAGTTAAACCGCCGGTTTAATACGTCAATTCCTTTACAGAAACTAGTGACTGATATCACTGAATTTAAATGTACTGGAGATCAAAAACTTTATTTTAATCCCATAGTAGATTTGTATAATGGTGAAATTATTTCTTACAGTATTAATAAGCGTCCTGTTTTAGATTTAGCAATGGAACCTTTAAAAGAAGCTATTAAAACGATAAAGCAAAAAGCTACTGTTCGCACTACGATTCATTCCGATCAAGGGTGGCACTATCAACATAAAAAATGGGTAAATTTATTAAAACAGAATAAAATCTTCCAGAGCATGTCTCGTAAAGCAACCTGTTCTGATAATGCCGTTATAGAAAACTTTTTTGGGATTATGAAGCAAGAAATGTATCACGGAGAACCTAAAGTAAGCTATGAAGAACTAAGAGAACAGATTGAAGAATATATTGAGTGGTACAATACCACTCGTAGAAAGAAAAAACTGGCTGGCTTAAATCCAGTAGAATACCGAACTCAAGCCAGCCAGTCGGCTGCATAATATTAAAACTCTAACTTTTGGGGGTCAGCACCTAATCGGATGAGGTTTTTTATTTGACGAGAACAACTCATAAATCAATTAATTAATTCGTAATAGTTGTTCCCCTTTCTAAGTCGAGAAGAATATTGTATACTTGTTCGACAGGTTATTGGAGGTTTTTTCATGGGAACATATAAATGGCTCAAAGATAAGTTAGAAAATGACTTGAACCATTATGGATCTGATAAAGTGGTATTCGTCTTGATCAATAAAAATAGAAATACATGCGAAGATTACTTTATTTCATATAGGAAGATTCCAGACCCGGCGAGGTTGTACAGAACATCTATGGAAATAAAAAAATGACTTTGTCGGCTCTTAAGGAGTCAGTGCAGCATCGCAACCACTCTTGATTATGAAAACTTTAAAAATAATACGAGTAATGGCGGTCATTTAATATAGATAAATTATAGGTTTTGATATTGTTACTTCAAAACCTAATTTAGAGTCTTTTAGAATGGTAGAATCATTGGTAATCAAAGTAGGGGAAGGTAATCAATAATGAGAGACAATTTATTGATGATTAGATTGAGAGCTGATCTCAGGATGAATGGTTCAAGGAAAAGTAACGTATGTCGTTGTTCATAATCATGAAGCAGACATCTTATAAGCGAAATGTCCTAACAAAAAAGACATAGAAAGATACTGTTTAAATGTAGAAGAAATACCAGTGGTTTTAACACTTTTTCTAAACGATTTAGAAGTAAGGGAAGTGTATTTAGAAAATCTGTATAGAATTCTATCTTGAAATTACTAGTGCGTGCTTATCTTTTGAAAGTTTTAGTTTAGAGTCTGAAAATAAATGAAAAATCGTTAATTTGAGTTTTAATCTCAAATTAACGATTTTTCAACTTATTCTATTTAATCTGATCCAGAATAATGCTATAATCGAAAAAAGTCCATAAGGAGCTAGATAGACATGGTACTAATATATGATTGGTTGATAGAAAGGGTCAGATTTGACTTGAAAAAGTTCGGTCCAGATGTGATAGTATTTGTTTTAGTAGACCTGAATGAAGAAAAAACAGTCAAAGAATATTATCATGATTCCTCAAATATAATTCCTCTTAAAAAGTATAACTACTTAGAACTCAATTTTGAAGAAATGTCTTTAAAAGAATTGCATGCACTACTAGTGAAGTTGTAATTACATATTGATATACCATCCATACATATTATACTAAAGACACATAGCGCACTATCTAGTCATAGTCCTATGATGTGAGGGTTACCCCTCGTATAGGTAAGACTCTCACTTCGGTGGGGGTCTTTTTTACTACGTGATTTACTACGTTTAACTTTGATTTATAATTTCTTATAGCATAAATAAAAGAAGAGAAATACCGTTTTATCGGCATTCCTCTTCTTCATTATTCCTATACGGATGTTTTGATGGAGCTGAGGGGAGTCGAACCCCTGTCCAGACACATTGGCACTCAAGCATCTACGATCATAGTTACGCTACTAAGATTTCGCTCTACATTAGCCGCCTAACAGGCATCATGTGTCGCTAGTCTGATAATCTCTTCTAATCCTTCCAGACGGAAAGAATCAGCGTATCCCACTTAATTATAGGACCCAAACGTGACACGTGGGTGATACCAGTTCGGATCACGCTAGCTACTATTACGCAGCTAAAGCGTAAGTGTTATTATTATTGTTTGCAGTTATATTTAACTGTGACGTTGGTATGCAGTCTCGTCACCTGCAGAACGCAACTCAAGCTCAATCTATGCCTGTCGAATCCGTAACAACCCCAATATAGAAAACAAAACCAAATGATAACGAATCGCTATCATTCTATACATATTATAGCATATCACTGATGAAAATGAAAGTCTGTTCGCTTAAAAAACCCCGTAAGTGTCTTTCATAACCTTAGTTGGTATAATAAACATACCAGTTTTAGAGAGGTGTTTATATGGAAAGAACAGAAATTGCACAGTTAAAAGCTTATATAGAAGAAGCTCAGATTATTGTCTTTTTCGGAGGGGCTGGAGTTTCTACAGAAAGTGGCCTACCAGATTATCGTTCAAAGGATGGAACATATACAGAAATTGAAAAAAAGAAACTTGATCCTAAAAAAATTATGAGTCGAAAATTTCTAAATGAACAGCCAGAAGTTTTTTTCAACCGCCCTCGTAACAAAAGAATTGAACCTGTTCCAAATGATGCACACAAAGTGTTGGCTGAAATGGAAAAAGCTGGAAAAGATATTCGCGTAATCACTCAAAACGTGGATGGGCTTCATCAAAAAGCTGGGCATCGATTTGTTTTAGAGCTTCATGGGCATAATCGAAATTGGTATTGTATGGAATGTACAAGAGTGTACCAGCCTCAAGAAGTACAAAAAGATGAGCGGAACATTCCAAGATGTCCAATAGAGAATGGAATCGTCAGACCATCTGTCGTCTTGTTTGGTGAAAACCCCAATAAAGAGATTGTTGAAAAAAGCAAAGCTACAATTAAAACAGCAGACTTACTGATTATAGCGGGAACCTCTTTGAGTGTGAATCCGGCTCGCAATTATATTCATCAATTCAAAGGAAAGCACGTTGTCCTCATTAATAATGAAGAAATCGATACAGGAAATTTGGAGATTGATCTATTCATAAAAGGTAAAGTTGGCGAAACACTTGCTGCAGTAAAAGAAAGTTAAAAAGTACGCTCCACCTAGTATAGAATCGATATTCTATCTAAGTAGAGCGTATTATTTTTTATTCATAATAGTATTGGAATCCTCGTCGGAATCATACTGATAGTGCTCATACATTTGAGCCAGAAGTATAGGGTCAGAACTTAACCTAGCTAACAAGTCAACGGAAGCCTGCACTGATTGTTCCTTTCTCTCAGAAACAGCTGCGTCATCGTTTCCACTAGGAACAGTCAGACCATCCAGTAAGTCATGAAATTCTTGTAAAAATTGTTTGAAACCTGTGCTGTCATCGAGCAAGATTGATTTAACAGCCTGATTTTTGTGATGAAGATAAACGAGATAATCATCTGTTGACATACCTAAAGTACTTGCATAAGCAATTATTTCTTGAAATTCCTTATCATTTCTCATTCAATTCATCCTCTACCAGTTAAGTATGGCTAACACAAAAATATAAATCTTATACATATAAATAAATAATCACTTTACAATAGTAGTCTATGAGAGAGCTTATGTAAACAGATTCAATACATAAGTCACAAAACTGTAAAACGGGGTAAGTGTTATTAGTAGCATTCAATAAAAGTTAAAATAAAATGAGAGAAAAATGATGATTAATAATCCATTAAACTGTATAAATATCGATACTTACAAATTTTCATTAAATGAAGTGAGTTTTTAATTATAATATAAGAAGATGAAAACTCAGTTAACACGAGGGTTTTACCTTGAATGATAAGACACATTTTAGTCACAAATAAATGTAATCGATTGCAAACGCTTTAATATCAGATATGAATATTATAGATTATATTATATTAGAGAAAATCAATATATTTACTGATAATTTATATTGACAATTTAATGTTTAAAAGATAAGATTTGAAAAACATTATAAAAATGTGTAATTGCTAATTTAGAGTATCGCAGAGATGAAGGAGAGAATTGTGCATGAGTTATAGTAAATGGGAAGAAGTTTTGACTGCTAATTATGAAACGACTGTTTCATGGCGACGTTATTTACATGAACATCCTGAACCTTCTTTCGAAGAATATAAAACGAGAAAATATATTGTAGAAAAATTAAAATCTTTTGGATATGAAGATATTGAAGAAAATATTGGTGGTGGAGGAATTGCTGCTTATCTTCGAGGGACTGAAGATGGACCGACGATTGGTTTTCGGGCAGACTTCGATGCCTTAAGAATCCAAGAAGCAACAAATTTAGAGTTTGCTTCAAAGAATCCTGGTGTCATGCATGCTTGTGGGCATGATGGACATACCGCAACGCTACTAAGTGTGGCAAAGGTATTAAAAGAAGAACAGGCAGAACTTTCAGGAACGGTTAAGTTCATCTTCCAACACGCGGAAGAAGTATTACCAGGTGGTGGGAAAGCGATGATAGACGCCGGCGTATTGGACGATGTGGATTATGTCTATGGACTTCATTTAAGATCACCACTTGAATATGGTAAGGTCACTTATTGTTCAGGTTATGCCATGGCGGCCCCAGATTTCTTTGAAATAAAAATTCAAGGAAAAGGCGGACATGCGGCGCATCCAGATTCCACAGTCGATTCTGTTGTTGTCGCTTCTCATGTAGTAAACCAACTACAAACGATTATCAGTCGTAAAAAAGACCCAACTAAATCAGGAGTCTTGACGGTTTCTACTTTAAAGGCGGGAGACGGCGCACATAACGTGATTTCAGACAAAGCACTCATTAAAGGAACCGTTCGAACCTTTGCACCAGAAGTCAGAGATATGATAGAAGAAAAAATCGGTACAATGACGCAGCATATCTGTGAAGCGCACGACGCAACTTGTGAGGTCACCTATACTCGAGGATATCCGGCGCTTTACAATCATGAAAAAGAAACAGAATTGATTGCAGAGCTTTTCAAAAATCAGTTTGGAGAAGAGATAGTGGAATCAACACCGCTTAGAATGGGCGGAGAGGACTTTGCTTACTTCCTTCAAGAAAAACCAGGCTCATTCTTCTTTGTGAACTCAGGTAATGAAGAAAAGGGTATTTCCTACCCACACCATCATCCAAAATTTGATTTTGATGAACGTGCCTTATTACTTGGTGGAAAATGCTTCTTATCTATTGTAGAACATTATCTAATGAAAAAAGAAACCAGCAATGCTAGAGAGTCTGTAACAGTGGAAAGTCATTAAACATCAATAAAAGATCAGTAGTAAACGAGAAGGAGATGGATCATGGCCTACGAGACATGGACAGAAGAATTAAAACAGAATTTTGATGAAACCGTCAGCTGGAGACGACACTTACATGAGCATCCGGAACCTTCTTTTGAAGAGAAAGAAACGGCTCAGTATATTCTAGAGCGATTACAATCATTTGGGATAAAAGACATCCAGACAAATGTAGGAAATGGATATGGTATCGTAGCAAAGATTAAAGGCGGTCATCCAGGACCAACGATTGCATTGAGAGCAGACTTTGATGCATTAAGAATTCATGAAGAATCAGATGTACCATTCAAATCAAAAAATGCAGGTATCATGCATGCTTGTGGACATGATGGACATACAGCTTCCTTACTCAGTGTAGCAAAAGTCATTTCGAATCATGCTGATGAATTACATGGGAATGTTGTGTTACTGCATCAACACGCTGAAGAAGTGTTACCAGGTGGAGCTAAATCGATGGTTGAAGCAGGGGCGCTTAAAGAAGTCGATTACGTATTTGGTATTCACTTAGATTCAATGGAAGAAGTTGGAAAAGTTTTCTACAATTATAGTTTTGGATCAGCAAACTCGGACACGTTCAAGATGAAGGTCCAGGGGAAAGGTGGCCACGGTGCTGCGCCGCATGATACGCATGACGCCTTGACGATTGGGACACAAATCGTCACTGGTCTACAGCAAGTCGTTAGTCGATTAACAGATCCCGTCAAACCAGCAGTGCTAACCTTTGCAGGATTTGAAGCAGGAGGAGAAGCGTACAATATTATAGCTGACTCAGCTGAAATCAACGGTACTGTTCGAACGATGCACGGTGACATTCAAGATCTAATGGAAAGTAAATTAAAATCAATCAGCACACATATTGCGGAAGCATTCGACGCTACGTTAGCTATCGATTATGTACGAGGTTATCCATCCATTCAAAACGACGCGGTAGAAGTCGAGAAATTAAAAAATCGTTTTTTGACCGTGTTCGATGACTCTGAGGTGGAAGAAGTCGAAGGGGCTATGGGGGGAGAAGATTTCGCTTATTTCTTGAAAGAGAAACCAGGGGCTTTCCTAAGAGTAGGCGCGAAACGTCCAGATGACGCATCGCCTTATCCGCATCACCATCCGAAATTCGTTATACATGAAGAGTCCTTACTGCGTTCGGGGGAAGTGTTCTTATCCATTATTGATGAGTACTTAGGATAGACACCAGCAGAGAAAGGATTTATTGAATAAAAAGGGGAGAAAACGATGCAAAAATTTATCTTGAAGCGACTACTGACAGCTATTCCAGTATTGCTGATGATCTCCATTGCAGCATATATGATGGTTAATTTAACACCAGGAAATCCAGCAGAATTATTTGTTTCACCAGATGCCACAGCGGAGCAAATCGCAGCGACTGAACGTGCGCTTGGACTAGATCAGCCAGTACCTGTCCAGTATGTTCGTTGGTTAGGAAGAGCTTTGAGACTAGATCTCGGCAATTCATTCTCAACACGCTATCCAGTGTTACCAATTATTGTCTCAAGACTTTTTCCAACAGTTGTGCTTATGGGATCCACGCTACTATTTTCCTATATTGTAGCCATCCCGCTTGGAATCTTAAGTGCCAGAAAACAAGGCACTTGGATAGATAATTTATTGACCAGTAGTTCTTTTATAGGCGTGTCGATTCCAAACTTTTTCTTAGGGCTAGGATTAATTTATATTTTTTCTGTTCGATTAGGTTGGTTGCCGACCGGTGGTATGTCTGAACTAGGGGGAGACGGTGGATTCTTTGAAGTCTTACGTCACCTTGTACTGCCAGTGATCGTTCTATCTGCTTTTTATATCGCGAATATGGCTCGTTATATGCGGTCAACCATGATCGAAGTTTATGGGGAAAACTACATGAGAACCGCAACAGCTAAAGGATTAGCATCCAAAACAATTTTAACAAAACACGGACTTAGAAATGCATTGATTCCAGTTGTAACAATCATCGGAACAGATTTACCAAGACTAGTTGGGGGCGCAATTGTTACAGAACAGATCTTTCAGTGGCCAGGGATTGGTCGTTTAACGATTACAGCGATTCAGCAAAGAGATTATCCTATTCTGATGGCGGTCACGATGTTGTCTGCAATCGTCGTACTCGTTGCCAACCTTCTCGTCGATGTTTTGTACGCTGTTGTTGATCCACGGATTAAATACAACTAAAAGGGGGAAGAAAAATGGCTCAAAACGTAGGCAGAAATACACCAGCAGATTCACTGTTTCATTTAGTAGAGGATAGTGAACGTGCTCACTTCCCTGGAGTTGCAGCGGAACAAGTCGTTTCAGATGGAGATAGTTACGTTAAGACAATTGCCAAACGGTTTTTCAAAAATAAAGTAGCCGTCGTCAGTTTAGGAGTCTTCATTATCATGATTTTAGTGGCAGTATTCGCAAATCAGATCGCGCCGCATCCAAGAGATGCGTCTGTAGGACTATTTAGAGCCGCTCCTTATGAGAATTTCTTTCTAGGAACAGATGATACAGGAAGAGACGTACTATCAAGGTTAATTCACGGAACGCAAGTCTCTATGATCGTAGGGCTTTGCTCGGTTGCCATTTATGTTGTCATCGGAACAACGCTTGGGTTAGTTTCAGGCTATTTCGGCGGATTTATTGATGCAGTGATCATGCGGATTACAGAAGCCTTTATGTCTTTCCCGTTTTTCCTCGTTATTTTAACATTGGTCTCTCTTTTAGGATCAGGCATCTGGGTCGTAACGATTGTACTGGGAGCACTCAGTTGGCCACCATTATGTAGGTTAGTCAGAGGGCAGGTGTTGAGGCTTAAAGGACAAGATTTTGTACTAGCGGCTGAAGCAACAGGGTATTCGACTTTTGGTATTTTGTTTGTTCATATCTTACCGAATGTGCTTTCGCCGATTCTAGTTAATGCAACGTTTGGGATTGCAACGGCAATCTTGACGGAAGCTTCACTGAGTTTCTTGGGTGTGGGTGTTAGGCCGCCGCAACCAAGCTGGGGAAATATTTTATCTCAAGCACAATCGATTAGAGTGTTGACCGCTGAACCATGGAGATGGGTTCCAGCCGGTATCCTGATCTTTATCGCAGTATTATCGATTAACTTTATCGGAGAAGGGTTGAGAGAAGCGATTGAAGGGGAGAATAAAGGATAAGTGAGTTTTCATTAAAAGCTTTAAAAGATTTCATGAAAAATGATTCAAGTAGAAGGTCTTGTCAATTTTAGGGGGACTAAAAGAGATGTTCTACGAAAGAATATAGTCATAAGGGGAGATTTTCATGTCAAATTGGAAAACAAGATTAAAGTATGGGACAACGATTTTTGCTTCAACATTGGTACTAGCAGCATGTGGAGATTCAGCTGTTCCAGGACCAGATGATGTAGCGCAAGGTGAAACTGACGGAGAAAGTGATGGAGAAGGCGCAGTACCACAAGCTGAAGAGGGCGATACAAGTACATTGATGGTTGGGTTAACAAACGCACCAGATAGTTTCAATCCTTTTTACGCACCAGGTGTTAGTGGTAAATGGATTCAACGATTCATGTATGACAGTTTACTTGTGATGCCAGAAGCAGACTCTTGGGAAAATGCATTAGCATCTAAATTTGACACAACAGATAATCAAACATTTGAAATTGAAATCAATGAAGAGGCGAACTGGACAGATGGCGAACCGGTTACCGCAAATGATGTAGCATTTACATTGAATGCCATTGCGGATCCGGAGATCGAAACGTCACTAGGAACAAGAATTGCGATGATTGAAGGAACAGATGATTCAGGTATTTTAGAAGAAGGCGCGGAATCATTATCCGGTGTAGAAGTAACGGGAGATAAATCCTTAACCATTACGACTAAAACACCTGTCGATTTGGCATTAATCCAAGAATTTGTAGGATTTGATGTATTGATTGCACCTGAACATATCTTTGGCGAACTGGAGCCAACTGAGATCTCAAACTCTGAAGCAGCAACACAACCTTCTGTATTCAGTGGACCCTATAAATTTGTAGAATATGATAACGATAACTATGTTCAGTTAGAAGCTAATCCTGACTACTACCGTGGCGCTCCAGAAATTGAAACAATCTATGGACGTATCATGAACGGAACAGCGCTTGTAACAGAATTCCAAGCTGGAAATCTTCATATGGCTGCCGGTGGTGGTATCGGTATGGTGCCGATTCAAGATGTTTCATTACTTGAAGATATTGAAGGTCTTGAAGTTGTTGAAAACCCGAGTTTTAATGGTCAGTATATGATTATCAATAACGAAGTATTCCCAGATCCTGAAGTACGTAAAGCCTTTATTCATGCATTTGATCGTCAACTGACAGTCGATAATCTACTTGAAGGTCGCGGGGAAGTCTTGTCTAGTATGTATACATCAGCTAGTCCATACAACTCTGATGAGATTCAACCATTAGAATACGATCCGGAATTAGCAAAAGAAATGCTAGAAGACGCTGGTTTTGACTTCAGCCAAACATTGAGACTAGGCGTACCAACAGGTAACGCAGTCAGAGAACAAAATGCTAACTTGATCCAACAATGGTTGAGTGATATTGACGTACAAGTGGAGATCCAACAATATGATTTCCCAACTTGGCTACAAGTAGCGCAAGACCTTGATTATGATATCGGTATGATGGGATACGGCCATACAGTAGATCCAAACGTTGCGACGTATGTCCAAACAGGTGCTACATCTAATAATTCAGCCCTTGCTGATCCTAAGATTGATGAGCTACTTGAAAGAGGAAACGAAGGCACAAGCTTTGAAGAAAGATTCCCAATTTATGAAGAATTGCAACAGTATATGCAAGATCAAGCTGTGATCGTTCCGTTATATTCTGATTCTCAATTCTCAGTTCAAGTGGATTACTTGAATGGCGGAATCAAGGAGTACTGGGCAGGGTCGCTTCATGATGTTCATGAATGGACATTGGATCCTCAGTAAACAGTTGTTGAAAAGTATGAGTCGATGAAGAGTGTGCGACTGCACGCTCTTTATTGATAGTTCAATAGGAAGATAGAGGTGTGAAGATATGGATAACACAAATGTGCTGGAAGTAAAGAACTTGGCTATTTCTTTTAAAACGTTTGAAGGTAAAGTCCAAGCTGTTCGAGGGGTGGATTTTGAACTAAAAAAAGGTGAAACGCTAGCAATTGTTGGCGAATCGGGTTCCGGAAAATCGGTATCAACAAAAGCAATCAATCGCTTGCTGCCTAAAAAGAATTCCATTATCGAGAGCGGTCAGATCTTATTCGAAGACAAGGATCTACTGACGATTTCAGATAAAGAAATGCAGAAGATTCGTGGAAATGACATCGCCATGATCTTCCAAGATCCAATGACCTCTTTGAATCCGACAATGCAAGTTGGTAGACAAATTGCTGAACCGATGGTTAAACATCAAGGATTAACGAAAGAACAAGCTACCGAAAAAGCCATCGAATTAATGCAGATGGTCGGTATAAAGAATCCTAAACAAACACATAAACATTATCCTCACCAGTTCTCAGGGGGAATGAGACAACGGGTTATGATTGCGATTTCCTTGGCATGTGAACCGAAGATTCTGATTGCAGATGAACCAACGACAGCATTAGATGTAACGATTCAGGCACAGATTCTGAACCTTATGAACAATTTGAAAAAAGACCTGGAAACCTCCATCATTTTTATCACACATGATTTAGGGGTCGTAGCGCAAATGGCAGACCGTGTAGCGGTTATGTATGCAGGTCAAATCGTTGAAATCGGGACAGCGGATGAAATTTTCTATAATCCAATGCATCCTTATACTTGGGGATTGTTGGCATCTATGCCGACCCTAGATATCCATCAAACGGATCTTTACAATATCCCGGGATCACCACCCAATTTGCTACATCCGCCTAAAGGAGACGCTTTTGCTTCAAGAAATGAATTCGCATTAGCAGTCGATTTTGAGCAAGAGCCTGAGATGTTCAAAGTCACAGATACTCATTTCGCCAAAACTTGGCTATTGCATCCAAAAGCGCCGAGTGTGACGCCGCCTGCGGAAGTGGTCAGGCGTAAGCAGAAATACGAACAATTATTTGGTGAAAAGAAGGTAAGAATTCAGTCAGGAGGTGAGGTCGTTGGTAGCAGAGGTTGAAAAAAAGAAATCAATCGTTGAAATTACAGGTTTCAAACAGTATTTCAATGCGGGAAAGAAAAGTGAAGTCAGAGCAGTCAACGATGTCAGCTTCAATATCTATGAAGGGGAAACGTTTGGCCTAGTTGGGGAATCAGGTAGTGGAAAGTCGACGACTGGTAGAGCGCTTATCAAATTAGGAGAGTT
This sequence comes from Marinilactibacillus sp. Marseille-P9653, assembly GCF_916618885.1. Lineage (NCBI taxonomy): Bacteria > Bacillati > Bacillota > Bacilli > Lactobacillales > Carnobacteriaceae > Marinilactibacillus > Marinilactibacillus sp. Marseille-P9653. Next base: position 2,017,983 of record NZ_CAKAKH010000001.1, on the reverse strand, counting down.
CACTGGTGGACAGATTCTATATAAAGGCCAAGATATTTCTAAAATTCGTGGACGTAAAAAGTTGCTTGATTTCAGAAAATCGATGCAAATGATTTTTCAAGATCCCTATGCTTCATTGAACCCAAGAATCACAGTGAAGGATATTATCGGAGGGGCTTTGAAGGTCCATGGGATTTACAAAAATGGTAAAGAGCGTACGGAAAGGGTTTATGAGTTACTAGAAGCAGTGGGATTAAGCAAAGAGTTCGCGAACCGTTACCCTAAGGAATTTTCTGGAGGCCAATGTCAGCGTATAGGGATTGCGCGTGCACTAGCTGTAGAACCGGATTTTATTATTGCTGATGAGGCCATTTCAGCTCTGGATGTATCGATTCAAGCTCAGGTAATCAATTTGTTGAAAGAATTGAAAAAAGAAAACAATTTGACGTATCTGTTTATTGCGCATGACTTGTCGATGGTTAAATATATCAGCGACCGTATTGGTGTCATGAATAGTGGACGAATGCTTGAAGTGGCAGAAGCAGACGAGTTGTACATGGCTCCGCTACATCCCTATACGGAGTCTTTACTCTCCGCTATACCAACGCCAGATCCAGAAAATGAGCGAAATCGTGTTAGAACGGAGTATGATCCGAAATACCATCAATACGATGATTTAACAAAAGTGGGCTTACATGAGATTGCTCCAGATCACTACATTTATTGCCACGAAAATGAAATAGAGGTCTACAGAAAAAAACGAGAAAGACTGTTACGTGAAGGTCAAAAATATGCTTAGGATGACTTAATACGAACTCGAAATCCAAAGACTGTTGTCAACTATGGACCCACTGACCTTTAGACATCCTAAAACAGTGACCAGACTTGATGCAGTCTTTTTTGTATAGCGAAATCATACACTGAACAGAAAGCTTCTACTAAAAATGTAGGATAAACGAGAACTTAAACAGAAACTAATGGGATGAAAGAAGGCAGAAGAGTAGATGAATGCACTAGAAGAAAAATTGCAGAGTGTAATCGATAGTAGAATGGATGAATTTTTCGATTATTTAAGACTAGATTCTGTTTCCACACAAGACAGAAAAATACCTGAAACAGTCGCTTACGTTAAAGATATGCTTGAAAAGACAGGAGGAAAAGTCCAAGTACTGGATGATTTAGGCGGAAATCCTGTTGTATACGGTTATTTTCCAGCTGGGAAAAATGGGAATAGTAAAAAGACACTGTTGTTTTACAATCATTACGATGTTCAACCAGAAGATCCAATCGATGAATGGGATAGTGCGCCATTTGAACCTAGAGTAAAAGACGGTATTCTTTATTGCCGAGGCGTAGCGGACAATAAAGCGAATCTGATGGTTCGCTTGAATGCCATTCAAGCATTGCTGGATACGGAGGAAGGTTTATCTTGTAATATTAAGTTCCTTATTGAAGGTGAAGAAGAAAATGGGAGTCCGTCCCTTGGAGCCTACTTAGAAAAATATGCAGATTTATTTAAAAGTGATGCATGTATCTGGGAATTCGGTGGAAAAGATGAAGAAGAAAACTATGTGATTGAAGCAGGAATCAAAGGAATGGCTTATTTTGATTTGTTTGTGGAAAGTGCAGATGTAGATATTCACTCTTCTATCGGTGCAGTCGTGGATAATGCTGCTTGGAGACTGACGCAAGCGCTAGCTAGCTTAAGATCTGCAGATAACCAAGTACTCGTTGAAGGATTTTACGAGGATATCATTCCCCCAACAGACTTTGAAAAAGAAGTGGTCGCACGAAAACCATTTGATGAAGAAAAAATGCAGAAAGTTTATGGCTTGAAACATCCACTGATCACTAAAGACTTAGAATGGACACCAAATGAAGCCTTAGCTTTCTATCCTACGATGACGATTTGCGGAATGATCTCAGGTTACACTGGACCAGGATCAAAAACGGTCTTACCGAGAGCGGCGTCTGCAAAATTAGATTGCCGAATCGTACCAGGACAGGATCCGGAAAAAATCCACGAATTGATTCGGAAGCATCTAGATAAACACGGGTTTGAAGATGTACAACTAGACTTGATCAAAGCTCAAAAAGCTTTTCGTTCAGACCTAACAAATGATTTTGTGGATGTGGTTGCTGACTCCGCTAAGAAAGCTTACGGAGAAGGGACAGAAATTGTTTTGTCTCCTAATAATGCGGGAACAGGCCCCATGTACAATTTCGACAAGTATCTACAGCTTCCAGTATTAAGTAGCGGATGTGGTTGGGCGAATTCTAGAGCGCATGCACCTAATGAATCTGTAAGACTCAAAGACTTTTTTGAGGGAACAGCACATATGGCATACCTTCTTCAAGACTTTGGAAAATAATCATAAAAAAAGTGTCTCTCATGAGAGGCACTTTTTATTTTTTAAGAAATCAATTGATGGAAGACAACTCATCTACAGCAATGGTCGTGCCTTCTTCAGGAACTTTGGTTAAGACAAAGAATCCAATAACGAATAGTAAAATGAGACTAAAGACCCCGTAATTAGATTTACCGGTTAGTTGAGTGATCGTTGCGACCATCGTGGGACCAATAATAGAAGCAAATCGACCAAAAATATCATAGAGACCAAAGAATTCATTAGCCTTATGGCTAGGGATAATTCGTCCAAAATAAGCACGGCTTAAAGCTTGTATACCTCCTTGAGAAGTCGCGATCAACATCGCTAGTATCCAGAAGTCTATCAAAGTAGACATAAAGAATGCGTAGGTACACACACCAATATATACGACAATCGCTACATAAATCATGGTTTTACCAGGGAAACGGTCAGCTAGTCGACCGTATAATATAGCAAATGGCGCAGCGACGATTTGAACAACGAACAATACGATAAGCAAGTCAGTTGCTTGCAATCCTAAATCTGTTCCATAAGCCGTGGACATTGAGATAATCGTTCCCACACCATCGATATAAAACATATAAGCAATCAAAAATAAAAAGGCTGCTCGGTACTGCTTTAGTTGACGAAAAGTACTAAAAAGACGCTTAAAACTATGCTTGACGAGCTTGGGCTGTCTTTCGATTCCATGGATTTGATGAACATTTTTCAGCATCGGTAAGCTAAAGATAGTCCACCAAAGAGCGGTCAGTATAAATGCGAAGCGAGTTGCACTGATAGTAGAAAAAGGGAATACACCGTTTTGAGACAATAGTATGACGCCGATACTGATCATAAAAGGAATGCTACTCCCGATATATCCCAGACTGAAACCTCTGGAAGAAACGCGGTTCATACGTTCTGGCTTTGTAATATCAACTAAAAATCCATCATAGAATACATTAGATCCAGCCATCCCAATCGAGGCTACGGCATATCCAATCAATAAAACCAACCAAGAAGTGTCAGGAATAATGGCGAGACTGAGTGTCCCTAAAACACCGAGTGCAAAAAATGTGAAGAAGAATTTTTTCTTGAATCCTTTGACATCAGCCATTGTTCCAAGAAGCGGCGACAGTACTGCGATAATCAGAGTGAAGATAGAAATTGTATATCCAAGATAAGCAGTAGAGTTTCCGTCCGACACACCAGACAGTTCAGCTGCACTACTATAGTAAATCGGGAAAATAGCGGTTGTTACAATAATCGAAAAGGCCGATTCCGCCCAATCATAAAACATCCAACTATGTTCGGTTTTTGTATAAGTCATCTTCAAATTAGTCACACTCCCTTTGTTATATATGACTTTATTTTATCAAATAAGTCAGAATGATAGACAAAATCAATCAATAATTATCCCAAAGTTTACAATTGAGAAATTCAAGTGAATAGATGAGATAGAAAAAGAAATAGACAAAGAGCTCAATAAGAAACTTTTGATTCATAAAAACCTTAATTGTTAACTTTATGTGAACGTTATGTAAATTTTGATCAAAATTTCGGCTTTACAGACAAGCCGAAACTATCTATATGTAAGCGGAATACAAGAACATATAAAGAGGGTTTTCCGAACTTTAGATTACTTATTCATTTTAAAATTCGTTTATAGTCTATCTGCTTCATATAGAGACCAAAATGACATACGGTATGAAGGTGAAATGCAAAGGCTATTAAATAAAAATCTTCTAATTTGTAAATTTAGTGTTCATTTATTGTAAAGATACATTTAAGATAAGGATGGAAACTCTGAATTCGAAAGTAATAGGTATCCGATATTACTTCAAGTTATCCATCACCAAAATACGTAATACATCTAATGGAGGAGTAAAAAAGTGGATATACAACAAATCATTTTTCAGTTCGTTGGTGGACTAGGCATTTTCCTTTTCGGTTTGAAATATATGGGAGACGGTCTTCAAAGAACAGCTGGAGATAATTTGCGAGATATTTTGAATAAATTTACATCTACACCGTTTCGAGCAGTTCTAGCTGGAATCGTTGTGACCGTACTGATTCAAAGTAGTAGTGGGACAACTGTTTTAACTGTAGGACTCGTAAGTGCTGGCTTTATGAAATTAAAGCAAGCGATTGGAATCGTTATGGGTGCCAACATTGGTACAACCATTACGGCATTCATTATTGGATTTGATATTGGAGCTTACGCTTTGCCAATTATAGCTATTGGAGCCTTATTGTTGTTTTTTTTCAAACGTCCATTTGTGAATAGCATGGGACAAGTTATATTTGGATTTGGGGCATTATTTTATGGTCTCGAGTTAATGGGAGAAGGTTTAGCACCTCTTGAAGACCTTCAAGTATTTACGGATGCAATGGTCACATTATCTAACAATCCCATTCTTGGTGTGGTATCAGGAACTTTATTCACCTTTATGCTTCAAAGTTCGTCTGCAACGATTGGGATTTTACAAGAACTTTATAGCCACGGAAGTATTACACTTGAAGCAGCTCTACCCGTTTTATTCGGAAGTAATATCGGAACAACCATCACAGCGATCCTTGCTGCAATAGGGGCAAGTGTAGCGGCTAAACGTACGTCAGCATCTCACGTGATTTTCAACTTAACGGGAACTATTATTATATTGATTCTTTTAAATCCATTTACAAGTCTGGTTAGTTATTTATCCGTTCATTTGGGACTGAATGCAGCTATGCAAATTGCTTTTGCTCATGGAATGTTCAATGTCTTTAACGTACTTGTGCAAATGTGGTTTATCAGTCAAATCGCTGCCATCGTTACAAAGATCGTACCTGGAGACGATGCACTGATTGAATACGATTCTTCACATTTAGATTATTCTCTTATTCAGACAGCACCTTCCATTGCTTTGAATCAAGCTAAACTCGAAATCGAGCAGATGGGTGAGTTTGTAGTGGAAGAATTCAACTCAATGTTCAAGTATTATAAAAAACAAGATGAAAAAAGTCGGACAGATACACTCCAACTAGAAGAAGTCGTTAATAAGATTGATGTCCACTTAACAGAGTATTTAATGTTGATTTCAGTGGAAGATCTTCCGTTACAAAACTCAGCGGAACATGCACAACTCGTTGATGTAACGAAGTATCTGGAACGAATCGGTGATCACTCAGAAAACATCATAAAAAATATTCAAGAAGCCGTAAAAGCAAATAAGAAACATAATAAAAATTATAACAAAGAAGATAAAGTCTTTTTCGATGAAGACCTTGTCAGATTGTTTGAGCTTGTAGAAGAAAATATTAAAGATGCCATTACATCATTTTCGACGGATAGTTATTCTTTGGCTGGGAAAGTATTGAAACGTGAAAAGGAAGTAAACAAGCTAGAGGATGATATACGTAGCAAATTTATTGAACGCTTGAATAAAGGTATTGGCTTACCATCAGATGGTATTCTATTTGTCGATATCGTTTCAAATCTTGAGAGAATGTCTGACCACTCTACTAAAATCGTTAAACATACTTTAGGTATGCGTTATCCATTCCAAAAACAATCAAAAGTACCAAAACATGGTTACATCAAAGAAGTAACCGATGGAACAGAAATTTCTTAAAAGGTTTCCAATAAAAAACAGCCTTGCCTTTGGTCATTATTATGACTAGAGAACAAGACTGTTTTTTTTATTTTAATTGATTAGAAAGTGTACCGATTTTTTGAATCGAAACTTCCAGCAAATCATTTTGTTTGAGCCATTGTCGCTCAGGGTTTGGTTTACCAACAATCACCCCTTTAGGCGTTCCTGTGAAATCAAGTCACCCGGTTTTAACGTCATATGACGAGACAAGTAGCTAATCAAGTAAGGAATAGTGAAAATCATATCTTTTGTATTTCCATGTTGTTTGATTTCATTGTTAACTTTCAACATAATATCTAAATGGGTAGGATCTACTAGTTCGTCTGAAGTTATGATAGTAGGACCGATTGGTGCAAAATAGTTTAGTGTTTTACCAAGCATCCATTGAGATGAGCTCATTTGAATCTTCCGATCCGTTAAATTGTTACCAATCGTGTAGCCAAAAATATGATCACTCACTTGTTTCTCATCAATATTGGTTGCTTCTTTACCTATGACGACAATCAATTCTGCAGAATAATCGACATTTCTAGCCACAGAAGGTACTGGGATTTCTTGTCGATGAGCGGCTAGTGTATTATTATATTTACTGTAAAAAATGGGCGTCACTGGCAGTTCACCATCAACTTCTTTAACGTAATCTACATAATTCATGCCGACACAGATGATCTTCTCGGGATCTTGAACAACTGGAAGGTAATAGATGTTTTCGCTCTGTTCAAGAAAATGTTTAGAGTCAAAGTCTTCATAGTGATAACGTTCCAGCAGACATTTCAGTTGTTGTTGAAAATGAGGTTTTTGAATGATGGAATTCATAGTGTATTCTGAAGGGTCTTTGAAATGCTTTGCTAAAGTCTCGACATTCAGAATACCAGATGTTAATTCAATACCGAGCTGTACTTGAGCATTTGAGGCAGTATAGTACTGGACGAGTTTCATACGGGTTTCCTCCCTGAAAGTATGGAACGATTCAAAAATAGTTTGTCCAGAATATTATATCGAAAAGCTTGAAGATATAATATTATAATGAATTTAAATCTGTTTCTTCTTGCTCAAAAGGCTGGTTTGAAGTATCCTTAAGAGACAAAAGATAAAGCGTATGGCTTATAAACGGAGGATACACATGTCTAATCGTAATAAAAACATTGAAGTCGAAATCAAAGAAACCGCTAATCAGTCAGATACTTTGACTGAACTTGAAGTTTTAGTAAAAAACAAAGTGATCGGTACAGTTCGTCAAGCTCAAGATGAGCAAGCGATGATTTGGTACAAATCGGATAAAGAAATGACTGCAAAAACGGTTGAAGAAGGTATTCAGATGATTATTTCTGAATATAACTTACACGACCAGTAAACATAAATAGCTGTCCCACATCAGGTCTCCGTTATGGAATCTGGTTTGGGATTTTTTTATTTATATAGTTGGTTTAAGTAGAATCCAAAATTGTAAATGCCTTTCGATACGGTTTGAGGATAGGAATATGATATGATGAAACAAAGAACTGTTGGGGATCAACAGTATTAGGAAGTGATGAGTATGGAAAAAGTAGAAAAATTCGAGGACAAGATCCCTCATAAGAAAAAACTAATTCGACTGATTAATATCTTTCAGTCCAATTGGGAACGAGCAGATATCAATCAAAGTGCGGCCGGAATGGCGTATTTCCTTTTACTATCTCTGTTGCCGGTACTATTGGTAATCGCAAACGTGATCCCATTACTACCAGTGGCGACGGCAGATATTTTGGAGTTTGTGTCAGAAGTGATTCCTCAAGATATCTTTAATGTACTTGAACCGACACTCGCGAGTTACTTAGAAAGCGGTAGTGGAGGCGTAATATCCATTGGTTTGTTAGGTGCAATCTGGTCAGCCAGTAAAGTGATCAACATCCTCAGAAAAGTATTAAATGATGTATATGGTGCAACGATGGAAAATAACTTTATTATTGCACGTGTTATCTCAGTATTCGTGATGGTCGCCATTTTAGTGGTTATCGGCCTCGCAGTATTCTTATTCGTTTTTGGAGAACAAATTCTGAATATCGTACAAGATTTCGTCGGTCTGCAACTACCGTTTATTGATGCCTTTTTAATCTTAAGATATGTTGTTTTAATTGCGATTTTGTTCATTGTATTCTTAATCGTATTTCGGTTTATACCGAATCATAATCTTACGATGAAATATTCTTTCCCTGGTGCAATATTCTCTACAGTTGGTTGGTTAGTCCTTGTCCAAGGGTTCTCACTGTATTTGAACGTTGCAGGTGGAGATGCAGTAGCGAACGCGACTTTTGGAGCATTTATCGCTTTAATGTTGTTCCTTTATCTATCTAGTATCATTATTTTACTTGGTGGACTCTTGAATACGATTATTTTTGAATGGAAAAACGGCAAATCTGTTCCAGATTATGAATCAGACCTTAGAAGAGAAGAACAGATCAGTGATTCAGAGTGGACAGGTTATCCTGATGAAGAAGATACAGTAATTTTGAAAAAAGTCATTTACAAAGTAAATCGGTTAAAAGAAGACGAGCTTGAGACCATTAAGCAAGACGGTGATGAAGCGAAAATGGATGGTTAGTTCATTAAAGGAGAAGACGAGGCTAAGGGGAGACCTTTCCTCGTTTTTCTTTTGTCCTCTTTTTCTTTTTAGTGAAATGCCGTATAATAAATAGAGATGATTCAACGATGAGGAGTATTGAAATGAAATTTTATTGCCATCCGACATGTACAACGTGTAAAAAAGCCCAGAAGTGGCTGGACGAAAGATCGATCGCATATGAGTGGATCAATCTAAAAGAGACATCCTTATCAAAAGAGGAATGGATTGAATTACTTGAAAAAACAGATCGTCCGATCAAACAGTTTTTCAATACAAGCGGACAAGTTTACAGAGAAATGAACCTAAAAGAAAGAGTCCCCAATCTGACAATTCAAGAAGCGGCAGATTTGTTGTCCCAAGATGGCATGCTAGTCAAGCGACCGTTAGCTTTTGATCAATATAATCTAACAGTTGGATTTAAAGAAGCAGAGTATGAAACAGTGTGGGAAAAAGAAAAGGAGAGTCAAAAATGACGGTAAAATATCACGAGTCTGGTGTGTGGATCGAAAAAATAACGGATAACTATAGAATTGGACTATCAGAAAAAGGGCAAGACGATATTGGAGAAGTTATGTTTGTGGAATTGCCGGAAGAAGGCACGGAGCTTAAAGCTGGAGACGTACTACTAGGTGTTGAGGGTGCTAAAGCCGTAACGGAGCTGACCATTCCTATCAGTGGAACCGTAACAGCTGTTCACAAAGAAGTGGAAGATGAACCAGAATTATTGAATTCAGCGAACAAGACAGAGAATTGGATCGTAGAATTGGCAAGCTCAGATCACGATACAGTCAGTACGCTTTCAGATAAAGTATGGGGAAACGAAAATTAAGCTTGACAGTCTTCCAGTATCTTGATACTATAAAAATCACATTAATACAACAAGTTATGCGAATCAAATAAAGAAGCGATGATAAGTAGAGTACATCCAAGAAACATTCAAAGAGAGCTGCTAATTGGTGAAAAGTAGCAATGTAAACGGGATGGAAAATGAGCTTTGAGCAGATAAGGTGAATGAGTCATCATAAGCCTGATCCGGTTGCACCCGATAACGTGCCACAGTATGCGGAAAATAGTCCAAGTACTGGTTGAGGTCTGATATGCGAGTACCAGACGAATAAAGGTGGTAACACGAAAGCTAAAGCTTTTGTCCTTTGGAATCTACGAATGGATTCTATAGGACAAAAGCTTTTTTTATTGTTAAAATCACTAAGACATGATAAACGCATCCCGAAAATTGAAAGATCAGAACCATTTCCCTAAGGAGGAAACACCGTGATCGAATTAAAGCAGATCAATAAAGTATACAAAACAAAACAAGATGACGTGGTTGCGCTAGACAACGTTAATATCGCAATTCAAGATGGCGAGATCTATGGTATCGTAGGCTACTCTGGTGCAGGGAAAAGTACTTTGCTACGATTACTGAATGGATTAGAAAAACCAACATCAGGTGAAGTATCTCTTGCTGGAAAAGCCTTAAACACCTTAAAAAATGCAACGCTGAGAAAAGAAAGACAGAAGATTGGGATGATTTTTCAGCACTTCAACCTACTTTGGAGTAGAACAGTCTTAGAAAACATAATGTTTCCGCTAGAAATCGCAAAGGTACCTAAAGCAAAGCGGGTTGATAGAGCGAAAGAACTGATCCGTTTAGTTGGACTGGAAGGCAGAGAAGAAGCGTATCCATCACAACTGTCAGGTGGACAAAAACAGCGAGTCGGTATTGCTAGAGCACTTGCTAATGATCCAACGGTCCTCTTATGTGATGAAGCAACCAGTGCCTTAGATCCTAAAACAACGGAAGATGTTCTTGAGCTATTATTAGACATCAATCGTAAGTTGAATCTGACCATCGTCTTAATTACACATGAGATGCAAGTGATTAGAAGAATCTGTGATCGTGTAGCTGTCATGAGTAAAGGTGAAGTCGTTGAAGAAGGAAAAGTCTCTAACGTATTCAGAAATCCAGAACAAGAAATCACGAAACAATTTATTCGCCAAGATACAACAGCCGATTCAGAAGATGTGATTACCATTCTTCATGAATTAGCTAGAAAATATCCAGAAGGCAAAATTGCTAGACTGGTTTTCTCAGGGGAAGAAGTGAGAAGTCCGTTTATCTCAAAAATTTCTCGTTCCTGTAATGTTGATATTAATATCATTCAAGGAAATATCCAGGAATCGCAGGAAGATACAGTCGGTTCGCTTTACGTACAAGTGACGGGTCGACCTGAAGATGTTGAAGCAGGGTTAAAACAGATTCAAGAACATCATATTGAAATTGAGGTGATCGACTATGCGTAGACAACAAAGCCTACTAGAAGTATTTCAGTCTTATACAAACTGGGAAGATGTTGATTTAACAAAACTGTGGGAAAATACTCAAGACACCTTGTATATGACGTTCGCATCTTTGGTTGCTGTTTTCATTATTGGCTTAGTTCTAGGTTTGCTATTATATGAAACAAGCCGTAGAGATGATGGGTTTGCAAAAATCGTTTACTATATAACCACGTTTTTAGTGAACGTCTTCCGGTCCATTCCCTTTATCATCTTGATTGTTTTACTAATTCCATTTACTCGAGTGCTGCTGGGGACAATAACCGGTCCAACGGCGGGGCTACCGGCTTTGATTTTTTCAGCCGCACCTTTTTATGCCAGATTAGTTGAAACAGGATTTAGAGAAGTGGATAAAGGTGTCGTTGAAGCAGCAGAAGCAATGGGCGCGAGCAAACTAGGCATTATCGGTAAAGTACTGATCCCAGAAAGTTTGCCATCACTTGTATCAGGGATTACCGTTACAGCGATTTCTCTTGTAGGTTTCTCAGCTATTGCCGGAATCATTGGTGCAGGTGGTTTAGGTAATATGGCTTATCTGGACGGATTTCAAAGAGGACGAAACACAGTGGTTCTCGTCGCAACGATCACAATCGTACTCATTGTATTTATTCTACAAGCGATTGGAGATATTGCCGTCAAGAGAATCGATAAAAGATAACACCAATAACTATAGGAATAAACTTTTAAAAAATAGATTTATGGGGGAACTAACATGACAAATTCATTATGGAAAAAAGTATTAGTATCAGCAGGAGCGCTTGCACTATTAAGTGCCTGCGGAAACGGATCAGATGATTCAGCAAATGAAGGTACAGGTGACACAACAACAAACACAGCAGAAGAAACAACTATCAAAATCGGTGCAACAAATACACCGCACGCTGAGATTTTAGAATTCGTTAAACCAACACTTGCAGAAGAAGGTATTGATTTAGATATTATTACCTATACGGATTATCCATTAATCAACCAGGCTCTAGATGGTGGAGATTTGGACGCAAACTACTTCCAGCACGTGCCTTACTTTGATGCAGATGTAGAACAATTCGGCTATGACTTTGTTAATGCGGGTGGGATCCATATTGAACCAATCGCGGCTTATTCACAATCTATTGATCAATTAGAAGATCTTCCAGAAGGTGCTGAAGTTTTGGTCAGTAGTAATGCATCTGATTATGGCCGTATCCTTGAAATTCTTCAAGACCACGATCTAATCAAAGTTGATGAAAGTGTGAATATCACAGATGCAACATTTGATGATATCGTTGAAAATGAACGTAACCTTGACTTCCAGTATGATTATGCACCAGACTTGATGGTTCAACTTTATGATAACAACGAAGGAGATGTTGTCTTTATCAACTCGAACTTCGCGGTAGATAATGACTTGAATCCTGTAGAAGATTCTATCGCGATTCAAGGAGAAGATTCTCCGTATGCGAATATTATTGCTGTTCGTTCAGAAGATGCTGAAAACGAAGCCATCATTAAGCTAGTTGACGAATTGCACAGTCAAGAAACACAAGACTTCATTCTAGAGACTTGGGGCGGTTCAGTTGTACCGGTCTCCAAATAAATAATTTCTTAACGAAATATTCTTAAGTCAAACGAAGGGTCAGTCACTTTTAATAAAGTGATTGATCTTTTTTGCTTAAGATTCTAAAAAAGAAGGCAGAGCAATAGAAAAAGTATGCTATGATATTTCATACAAATCAAAAAGGAGTGAAACATATGCCAATCGTTCACGTAGAAATGATTGAAGGACGTTCTGACGAGCAGAAAAAGCACTTGGTGGAAGATATCGTCAAAGCAGTAGAAACGCACACAGGTGCCCAAAAAGATGCGATCACAGTCATCATTGATGATATTAAAAAAACAAATATTGCCACTAAAGGACAATATCAAGGATAATCAATTCATGCCTTTAACTGATTCAGACAAATTCAAGACCATTGCAAATAGTGCTCCTCAGTGGCTTATAACTGAGTGAGCACTATTTTATAGTCTAGGGATCTTTAGGTTTGACACTTTAAGGATACATTCAAGAAACGGGGAGAAAGAAACATGATCGATACGAAAAAAATAGGGCTGATTTTTGGTCCACTAATGTTTTCAGTGTTATATTTTTTACCAAACCTTACCGGATTAGAGGATTCACCCAGAGCTGTATTAGGGGTAACGGCTTGGGTAGCCATCTGGTGGATCACGGAAGCTTTACCGATACCAGCGACTTCTTTGTTACCGATTTTCCTGCTACCATTAACGGGTGGAGCAGATCAAGCGACTGCAGCAGCAGCTTACGGAAATCCAATCGTCTTTATGTATATGGGCGGATTCACAATCGCCATCGCCATTGAAAAATGGAATCTACATAAAAGAATTGCAATGACGATCATTTCGATCTTAGGAACAAGTAGTGACCGAATCATTTTAGGCGTTGGTTTAGCAACAGCATTCTTATCAATGTGGATTTCTAATGCCGCAACGGCCTTGATGATGTTACCGATAGCAATTGCCTTGATTTCAGAAATCAGAGAAAAGAACTTCTTTGATACAGAATCCATGCAGAACTTTTCTAAAGGCTTACTCTTAATGGTCGCTTATTCTGCTTCGATAGGCGGACTAGCAACAATCGTCGGCTCTGTACCGAACGCAGCTTTCGTGGCCATTGCTTCAACGATGTTAGATCAGGACGTGACATTTTCGGACTGGTTTTTATTCGGTATCGTAATCACAATTGTATTGATGATTGCTTTGTACTTTTACATTACAAAAATCAAATTCAAAGTGAAACAAGTAGGGAAAATCTCTTCTGATTTTGCAAAACAGCAGTTAGCTGATTTAGGACCGATGTCATTAGAAGAAAAACTGGTTTTGACTGTCTTTACATTGATTGGATTATTGTGGATTTTTGGCGGATTTCTTCCTTTCGACCTATCAGATACGACCATCTCCATCTTTGGAGCGACTCTACTGTTTTTGATTCCAAGCTCAAAAGGCGGAAGATTACTGGACTGGATCGATATGAAACATTTATCTTGGGGACTGCTTTTATTGTTTGGAGGAGGTCTTTCTCTAGCAGCGGCTTTTGAATCTTCTGGACTGACTTTATGGTTTGGAGAAATTTTATCTAATCTTGATCAATTCAATTACTTTGTTATCCTAATTATTTTGACAACGACCGTCTTGTTTATGACGGAAATTATGTCCAATACAGCCGTTTCCAATATGCTGATGCCAATTAGCGTGGGCCTCGCGGCAGGTATTGGAGTTGCCCCGTATGGCATTATGGCTGTTGTAGCGTTAGCCTCTTCTTGTGCCTTTATGCTACCCATCTCAACCCCACCTAATGCCGCTGTATTCAGTACAAATGAATTGAAAATAGAAGATATGGTAAAAGCCGGATTCTGGATGAACATCGTCAGTATCGTCGTCATCGTATTGGCCGTTTATTTTCTACAACCGATTTTGCTGGACTTCTAAGATGACTTGAGTTCTTATTCTGATTTGATTCAATGTAAATTGAATCGAATTAGGGTAAGATCTTTTTTTGTTAAATCCACAATTTAAAAATCGTTACATTTATAAATGCTTTAGGTAGAAGGTTTATCGTAAATAAAAGCTTGGAAATTGTTCTGTATTTACATTAAATTTACATTCATTTACACGAACTACACATAATCTCAGCAATGAATCAACAATCGGATTGTAGTATAAGAACCGAGGGCAAGATAAACTGTCCATCACATAACTTAATCAGAAGGAGATTTAAAATGAAACCTAAGTACGCATCGAAATGGATTATGGCACTTAGTGCAACAGCATTATTAGCAGCATGTGGAGACGGTGGATCTGATACTGGAACTGACGAAACTGATTCTACAGAAACTACTGATGAAACAGCAACAAGTGACTTTGATACTTCAAATACAATGAACGTTGTTGTACGTGAAGATGGTTCTGGTACACGTGATGCTTTCAACGAAATCACAGGAGTATTATCTGAAGATGGCAACACTGATAATACGTATCAAGCAGCAACAATCCAAAACGGTACGAACGGAGTTATTACAACAGTTTCAGGTGATACTAATGGTATTGGGTACATCTCAATTGGTTCAATGAGTGACCAAGTAAAAGGTGTAAACGTTGATGGAGCTGCTCCAACTGATGAAGAGATTGTTGATGGAAACTATGCAATTTCTCGTCCATTCAATATGGCATACGGGGAAGACTTATCTCCAGTAGCGCAAGAATTCTGGGATTTCATTTTCTCAGCTGAAGGACAAGACGTTGTTGAAGAATCAGGTTACATCAAAGTAGATCAAGAAGCGCCTGCTTACGAAGAAGCTGAAGGTATCGAAGGTACAATCAGTCTTGCTGGTTCTACTTCAGTATCACCTGTAGCAGAAGCACTATCTGAATCATTTACTGCTATGTACCCAGATGTGTCATTTGATATTTCAGCAACTGGTTCAAGTGCTGGTGTAACAGCAGCTCAAGACGGAACAGCTGATATCGGAATGGCTTCTCGTGAAATTACTGATGAAGAAGGTGCAACAATTTCTCACGAAGCAATCGCTTTGGACGGAATTGCGGTAATTGTAAATACTGAAAATCCACTTGAAGATTTAACTTTAGACCAAGTTCAACAAATCTTTACTGGTGAAGTAACAACTTGGGAAGACGTCATGAACTAATCGTTCTATTTCAAATTTTCGAATGATTTATAACAGAGTAATCAAACATAAGTCTCCCCTTATAACAGATTCTGTTCATTGAAAATAGTACAATTAAATAAATGATATGTCTAGCTTTTAAGGGGTGGAGTCGAATTGAGAATCATTCGGCTCTTAACCCTTTTTATGCGTTTATATTCAGTTGAGCTTTCAGGTAGAGGTCAATGAATTTTAAGCTTGGTATTATCTAGTGGGTTATCAAAAATCGAAAATGAAATGATCTCTATCGTAGAAAGGATGTTAATGTTGAAGAATGGCAAAGAAACAGCTATGAAAGGAATCTTTTTCCTATCCGCTACCTTTTCAATCGTCGCACTGCTATTAATTATTATATTTATATTTGCAAATGGAGTGCCTTTTATAACAGAATATGGAATCGGTGATTTCTTGTTTGGACAAAAGTGGACGCCATCCAATAATCCAGCACTATATGGAATTTTCCCAATGATCGTGGGGTCCATTTACGTCACGCTTGGGGCGGTTGTCGTGGGTGTTCCAGTAGGAATTCTAACAGCTGTGTTCATGGCAGAATTTTGTCCACCAATCCTATACAAAATACTGAAACCGGCAGTGAATTTGATGGCTGCTATTCCATCCATCGTTTACGGATTCTTTGCTTTACAGGTTTTCGTTCCTTTTGTTCGAGAAAATAGCTGGTTAGGTGGGACAGGGTTCAGTGTGCTGACAGCCCAAGTTTTGCTTGGTATTATGATTTTACCGACTGTTATCAGTTTATCTGAAGCAGCTTTAAGAGCCATTCCGCGCTCTTACTACACAGGTAGTATTGCAATGGGTGCAACAAAAGAACGTAGTGTGTTCGCCGTGCTCATTCCAGCAGCTAAGTCGGGAATCGTATCCAGTGTTATTTTAGGAATCGGCCGTGCGATTGGCGAAACAATGGCAGTCGTTCTAATTGCTGGAAATCAGCCAATCATCCCTCAAAACTTGTTATCCGGCGTTAGAACCTTAACAACGAACATCGTTTTAGAGATGGGTTATGCCAGTGGCGTTCACCGTGACGCGTTGATTGCGACATCAGTTGTCTTATTTGCTTTCATCTTAATCATCAATTCTGTCTTTTTATACTTCAAAAACAAGGAGGCTAAATAAATATGGGTTCAAAAGTTTTACGTGGCTTAGTTTATTTAGCCTCAGCGATCACTTTCGGAATGCTTGGATATATTATTTTCTTCATTCTGTATAATGGTCTTAGGTATATCACACCAGATTTGTTTGCCTGGAATTACAATTCATCAAACGTTTCCATGATGCCAGCTATCATTACAACGTTTTACCTAGTAGGTGGAACGTTACTGATTGCTACGCCGATTGGAGTCTTTACTGGATTTTATCTAGTGGATTATGCAAATCGAAAAAATCCGATTGTTAAGTTGATCAGTATGGCTACAGATACACTAGCTGCTGTTCCTTCTATCGTTTATGGTTTATTCGGGTTCTTATTTTTCGTAACCTTTTTAGGACTCAGATTTTCTTTACTGGCAGGGATTTTAACTTCTGTGATCATGGCCTTACCTTTGATCATTCGTGCTACAGAAGAAGCACTGATCTCAACAGGGCGTCCGATTCGTGAAGCCAGTTACGCTTTAGGAGCGGGTAAATTGAGAACGATTTTCACGGTCGTATTACCTGTTGCGATGCCGGGGATTCTTTCAGGAGTTATCTTGGCAAGTGGACGTGTTATTGGTGAAACAGCTGCATTACTATATACCTTAGGTTCATCCACAAACCTACCGAGCTCAATATTCAGTTCAGGTAGAACACTGGCTTTGCATATGTATGTATTATCCAGTGAAGGATTCCATGTCAACGAAGCTTATGCTACAGCGGTTATCTTACTGTTATTTGTACTGGTACTAAACGGACTTTCAACACTTGTCAGTTCACGATTATCTAAAGGAGGAAAATAAATGGCTACACAAAGTTCAAAAATCAAAGTTCAGGATCTTAAATTATGGTATGGAGATTTCCAGGCATTACATGGACTGGATCTTGAGATTCCAGAGAAAAAGATCACAGCTTTTATTGGACCTTCTGGATGTGGAAAGTCAACGTTCATCAAAACATTGAATAGAATGAACGACCTCGTTGAAAACTGCCGTATTGAAGGTAAAATAGAGTTAGATGGAAAAGATATCTATGGAAGCAAAACAGATATCAACCATTTACGTAAAAAAGTCGGTATGGTATTCCAACAGCCGAATCCATTCCCTAAAAGTATTTACGATAACATTGCTTACGGACCACGTACACATGGAATTAAAAAGAAAGCTGAACTAGATGAGATTGTAGAACGTAGTTTGAAACAAGCTGCTATCTGGGACGAAGTCAAAGATCATTTGAACCGTAATGCTTTATCGATCTCTGGTGGACAACAACAAAGAATCTGTATTGCTAGAGCATTGGCGGTAGAACCAGAAGTCTTGCTGATGGATGAACCGACAAGTGCCTTGGATCCAATCTCAACAGCTAAAATTGAAGAACTCGTTTCTCAATTGAAAGATGATTATACGATCGTTATGGTTACCCACAACATGCAACAAGCTTCTCGTGTATCCGATGAAACAGCCTTTTTCTTGAATGGGCACATTATCGAACACGCAGACACCCGTAAAATCTTTACAAACCCAGATCAAACTGAAACTGAAAACTACATTTCAGGTCGATTCGGTTAACTAACGTTCAAAGAAAATAGGAGGGAATGTAAAATGAGAAGAGCGTATGATGAAGAGTTAGAACAGTTGCACAGAAAGTTTTATCAAATGGGCTGCAAAGTGAATGAAGCAATCTATAAATCGATCAAGGCTTTCGTTAAGCATGACAAAGAACTGGCTAAAGGAGTCATTGATGAGGATAACGAAATCAATCAATTCGAACACGACCTTGAACAATCCTGCATCGAACTGATTGCCTTACAGCAACCTGTTACAACAGATTTAAGAAAAATCGTTACAGTGATGAAAGCTTCTGCTGACCTTGAGCGTATGGGAGACCATGCCGTTAGTATCTCTAAATCAACGATTCGCGTAAAAGGTAATAAACGAAATACAATGATCGAAGGTATGATTTCAGATGCTGGAGAGAAAATTAAAAAAATGGGTGAAGATGTCTTAAAAGCCTATATTGAGTATGATGCAGAAAAAGCGGTTGAAATCGCAAAATACGATTATTTAGTCGACAGCCTAGCGCATGATATTAAAGAAGCCTGTATCGCTGAAATGAAAAAAGATCCAGAACTTGTATTAGGGGCAACGGATTATATGATGGCCAGCACTTATATCGAAAGAATTGGCGATTATATCACGAATATCTCCGAGTGGATCGTTTACTTTGAAACAGGCGAGATTCAAGAACTGAATACGCATAATAGCTACGAAAATCTATAATCGCAAGTTGAAAGTGCTGATTCCCCAAAAGGAAAAGGCACTTTTTTTATACCGACGATTCCTCTCGTTTGGTATACTGGAGAGAGTAGCGTGGAAAGGACGGTGTACATATGAAAATCAAAATCAGTCAGACAATCCAATTAAATTATGAGGTGACCGGAACGGGTCCGAACGTGATCTTGTTACATGGAAATGGGGAAGACTTGCATATCTTTGATGCACTGGTTTCTCGACTGAAAGCCTCTTTTACGGTCTATGCGGTAGACAGCCGAGATCATGGCAAGAGTACCCAAACAAACGAACCGTTTAACTACAACGATTTAACAGAAGATATCCATCTGTTTATCCAAAAGCTCCAGCTAGAAGAAGTGACGATCCTCGGCTTCAGCGATGGGGGCATTATTGCTTTATTACTCGGAATCAGACAAGAGCGCTACTTAAGAAAACTCATCAGTCTCAGTCCCAATCTTTCACCGAAAGACTGGAAGAAAGCACCATTGATGAAAATTCAAGAACGGTACAGAGAAACAAAAGACCCGATGTTTCATATGATGTTGAATGAACCGAATATTGATCCAAAAGAGTTGAAGAACATTGTGGTTCCTACACTGATTACAGCGGGAGAACACGATCTTTTTTATCGATCCATGTACAGAACCATTGAAAAAAGGATACCAGAGGCTGAGCTGCAGATACTAAAAGGCGAAGACCATAGCTCGTATATCATCGATACTGATAAAATGGCAGAAGCATTTCGCTCATTTATCCTTCGCTGAAAGTCAGTCACTCTGGCTTATCCACTAGAGAGAAGGTAGAACGATGTTAGTTAAAGCAGATAAAACCGTAAATGGTCAAATTGAAAAACTTTTTGCCGGCTTAGAAGAAACCATGATCCAAACCTATTTAGAAGGTCATATGGGAGAAGCCTGGGTAGATGACCTCGAAAATCCGACGGCTGCTCAGATCACGGTCAGTATGTTCACCTTTTATGCAGGGGATCATACTTCGCCCCTAGCGGAAGAGATGTTGAACAATATTAAAGAAGATGTCTTGATCATTACAGAGTCTGAGGGGTGGAAACAAAAGCTAGAGAGAATTCACGTAGGGGCTTTTGAAAAATATTCCAGATACCGCTTTGAACATAGCGCAGACTATTTTGACCGAAATCATCTAGAAAATCTAGTCGCTCAATTACCAGAGCCTTATGTCGTCAAAAGAATCGATCAGGATGTGGTTGAATTACCGTCTTTACATCAACTATCACCGGACTTTACAGGAAATTTCGAGTCTAGCGAAGCTTTTTTGGATAGAGGTGTAGGTTACGTAGTGTTGCATGAAGATAAAGTGGTCAGTGGAGCATCCAGTTTTAGTATCTTTGATGAAGGTATCGAAATCGAAGTAGGTACTGATCCAGAGTACAGAAGAAAAGGCTTAGCGACGGTTGTTTCTGCAGCTTTGATGCTAGACTGTTTGGATCATCAACTGTATCCAAGCTGGGATGCGGAAAATATTGGCTCCGCTAAACTGGCGGAATCTCTAGGTTATGTTATGAAAGAGCCTTATGATACTTATTACGTCTTTAAACGCTAGTCTTCTTAAATAATAAAAACGAAGTAGTGACTATAATCGTCGCTACTTCGTTTTTTGAATTTAATCTTGTTTGTTTTTCCAGTCGATTACCGTTTTGACATAGGCATCGAATAAGCCTTGGGCAGCGTCGTTGTTATGGATCATAAGTTCCGGATGCCACTGAACGCCAACCGTAATGTGCTTATCATCACTACTCTCAAAAGCTTCGACCAGTCCATCATGCGACCAGCCAACAGGACGTAAACCGTCTGCCAATTTTTTAATAGCTTGATGGTGATAAGAATTCACACTGGCTTTTTTACCATATAATTGACCAAGCCAGGAATCTTCTTCAAGGGTTACCGTGTGTGCGGCTGTTTCAGGAGTAGACTCTTGAACATGCTGCAAGCCCAGTTCTGGATAAAGGGAGACATCTTGGTATAAGGTTCCCCCGAACGCCACGTTAAAGATCTGTAGACCGCGGCAGATGGCTAAGACGGGTTTATTTTCTGCCCACGCTTCTTTGATGACGGCCATCTCAAACTTGTCACGTTCAAGGCTGGTGTCTTGTAATTTTAAATGAGGCTCTTCGCCGTAAGTCAGCGGAGAGACATCTTGACCACCAGCCAAAACGATTGCATCCACACTTTTCACATATTGTTTTGCATTTTCTTCGCTGGAGATCGGGAACACGACAGGCAGTGCGCCGGCAGCGTGTAAGCCTTCCACGAATCCTTGCGGTGTATAAGTGATCGGTAAGCTGTTATACCGAGGACTAAAGTTTGTCAAAATATTTCCAGGGATTCCAATAACGGGTTTCATCGTACATCATCCTTTCAAACACCTGTTGGATTCAGGTCTCTATCAGTATACCGTATCGTCGTTTCCGTGCACAAAAAACTTTGTCTAAATCCTGAAACAAATTAGCGTTCGTCTAGCAACGTTTTATAAGTCTGTTCAATCGCAAAAGCACCAATGGGAGCCGTGATCAAAATCGACAATACCGCGACCGTCGCAATCAGTTCGCCACTAGCTAACTCCATCGCTAACGGGACACCACCAATCGCTGCCTGAACCGTCGCTTTTGGCGTATAAGCAATCATCGTAAAGAGTGTTTCTTTTTTCGTTAACTGAGAAGGCGTTAAGCTGATCCATACCCCAAGCATTCTGAACACCAATGCAGCAAGAACCATAACGATCGCAGCCAGCCCAGCCGTCAGCGCATAACGTAAATCAACCGTCGTACCGACCAGCACAAACAACAAAATCTCCGCGCCGACCCAGAGACCGGAATAGGTTTTCGATAACTGAGCAGAGACGTTTGGATACAACTGATTCAAAACGATCCCCATACTCATGATCGCCAGTAAGCCAGACAAAGCCACCTTGCTTTCTAAAATACCTTCTAATGCCAGTAGCAAGAAAGACACACTCAAGGTGATCAGCACTTTGATCAGCGGATTCAACTGAATCCTTTTAAATAATTGTCCAAGAAACAGTCCAGTAGCGACACCCAAAAGACTGCCTAAAACGATTGAAACGGGAATCGTCAGAAAATGACGAGCGGTGACCGCCCCACCAGTTGCCACAGACAAGAAAGAAGAAAACAAGACGATCACAAAAATATCATCCAAAGAAGCACTCGCAAGCACGAGTTGTGGAATCCCTCTTTTTTGACCATAGCCTGATTCTTTAATCTTGAGCATCAAAGGCACGATAACCGCAGGAGACACAGCCGCTACAACCGAACCCATCAAAGCCGATTCAATGTAAGTCAAATCAAAAAAGAGTGGCGCGAGGAGGGTGATAGCTGTGATTTCAAGTATGGCCGGAACAAAACTCATCAAGAGAGCCGGTAAGCCGATCTTCTTGAGCTCCGTCACGTTGAGTGACAAACCGGCCCGAGTCAAGATAATGACCAAGGCAATACTTCTCAAATCAGAAGAAATCGAAAGCAAAGAATCATCTAGTAAATCTAAAGCATGTGGTCCGATCAAAACACCCGCAAAAATCATCCCGATCAGTCCAGGTAAGGCCAACTTCTTAGCCACACCACCCAATAAAAGTCCAAAAATAAAAATCAAAGCAAAACTCGTTAACATAGAATCAGTCCTTTTCACTAGTTTAGTAGACAAACAGTCGAATCAAGCATAAAAAAAGCCGAGACTCCTGGATGCATACACATCACAGAAGTCATCAGCTTTACAGCGGTTTAGGCTAGACCTTGGGAGACATTCATTCCCGTTTGACTAGAGTATAGCACAATTCTACTCACTTTAGGAATAGTCAATTCACTAAGTTCATATAAAACAGTTCACGCAGAGATTGAACAAAATGATAAAATACAGACTGTTTTAGATTATTTCCTAGATAATAATTTTTACAATCTGAAAAGGTTGGTATCAGTGGTTTTATAGACTTTCAAGCTGTCAGTGGGCTCTTTTAGACCTTGATAAACGTTCTCACTTAAACTAAAATGATAGAGTATACGCATAAAGATTTTAACGTGCGTAGCTAAAAAAATCCCAGAGAAAAGGAAGGTACATAATGGCAGTATTAGAAATCAAGAACCTACATGTATCCATTGAAGATAAAGAAATTTTAAAAGGCGTTAATTTAAAAATGCAGACAGGAGAAATCCATGCCATCATGGGACCCAACGGAACAGGTAAATCAACTTTGTCCGCTGCAATCATGGGCCACCCAAGTTACGAAGTTACAGAAGGAGAAGTCCTTCTTGACGGAGAAAACGTATTGGAACTAGAAGTAGATGAGCGTGCACGTGCGGGTCTATTCTTAGCCGTTCAATATCCAAGTGAAATTGCTGGGATCACAAATGCAGAATTTATGCGTGCAGCGATCAACTCTCGCCGTGATGAAGACAACAAAATGGGTGTTATGGAATTCATCAACAAACTGGATGAAAAAATGGCCTTACTCGATATGTCTGAAGAAATGGCTGAACGTTACTTGAACGAAGGTTTCTCAGGTGGAGAAAAGAAACGTAACGAGATCTTACAGTTACTGATGATCGAACCGACTTTTGCGATTTTAGATGAGATCGATTCAGGTCTTGATATTGATGCCTTACAAGTGGTTTCGAAAGGCGTGAACGAAATGCGTGGCGAGAACTTTGGGTCACTGATCATCACTCACTACCAAAGACTTTTGAACTACATCACTCCGGATGTTGTTCACATTATGATGGATGGCCGTGTTGTTAAAACCGGTGGCGCAGAATTAGCGCACAAACTGGAAGCTGAAGGATACAAAGGTTTGATGGAAGAACTAGGTATTGAATACAAAGAAGAAGAACACGAATAAAAAAAGAGGAGGCAAAACCTATGGTAACAAAAGAAAAGCAGTACGTAGATTATGCTGACGCTCTAACGGCCTTCTCGACAGGACTCGGAGAACCAGAATGGATGCTTCAGTTGCGTCTAGAAGCGCTGAACAGTATCGAAAAACTGGACCTACCAATTATCGAACGACTACGCTATAACCGCTGGCCACTGTTTCAGGTGCCAAACCTAACAGGCGCACCAGCAGCGAAGTCAGTTGATATTACTCAGTTTATGGAAGACAAAGCCGATGCAGCGCGCGTCGTTCAAGCCGGTAATGATACGCTTATTGAAACTTTACCAGAATCACTGAAAGAAAAAGGCGTCATCTTTACCGATATTCAGACAGCTTTAAAAGAGCATTCTGAATTGGTACAAGAAGCGTATATGCAAATTGCAGTGAAACCACAGAAGAACAAAATCTCTGCTTTCCATGCAGCTTTTATGAACTCAGGACTATTCTTATATGTGCCAAAAAACGTTGTCGTAGACGAACCGCTAGAAGCAATCTTTATTCAAAACAGTTTAGTAGAAGACAGCTTTATCAAACATGTACTGGTTTATGCGGACGTAAATTCCAGCTTCAACTATGTGGAGCGTTTCTTTACTGCTGGTCAGGAAAAGAATGCAGCCAACATCTTAGTGGAAGTTGTCGCAAAACAAGGTGCACAAGTGAAATTTTCTGCTGTTGATCAGCTAGGCGAAAATACGACCACTTACTTTAACCGTGCTGGACATACTTTCCGTGATGCTTCAATTGATTGGGCAATTGGGGTTATGAACAACGGTAGTACAATTGCGGACTTGGATACGAACCTAGTTGGGGACGGATCTAGTTCTGATTTGAAAGCTGTTGGAATCAGTAGCGGTAAACAAACACAAGTCATCGATTCAAATGTTGTCAGTTATGGTAAAAGCACTGTTGGAAATATTTATCAACACGGCGTTATCCTTGATCGTGCTACACTGACGTTCAACGGAATCGGCCATATCATCAAAGGCGCTAAAGGATCAGATGCACAACAAGAGTCTCGTGTATTAATGTTATCTGATAAAGCCCGTGGAGATGCCAACCCGATTCTATTGATCGATGAAAATGAAGTAACCGCTGGACACGCCGCTTCTGTTGGTCGAGTGGACCCAGAAGAAATGTATTATCTCATGAGTCGTGGGATTGAAAAAACAGAAGCCGAACGCTTAGTGATTCGAGGATTCTTAGGATCTGTAATCTCAGCGATTCCTTTGAAATCGATTCGTGATGAACTAGTTGAAACCATTGAGAGGAAGTTGACTTCTAGATGACCGTTTCGTTTGACCGATTAAAACAGGATTTTCCCATTTTAAACCAGGTCATTAACGATGAACCACTGGTTTATCTGGACAATGCAGCGACAACTCAAAAACCTCAGACCGTACTGAATGCGGTCGAAACCTATTACCATACGTCAAATGCGAATGTTCACCGCGGTGTGCATACTTTGGCAGAACGAGCAACCAGTCAGTATGAAGGGTCCCGTGAAGTCATTCGTAACTTCGTCAACGCCGCTGAAACGGCAGAAGTGCTTTTGACTCGCGGAACCACAACGTCACTGAATTGGGTTGCCAAAAGCTTTGGAGAAGTTGTGGTGGAGGCCGGAGATGAGATCTTGATCTCTTATATGGAACACCACTCCAATATCATTCCTTGGCAACAGTTAGCGAAAAAGAAAAAAGCGAAACTGGTGTATGTCGAACTGACAGAAGATGGTCAGCTTGATCTGGATGATTTCCAAAAAAAACTCACAACTAAAACAAAAATCGTTTCTTTAACGCACGTATCCAATGTACTGGGTGTGGTGAATCCGATTCGTCAGATCGCCGACTGGGTACATGAGAAAAACGGCTATCTAGTCGTTGATGGTGCCCAAGCAGTTCCACATATGCCGGTAGACGTACAAGCGCTCCACGCGGATTTCTATGCGTTTAGCGGACACAAGATGCTTGGACCAACTGGGATCGGCGTGCTTTACGGAAAACGGGCACTCTTGGAACAGATGGAACCCATCGAGTTCGGTGGCGAGATGATCGATTTCGTGGAAGAACAAGACAGTACTTGGAAAGAACTGCCTTGGAAATTCGAGGCAGGGACACCAAATATTGCTGGAGCGATCGGTTTAGCAGCAGCCGTTCAGTATCTGGAAAGAATCGGGATGAAAAACATCGTTCAACACGAACGCGAACTGGTTGAATACGTGATGCCAAAACTGAAAAAAATCGAAGGACTAACGATTTTCGGTCCAGAAGATTTGAGATTCAGAACGGGTGTGATATCATTCAATATCGATGGCGTCCATCCACATGATGTAGCGACAGCGATGGATATGGAAGGCGTCGCGGTCAGAGCTGGGCACCATTGTGCTCAGCCACTGATGACGTATCTGAATCAGCCTGCAACGGCTAGAGCCAGCTTTTATATTTATAACAAGAAAGCCGATGCCGATAAATTTGTAGAAGCGATTCTCGCTACAAAGGAGTTTTTCTTAGATGGCCTTAACTAAACTAGACCAACTATATAGAGCGGTTATCCTGGAACACTCGCAGTCTCCAAGACGTCGCGGTACACTGGATGAAAGTACCACACAGATTGAGTTAAGAAACCCGACTTGTGGGGACGTCATCCAAGTGCAACTGAATGTACAAGACGGACTTGTAAAAGACGTCAGATTCGATGGTAGTGGCTGTACGATTTCTATGGCCAGTGCCAGCATGATGACGGATGCGATCATTGGGAAACCGATCGAAGACGCCTTGAATCTTTCAAAAGAATTTTCCCAAGTGGTTCAGGGTAACGAAACGGAAGACCAAAACGCCTTAGGCGACGCTATGATGTTGTCAGGTGTTTCAAAATTTCCAGCCCGTATCAAATGCGCCACACTTTCTTGGAAAGCATTGGAAAAAGCCTTGGCGAACCAGGGTACCGGAGTAGACGGACAACTCAGACATGAAGACATAACAGACTAGAAACCAACGAGCAACACACTCACGAGAGGGGCACGCAAACATGGTCGATGTACCAGAAAAAAGCGAATACCAATACGGATTCCACGATGATGTCGAGTCGATTTACGATACTGGTAAAGGACTGACAGAAGGCATTATCCGAGATATTTCAGCTCGTAAAGAAGAGCCACAATGGATGCTGGATTACCGTTTGAAATCTTATGATCATTTTTTGAAACGTCCAATGCCAAATTGGGGCGCGGATCTATCAGAAGTTGATTTTGATAATATCACGTATTACCGTAAATCCAGTGAACGTTCAGAACGTAGCTGGGATGATGTACCAGACAAAATCAAAGAAACCTTTGAACGTCTTGGCGTTCCAGAAGCAGAGCGTCAATTCCTAGCAGGATCTGGTGCTCAGTATGAATCTGAAGTGGTTTACCATAACATGAAAGAAGAATACGAAAAACTAGGCATCGTCTTTACCGATACAGATACAGCTTTAAAAGAATATCCTGAACTATTCAAAGAACACTTTGGAACAGTTGTCCCACCAACAGATAACAAGCTAGCGGCTTTGAACTCAGCGACTTGGTCGGGTGGAACCTTTATCTATGTACCAAAAGGCGTCCGCTGTGACGTGCCACTACAAATGTACTTCCGTATCAATGATGAAGCCATGGGTCAATTTGAACGTACGCTGATCATTGTAGACGAAGGCGCAAGTGTGCATTATGTTGAAGGCTGTACGGCTCCAACATTCTCGGAAAGTTCATTACACGCTGCCGTTGTAGAAATCATCGTTAAAAAAGATGCTTACTGCCGTTATACAACGATTCAAAACTGGTCAGATAACGTTTATAATCTCGTTACAAAACGGGCAACTGCCGCAGAAGGCGCAACGGTTGAATGGATCGATGGAAACCTAGGCGCTAAAACAACGATGAAATACCCAAGTATCCATCTGAACGGACGTGGCGCTCGTGGTACGACAATGTCGATCGCAATGGCGGGAGAAGGTCAGATCCAAGATACAGGTGCGAAAATGATTCATAACGCTCCAAACACATCTAGCTCGATCGTTTCTAAATCGATTGCGAAAGATGGTGGAGAAGTGAACTACCGTGGACAAGTAACGTTTGGGAAAAATTCCGGCGGATCGATCTCACACATCGAGTGTGACACGATCATCATGGATGACAAGTCGAAATCCGACACGATCCCTTATAACGAGATCCACAACTCGAACGTCGCATTAGAGCATGAAGCAAAAGTTTCCAAAATATCAGAAGAACAACTCTACTACTTGATGAGTCGTGGCTTGAACGAAGAAACAGCCACAGAAATGATCGTCATGGGATTCGTAGAACCCTTCACCAAAGAACTTCCTATGGAGTACGCTGTTGAACTCAACCGTTTGATCAGCTATGAGATGGAAGGTTCAGTGGGGTAATTTTTAAATAGAAAGCTCGAAACGTATATAAAATGCGTTTCGAGCTTTTATAAAATAGAAATTTGGGTAGGGATAATTATTATTTGATGGGCTAACTCAATAATTTAGTAGGGATATATCAAAAGTGAAAATACGACTATTAAAAGTACATACTCCAAATACAAGTAGAATAAAAATATAAAAAAATGCTAAAACAAGAAGTGGATAGATTCATTAAAATATTGAGACAAGTTTTACCTATGGAAATCGGGTTCGAAAATATCATTGTTGATAGAGAAAGCGGAGAAATTATGTTTGAAACGAAAACAGGAAGTTTCTTATTGGACTCACTTTCAGGTGGTATGGGGGCGATTATTGATATTGCTTGGCAGATGTTTGTGGCTGTTCCTATGGATAGAAATTACTTTGTTGTAATTGATGAGATTGAAAATCATTTACACCCTTCAATGCAGAGAGAAATATTACCTAATTTATGTAAAGCTTTTCCAAATGTTCAATTTATAATTTCGACGCACAGTCCGGAAGTAGTAACTTCAATAGAAGAATCATATATATATATTTTAAGTCATAATGAAGATAAAAAGGTCACTGTTCAGAAAATTGAGGATTACCAGTATGATTTAACAATGCCAAATGAAGATGTTCTATACAATGTTTTAGGAGTTTCTACTAATTTACCTAAATGGGCGGAATATAAATTTGCTTCAATATTAAATAAGTATAAAAATATGGAATTATCTAATGAGGATTTTTTAGAGCTACAAAAGGATATGAAAAAAGAAAATATTGAATCATTGTTATCTGACTTAGTCTTCAGTATCAATAATGAAGGTGAAAAAAATGGTTAAAATCGTAAAAGGAACTACACCGGGTATATTAGCAAGAAAATCGAAAGAATGGACAGATTTTTTATTGGATGAATATAAAAAAATGGGAATGACTTTTCTAAAGTGAAACCTAAATTCAAAAATAAATATAATAATGAAGAAATAAAAGCTGCACTAAAAGAAGAAAGTTTTGGAAAATGTATGTATTGTGATACATTCGTCAAAGTCATTACGTATGGTCATGTTGAACACATAAAACCTAAAAGTTCGCACCCCCATTTAGCCTATGATTGGGAGAATTTAGGGTGGAGTTGTCAGACATGTAACGTTAAAAAAGGATCAAAAGAAATTTTGAATCCCTATATCGATGATTTAGAAGAAATTTTAGAACCAAAGTTTACGTGTATGTATGAAGATGAACCAGAGAATGTAGAAGTAATCAATTTCATATCAACGCTAGACCTTAATAGACCTGATTTAGTAATTAACAGAGTACAAGATTGTTCAAACTTTGAGAGAAAATTGAAAAGGATAAAAACTATATTGAATGGTACAGATACTAATCTCAAGTATTATATAGAAGCACTAAATCAAGAGTCCAATGTTGATCAACAGTACTATATTTTTAAAAGATATACTTTAGACATATACTTGAAAGCTCAAGACATTGACGTTGAAAACTTTGTAAGTTGAATACTCTATTTTGACTGAAACTGTTCCTATTAAAAAAGCACGATTAAAGATATATATACTAAATATATCTTTAATCGTGCTTTTTATTTTGCGCAACATTAAACAAAAATATTGTGTTCAACCTTACTGTTACTCCATAAATACAATTTATTCAGTAACCTACTTACGTAAAGATAGAGTATACCATATTGTTACAATGAATGTACAGATAGTAAGTTCAAGTTAAAAGGGTTTAGACACATTTTGTTCAATTTTTCGAATTTGTTTTAATAATATTGAAATATTTTTGTAATATAATGCTACAATCACCTTGTAATATCGTCATATAATAAAATGAAGAGGTGATTTATGAAGATTTTAAAAAAAGGTTTAATCTCAATGCTAACAATTCTTATGGTATTTCAGATTTTAGGAACTACAGGCTTATACGTCTACGCTGCTGAAACTGATTCAGTGGATAACACTACGGAAGATATAACGGTAAATGATACTACTGAAGAAAACGAAATAATCAACATTACTTACGAAGAAGATACAACAGATAGCGATATTGAAAATAACCCGTCTAATGTTGTATTATCAGAATACGGAATAACCATAAATGGTACTTATTACACGGAAGATGAATTTGAAAAACTACTTGAAACAGTTGTAGAAGTAGAGGTTGGCGAAAGTGTAACGAATACACCACCGTATGCAAGTAACGGTGGGCAGATGTCCATAATGGCTGCTAGTGACGTTATCCAATATGCTCCACTTCTTGCAGGAACTTGGGCTATTCCCGGGGTAGGGCAAGTGGTCATTACTGGTGTGGGAGCTATAGTTATAGCGGGCGTTACTATAAAAGCAACTCACTGGGCGTACAAAAAAGTACGTATATTTTTCACTGAAAGAGCTTATAATAAAGCTAAAAAAGATTGGACACCGACCAAAACCCATTCTACTACAACAAAAAGTAAAGTTCCTATCTCCGGGGAGAAGCCATACTCTTCTAAGGATAAATTAGTAAAAGGAAAACGCACACAAAGAAGATATTATGATAAAAATGGTAATGCTGATTTTGATGTCGACTATTCTCACTCTGGACCGCATAAATTTCCGCATACACACACTTGGAAAGGTAAGGATAGGTCAGGACATTAAATAAAGGAGATAAAATTGTGTCTATGAATGATTATGAAAAAGAGTTACCTAATCCTACTATATCATTAGAGGACTTGATCGACTATATCAAACATGGAAGAGAAATAGAATTCAGCTATCAAGGTCAGTCGTATTTTATTGATCATAGTAGTAAAGAAGGGCGAACGGTATGGATCGATCAAACTGCTGTCAGTCGGACTTATAAAAAAGATTTTGAAGAACATTTAAGCGAAATCATTTTACAAGATAAAAGTATTGCTGATATATTTAGAAATAGAGAAGGAATCATTGTGACTATTCTTTAAATTTGTTTACGATTAAACAATATGACGAGATTATTTAATTAAAAATGCTATTGCTTTAGTCTATACGAACCCAAAAAAGAGCAAAATCTTAAAAGAGAACTGATCCAGTTTTCATGCACGTCCATCAGGACGGCTCCAATTAAGCGATTAGCTGAAGCAGTATTGGGGAAAATACGGATGACTTTTTATCTCCGTCTGACTTCCTCATTCAATCGTTCGAGTAAATTTGTGCTCTTCAATCGGTTATGGCTTTTGCCTAAAACAGTGTACTGGAAGGCATCTTCGAAACCTTCATCT
The DNA here is from genome assembly GCF_916618885.1 of Marinilactibacillus sp. Marseille-P9653. Taxonomy (NCBI): domain Bacteria; kingdom Bacillati; phylum Bacillota; class Bacilli; order Lactobacillales; family Carnobacteriaceae; genus Marinilactibacillus; species Marinilactibacillus sp. Marseille-P9653. Next base: position 1,986,305 of record NZ_CAKAKH010000001.1, on the reverse strand, counting down.
AGTGTTCTACAGGCCTTTTGATACTTTACTTGATCAGCGTATTCTTCAATCAACGCATTTTTAGCCTTACGGGCTAAATGAATATCTGAGAATTTGAAGATCGCTTTGACTGCTTCTCGAAAGGGTTTAGAACCTTTCTTAGGAACTGTACTTAAAATGTTTCGCATAAAGTGAACCTGGCATCTCTGCCATGAAGCATGAGTGAAGGAAGTTTGAATAGCTGACACAAGTCCTTTATGCGCATCAGAAATCACGAGCTTGATTCCAGATAGTCCTCTGTTTTTCAGATAGTCGAAAAAATTCGACCAGGTTTCATGACTTTCTTCATTTTGAAGCATAAAGCCAATGATCTGGCGATCGCCTTCTTCTGTAATCCCTATAGCGATATGGCAGCTTTGAGAGAGGACGCGCTGTTCTACTCGTGCTTTAATATAGAGAACGTCTACCATGAGGTAAGGGAACTTCGTTCCTGTCAGTGTTCGATTCTGCCATTCTTTAACGATTGGATCTAATTGAGTAGTCAGAGAAGAAACAAAAGACTTAGAGACTGATTTTCCACACAATTCTTCTACGATCTGAGAGACTTTACGAGTGGAGACACCTGGTACATACATCTCTAGCATAGAAGCTAACAATGCTTTTTCATTCCGTTGATACCGCTCAAAAACAGTCGGAGAAAAGACACCGTCTCTTGTTCTTGGAACCTTAAGTTCCAACGTTCCTACGCGTGTTGTCAATGCTCTTTCGTAGTAGCCATTTCGCTGTCCCGTTCGATTCTCGGATCTTTCATAACCCTCAGCCTGAATAAATTCCGTTCGTTGATGCTCCATTAATTGGTTAAAGACGGTCGTTAAAATCAGCTTTGAAGCATCGTCTTTCACACTACTCTCAATTAATGCTTGTATCTGTTTCGGTTCTAGGTTAATCTGTAGATGTTGGGTCATATGATTGCCTCCAGGTATGTTTTTAGTGGTTAAAAACATTGTACCGTACAGGCGATCATATGGCCTTTCTTTTTACACAATTATATGGACTTTATCTTATAAAGTTAATTCGGTGTTATTTATAGGAACATATAGATTTCAAACAATAAGATAAACTATAATTTTTAAATAAGTTATGATAAGAATAAATAATAACTTGCGATATTATAAAAAAATAATGAGAAATAAATTTTCTAGTCAGTAGTATAATATAGAAAGTTAGGAGATGAGCCAAGAGTGGAAAAAGAGAGAGAAGTTTTGCTTCTGGTATTGGAGGATCAAATAAATAAATATGGAGAAGAAAAAGATATACTACTTTTTTATCGTAAAGATAATCATACATATATCGATCATTTCATAGATAATGTTAGGTTCTATGAGGAAGATGACTTAATGAATAAATTTTTCAATGATAACGTAGGTTCTATGTGGAGTACTCTTCGCGCTCTGTATATTAAATTAAAGGTAGATCATTAGATAAAATTAGAAAATCACATTCCCTCAAACTTATAATTTGAATAATGTAACCTTGTTTTAATATTTATTACTTAGGAAAATAATAAGTTGCGAAAAGAACGTATGTTTGTTATGGTTTAAATAGATACATCTTGGTTTTAAAGTATTCAAAAATTAAATTGAGGATTTTCGATAATTGGTAATACCCTAATTCGTAAAATTATTCGTAAATTATCAGTTGGAGAGTATCGTAATTTAAGAACGCCTATAGAGAAATTCGTAAAACAAATAGTTAAACAGAAATTTTTTAAATATTTTAGTAATTATAGAGTTACGAAAAACAATTATCGTATATATTTTATTACCTTTCGACTTGTAACTTTTTGCGATATAATTGGGAGGTTGTAAAGTTCTAAGAGGAACACTTAACGTTTTGAAACTTTTGGAATAATAGGAGATTGTTTAGGCTAAAACAAAAAAATCAATTAATCTTAAAGTGAATAAAGGAAGCCATAATACAAAAACTATAATTTTATAAATATAGTATAAAATTAGTTTAATTAACCCAATTTTATTAGATAAGTCATAAAAAATATCTAATATAAGTAATGTTAATTTTGATGATATTTATAATTGAGAGGGAATTTATTGGAATGAGATATCTTGGAAATAAAACAAAATTGTTACCTTTTATTGATGAGGTAATTAAAAAATATAATATAACTGGAGAAGTCTTTGCGGATTTGTTCGCTGGAACTTCAGCAGTTAGTGATCATATGAAAGGTAAATATAAAATTATAACAAATGATTTTATGTATTACTCTTTTGTCTTCAGTAAAGCAAAAACTTTAAATTTCGAATTACCTAAATTTGAATATTTCATAAATCAATACTTAATAACACCTTTTGAATGGTTGAATTCTAGAAAATATACTCCTGATGAACATTATTTTATTTATCAAAATTATTCACCAAAAGGAGATAGGCAGTTTTTTATAGAAGAAAATGCTATTAAAATAGATGGAATGAGGTTAGATATAGAAGAGCTATACCAGGAAAAACTGTTGTCAGAAGCAGAGTACTATTTTCTTCTTGCTTCACTTCTAGAAAGTGTTACAAAGATATCAAACACTTCTGGAACCTATGAGGCATTCTTTAAATTCTGGGAAAGTAGGTCTAACAAACCATTAGTACTTTCACCTTTAGAAATGGAAAATTCATTTTCAGTAGATCTAACCAATATTTCATTCAATGAAGATACAAACTTTCTCATTAGACATATTGCAGGCGATATTGCATACATTGATACACCCTATACAATTACACAATATGCTTCTGCTTATCATATATTAGAAACAATTGCAAGATATGATATACCTGAAATTGCCGGAAAGACTGGACGTAGACAAAATGGGAGAAGGATGTCACAATATAGCCGGAAACAATTGGCAAAATTTGCATTTGAAGATATGTTTAGACAATTGAATTTTGAGCATATTCTTATTAGCTATAGTAATCAATCTTTAGTTCCTTTAGATGAACTTGTGGATTTGGCAAAGTTATTTGCAGTTAATCATGAAGTTTTTATTGAAGAAGTTCCTTATAGAGAATATAAAAATCTAAATTCAAGTCAAAAAGGCAACGGAAAAAAACTCAACGAAGTGATTATCTACTTTAAAAAGAACAAGATAAATATAAAATCTCCATTGAACTATTCTGGGAGCAAAGATACTTTGCTTGAAGCAATTTATAAGGAACTTCCACAACACGTTGGTACTTTTGTTGATGCTATGGGTGGTGCATTTAATGTAGGTGCTAATGTGATAGCAACCAATAGTGTCTTATATAATGAGTACAATCCATTTGTTTTTGAAGTTATGGAAATGATATTGACGTCTGATAGAAAAAGTTTACTAGATTTGATTGAAAAGAAAATTGAAAATTATAATCTTGGCAATGCCAAAAAAATAGAATACTTAAATTTTCGAAATTGGTATAATAGCAATGAAAAGACACCTTTAAATCTTTTTATTCTTCACATGTTTTCTTTTCAAAACCTAATTAGATTTAACGGACAACTTGGGTTCAACTCTCCTGTCGGTAACGCAGGATTCAATGAAGGCCTTAGAAAAAGAATTCTAAATTTTTTACCTAAATCGCCAATATTATCCTTAAAACAAGGAAGCTACAAAGATCTTCCGCTCGATAAGTTTGAAAGAGATACTGTTTTTTATTTTGATCCCCCTTACTTAATAACGACAGCAGAGTACAACGATGGAAAACGGGGATTAAAGGGTTGGGATGTTGAGATGGAAGCTGAACTTCTAATGTTTCTATCTAAGCTTGATAAGCTTGGTTTTAAATTTATGTTATCAAATGTTATGGAGCATCAAGGTAGAATAAATAACCTTCTTAAAGAATGGACTGAGCAACATAGATATGAATGTATAGAAATTGGTCAAAGTGGAGCACGTTATCCAAGAACTGAGGTTTTAATAAAAAATTACTAATATTGGTTTTTGTAAAAAAATGTATTCTAATTTGTAGAATACATTTTTTTTACACCTAATTAATGGCATATGATAAAATAAGTATAAAAACTATAAAGAAGAGGTTACAATCATGTCCGAAACCAAAATTTATCTCGACATTCGAGTTAAAAATACGCTAATTGATAAGAAACACGATAAAAAAACAGGTCAGATGATAGATAATAATCACAAAAGGGTTATGGTGGAAAATGGAATTGACAACCTGGATCAATATAATAATATAGTAATTGAAAGAGTAAACGAATATAATCCTAAACTCAATATAACTGGTATAGAATATGTGGAAACACCAGTAGCTGTGATTGGAAGAAATGCTGTATATTCAGGTCTTATAGAAAGAATTGATGATGATGGAGTTAAGAGTTCTTTAGCCTATATTTTTATCAGTTACCCAGAAGTTGGTTCAAGAAACGCTTTTGGGTCACAACATTTGTTTCCTGGATTATCAAAATTAGTAGATTTTTATATTGATTCTCCGAGTTATGATCTAGCAAATTTACCTATATATTTTGTAAATGGGAGTTTTGATAATATAACTAATTCGATGCTAGAGACAGTAATAAGTATGAAGTTGATGGGGATTAATTATATTCAACTACATAATTCGAATTCAGTAACTGTTGACTTGGATTACTATGATTTGAAAAAGTATTCTCGTTTTATTTCAAATGATAGATCTCTTACGAATGATACTAATATAATAAAAACTGATTTTTATAATATTGATATTAATTTGAAAAAAATTCAGTTTATCACAAATAGCTTTTCATGCAATTTAGAAACATTTGGTAGTAAAGATCGCTTTTTTGTAATTAAATCGTATCCAGCTTTAATACTGGCTGATGAATTAGGCTATGTAATTGATGTAACAGCAATTTCTTCTTTCGTTGAAACACATAATAGAGGAAGAAATAATTTCATTCCGTTTATTAAGTACGCTGAAAAACTAATAGAAAAGGAGCAGTAGAAGATGGCTTTTTTACAAATGATTTATTATGGAGTTCCAGGAACAGGGAAAAGTTATTCTGTCGATCAGTTGAAAGGAGTTGCAACTGCACCAGATGAGCAAGTTTTTCGCGTTACATTTCACCCTGAATACACTTACTCTGATTTTATAGGTCAGCTTTTACCTGTGGTTAAAGAGGATCTAATAACTTATGATTTTCAACTAGGAATATTCACTCAAGCATTAGTTCAGGCATTCAAAGATACTTCAAAGCCTGTTTATTTAATTATTGAAGAGATGTCCCGTGGAAATGTTGCTGCTATATTTGGAGATATTTTTCAATTACTCGATAGAAATGAAAAAAATGTTAGCAGGTATCCAATTCGTAACTCATTAGTCGCAAAAAATATTAGACAAATAAGTAACGATGTTATATACTTTCCAGCAAATTTTAATATAATCGGAACAGTTAATACATCTGATCAAAATGTTTTCGCGATGGATACAGCCTTCAAGAGAAGATTCGATTGGAAATATGTAAGTACAAATCCAGTAAGGAATGAAGAAGGTGAGCTGTTACAAGATTATAACGTTCCGATAACATTATATTATGGGGATAAGCTTATTAAAACGAACTGGTATGAATTTTATTTAAAACTAAACAAGTTTATTACCGATAAAAATAACGGGTTAGGTTTAAGAGAAGATAAGCAAATTGGACAATTTTTTATTCAGTTTTCAACAAGAATGAATGAAAAAAAAATCAAAGATAAATTTCAAAATAAACTATTACAATACTTATGGGATGATGTAGAGTCTGTATCTTATAATCGAGCAATTAAACTTTTCTCTGAGGAAATAACAAATTTTTCTGAGTTGTTTTCGACTTTTGATAAGGAATTACAAATTTTCAGCAACATTTTTTTAGAATATTATATCCATTGCGATATACCTGAAGAAATATTGAATTGAGGTTAAAAAATGGGGAAAACAATTCGGTATGGGATAGATTCACAACCTGTACCATCAATAAAAACAATAGTGTTTGATAAAAGAGATACTAAAGTAATAGATACAAAAATTAATGAACAAGAAATTATTAACTTTGTTGGAATAATTTTTGAAAAAAAAGAGATATTTGTTTCATTTCCAAAAAATTTTAAAGTGTGTGAAAGTAATTTGAATGATGATATGACTTTATTATTTAATGTTTTAACAAAACATTTTCAGGAAAATCAACAGAAATATATCGACCGTTCGTTGAGTATAAAAACTAATTACCCTTTCAACTCTTTTTACAATATTTACGATTATTACCAAAGATATGGTGTATATAAAGAAGAAGAACGGTATACACAAAATGGATACCAAGGTAATGTCTCTTGGAAAGAAACTATTCAAAAATCTAATAAAGTAGTAAGTAAACAAGGGTTGATGTTTATTCCAATGAAGATAAAAAAACTTGAAAGTAAGCAGGTTTTTATTAGTGAGTGCATGGTGTTTGCAATCAATTATACTTTGGATTTTTTTGAAGGTTTTATCAGCCTTGCCAAGATAGAAGGTAGTTATGTGAAACGAGATTTGTTGCAAGAAAAAGAATATGTATTATCGAGATTAAATTTAATAAAGAATGAAATATTTAAGGATACTAATAAAAAACTTCTTAATAACTTGATTCAATTCTTCGAAGAAATATCAGAAGGTGGGGAATATCATATAAAAAATTATACCTTTAGAGGGGTTTGGGAAACAATGATTGAATTTTATCTAAACAGTCATTTTATTTCTGCAAACCCAAAAAAAATTGTGATGAGTGAAGAGAAAAATAAAAATAATACAAAAAAATTTACTAAGCGAACTTTTCACCCTAATTATGTCAATTCAAAGCATAATATTCAACCTGATCATTATCTAGAAGAAGAAGACACTCAATATATTTTTGACGCAAAATATTATCAAAACTTAGATGGTATAAACTATAAACAAATTGCATATCAAATGTTCTTAGAAAATTACTCTGATTCTAAAGAAGAACCATATAACAAAAAATTTACTGAAACAATTAGTGCTCTAATATTACCTGGAAATTTTGAAAGTAAAGTTCACTTCCAAATTAAACCAGAGTTTAATTATATTGAGTATAAAAAAAAGTTCACTATATTAGAGCACTATCTAGATGTTAAAAAGGTAATGAGATCTTATTCTTCTTAAGATTTATTATATAAACCATATTAATTATTTACCAAAATGAAAATAGTTAAATCAAGAGTAGAAAGATGAAATAGCGCAAGAATCTTTTAAAACTTATGAAGAAGGATTAGTCAATTTCTACAATAAAAGTAATTTTTCAGAATTATATGATGAATTTAAAGTTTATGGGGATTAGTGATGTCAATCAGATCAGATCTTTGAACGTATTGAATTTTGGATATGTGTTATAACTTCTAATGAAATCCTAAAAAATCAATCTCGTGAAAAGAGATAAAGTTTTGTGTTGATTCGTTATGCTGTCTCTATTGACTCAGGGATTTTCTGGATCAAGTTAACCTCAAATAGATCCTGATGTTCGACGTTTCAATGAGTAAAACCCAGAAAACTATTTAGAAATTGTAGAAGCTGTTAAATTATCGGATGCGTTCTGGAATAATACTTTGATTAGAAGACTAGAAACAAATCAAATTGGACCAATTCACTATATCTACTTGTTTACTCAGATAAAAAATCAAGATAAAGGATTCTTATCGGACCCCACTAGTGTTCAGTCTATGCTTGAAATGCACGGAGATATCCATCACATATTCCCTAAGAATTATTTGCAGAAAAATGGCGTAACTGACAAGAAGGACTATAACCAGATTGCTAATTATGCAATGGTTCAAAAAGAAATCAATATTAAAATTAGCGATAAATCACCAAAGGATTATCTGGAGCTACTAAGCATATCTAAAGAGGATGAACAAAGCTTACAAAACTTCAAAGATAATGCAGTGCCTACGGAGTTATTTGATATGGATATGAATGACTATCAGGAATTTTTAAAATTAAGAAGACAATTGATGGCTACTAAAATAAAAGATTACTATTATAGTCTATAGAGGACGTGAAAACATGATTAGTAAGATTTTTAAAGTTATGATATTAGTTGTACTAGTGACTTCAGGTGCTTTTACGAAACTAATCAATCAAATTTCTGAAGAGTTTGGATCAAAATAAGATTGAGGAAAACTAATAGTTCACGCTATTAGTTTTTTGTTTATTAAAGTGTATTCATGAGTAGCGTTTGTAATATAGAAGTTGCTTTATAAGGTTCGTTTACCGTAAAGGGAATTAAACAAACTTTATTTAGTTGCGCTCGCAACGAATAACTGATAGTCTTATTCAATAAGTAGGAGTAGAGGAGGATGAAAACAATTGTCCATGATGCGCTTAATTAACAGAACCACTCGCCTAGGTGAGATGTATCGAAACGAAAAGATGAAGCAGTACGGTTTGAAGGGAATGCACCATACATATATTCTGAACATTTGTACTAACCCAGGTGTTACGCAGGAAAAACTGGCAGAAATTATTTATGTGAATAAAAGCAATGTGACGAGACAGCTCAATAACTTAGAGAAGGCAGGCTATGTCACGCGTTCTCCAGATCCAAAAGATGGCAGAAAGTTATTGGTGTATCCAACGGACAAAGCACGTGTTGTGTATCCGAAAGTCGCAGAGATTTTAAAAGAATGGAACGAGATGATTTTAGAAGGCTTTTCAGTAGAAGAGCAAGCACTTCTAGAAAAACAACTGTCAGGTATCATGAAAAAAGCAAAAGCGAAAGTCGACACGATGGAAACCGATTAAAATCATAGAGTAGAAAGGGACCTTCATGAAATTATTTATAGAATATTTGAAACCTTTACGGGGAAGATTAGCGAGTGGCTTGACGGTAAAATTTTTAGGCACGATCATGGATTTATTTCTGCCATTGATTTTAGCCTTTATTATTGACGTCGTGATTCCGACCGGCAATATCAATCGGGTACTGCTTTGGGGTGGTGCAATGGTGCTCTGTTCGATTATAGCGGTCGTACTGAGTATCAAAGCCAACCAAATGGCATCTGGTGTCGCCAGAGATGCCGTTGAACGGATTCGTCATGATCTTTACGAGAAGATTACCTATCTTTCTGCTAGTCAGGCAGATCAGTATGGAACGCCCTCTTTGATTTCAAGACTGACGTCAGATACGTATAACCTTCACCGTACAATTGGCTTGATGCAGAGAATCGGTGTACGTGCACCGGTGCTGCTCATTGGGGGTATTCTAATGACCGTTACCTTGGATCCTGTTCTGACGTTGGTGATGATGAGCGTATTACCCTTTGCGACGGTGACGATTTACTATATCTCGAAAAAGGGCGTACCCTTGTTTGACCAGCTCCAACAAGAAGTCGATAAGTTGGTCCGAACCGTTAGGGAAAATATTACCGGGGCTCGAGTGATCAAAGCCTTGTCTAAAACCGAATACGAGAAAGTACGATTTGAAGGGGTCAATCAAGGCGTCGTCGATGCAGAGACCAGTGCCAATAAAACCATGGCTGCCACAACACCATTAATGAATCTCTTTTTGAATATTGGATTAACGCTTGTTCTATTGACGAGTGCTTACAGAGTTAATGAAGGCTTAACGCAACCAGGCGTGATTATTGCCTTTATGACGTACTTCACGATTATCTTAAATGCGATGCTCAGTGTTACCCGAATCTTTGTCTTGTTCTCTAAAGGACTGGCTTCTGCGGACCGAGTGCATACGATTTTACAAACGGAACCAGAACTTGAAGTCCAGCCACTGGATGAAATAGAAGATACAGCTCATGTGCGTTTTGATCACGTCTCTTTTGGTTATGAAAAGAACAATACAGTGGAAGATATCGATTTTGCCTTAAATAAAGGCGAAACGCTCGGGATCATCGGCGCGACAGGGAGCGGGAAAACGACCCTCGTTAAGTTGTTACTGAGACTTTATGATGTCGATTCCGGCAGTATCCGAATCGATGGCCGAAACATCAACAGTATGAATCTGGAAGAGTTGCATACAAAATTTGGTGTCACCTTTCAAAGAGATTTCTTATACGCAGATACCTTAAGTGAAAATATCGACTTTGGTCGCCAACTTCCCGAAGAAGACATTTTACAATCAACGGAAGCCGCGCAAGCGGAAGAGTTTATTGAATCCTTGGACGAGGGCGTGGATCATCGTTTGACGGCTAAAGGGACGAATTTAAGTGGGGGACAAAAACAGCGGGTCTTACTGTCTCGCGCTTTGGCGGGAGACCCTGAGATTTTGGTGCTGGATGATTCTTCTAGTGCACTGGATTATAAAACGGATGCGAATTTAAGAAAAGCCTTGAATAAAAATTATCAAGAGACGACAACCATTATGATCGCTCAGCGCATCAGTTCTATCCAGCAAGCCAATCAGATCCTGATGATGGATAAAGGGCGGATCCTTGGCAAGGGGACACATAAAGAATTGATGGAGACATGCGAACCTTATAGAGACATTTACTATAACCAGTCGGGGGGCGAAGAGATTGCCTAAAGGAAAAAAGAAGCCAATACCAATTCCTAAAAAGAAGGAAAAGCTGAAAACCAGCCGTGCCCATGTCTTGAAAAGACTGTGGTCTTATTTATTCAATTATAAGTGGATGCTCATCACGGCTACGATATTGATGGTCACCAGTAATGGCTTGTCGCTGATTGGGCCATATTTATCGGGGCTAGCGATTGATTCGATTCAACCGGGAACAGGAAATGTACTGTTTCAAAGAGTGTTTTATATTGTAGGATTAATGGCTATCTTTTTCGTACTTTCTTCGATTCTTGAGTATGTAATGCAGCTATTGATGATCAAATTAACCCAGCGAACCATCAGACGACTGAGGCGAGATGTTTTCAATAAAATGGCAGAATTACCGGTCGGCTTTTTTGACAAGCATCAAACGGGAGACATTATCAGCCGGATCACTTATGATATCGATACGATCAACCAGTCTTTACAAAATGATTTTATTCAAATCGTGACCAGTGCCATCACGATCGTTGGTTCATTAACAATGATGTTGTTGATTTCACCGATACTGACTTTAGTCTTTGGAATCACTTTACCAATTTCTATTTTCTTGACGAAATTTATGGTCACGCGTTTCCGACCACTGTTCAAGAAACGCTCAGTTAAGTTGGGTGAGTTGAATGGTTACGTTGAAGAAATGATTTCTGGTCAACAGACGATCAAAGCCTATAATCAGGAAGAAAACATGATCATGCGTTTTGACGAGAAAAATGAAGAAGCGGTCTCTGCTTATTATAATGCCGATTACTATGGCAGTATGATCGGTCCTTCTATCAACTTTATCAACAATCTTTCTCTTTCATTGGTCAGTGTAGCGGGAGCACTGCTTTATTTATTCAATTATTTAACACTAGGTGGCGTTTCTTCATTCGTTTTATATTCTAGACGGTTCTCTGGTCCAATCAATGAATTGGCCAATATCATCAGTGAATTGCAATCGGCTTTTGCTGCTGCTGAGCGAGTCTTTTTATTGATGGACGAACCTTCAGAAGCAAGAGACATACTGGATGCGCATGTATACGATCAAGTAGAAGGAAACGTGGAAATGAATCATGTGGACTTTGGGTATACCTCTGAAAAAATGACGATTCATGATCTGAATTTTGAAGCACCAAGTGGCAATGTCATTGCTGTGGTTGGACCAACAGGAGCAGGGAAAACGACCTTGGTAAACTTACTGATGCGCTTTTACGATCCTAGTGCAGGTTCAATCGAACTGGATACAGTCGATACGACCAAAGCAACGAGAGAAAGCTTACGCACATCTTACGCAATGGTCCTGCAAGATACATGGCTGTTCAGTGGGACAATTTTTGAGAATTTGGCATATGGGAAAGAAAACGTAACTGAGGAAGAAGTGGAAGAAGCTGCGAAAACGGCACAGATTCATGACTACATCATGGGCTTACCGAACGGTTACCAGACCGTTATCGACCAAGAAGGGTTAAATATCTCTCAAGGACAGAAACAATTGTTGACGATTGCCCGTGCGATGATTTTGGATGCCAACTTGCTGATACTGGATGAAGCGACTTCAAATGTAGATACGCAAACAGAAATGAAAATCCAAGAAGCAATGCAAAAGCTGATGAACGGGAAAACGTCTTTTGTCATTGCCCACCGTTTATCCACTATTCGAAATGCGGACACCATACTAGTGGTTCAAGATGGTCGGATTGTGGAACAAGGCAATCATGATGACTTGCTTGAAAAAGAGGGCCTTTATTCCGACTTGTATCATTCACAATTTGAAAATGTTATTTAAATAAGGACCGATAGAATGGTTTTCACCGTCAGTCTAAGGCGTAAGATCTGGTAACGAAGATATCTTGCGTCTTTTTTGCGGTTAAAAGGACTATAATAGGGAAACGTTTAACATAATATAACTCACTAAATTGTATCTTAAGTTATATATGTCTAAATAATGTACAATTAAAGATTTCGCAAAAAAATACTTCGAATTCGAGTGAAATAAATTAGATTACCAAAAACAAATATGATATTCTTAGCTGAATAAAAAAATAGTACAACTAGTTATCAAGGTAAACTTAAGGAATAAGAGTAAAACATACATAGTGTTTAATTAACTAAATATCATTTAATACTAAAAGGAAGTGATCACATGATATGGTATTTTCTGTTTACACTCATCGCAGTTACGCTCATTATCATGGCAAGTCTGATCTTGTATAGAGTAAGAGAGTCAAGAAGAAGCAAACAACAGTTAAAGCTAACAAACAATTGGAAAATGTATTTTGACGACCGTTTCGCAACGGAACAGAGTCGCAATGTTGTAATGGAAGAAGCAACTTTCAAACGACTTCAATCAATTGAAGAATTGATCGCATTTTTCGCAGGAGGAGCTGCCTATCATCATTCTCCTTTATTAGAAGAAAGAGAACAGTTCAGACAATTGATTCGCAGTAATAAAAAAGACTGGATACAGTTAGGACAAGCTTATGGTAAGAAAAAGCTGATTGAAAAAGCCTACTTTGCTTATATCTGCGAACAGCTTCGCATCAATGAACCAAAAGAATACGATGAATTGACAGAGCTGATGGTGTTTTTGCATTAGAGCCTTCCATCAACAGTCGTGAAAATGCACTTAAAGCAGTCTACGCCTTTGGAAATGAAGATGCCGTAGTAGAAGCTTTCAAAAGATTGTCAAAAACAGCTCACACGCACCACCGTAAACTGGTAACAGATGGCTTGCTTGAATTTAAAGGAGACCAAGAAGTACTAGCAGAAGCACTTTACGATAACTTCAGTGCATTTAACGCAAACTACCAAGCTGCGATGGTCGACTTCTTCCGATTATCAGACGCACCATTATCAGACAAGTTGATTACCTTACTCAAGCAAGGAACAAAAGATAAAGACGTACTGTGTGCGGTGCTACGATACTATGAGAAACATCCCGTTCATGCCTACAAAGAAACCATTCTATCCTATCTAACGCAGACCTTTGATGAGAATTGGGAATGCGTCTCAACAGCAGCCGCTGTTTTGAGTCAATATCCTGGTGAAGATACACTACAGGCCTTAGAAGTGGCTTTGTCTTCGCAGTATTGGTATGTAAGACTAAATGCAGCTCGTTCAATCGCAGAACTAGGTGTGTCAGAAGATTGTGTGATGGACATACTAGACGGTCAAGATGCTTACGCGAAAGAACAATTAGTGTATCAAATGGCGAGCACAAGAGAAAGGCTGGTTCAAAATGGATAATGTGGATGTATTTCTACTGGTTACAGGGATTTTCTTTGCAACGTATATCATTATTTATGGATGCTATTTAACGATTAGCGGAATCGTCTCTATCGGTAGTCTTCGGAATTATAGAATTAAACAGCGACTAGAAAATGAATTGAATCATCAATTTTTCTTTCCGATTTCGATCCTTGTACCGGCTTACAATGAAGCGACAACGATTGTGACAACCGTGAATCATTTGCTGGAGATGGATTACAAACTATATGAAATCGTTGTGGTCGATGACGGTTCAACAGATAAAACAGCTCAGTCTATGATTGATAAATATAATTTGAAAAGAGACTTTAAACCAGTAAGGCTTCAAGTACCTTCACAAGAAATACTTGAGGTTTACAGCGGTGAACATAATCATATTCCCATCGTCTTGGTTAGAAAGAAAAATGGTGGAAATAAAGCAGATGCTGTAAATGCGGGAATCAATGTTTCTAAATTCCCTTACTTTGTGAGTATGGACGCTGATGAGATTTTACAAGCAGATGCGTTAAAATATGCAGCGAGACTATTCTTAGAAGACGATAAAGTCATCGCGATTGGAGGGCAAATTTGTATCGCCAATGGTGTGACCTTTGAAAAAGGGATGCCAGTGGAAACCAGAATGAGCAAGAATCCGATCGTCAGTATTCAAACACTTGAATATATCCGTTCTTTTATTACTTCTCGAATTTTCCATGATAAATTTAATGGAAACTTGAATATTTCTGGTGGATTCGGATTGTTTAAAAAAGAAGCTGTTATTACAGTTGGTGGATACGATCCGAACAGTAGCAAAAACAAAAAAGCAACGAGGACGAGACCGGTCCATATGCAGGAGTAGAATTTGAAGAAGAGATCAGACAGCTAGAAACTGAAGTAAATGATCTGAAGAACCAATAACAACATACGAATTTTAAAGTCAGAGTGAGAACTCTGGCTTTTTTCATATCAAAAAATACTGAATGTTTCTTTTTAGTTAACTTTAACACCCCAAAGTTAACAACTGCTCTATTGAGTTCCTACGAAAACAATCGTACACTTACGTAGAGGTGATCAAGATGAAAGTCAGTTTAGGAACCGTGATCTTAAATGAACGTAAAAAGAAGCAGATTACGCAACAGCAATTAGCGGATTTTATGGGTGTCTCTAAGACTTCTGTGTCAAAGTGGGAAAATGAGTATGCCTACCCAGATATTACATTGTTACCGTTATTAGCAGCTTATTTCGATATCAGTATTGATTCATTACTAAACTACGAACCGGAATTAAACAAAGAAGAGATTCAGCAAATCTATCTTTCGTTACAGAAATCTTTTGAAACTCAAGAGTCAAAGGAAGTCTGGAAGTCGATTCATAGTCTGACTCGACGATATTACTCGTGTTATCCATTTATTTTACAAATGGGCTTGTTGATCTTAAATCATTTTGACAAATTACTAGGAGAAAATCCCAATGAACAAAAGGAACACTACGTTGGAGAAGCACTAAACTTATTTATACATATTAGAACGAGCAGTTCTGATACAAAGTTGGTTAGTGAAGCAACTAAATTAGAAGGTTTTTGTCTTTTACTACTCAATAGACCAGATGACGTCCTAAAAACGTTAGGCAATTACGTTGAAAATTACTTGCCTACAGATGATTTGATCGCTAGTGCTTATCAGTTAAAAGGAGAACCTAAACGAGCAGCTGCAACGGCTCAAAGCGGTATTTATCAGAACACTTCAGTGTTGATTAGTGCATTGACCAACTATACACAATTAGTTTCAGCTGATTTGAATAATTTTGAGGAAACCTTTAGAAAACAACGAACGCTAATTGAAGCATTCAATATTGAACACGTCAATCCTACATTAGCTTTAAATGCTTATCTATCAGCGGCAGTTGTTTATGCACAATATCATTCCGAAAAAGAGGTCTACAATTGTCTAAGAAATGTAATAGCGGTCTTAGAAAAGAACAACGGTTTACTGTCATTCAACACAGACACTTACTTCGATTTAATTCAAGACTGGCTAGAAAATTTACCGCTAGGCGATCACACACCAAAAAATTCGAATCAGGTCATCGACTACATTGGAAATCTTATATTGACTCATCCTGGGTTTGATCCTTACAGAATAACCGAAGAGATGATAGAAATTGAAAAACAAATCAAGATAATTATGAAAAGGAGTGAGTCAGATGAATACTGAAATACCGGCGTGGCTGTTTGATTATTGGATATTATTGGTTCCTGTTATCTTGTTACAAGTTATTTTGATGATCACTGCACTGGTTCAAGTTTTGAAGCAAGAACTGTTTCGCTTTGGAAATAAAGTCTTCTGGATTATTGTGGTAGCAGCGATTCAAATCGTCGGACCGATTGCTTATTTTGCATTTGGGAAGGAGGACTAGTTATGTCTATTCTAACACTGGAAAAGGTTACAAAATCTTTTGGTAATCAAAAGATACTTGATGGAATTGATTTGTCGATACCAAAAGGAAGTGTTTATGGATTTATTGGAATGAATGGTGCTGGTAAAACAACGACTATGAAATTAATCCTTGGCTTAGAAGAATTGACTGAAGGGGAAATTAGAATAAATGGAGAAGTGGTAACGTTTGGCAATACGAAAACGAACCACTATACTGGTTACCTTCCAGATGTTCCAGATTTTTATGGATTTATGACGGCGAGAGAGTACTTGAAGCTTTGCGGTGAGATTACAGGAATATCTAAGAAGTTTCTCTCAGTGAAGGTACAGGAGATGATCCAAAAGGTAGGACTTGAAGACAATAAAAAACAAATTAAAACGTATTCTAGAGGAATGAAGCAACGCTTAGGGGCTGCACAAGCACTTCTGAATGAGCCGAAATTATTGATATGTGACGAACCAACTTCAGCTTTAGATCCAAGTGGAAGGCGAGAGTTCTTGGATTTGATTGCTTCTTTAAAAGGGGATATCACCATTTTGTTTTCAACGCATATATTAGATGATGTAGAACGCATTTGTGATCAAGTCTGCATTCTACATAAAAGCAAAATCGTTGCGGACGGGACGCTAAGAGAATTGAAGAGCAAATATACAAGTCCTCAAATAGAGATTCAAGTCGATCAAGAATCAGAGACTTTGCTGGTAACAATTTTAGATCAGCTGATAGAAGAGCAAAAAGTTCAGTCCTATCTTAAAGAAAAGGACGCCTATCTTCTTTCGTATACAGGAAACTACACAGAGTTAGTGAGCCAACTATTTGAGCAGTGTAAGACATCGAGTATTGTTCCTGCTTTATTTCGTAAAGTAGAACCTTCACTAGAAAGAATCTTTTTGGAGGTGACCAAATGAGAGATATTATCATATTCACAAAAAAAGAGTGGTTAGAAGCATGGAGAACCAAGAAGCTATTATTGATTTTAACGGTATTCGTATTTTTTGGAATATTAAGTCCATTGATTGCGGTACTTACACCAGAAATCCTCAAAAGCTCACTAGGAGAAGGTGTTCAAATTTCATTACCTGAACCAACATCAGTTGACTCCTGGGTACAATTTTACAAGAATTTAACGCAGATCGGTATTTATTTGTTAGCGATATTCTTTAGTAGTAGTGTGAGTGGAGAAGTGAAAAGTGGTAGTTTGATCAACCTAGTCACAAAAGGATTAAGTCGATCAGCCATCATAACGAGTAAGTTTATTATGATCTTATTGCTTAGCGTATTAGCGCTCCTACTCAGTTTTGGCGTAACCGCTGCTTATACAAGTCTTTATTTTACAGATAACGCAAGTCCTCATATCTTTCTCGCATTGATACCATTTCTAGTATTTATTCTCTACTTTTCATCCATTATTGTTTTAGGTTCTACACTTTTCAAAAGCGGATATCTCTCATTACTGTTTAGCTTATTGATGATTGGGCTGATGTATCTAATAAATATAGTTGAAAGCGTAAGAGCGTATAATCCGATTATGCTGATTGGAGAAAACGTCTCTATACTAGAAGGGACAACAGAGTTCAGTGAAATAAACTGGGCAATAGTGGTTAGTTTATTTCTATCGGCCGCCTGTTTCTCCATCTCTATTAAAGTGATGGACAGGAAGAAGTTTTGAAGAAGATACTGATTGCAGGCAAGTAGAGTGGTTAAATAAAAAATCCTCAAAAGATAGCAAATAATAGTAAGGAGGAAAAGTTATAGAACTGATCCAATTTAAAATAGAAGCAGGATCTATCGATCATTCTATTCAGTATTTAAAAGAGGAAAGTTCATTCATACTATATACAGATCTCGACACCAGTTCATTGATGATAGGATATCAATATCTTTCGCTAGAAGTGGACTGTCATCAAAATACGATTTTAGGTGTTTCTGGTTACTTTAGATTAGAGTTATGTAAGAGAGGAAAAGTAACCCAAGTCAATTCTGAAGAAAATAGGTTAGTGAAAGTAGTGTCGGATTTTCAACTAGAATGCGGAATGGGTTACGATTGTAAGATTGCTGGTGAATCTATATATGATCCGAATTCAAAAAGACTACTGATTGGAAACAAGACTAAAGATTTGAAATTTTTATCCGTAGGTAACGATGTGATGATTGGTTTGTCTAAAGAACAAATTATATGTTTACAAATCGAACATATTCAAGTTTGATTGGAGTGAATAGAAATCCGTATTCACTCCGGCGGTGATTCGTTTAAGTGGTAGTGAAGTACATGTTCGTTAAATTTCTTATTGAAGGAATGATACTTGAAACCAATCGACTTCAACAAGTCACCCATAACTTCATTGCCCTTTACATAATCGGCAATAAGAATCTCGTAGGTTGAATCAGATTGAGCTAATTCGATTGTTTTTTCAATGGTTTGTCGGCCGTAACCTTTACCTTGATGTGCTTGATCAATCATGATTCTCCAAATCGTCATTTGGTGATCTTCGTCATCAGTGTCTAGCAATAAAAAGCCAACCACTATATCTTTATCTTGAATAGCAAAAGGGAAAACATCACCATTGTTACGGTAAAGATAACATTCTGCTAAAGAACTAACAGTAGGTGCAACGAACTTACTTTGGCTTTCAGCGACTCTTAAAGCCAACACAGCCTCAAAATTTTCTTCATTAATCGGTACTAACGTAACCATAACAACCTCCTAGAAATGTTCAATATGAATGACTATGACAATTATAACAATGATACAATTGAAAGTTAAAGCATTAATGAATATATTATAGTTATTAAGAAAGACTACCAAAAAAAAGCAAATGTTTTTTCGTATATAGAAAGGAGGAACCGGAATGGATATGCCTTCTGTGTACTTAGTAAAAGAGCTTCAGATAACAAATTATGAAATATACCGTATGATGAAAACTGAATAGGAAACGTTAAAATCAATTGTTGGATTTTTAGTTTTAGAGGATTGTAATCGACCAGCGATGGTAGAAGACTATTCGTTTCTGAAAAGTGTCTATTCGACTGGAAAAGGATTTGACGGTGGAGAAAATTTACTTAAATGTCACGCCGTCGTATCTGAATCCTTATCGGAAAGTGATGAAGCAGTATTGGAACATTTAGGTATTAGTTTGATCGAATTTAAACCAAAAGTGGATGCTTTGTTCGAAGTTCACGTACAGCCGGAACTGGAGCAGTGGCTGGATCAAATGGAAGAGAATAAAATTGTGGTATTGCAAAATCTTTTAAATTACTCAGAAAACAAGATAAATATTAGCGATTATAGCGAAGCTTCATTTAGTAGATTAACTCAATTTAGACGATAAAGAAACCTCTAGTCACATTAAATCATTGGCTAATCAAACGATTTAAAAGGTGAGTAGAGGTTGTATTCATATATTAAGTTAAATGGATTTAACGATTATCAATCGTTTCGGGATACATATCGTGATTCGCTAATCGGTTCCAGGCTACGTCTTCCCAGCGTGTACCAGGTTTGCCGTAGTTACAGTAAGGATCGATTGAGATACCGCCACGAGGAGTAAATTTACCCCAAACTTCGATGTATTTTGGATCCATTAGTTTGATCAAGTCTTTCATAATAATATTCATACAGTCTTCATGGAAATCTCCATGGTTTCTGAAACTGAATAGATAGAGTTTCAAAGACTTGCTTTCAACCATTTTTTCACCCGGTACATAAGAGATATAAATCGTCGCAAAGTCAGGTTGTCCAGTGATGGGACAAAGACTTGTAAATTCCGGACAGTTGAATTTTACAAAGTAATCATTGTTCGGATGTTTGTTGTCAAAGCTTTCGAGTACTTCTGGTGCATAATCCATACTGTACTTCACTTCTTGATTGCCTAAGTGAGAGATACCAGTTAACTCTTTTTCATTACGTCCTGTCATAAAATCACCTTTCTAGCTTTTAAGGGTTTTTCTAGTGCTTGAACCAGTAACACACCAAGAATTCCTGGAATGATTTGTCCAATCACCAGGTTGACCACTAGCGCCCAATAAGGAACGCCAAGTAAAAAATTCAAGTAACTTGGGATACCTAAACCAATTAAAAAGATAATCGGTAAAGCGATAGACCAACGAGGTAATGCGAAACGTCGAATGAGTACGATGGAACTGGAAACGAGTATCCCAATCACCAATCCTCCGATTACATCAATAGGACCTAATCCGCCAAGTAAAAAATTCGAAAGTGCGTTAGCCAAACCAAGTGGAAGAACAAGAAAAGGGAATAAATAAGAAAGAGCGTAAAGACTCGTCGCGATTCGGATCTGATAAGCGCCGAAAGAAATCGATGCTGTAGAAGCCATAGCGACGATGTATAATGCAATAACTAGTGCTGAAATCGTCAGTTTACGGGTATTGAATGACTGTTTAGTAGTCTCTTTCATATTGTTCACCTCCAATAAATTTGCGTTGCTTAAGTATCACTAAAAAGTAATCCCAGACAACAAAAAAACATCCACCGCATGAGTATGCTAGGACGTCAAAAAATGCAATAGTCATATGCTATTGCTTCCCTAGTTTTGTTTTCCGACAGGATGGTTACGAACTGTCTATTCTATTAGCTTATAGTAGAATACCATGGAATGAGGAGACATGCTAGAATTTCTTTTTATAGAAATAAAGAATATGCTTCAGTAGAAATGTTCGCTAAAGAATGGTTTAAGGTTATCAAAATCTAAAAAAGCAATAGGTTACCGACCGAAAGGGTTGATAACCTACTGCTTTTTATTGCATTATTTGAAGTGCTGTTCGCTTCTTTTGACTCGGTACATGGCATTGTCAGCTTTACTGAGTAATTCGGTTGCTGTTAACCCATCGACTGGATAATAGGAGAAACCGATACTAGCAGTACAGTTCAAAGAATGTCCATTGATTATATGAGGTTCGCTTAATAGTTCTTGCAAGGATTGAATCTTCGCTGGAACAAGATAGGCGGAGACATTTTTTATAAGAATCGTAAATTCATCTCCCCCAAGTCGTGCCGCGATATCATCTTCTTCAATAAATTCTTTTATTCTTTTAGAGATAGAAACTAGAATCTCATCACCAACTGCGTGTCCATAATAATCATTGATTTCTTTGAATTTATCTAAATCAAGAAACAAGATTGCAAATTGTGTTTTATTGACTTTTGAACTATCTATGGTTTCTTGCAAGTTATTTTCAAACGATCTTCGATTAGCCAAGCCAGTTAAGTGATCATGGTAAGCGTAGAAATGGATTTTTTCCTGATCTAATTTATGTTCAGTGATATCTCTTCCCACACCAAAACTACCGACGAGTTTACTTTTAACTAAGATAGGGATATGTGTCATATGAATCCAAAGATTTTTTCCATGATTGTTTTGAAATGGAAATTCGTGACTATTAATCCAACCTTCGTTGATCTTCATGATATTCTCACGAGCCTGTTTTAGCTGTTGTGCATCAATATATTCAGTGATTGGAGTGCCAATCACACTACTTTGATCTCTGCCTAAAAGAGTAGCACCAACAGGATTCATACTTTCAATTGTCCCTTTCAAGTCAAGTGAAAAAACAGAATCTGGATGGTATTCAAATAATGATCGATAGCGTTCTTCACTGATTTCGAGTTCTTCAGCTTTATCATAATATTGTTTGACTAGCGTTCGATTTTCAAAGATAACAATAAATTGTCTAAGGATGACAAGAATAATAGAAATTCCAGAGCCAATACTAATGACATCTAGTCCGCTAGAGTGATTGATCATAAAAGTAAATAAAACCACAACCAATGTATATGGCAAGATCAGTCGAGGGATGGATGTAGCAATGTCTTCGGTATCTGGCAGTTCAGTTATTTCCTGGATATCACACTCCCCCTCAAGTAAGGAGGTATACCCAATCAACAAAACAGGTAAGACGAAGAGTGGATCAAACCAACTTCCAGATAGATAGGCTGCCTGTGTACTCTCAAGAAAGTATAGACTAATTGAGATAATCTGTATGAAAATAGCTAATATAATATAGTACATTGCTTTTTTTTGATAAAAATATTCGCCACCAAAATAAAAGATTGATACGCATAAAACCAATACAATATCTCCAACGAGATAAAAAAGAGCGACTGAAACGGAAGCAAACATTGAACCGGATGTTTCCGAAATAATGGGTCCTAAGATGTAATACCAGCTGAACGTTAGTGCTACAGACAAGATGACTAAAATATCAAATAAGAATTTCAAAATAAACGATTTTTTAGCATATCTTGCAATTCTCCAAGCAAAAGCAAGGAAATAGCCGAAACCAGATAAAACATAGAAAACATCATAAATGCCAGGAAAGCTTGGTTCTCCTGTTAGAATCGTATCTGTAAAAATCCAACAGAACTCTGCAAGTAAATAACTAGCAGAAGCAAACAATAATAATTGCCAATAGCGTTTATTCCTGTGTAGCTGATTGTAGCGAAAAGAATCAGTAATCCACAAGACTGGTACAAAGGAGCCTATCAAAGAGATAAGGTTACCTCCGGTTGTTTGAACGTTCATGTTATCCGACCAAAATAGGAGCCAGCCAAAGTAGAACGAAAACCAACCAATAATGACCAACAACCAAATCTGATTTTTTCTTTTTATGGTCATATTTCATCTCCTTAGAGTAAAATGAATAGCTAAAAATGAAAACATAATAGGTTCAATTTGAAAATACTATAATAGTAGATTTAGAGAACATTATTTTATGTTTAATATCGTAATAAGTCGCAATATATTAAGTATACCAACAATGAAATAGTACACACCAGCGTAAAAAAATAGACAGTACGGAATACCTTACTTAGTTATGACTTGAGAAAGGATGCAATAGACGTACTAAAAAAACAGTTCAAACAGTAAGGTTCAATATGCAACCGGCATCAACATTGTTACATCGACTAGTTAATTGTTTCGTCCTTGATATGAAAAGGGTTTCTTGTTATGAGAGCACAGAAAATTCATATTATTTATATTGACATTTACTAAAAGTAAGGATAATATAGTTAGCACGGTAACTATATTTCAGTAAGTGGCAAAACCTCTGTAATTACGAAAAAGAAGACTACAAATTCTACTATAAAAGTAATAAATATAAAAGAAGTTCAACTCGCTTACTGCTAGACGGAGGACATTATGTTAAAACTATTAAGAAAAGCAAACACAAAAGAAAGAATCGGGATTATTCTCAGTATTCTTTTTATCATGGTTCAAGTATGGTTGGAGTTAAAAATTCCTGATTATTTGGCTGACATCACTACAAGACTACAAACACCAGGAACAACGGTTTCAGATATTTTTTCACCAGGATCCATTATGGTCACACTTTCTTTACTAAGCTTAGTGGCCTCTATCATCGTTGGGTTCATTGCCTCAAAAGTTGCGGCAGGCGTAACGCAAAGAATTCGTGGACAAGTCTTCAATAGTGTCATGGACTATACACCAGGAGAAATCAAACAATTTTCGATTCCTAGTTTGATTACACGAACAACTAATGATATTACTCAGATTCAACTGGTTATTGCCGTTGGACTGCAAGTGGTTATTAAAGGACCAATTACAGCAATCTGGGCGATTACAAAGATTGCTGATAAGAACTGGCAATGGACTGCGGCAACAGGTGTAGCGGTACTCGCTTTACTAGTTATGCTAAGCACGATTCTAGTATTCGTTCAGCCAAAATTTGGCCGAATCCAATCTTTGACGGATAGATTGAACAGTCTGACTCGTGAGAACTTACAAGGTATTCGTGTGGTTAGAGCGTATAACGCTGAAGGTTACCAAAACGGTAAATCATTGGATGCCAATGAAGAATTAACAAACGTGAACTTGTTTACTAGCAGAATGTTAGCCATCATGAACCCTGGAATGTCTATCATCTCAAGTGGATTAGCTTTATCGGTTTACTGGATTGGTGCACATTTAATCGATGCAGTAGGGCTAGAAGAAAGAATCACATTATTTAGTGATATGGTTGTATTTTCTTCCTATGCATTCCAAGTCGTTTTAGGATTTATGTTAATGACGATTGTTTTCTTGATCCTACCAAGAGCACTGGTTTCAGCGAAACGAATCAACGAAGTTTTGGAATTGGACTCTACAATCAAGTTTGCTAGAGAGAGTGAACAATCAGCTAATGGAAAAGGAACTGTATCATTCAAAAACGTGACGTTCGCTTATCCAAATGCATCAGAACCGGTTATCAAAGACATCAACTTCACGGCCAATGCTGGTGATACAGTTGCTTTCATCGGATCAACAGGTAGTGGTAAAAGTACCATTATTGGTTTGATTCCAAGGTTTTACGATGTAACAGAGGGTCAGATATTGATTGACGGACAAGACATTAAATCGTATAGCCACCAAGACTTAAATGAGAAAATCGCTTATATACCTCAGAATCCATTTTTATTTAGTGGAACGATTCGCTCGAATATGAACTTTGGACATAGTTCTAATTTGCCTGAAGATGATTCAGAAATTTATAAAGCACTAGAACTCGCAGAAGCAAAAGAATTCGTTCTTGGAAAAGAAGACCAGCTAGAAAGTCGCGTTGCACAAGCGGGAAGTAACTTCTCTGGTGGACAAAAACAACGACTATCTATTGCACGTGCGATTGCTAGAAAAGCTGAAATATTAATCTTTGATGATTCATTTTCTGCTTTAGATTACAAAACAGATAGAAAACTAAGACACAACCTGTCTGAACAAATGGCCGATACAACTAAACTGATTGTTGCCCAAAGAATCAGTACGATTATGGATGCAGATCAGATTCTTGTTTTAGAAGAAGGAAGAGTCGTCGGTCAAGGAACGCATAAAGAACTGTTGGAAAGTAATCAAGTGTATCAAGAGATTGCCTATTCTCAACTTTCCAAGGAGGAACTGAATAATGGATAATACAAAAAAAGAGCAAAGTTATAGTTTGAAAGAAATATTAGCGAATGTAAATATCTATGCTGGACAATACAAGATTCTATTCTTGTTATCAATCATCTTTGCAGCATTCGGAAGTGTCACAGTCATTATCGGACCTGACCGCTTAAGTGAAATTACAGATATTGTTGTTCAAGGTATTGGGACACAAATCGATATCGCACAAATCAACCGTATTGGGATCACGTTAGTGATATTGTACTTGATCGGTAGTGCCTTGACTTATGGACAAGGCTTTATTGTAGCAACGATTACTCAAAAATTCTCTAAACGTTTAAGAGAAGAAATTTCAATCAAAATCAATAAATTACCGCTTAAATATTTTGACTCTAACAGTCAAGGAGATATATTAAGTCGCGTAACCAATGACTTGGATACTGTTGGACAATCATTGAATCAAAGTTTGGGGACACTCGTCAGCTCAGTTGTCTTGTTTATCGGATGTTTGTTTATGATGCTCAAAACAAATTTGATTATGAGTTTTTCAGCTATTGCTTCTGTATTACTTGGATTCGTGATTTTGACATTCTTAATCAAAAAATCTCAGATTCACTTTAAAGGACAACAAAGCAAATTGGCTAAAGTTAATGGATTTGTGGAAGAAGCTTACACTGGCCACAATACAATCTATTCTTATAATGCAAAAGATCAATCAGTCGAAGATTTTGAAGGAATGAATTCAGATCTTTATTCAAGTGTTTGGAAAGCACAGTTTCTTTCTGGGATGATGCAACCATTAATGGGATTCATTGGTAACTTTGGATACGTAGTCGTTTGTATCGTCGGTGCGATTCTAGTGATTCAAGGATCCATCACTTTTGGTGTGATTGTAGCTTTCACTGTCTACGTTAGATTGTTCTCTCAACCACTTGGTCAAATGGCACAAGCGTTCACTGGTCTACAACAAGCGAATGCTGCAATGGGTCGAGTATTTGAATTCTTAAATGAAGATGAAATGCAAAACGAAACAGGTAAAACTCAAAAAATCACGGGTAAAACAACTGGACACGTTGAGTTCGACCATGTTAGCTTTGGATACGATCCTTCTAAAACGATTATTGATGATTTCTCTACAGAAGCTTTACCTGGTCAAAAAATTGCTATCGTTGGACCAACAGGTGCGGGTAAAACAACCATCGTTAACTTACTGATGAAATTTTATGAAGTAACGGAAGGTAGAATACTCATTGACCATGAAGATATTGCAGAAATGACCCGTGAAGAAATTCATGAACAGTTCTGTATGGTTTTACAAGATACTTGGTTGTTCGAAGGAACCGTCAAAGAAAACTTGATTTATAACCAGAAAAATATCTCAGATCAACAAGTGATAGATGCTTGTGTGGCTGTCGGTGTAGATCACTTTATCAAAACACTTCCTGAAGGTTACGACACAGTCTTGAACGATACTGTTTCACTTTCAGTTGGTCAAAAACAATTGATGACGATTGCTCGAGCATTATTGAAAGATTCTCCAATGTTAATTTTGGATGAAGCAACCAGTTCAGTAGATACAAGAACAGAAGAACTAATTCAAGCTGCAATGGATAAATTAATGGAAGGCAGAACATCATTTGTTATTGCCCACCGTTTATCTACGATCCAAAATGCAGATACGATTCTTGTTATGAAAGACGGTGCCATCATCGAAAGTGGTAACCACGAAGCGTTGATGCAAGCTCAAGGATTCTACTCTGATCTTTATAACAGTCAATTTGAAAAATGATCCGTTAACTTGAGTTAACCTAAAACAGTAAGTGGACACGGTTAAGAGAGGATGAGTCAGCATGGACCCTCACGGTACGATTGGATATGAATTAAGAGAGTTATCGATCTTATTTGTACGCTATATCGAAAAGGAAAAAGCCGGAAAAAACTTCGAAGAGATGCATCGGATGCAGGCATGGGCGTTAAGTTTCTTGTACGAAAATCAACATAAACCCATTTTCCAAAAAGATATCGAAAAAGAATTCTCCATTCGTAAATCTACAACAAGTAATTTAGTTAAACGCTTGAAAAATAATGGCTATATTGATGAAAGAAAAGGTACGCAGACAGATAAGCGTCTAAAAGAGATTGTTTTAACCGATAAAGCGATTGAACAAATTAATGCTTTCAAACCTTACATTGAAAAACTTGAAGAAACCATTACTCAAGGAATTGATGAAGCAGAACTTGCACAGTTCAAAGCTACCTTATCTAAGATCAAAGCAAACTTCAAATAAATCTGAAAAATCACTGACGACAGAATAGTCGTTGGTGATTTTTTTGGTAAAGTTGGTTCTATCTAGGTCCGTTTTGAATTCTCACGAGTAATTACTTTATTAATTCAACCCGCATACCGTATACTAGGGATAAGAGAATAAGGTTTAATAGGAGAATAATAGGATGTTTACAGACAGAAGATTGACAGAAGCTTATCAGAATGCCAAACAAATGTATTTTGACGATCACTCTCGTATTGTCTTTATGAGTGATGCCCATCGAGGTGATGGTAGTGTGTCAGATGAGTTTCTAAGAAGTCAGAACTTGTTTACACATGCACTGAACGAATATTATGAGAGTGAGTACACATTCGTAGAAGTGGGCGATGGTGAAGAACTTTTAGAGTATTCTAAGTTTGAACATATCAAAAATGCCTACGTCGGTGTATATGAAACAATTAAAAAGTATTATGACGATGATCGCTATATTCGAATTTACGGAAATCATGATCTCTTTTTGAGAAATAAAAAGTATGTAGAAAAGAATTTCTATGTTAATTATGATGAGTATACAGAAGAATATTTCGATTTTATGAAAGGCTTAGAGCCAATAGAGGCCCTTGTTCTCAAGCATCGTCAGACGAGTCAGGAAATATTTGTTTTACATGGCCATCAAGGAGATGCACCAAATGATCAGTTCTGGTTTTTTACCATGCTATCACTGAAATACTTCTGGCGTTTCTTGCACCGTTTTGGAATCAGAAACCCGGCAAGTCCTATTAAAAATGTTAACAAGCGCCATAAAATTGAACGGAATTATAGTAAATGGATTCAAAAGAACAGAAAAATGTTAATTTGTGGGCATACTCATCGATTCAAGTTTCCTAAAAATAATGATCGTCCCTACTTTAATACTGGCTGTGGTATCTATCCTGCTAGCATCACGGCGATCGAACTTTCAGAAGGTATGGTTCGCTTGGTGAGATGGAAAGAGAAAGTTAATGAAGAGGGCCAATTGTATATTGAAAGAGAAACGATGAGAGGTCCAGAACCAGTTGAGCTATTCGATATTCGTAAACCCAAAGAAGTAGTAGAGTATCTAGCGAAGCTCAAGCTACAGCGTACAAAAAAAGAAAGAGAAGACCGAGCATCTTTCAGAGAAAAGCATATGTGAATTTAATTTTGTAAAACGTATTATGAAGAGCTTCTACCGCATGGTTTAAAACCAGTGGTGGACGCTCTTTTTTGAACTTACTTTAATAAACTGAAGTTATTCCGATAACAATAGATAGGAGAGTACAAAAAATAAGAAAAGATGAGGGAATGTGTATTGAAGAAGAAAGGTCTTAAATTAACGAGTCAAATGAGTATCATTATTGCGGTATTATTTGCAGTGGTATTTATCAGTCTAGGGTTAACTATTTATGTTAAAACGACTGAAACGATTCAGGAGATGACTAGTGAAAAAGCTCAGATAGATTTGAAGTTGACGGAAGAGGTATTAGATTACTGGTATCCGGGAGAATGGTCAGTATATGATGGTGAATTATATAAAGGGTCAGAGTTAGTAAACGATGAAATGGTTGACAGAATAACAGAGATTACAAAAGGACCAGCTACGATATTTCTAGGAGATACAAGTGTCGTCACTACTTTTGAAAAAGATGGAGAGCGCTTGGTCGGTACAGCTGCTTCAGAAGAAATTGTAAATAGTGTATTAGTTGGTGAAGAAATCTACGTGGGAACTGCAGATATAATGGGAGAAATGAACCAAACAGCCTATCAGCCTATCTATGATGTTACAGGAACTCCAGTTGGTATGTGGTTCGTTGGTGTTTCTCAACAAATGATCAATGATTCAATTTGGTCCATTTTTTCAGTACTTATTATTGTGATGATTCTTGCAGTCATTGTATTCATCATTATCTTGTCATTATTCAATAAGCGACTAAAAAGACGGTTTGCGGAAGTTTCAACTGTTTTGGAGCAAGGTGGTCAAGGAGACTTTACTAAGGAAGTCAATGTCACTTATTATGATGAAATTGGTCATATTGGAGAAAGCTTCAACATTATGAGAGCTCAACTCGCTAATTTGTTACATCATGTAGATGAGCAAGCTAATTCAGTAGCTGCTTCGTCAGAAGAATTGCTTGCGAGTTCTTCAGAATCTTCAAAAGCGACAGAAGTGATTACAGAATCAATGAATTCAATGGCAGATACAACAATGACTCAATCTGAGAAAACGAATAAAGTGAACCAGACGATTTCAGATATTATTCAAAATATTGCGAATATGTCAAAACGGATTAAAGTGATTCATACTTCAGTAGAATCTGTTCAACAAAACGTTACTAATGGAGAGTCCATCATTCAAGACTCTGTTACCGACATGCATACCATTAAAGAAAAAACGGACCAAACCTCTTCTTACGTAAAAGTATTGAGCACACAATCAGTAGAAGTTGAGAAAATCGTTTCGTTTATCAATGAAATTTCAGAACAGACTAATCTACTCGCTTTAAACGCGGCAATAGAAGCTGCACGAGCGGGTGAGCAAGGTAAAGGATTTGCAGTAGTGGCCGAAGAAATCAGAAATCTTGCCGAGAAATCTGCCAACGCTACAAAACAAATTGAGTCCATTATCAGCGAAATCCAAGGAAACATTTCAAAATCTTCTCTTTCTATGAAAGAAGCCGATGAAGCAGTTGTTCACGGAGAAGAAAGTGTTCAACAAGCTGGGAAAGTATTTGAAAAATTAACCAATTACATTAACCGATTGAATCAGGAATCCAGTTCCGCTGAAAAAGAAGGAACCGTTGTTGCGAATCATTCATCAGAGCTAGAATCGATGATCAATGAAGTAACCGGTGCAATCGAAGAGATTTCAACTAAAGTAGAAGATGTTGCATCATCTACAGAAGAACAAAACGCTTCAATGGAAGAAATCACAGCCGCTTCTAATGACTTAGCAGAAATGGCACAAGAACTACAAAGCAAGGTGAGTTTATTTAAAGTTTAGATAGATTAGATCTATAATTTAAGAAAACCCGATCAAGCTTTATGGAAACTTGATCGGGTTTTTAGCGTATTGAAAAGTTTTTAATATGACAGGTGAAAGTTTAAGCTGATAGATAGAACATATTTGGACATTACAAATAGGAAAAAAATGAAGTGATTAAATAAGATGTATAAAGCTTTTAGTAATGCCCTTTAATTATATAGAATTATTCCGATAATAATAATTTGAGCAGTATAAAATAGAAGCGAAGATGAGGTAAAAGTATTGAAGAAAAAAGGTCTTAAATTAACGAGTCAATTCAGCATTATTGTTGCACTATTGTTTGCCATTATATTTATAAGTTTAAGCGTGACAATCTATGTTAAAACTTCTGAAACTATTCAGAATATGACAGAACAAAAAGCTCAATCAGATTTAAAATTAAGTGAAGAAACTTTAAACAACTGGTATCCTGGAGACTGGTCGATTAGAAATGGCGAACTTTATAAAGGAACGTTAGCTGTAAACGATGAAATGGTCGATAGAATCACAGAAATCACAGGAGGTCCTGCTACGATTTTCTTAGGAGATACAAGTGTTGTCACTACCTTTGAAAGAGATGGAGAGCGTCTAGTAGGCACGGCTGCTTCCGAGGACATTGTTAATACGGTTCTAATAGGCGGGGAAGTTTATGTTGGTACCGCGGATATTATGGGTGAAATGAACCAGACTGCTTATCAACCTATTCTAGATGCTGCAGATAATCCTATTGGTATGTGGTTTGTAGGGGTTTCACAACAGATGATTAAAGAATCAATCTGGTCTATTATTTCAGTATTGATACTGGTTATGATTGTTTCAGGTATTTTATTTACAGGAATTCTATTTATATTCAATAAACGACTGAGAAGAAGATTTGAAGAAGTTTCAAATGTTTTAGAATCAGGTGGTCAAGGAGATTTTACCCGAGAAGTGGAGGTTACCTATTATGATGAAATTGGTAATATAGGAGAAAGTTTCAATGTCATGAGAGCTCAGCTCGCTGAACTTTTGTATCATGTCGATGAGCAAGCTAATATGGTTGCTGCTTCATCTGAAGAACTTCTAGCCAGTTCATCTGAATCTTCAAGAGCCACAGAAGTGATTACGGAGTCCATAACTTCTATGGCAGATACAACCTCTGCTCAATCAGAAAAGACAGGTAAAGTGAATCAGACAATTTCAGAGATTATTCAAAATATTTCGAATGTTTCTAAACGAATTAAAGTGATTCATACTTCTGTAGAATCCGTTCAACAAAACGTTACAAATGGTGAATCAATTATTCAAGATTCAGTTTTAGATATGCATACCATCAAAGAAAAAACAGATCAGACTTCATCATATGTAGATGTACTGAGCACTCAATCTCTAGAAGTAGAAAAAATCGTTTCGTTTATCAATGAAATTTCAGAACAGACTAATCTACTCGCTTTAAACGCGGCAATAGAAGCTGCACGAGCGGGTGAGCAAGGTAAAGGATTTGCAGTAGTGGCTGAGGAAATCAGAAATCTTGCGGAGAAATCTGCTAACGCTACAAAACAAATCGAGTCCATAATTAGCGAAATCCAAGGAAACATTTCAAAATCTTCTCTTTCTATGAAGGAAGCCGATGAAGCCGTGAATCACGGAGAAGAAAGTGTGCAAAAGGCTGGAAAAGTATTTGAAAAATTAACCAATTACATTAACCGATTAAACCAGGAATCCAGTTCGGCTGACAACGAAGGAACAATTGTTGCAAATCATTCGTCAGAACTTGAAGAAATGATCAATGAAGTAACTGATGCAATCGAAAATATTTCAGCTAAGGTAGAAGACGTAGCTGCGTCCACTGAAGAACAAAATGCCTCAATGGAAGAAATCACAGCCGCTTCTAATGATTTGGCAGAAATGGCACAAGAACTACAAAGTAAGGTAAGCCTATTTAAAGTTTAAAAGAATAGTAGAACCCTCGTTAGATAAAATTTGAAGAGGGTTCTTTCTACGAGATTATAAATATTATGCAAAAACCAGCAGATTCCTTTAGGAGTCTACTGGTTTTTTTTAGTTGTTAATTTTCTGGTGGGATAACAGGTAGTAGTCTTAATCGGTAGACAGGAAAAATTAAGTATACGAGAGAAAAAATGACTATTAATCCAATTCTAGAGAGAAAAATATACTTAGAAGGAAGGACTTGGCTGGAAATACTGAAAGAAATTGTAACTAATATCAAACTAATTAATGTCCAAAAGCGAGTACTGATTTCAACTTTCTGACCATCTTTAACGGGAAGTGAGTTACTTTTAGACCCAAATAGTTTTGCTTGAATTGTCGTTTGGTGACTTTCCAAATTTAATTCAGTTGATGGTCCTGCGACTTTTTCGTCGGGTTGACCATCTATTTTAATGGTCATAAATCCTGGTGAACCCAGTAAACCGGTCTTTCTAACGATGGTAACACTCATGAACTCATCCTTTATATACTCTATACCTTCATTGAACCTCATTTAAACAACAATTACAAAAGGTAACTACTCTTTAACATTACTAATCATCACGAACAACACATTTAATGTCATGAATAGAAGGCTATTCCCATCAAATGAACCACCTGAACGACATGTTTCATCATAGTATTTTACAGTAATGAAAAGAAAAACTACGCAAACAAATGATAAAAAAAACGATAAAGGAATTTTATTTATAGACTATTTTCTTCGAATAAATTTTGAAGCAAACAGATTGAATGAATACCATTATAATTGTTACGAAAAACAAAAGTCCCATTGCTGAAAATGGTTTGAAATACCATTGGTTTTCTATCAAACCGCTAGCAAATACCAATAAAGCAGACGAGCAGAAACTGATTATGTTTCCTTTGATCATTATTTCTGGTTGATGATGTTTTGTAATAAACAGGCTGAGAACAATAAATGCGATCAGCATGAATAGATACATCAACAAACTACCAAAAGCGAAATCCGCATACATTGATAGAAATACATAAGGAAATAGATAGCCTAACAAACTAATTTTTTTAACCATTTTTGAATTCAAAAGATCACTCCTCAAATGTTCTGTTAGTACATCGTTGAAAATCGTAAAAAAATGAGTTCTGGCTTATTGTTGACTCTAAAAGGGAACAAGCTATTTCCAAGCCCTCTACTAACAATCATATTCGTATCTTCTTCAGAATAAATACCATCTGTATATTTAGGGAAAAGCCCTTGGTTTGGAGCGATAAGACCACCGATGAAAGGAATTCTAAACTGACCGCCATGAGCGTGACCGCTGAAGACAAGGTCTATATCTTGTTTGACATATAAATCGAATAATTCAGGACGATGAGATAAAAGAATTTTAAATCCTTCATTATCTTTTGTGAGAGTCGCTAGCTCATTTTCTGGATCAGCATTTGGAAAAGAAGGATCTTCTATTCCTAAAAGCGTTAGCTCACTAACTCCGGAAGATAAGGTAAATGTTCGATTATCCATGAGTATGACTGTTTGATTGATAGCCTCAATCAGTTCTTCATACTGACTACTTCTAGCTTCGTGATTACCCGTAACGAAATAGACAGGCGCAATCTGAGTAGCTCTTTCAATAAAATCAACGGCAACAGGAATATCGGTATTTCTGGAATCAATCAGATCACCAGTTACTACGATGATATCTGGATAGACTGCTTCCAATTCTCTGATGAGTTTATTACCCCAGTCCTTATTATGTAAATCAGATACTTGAGCGATTGTATAGTTGTCGAAATCGCTTGGCACTTCATCATCGATTAACTCATACCATTTTGTTTCAATATGCGTGTTGCCCCATATGATCCAGATCAAAAGTAACGGAATGAGAAAAAGAAGAAAGCTGAGCACTTTGTGTTTTTTAATACGTTCAATCATTCATACTCCTCCAATTGTAGAACAGATAAAAGCAGCGTATGGGTTAGTCTTCAATAATGGACAATTTGTAGGGTGGGAAAAAATAGTTCGTAACGAAAAAAACGGGTATTATTACTAGAAGGAATTTCCAAAAGTTGCTTACACCTAATATAGAATTAGCTATGACAAGAAATATAATGATAGAAAAAATCATAGGTGTGTACCATTTTCTTGTCTTGATTTCTAGCACGGCTCCGTCTTTGACATTGACTATCTGTCTTTGAGTACCCAATTCTTTTAATTCTATTGTAGCTGTTTTTTCTTCTATGTGGATGACATTCGGTTCATCCAGCTTAAGCTTTTCTATTTGATCATTGACCTTGATTTTCATTAATCCACCTGAGCCCATGAGTCCGGTGTTTCTATGTATTTTGATGCTCAATTTTATTTTCCTATTATTTACAATCTATTAGACCTTTAAGTTTTTTGCTCCCCGTTAACAAACAGATCGTAAGTACCATAAACATATTGAATGGCAAAGCTTATAAGTACCAACGTAGCGGCTGTACCCCATCTAAAAGCACCTTCAAGCAAAGGTACAAGGATTACGATTAAAGACATTATAGTCCAGAAATAATAATGAAAATATTTCTTGTACACAATATCAATCTCATCACCATTCTTTACTATAATTTCTTTTTTCTTTTCAAGAAACAGTTTGATTCCAAACGTTACTTGTTCTCTTGGAATTTGAATCGTTAGTACTTCTTGGGGTTTGATTTTTTCAATTCGGTCACCATTAATTCTAAGTTTCAAGTTTGCCGCAGAACCCATGAAACCAGTGTTTCTATATACTTTAATACTCATTTTAGCCTACCTCCAATATTAGTAACTATTCCAGTGTTGCTCTTTTTCAGATAGATCTGATGTACGTTTGATTAAATACTTCGGAACAAACATATCGAAGATAGTCAGTCCTATGATAAAGAAAAGATGTATGAAGATAGTTGAACGAGCAATTGAGAAATTATTAAAAAAAGGGATAAGGGTTGTAATAATCAGCGCAAAACAAATTAAATATCTTAATCCCCACATGAGATTATTTCTTACGATATCAAATGTTTCTCCATCTTCCACAGTAAACGTTTTACTGGTCAAAGCGGTGCTAATTTTGATCGATTCTTGTTCTTTAGGGATTTCAAAAGTAACAGATTCTCCAGGCGCAAGTTTTTCCAAAACTACATCTTCCATTTTGACTGAAATATTGCTCATTACACTAAATACGCCGACACTTCTTTTAATAGTTACACTCATGATCAAACAACTCCTTTGAATAAAAGTACCATAACTTCAAGTGAAATGAAATCGCATTTATAAATTTATTTAGGAGTATATAAACCTTTACATTTTTTAAACTATTATCTAGATATATGCTATAATAAAACTATACGAATAGAGGAGAGTGCACATGTCATTTTCATTTGAATTTCCAGTAGCAATTGTAATTGCCGTAATACATATAATCATTTCTTTTAGTCTCAACGTTTCCACAAAGTACAAAACGGTATTTCGCATTTATTCGATTTTGGTAAGTCTCAGCTTCATTATTTTTTATATAGGATTTCCGATGTTCTTTTACGACATCATTTCTGACCAGACTGCATCAAGGGGAATCTATTTTGAAGGACTAGCGTATTCATATCTTCTGCTTTTTCTTCCACTCATAGTGACAGCTATAGTGATATTTGGGCAATGGATCATGAAACAAGAGAGTTTTTCGAAACCGACTAAATATATTGCCCTTACAGGACCATCTCTGTTATTAGCAGGTTTAGGCATCATGGCATACTATCCATTTATGCTATTCTTTTATGGGTTTAATTAATACCATCTTAAAACAAAGAAAACAGCTTCACCCAGAACAAATGGGGTAGGCTGTTTTCTATTAGATTCGGTTTATTTCTGCCATTTGATATCTGACTCTTTTATTGGTCGGATCACTTTGCAGGGATTGCCTGCAGCGAGGGCATTTGGAGGGACATCATTGAGTACGACACTCCCCATTCCAATGATAGAATTTTCTCCTACCGTTATATTCTGAGCGATTTTTACATTTCCGCAAAGCCAAACTTTATCTCCAATAGTCACTGGCTTTGCATATACTCCGCCATCAGCGCGTTCAACTGGGGCTTCAGCATGATCTCCCGTGTAGATTCCAACTCTAGGGCCAATATAAACATTGAACCCAAATTCGCACCTAAAGTTTGATTCAATAAAGGCACTTTCTCCAATATGACCCATGAGTTGCTCTAGAATAGATCGATCATAAGTACTTTCGTCGTTGACTTGTTTATTGTAGAGACGACATAGTTTGATTGCGGATTTTCGAGCTTTGGATAGGTTACACTCAGTTGGACAGAAAAGATAAGGTGTGTATACTAAACACAACATACACAGGAGGAATCTATCATGTCTACTCGTCGTCCACGTCGAACTTATACAGAAGAATTTAAGAAACAAATTGTTGATTTACACAAAGCAGGAAAATCAAGAAAAGAAATCATAGAAGAATATGATCTTACAGGATCGGCTTTTGACAAATGGGTACGTCAACATAGTCAAACCGGTTCATTCAAAGAAAGAGATAACTTAACACCTGAACAGAAAGAATTGAAAGAATTAAGGAAAGCAAATACCCAGCTTAAGATGGAAAATGATATTTTAAAGCAAGCGGCGCTGATATTCGGGCGAAAGTCGAAGTAATCAAACGCAACAAACATAACTATTCTATATCAGCGATGTGCCGTGCCCTTAAGATCAGTAGAGGATCTTATTATTACGAAGTAATAAAGAAAGAAAGTGACGCAGAACTCGAACAAGCGATTATTGAAGAGTTTGCCAAAAGCAAAAACAATTATGGCACGCGTAAACTGAAGAAAAGATTGAAGAAGCGTGCGTTTATCGTATCTCGTCGGAGAATTGGACACATTATGAAAAAGTTTCATCTGGTGTCCAAGTATGATAGACCATCATACAAACCACAAAAGAGTGGAGTCAATCAAGCGAAGATTGAAAACGCATTGAACCGTGAGTTCAATCCGAAAGAGCCGATGAAAGCTATCGTCACGGACTTGACCTATGTCAAAGTTGCCAATAAGTGGTTCTATGTTTGTTTTATTTTAGACTTGTTTAACCGCGAGATCATCGGGTATTCTGCTGGTCCCAATAAGACAGCTGACTTAGTCCTGCAGGCTCTCGCTACAGTTAAGGGTGATTTACATACGGTCAACGTGTTCCATACTGACCGGGGAAAAGAATTCGACAACCATACTATTGATGAGTTACTGGATACCTTTGATATTGTGCGCTCGTTAAGTAGAAAAGGGAATCCTTACGACAATGCCGTAGCGGAGTCCACGTATAAATCATTTAAGTTTGAATTTGTCTACGACAACACATTCCATACACTCTATGAACTGCAGGTCCAACTTATGGACTACGTCCATTGGTGGAATCATTTTCGCCCACATGGATCATTGGACTACGAATCTCCTATCGATTATCGAAAAGATTGGGAACAGGAACAGTCTGAAATGGAAGTCTGCAAATCCGTTGTTCCCCAGCTGGTCGAAACTAGCCTCTCATTCAGTTAGAGAGGCAAAAGGAAAGTGAACTCAATCATCATTTACACCTTATAATTTTTGTTCAAAAAAGTGTTGACATACCACAGTATGGTTAGAGTGGGTTATCAATGTTTGAAATAACTCAGATAGTTCCTCACTAGTTATATCAGGCCATAGAGATTTCAGTAATGCGTGAGTGTCAGTTTTGTGGGTTAGTGTTACTTCTGTAATCACTGTAAGACTTCCTTTCTCAATTTTAAAATTATGAAATAGCTTTAGTAAAAAAAGTAAGTTACCATTAAGATTACTGCATAGTTAAAGAAAAACAAGATAATTTTATTTAAATTAGTAAGTTTGACAGGGCTTAGCATTAATGCCGGAGCAGTGAACA
Source organism: Marinilactibacillus sp. Marseille-P9653 (assembly GCF_916618885.1). Lineage (NCBI taxonomy): Bacteria > Bacillati > Bacillota > Bacilli > Lactobacillales > Carnobacteriaceae > Marinilactibacillus > Marinilactibacillus sp. Marseille-P9653. The sequence goes on along the minus strand of NZ_CAKAKH010000001.1, from coordinate 1,948,019 downwards.
ACATCCCAAAACTTAACCAGGTACTGTTTGTCCACAGAATGGCAATAGCCAATACATAAGCAATACTCATAAGTTGGATTTCAATGGAGCGTTTGACTGGCTTATTCCTCTCTGAAGTTTCAGCTAAAAATATAGGAATAAGTAAGGGTATAAAGAATCGTAGATGAACTAGAGAAATGAAGCCAGTATGGATATAAAAGCCTATTGTATTGAGTAGTAAAGCTTTTAATATTGTTGAAACTGATATAGAAAAAACATCGAGTTCATAGAGTCTGAAAAAATAAACTGTCTGAGTCAGTATTCCATAACATAGTAGTAAAAGAAAAGTAGCAACTGAATGAACAAATAGGAAATACGTTAAATTTAACAGTAGCAGACCCTCTAATATAAGGATGAGCGTCTTTTTAAGTGTTTTTTTCTTATTCAAGGATACCTTGAGGTTCATTTCAATGACTTGATTGATTAGAATAAAGGTAGTCAAGAGGAAGAAAGAAAGGATGTTAAGGTTAGAATAGGGTAAGGAAAGAATCGTCCCCATTAGTATGTAAAAAATAGGTAGTAAAATGTATGAAAATAATGGATTATTAATGGTCTCGGATATTCTAAGTTTCAATCTTATCATCCTTTAGTATAGTAGTGTTTAACTTTATCATATCACATTTATATAAGATTACCTGAAATAATTTTGAATTCAGAATGATTGTTCTTCCCTAATGTGGTAGAATAATATAGGTTTACAATGAATTCCCGATAGGACGACCACAGACCAGGTCGGAAGCCTTGTAACCGATAATACAGTAGGGGGAATACTACAATGGAAGAAAGAAAATTATTTACGTCAGAATCAGTTTCAGAAGGACATCCGGATAAAATTGCTGATCAAATTAGTGATGCTGTACTAGACGCAATTCTTGAAAAGGATCCAGATGCTCGTGTAGCCTGTGAGACTATGGTAACAACAGGTTTAGTCTTGATAGCTGGTGAAATCAGAACAAATACGTATGTCGATATGCAGAAAATTGCTAGAGATACTATCCGAGAGATTGGGTATACGCGTGCTAAATATGGTTTCGATGCGGATACATGTGCAGTACTTGTTTCAATTGATGATCAGTCACCAGATATTTCTATTGGAGTAGATGATTCTGCTGAGTCAAAAGCTTCAAATGAAAATGATGCACTTGATAAAATAGGAGCTGGAGACCAAGGGCTTATGTTTGGATTTGCTTCCAACGAAACGCCAGAGTTGATGCCTTTACCTATTTCTTTAAGTCATCGTCTAACGAGAAGGATTGCTCAAGTTAGAAAAGAAGAAATATTAGATTATCTAAGACCGGATGCTAAAGCTCAGGTCACAGTTGAATATGATGAGCATGATCAACCTAAGCGTATAGATGCAATCGTAGTTAGCACACAGCATTCTCCTGAGATAGACTATGAAACTTTGAAAAATGATGTGATTGAACATGTCATTAAAGAAGTAATCCCAGCAAAATGGTTAGATGAAGATACGAAATATTATATTAATCCTACTGGTAGATTTGTAGTTGGTGGACCTCAAGGGGATGCCGGATTAACAGGTAGAAAAATTATTGTTGATACCTACGGTGGATATGCAAGACACGGTGGAGGAGCGTTTTCTGGGAAAGATGCTACTAAAGTAGATCGATCAGCCAGCTATGCAGCTCGTTATATCGCTAAGAATCTTGTTGCTGCAGGTATTGCAGATAAAGTTGAAGTTCAACTAGCCTATGCTATAGGTGTAGCACAACCTGTTTCAATAGCAGTAGATACCTTTGGAACCGGAAAAGTGGTTGATTCGAAAATTATTGCAGCCATTCGTCAGACGTTTGACCTTAGACCGGCTGGCATTATTAAAATGCTTGACCTACAACGTCCAATATATAAGCAGACAGCTGCGTATGGTCATTTTGGCCGTACAGATATCGATCTGCCATGGGAAAATGTAGATAAAGTAAATAATCTTAAAACACTTTTACTATAAATCAATATGTTTATACTCTAAGACTAGAGCCTTGTTGTTCTAGTCTTTTTGTTATTTACATAAGTTGTTAACAACTAAAAATTAAAATAAGCTAAGCGAAAATCGATTCAGGAGGACATATGCAAATAGAACTGGTAAAAGGCGTTGATTTGAAAGTATTATCCACTCAAAAATTTAAAACAGTGTCCATTAGAATCAATTTCAAATCTTTAATAGATGCCAATGAAATTACGAAAAGAGCCTTATTAGCAAACTTATTAAGTACGAATAGTCAGCATTATCCAACACAAACAGATTATAGAACAGCACTTTCAGAACTTTATGGCGCTCAGTTTTCATCAGATGTTTCCAAGATAGGCAAGTATCATGTATTGACTTTAGATTTAGATATAGTAGATGAAACGTATTTAAATGAAAAAGGATTGTTCGAAAAAGCAACAGAATTTCTAAAAAACATTCTTTTTTATCCCAATGTACATGATGGTGCCTTTCATAAAGAAACGTTTAAAAGAGAACTTGAAAACTTAAAAGACGAATACGAAGCGGTTTACGAAGATAAACAAGAATATGCAGGGATAGAAACTAGCCGTCTTTATTTCGATACTTTGGAACAACAAATTCCTTCTTGGGGTAGGCCTGAAGATTTAACTGGATTACTTCCAAGTGATTTATACACTGTCTATCAGGATATGATTTTAAATGACAAAATTGATATTGTGGTATTAGGTAATCTTGAAGAAGAGAGAGTGAAAAAAGCTTTCATTGATTTCAATTTCGAAGCTCGAATGGTAAACAATGAATTGTTGTTTTATAGCATTAGTGAAGTTAAAAATCTAACTAGAAAAAAAGAAATTCAACCAATCACGCAAGCAAAACTTAATTTGGCTTATAAAACGACTATTTATTATCATCAAGACCTTTATTATGCTGGACAAGTATTTAATGGATTATTCGGTGGTTTTCCACATTCTAATTTATTCACAATTTTAAGAGAACAAGAGGGACTAGCTTATGACATTGCGAGCGGAATCGATAGCTTTAATGGAGTACTTTATGTTCAATCAGGAATTGAACCTTCGGAAGCTATAAAGGTTGAAAAATTAGTAGGAGAACAATTAAACTCTATTCAAGAAGGCGCCTTTTCCGAAGAGGTTATAGATCAGACTAAGGCGTTATTGAAGAATGCTCTAATTCAATCTGAAGACCATGCAGAAAGTCTTATGGAAAAGTATTACAGCTTTAATTTGATCGATAAACCGATGATAAGTCTTGGAGAATGGGCTGATAGAATAGATGCTGTTTCAAAACAAGATATTATAAATGTAGCGAAAACGGTAGAATTAAAAGCCGTATTCTTATTATCGGGAGAGTGAGTCTAAGTTGAAAAAATTTGAATATAAGAATTTAAGAGAAACCCTCTATAGAGAGAAACTGGATAATGGGTTAACGATAACCTTGTTACCGAAAAAAGACTACCATACTACGTTTGCTTTGTTTAGTACGGAGTTTGGGGCAATTGATCAACAATTTATTCCTAATGGAGAAAATAACTTTATACAATTTCCACCTGGTATTGCACATTTTCTTGAACATAAACTTTTTGAAACTGAATCAGGTGATGTATTTGATCAGTTTGCACACCATGGAGCTTCAGCGAACGCTTTTACAGGGTTAACTAAAACAGCGTATCTTTTCTCTAGCACAAGTTATATAAAAGAGAATATAGAAACCCTTTTAAATTTTGTGCAAGAACCTTATTTCACAGATGAGTCTGTTGAAAGAGAAAAAGAAATCATTGGTCAAGAAATTCAAATGTATGAAGATCAGCCAGAGTGGACGGTCGCTTTAGGGCTACTTGAAAATTTGTATCCCAATCATCCAGTCAGTAACGACATTGCGGGGACATTGAACAGTATTCAAAAGATTACAGCGGACGATTTATATCTTAATCATCGTACGTTTTATCACCCAAGCAACATGCAATTATTTGTGGCGGGGAATATGGATGAAAAAGAGATTATAGAATGGATCAAAAAAAATCAGTTAGATAAAAATTTTGAGAGTGAGAAAGAGATTAAAAGACAATTCCCAGTTGTGCAACAACAAGAAATCATTCCTTATAGATCAGTCGAAGCGGATGTAGTTAAAGCCAAAGTACTGATTGGTATAAAAGGTGACAACGATGAGCTTGAAGGTGTCGAAGCTCTAAAGTATTCAATCAAGATGGAGTTTTTATTGAAATTGCTTTTCGGAGAGACTTCCACGACCTATTTAAAGTTATACAATGAACGTCTAATTGACGATAGTTTTAATTATGAACATACAGTTGAGAGGCAAATTGATTATCTTAGTATTGGAGGAGATGCGAATGACCCTCACGAGTTAACGATGATCCTTAAGACACTCTTATTAACGGCATCTGAGAGTCCAGATTTAAATGAAGCGCATTTCGATTTAGTAAAAAAAAGAAGTATTGGACAAGAATTACAATCACTGAATTCTTTGGAGTATATTGCTCAACAATTCGTTGACCTTCCAGAGTTGGAAGCATCCGTTTTTGATATTGTACCGCTTATGGAACAAATTAAATTAAAGGACGTTAAACAATTAGCTACAAGCTTTTTGCAAGAAAATAATATGTCTGTATTTCATGTTCTTAAAAGAACTTAGAGATTGAATTTGGGCTTTAAAATCAATAAATTTTAATCATTAGTAAATCTTTAATAGGATCCAGTACAGATGCAATAATCACCCTATACTCATAGTTTTTCGTGTGGTATACTTTTAGAAATGGGGTCATAACCCTTGTTTTATTTAGAATATAAACGATTATATAATGAGTGTAATAAAAAATAGTTATAAAGATAGACTGATCCCTGTAGGCATAGAAAATAGGCCCAAAGAATATAAAGTACTAGAATGATTGTTTTCTATAGAAGTATCAAATACAGGTTATAAGAATGACATTAGGGTAGGTGACAAGATTGAATGAAGTAGGCGAAAAGCTTAAAGAAGCTAGAAAAGCCAAAGGATACACATTAGATGACTTGCAACAAATGACTAAGATCCAAAAAAGATATTTGATCGCTGTTGAGGAAGGGAAATTAGATGTCTTACCAGGTAATTTCTATGCTAGAGCCTTTATTAAGCAATACGCGGATACTGTCGGCTTAGATGGAGAACAACTGTTAAAGGATCATTCTGATATTCCAGCACCTAAAAGTGAAGAAATTACTGAGCAAGTTAGAACAACACAAACTAGAACAAAGCCTAAAGAAAATGGTATGATGAGTACCATTCAAGATAGTTTACCAACAATTTTAATTATATTATTAGTTCTAGGTATTGCATTGGCTTTTTATATAGCCGTTAGTAGCAATTCTGGAGATAATGATTCATCTGTGAATCAAGACGAAAGTGCACAAAATAATGTAAATGTCGAAAGCAATGAAAATGCGGAGAATGCTCAACCAGAGGTTCCAGCTGACACTGATGACGAGGATACTGAAGAAGAACCAGAACCAGAACCAGAACCAGAAAATCCATTCACTATTGCGCAAGAGTCTAGTACTGGTGGTACGACCACTTATACTGTATCGGGTCCCCTACCGGATGATAAAAGTTTGACTTTGAATGCTGAAGGTGGAGAATCTTGGGTAAGTATCACTGTAGATGGTACAACAGCTGAACAAGCGCTTCTGTCTGGTGGGGAATCTATCTCTACAGATTTAACGGAAGAGGTAGAGACTGTAGCTATTGTAATTGGAAATGCTGCTGTTACAACTGTCCAATTAAGTGGACAATCTGTAGAGTATGCACCGGAATCGGCGAATGCTGTTAAACAAGATCTGATTTTTAACTTCGAGCAATAATAATAGAATGTTTTTTCAGATAAAGACCGAGTTAATTCCATTAACCCCGGTCTTTCATTTGAATGTCTAGGAGGAAATTATGAATTTACCGAATAAATTAACGATGCTTAGAATCTTTATGATTCCAATATTTATTGTGCTAGTCGTTATGCCTATAGATTTAGGAACAGTAGAAATTTTGAATTCTTCTATTGAAGTTAAGCTATTGATTGCGACGATTGTTTTCGCTGTTGCCAGTTTTACTGATTGGTTGGACGGTTACCTTGCAAGAAAAATGAACATTGTATCAAACTTTGGAAAATTTGCAGATCCACTGGCAGATAAAATGCTGGTTATGACGGCATTGATTTTACTGGTTCAGTTAAATTTGGCTCCTGCATGGGTTGTAGCGGTTATCGTATGTAGAGAACTGGCTGTTACAGGATTGAGACTATTATTAGTTGAACAAGGTGGAACCGTATTGGCTGCTTCTTGGCCAGGTAAAGTGAAAACTAATACGCAGATGCTTGCCATTATTTTCCTCTTGTTGAATAATTTTCCTTTCAATTGGACAGGCATCCCTGTTGCGACGATTCTATTATATATTTGTCTAATTTTCACTTTATATTCTGGATTTGACTATTTTTATAATGCGAGACATTTTTTCAAAGGGACATTCAGTAGTTGATCGACTTTTGAGTAAGGCGTGTGTGATCTTAAGGGATTACGTACGCCTTTTTTCTAATCTTTGAGGCGGTATTCTAAAATTTAATATGATAAAATCAAATTATGCTATCTGAAAAAAACAGATTAAGATTAATTGAACAGTATTTATATGTAGGAGGATTAGTATGAAAGCTGAAATTATTACAGTCGGAACAGAATTACTTATGGGGCAGGTTATCAATTCAAACGCTGCCTATCTATCGAAAGAATTATCTTCTCTTGGTATTGAAATTTATCATCAGGTAACTGTTGGAGACAATGCTGAGAGACTAACCGAAGCGATTAAAGTAGCTGAATCTAGAGTAGATACAATCATACTGACAGGAGGACTTGGACCTACTGAAGATGACATAACGAAGTCAGCGGTATCAAATCATCTAGGCTTAAATATGACCATACATGAAGAAACTGAAGAAAAGATTATTGAACGCCACAAATATAGCGATTTTAAAATGCCAGAAAACAATCGACTTCAGGCGCTTATACTAGAAGGTTCAGAGCCCTTACTAAACGACGATGGACTAGCAGTAGGCGTATTCTTGGAAAAAGATAATCGAGCTTATGTTATGCTTCCTGGACCACCAAGTGAACTGAAACCTATGGTCGAAAACTATCTTAAAAAAAGACTGATTGAACTGGAACAAGAAAATCAAAAACTGGTCTCTAGAATGATCAGATTGTTTGGTCTGACAGAAGCTCAAGTAGCAGAGCAATTAGATAGTATCATTAAGGAACAATCCAATCCTACTATTGCTATTTATGCTTCTAACGGAGAATCAAAAGTTAGAATAACTGCTAAAGGAAAGACTGAAGATGAGTGCGAAAAGATGATCACAGAAATAGAAAAAGAAATAAAAGCTAAAGTTGGTGATTACATCTACGGATATGGTGATCATACCCTTTCTTACGTTGTTCAATCGCTTTTATTTGAACAAAGTAAAAAGATTACTGCTGCTGAAAGTTTGACCGGAGGGGCCTTTTTAAGTTGTATTGCGAGTGAACAAGGGGCTAGTTCAGTACTTGACGGGGGAATCGTTGTTTACAGTTCTGAAAAGAAACATCAGGTTCTTAGCGTCTCCAATGAAACGATTGACACATATGGTATGGTGAGTGCTGAGTGTGCAGTAGAGATGGCTGAGAAAGCTCTAGAAAAATTCGATGCAGATATTGCAGTATCTCTAACCGGCGTAGCAGGTCCTCATCCTTTAGAAGGTAAAGAAGCCGGAATTGTCTGGATAGGAATTGCACATAAAGGACAAACAACTTTTGCAAAACACTTTCACTTCAAAAGAGACCGAGACAACAACAGAAATCTTGCGGTATTGAACGCTTTAAATCTTGTTCGTCAATCATTATTGGGTCTTACAATACAAGAAAAAGTATTTTACATGAATTCTAAAGACGAAAGAGCATAAGACGAAAAGTATACTTATTGCGAATAAATGTTCGATTTAAGCTTGCTTTTTGTTCAGAAAAACAGTAAAATAATAGAGTAGTAGAGAATGCACGTTTGCCATAAATAGAGTAAATCCCCAAGATGATTGATCTATAAAAAAGCATTAAATGTGTAGGTTAAATAGTAGTGGTAAGCATAAAAGTATATCAAAATTAAGTCCTGAATCAATAGGAGGAGAATATATTAATGACAGATGATCGTAGAAAAGCACTAGATGCAGCACTAAGCAAGATTGAGAAAAATTTCGGTAAAGGGTCTATTATGAAAATGGGCGAAAAAATCGATACTCAAGTTAAAACCGTACCAAGTGGTTCTCTTGCGTTAGATGTTGCATTAGGTATAGGCGGATACCCTCGTGGACGTATTATCGAAGTATACGGACCAGAGAGTTCTGGTAAAACAACAGTTGCTTTACATGCAATTGCTTCTATACAAGCTAATGGTGGTATTGCGGCATTTATAGATGCTGAGCATGCACTAGATCCTAAATATGCACGTGCCTTGGGTGTAGATATAGATGAGTTATTACTTTCTCAGCCAGATACAGGTGAACAAGCATTAGAGATTGCAGATGCACTTGTTTCAAGTGGTGCAGTGGACATGGTTGTTATTGACTCTGTAGCAGCATTAGTGCCTCGAGCAGAAATTGATGGAGAAATGGGTGCTTCTCACGTTGGTCTTCAAGCACGTTTGATGTCACAAGCTCTCCGTAAACTATCGGGATCAATTAATAAAACCAAAACAATTGCGCTGTTTATCAATCAGATTCGTGAAAAAGTCGGTGTTATGTTTGGTAGCCCTGAAACGACTCCTGGTGGACGTGCGTTGAAGTTCTACGCGACAGTCAGATTAGAAGTACGTCGTAGTGAAGCTATCAAGTCTGGTAAAGATATGACAGGTAACAAAACTAAAATTAAAGTAGTTAAAAACAAGGTTGCACCGCCATTCAAAGTAGCTTTAGTAGATATTATGTACGGTGAAGGTATTTCTCAAGTTGGAGAACTAGTAGATATGGGCTCTGACGCTGAGATTATTGATAAAGCTGGTGCGTGGTACTCATACGGTGAAGAAAGAATTGGACAGGGTCGTGAGAACTCAAAACAATACCTTACAGATCACCCTGAAATGCGCCTCGAAATTGAAAAACGAGTTCGTGTTGCTTACGATATTGGTAGTGAAGAAGATATCGAGTTTGTTAACAAGTTAAGCGGAGACGCTGGTGTCATTAAACTTGAAGAAAGTCCCGATGTTATCGGATCAGAAGAAACAGGGAATGAAAGTGAAACAGAATCTGACTCTGAAACGTTAGATGTTTAATCCTTTCTAAAATGAAGTAAAGCACCACACAAATTCTTTATTTGTGTGGTGCTTTTCGGTTATATTTTGATTATATCGTGCTGAAAAAAGAAAATTAAGGCTGATTGAAGTGAGTAATAATGAAGTTCTTTTAAACAATATTTCAACAAAAAGGTTTAAAATCCTTCTCTTTCTACAAACTGTATTGACACATAGACATAAGACCTTTAAAATTAGATTGTCTGTTACACAATTATGTTAATCATAAACACATTATTATAACTGACGTACGTTCTCAGTAATTGAAAACGGTCGTTGCTTAACATAAATAGTACCTGACTTTTTTATACATGAATTAAATGCAAACTAAATAATGATACGGAGGTGACCAAATGACTACTCTTTTATACTCAGTAGCCTTCGCTATCGTTACTTTAATCATCGGATTTTTCGTAGGAGCTAATTTCAATAGAAAAAGCTTTGAAAAAAGACTTGCTGATTCAAGAAAAACAGCCGAGAACATAGTAGAAGATGCTAACAAAGAAGCTGAAACCTTGAAGAAAGAAGCGTTGTTAGAGGCCAAAGAGGAAATCCATTCTTATCGAACAGAAGTAGAATGGGAGTTAAAAGAAAGACGCTCTGAAGTAGCACGTCAAGAAAATCGTTTGGACCAGAGAGAAGACAATCTTGAACGAAAAGCTAATACGATTGATAAGAGAGAAAGTTCTTTACAAAGTAGAGAAGATCGTTTGACAAGTAGACAAAAAGCGATTGAAGACTTGGAGCAAGTAGCTGAGGATTTAATTACAGAACAGCAAGAGAAATTACTGGCTGTTGCTGCTTTATCTCAAGAAGAAGCGAAATCAATCGTTTTATCTCAAACAGAAAAAGAATTATCTCGTGAATTAGCAATCATGGTCAAACAATATGAAGACAAAGCGAAATCAGAAGCTGACCGTAGAGCCAAAAACTTAATTACTCAAGCCATACAACGCTCTGCAGCAGACAAAGTTACCGAAACAACTGTCAGCGTAGTAAACTTACCGAATGATGATATGAAAGGTCGTATCATAGGACGAGAAGGACGTAATATACGTACGCTTGAGAGCTTGACAGGTATGGATCTAATAATCGATGATACACCAGAAGCAGTCGTATTAAGTGGATTTGATCCTATACGTCGTGAGACAGCTAAAATGGCACTTGAAAAACTGATTTCAGATGGACGAATCCATCCAGGACGAATCGAGGAAGCAGTAGAAAAATCTCGAAAAGAAATGGATGAACGTATCCGAGAAATTGGTGAAGAAGCTATTTTTGATTTAGGTATTCACTCAATACATCCTGATTTCATTAAAATAATCGGGCGCTTACACTTTAGAACAAGCTATGGTCAAAATGTTTTGAATCACTCAATCGAAGTGGCCAAAATTGCTGGTGTAATGGCAGCAGAACTTGGAGAAGATATTCAGCTAGCTAAGAGAGCTGGATTATTGCACGATATTGGTAAAGCATTGGATAGCGAAGTAGAAGGATCTCACGTTGAGATCGGTGCTCAAATAGCGATGAAATATCAAGAAAGCGAAACGGTCATCAATGCAATTGCTTCCCATCATGGAGATGTTGAAGCAAGCTCGATCATTGCTGTGCTTGTAGAAGCGGCAGATTCAATTTCTGCAGCAAGACCAGGCGCTAGAAGCGAATCTCTTGAAAACTATCTACAGAGACTTGAAAATCTTGAAAGAATTTCTAATGGATTTGAAGGTGTCAAAGAAAGTTATGCAATACAAGCTGGTAGAGAAATTCGCATTATTGTTAGACCGGATCAGCTAGACGATAGCATGTCCGCTAAATTAGCACGGAGTGTTCGGAAACAAATCGAGGAAGATATGGATTATCCGGGACATATTAAAGTAACGGTCATTCGCGAGACTAGAGCTGTTGAATACGCAAAATAATTAAATGAACAATGTCATCCAAGAAGAACAGCTTTCGCTGTTCTTCTTTTTTTGATATGGATGTATAGTGTAAAGAATGAATAAGTTTAAGATTGAATAATTGCAGATGTCGAAGCGTACGTAAGGGAAAGTATCTTTGTCAATTCACTTTGATTTTATCCTATCAATACTGGTAAAATAATAGTTACTGAATGGAGAAGAGGAAGTTAAATGAAAATACTATTTATTGGGGATGTAGTCGGCTCTATGGGACGAGAAATGGTCCAGGAGTATCTACCCAAGCTAAAAGCAAAATACAAGCCACAGGCAACGATTTTAAATGGAGAAAATGCAGCCGGTGGCAGAGGCATTACAGAAAAGATCTACAAGGAGTTTCTTCAATGTGGTGTTGATGCTGTAACAATGGGAAACCATACTTGGGACAAAAGAGAGATCGTCGATTTTATAGATGACTCCAAGAAACTGATTCGTCCAGCAAACTATCCAAATCTTTCCAGAATCCCAGGAAAAGGGATTGCTTATATTAAAATCAATCAACAAGAATTAGCAGTAATCAACCTACATGGTAGAGTGTTTATGGCAGATCTTGAAGATCCTTTCAGAGTAGGAATGGAACTGGTAGAAGAAGCCAGAAAAAGAACGCCTCATATCTTTATTGATTTTCATGCTGAAGTAACAAGCGAAAAAGAGGCAATGGGCTGGTATATGGATGGTAAAGTATCAGCGATTGTAGGGACACACACGCATGTCCAGACCAATGACCATAGAATCTTACCTGGAGGAACAGGATACATGTCTGATGCTGGGATGACAGGCTTTTATGATGGTGTACTTGGAATGAAAAAAGAAGCCATTATTGAAAAGTTCCTTACACAGTTACCAGCTCGATTTGAAGTGCCAGAAACTGGTCGAAAGAAATTAAATGGATGTTTTATAGAATTAAACGATACAACAGGGAAAGCCAAATCCATTATACCTATTCGTATTGATGAAGATACACCGTTTTTTGATTAAGCAGGTATAGATGAAACGAATCCTTTATTTTAGATATAGAGAGGTGAGGTAAATGCCTCAAAAGACAAAACACACACCCATGATGGAACAATATTTAAAGATCAAGGAACAGTATCCTGACGCTTACTTGTTTTACAGACTTGGCGATTTTTATGAACTGTTTTTCGATGATGCCGTAGAAGTAGCACAAATGTTGGAATTGACGTTGACTAGTAGAAATAAAAACGCAGAAGAACAAATTCCAATGTGTGGTGTACCCCATCATTCTGCGCAGAGGTATATTGATGCATTAATAGAAAAAGGGTATAAAGTAGCCATCTGCGAGCAAGTTGAAGATGCTAAGTTGGCAAAGGGAATGGTAAAGCGAGAAGTCGTACAAGTGATCACTCCTGGAACAGTGATGAACGCATCATCTGTTCAAGCTAAAGAAAATAATTACATTGCAGCAGTATTGAAAGTGGATGAGCATTATACACTGGCTTATACGGATTTAACCACCGGAGAATTAAAAGCAACAAAATTACATTCTCAAGAGGAAATCAAAACAGAATTGCAGTCTCTGAAAATCAAGGAAGTTTTATTTGAAAGAAATCAGGATCCGGTTCTCGTCGAAAGATTAGAGACGGAACTGGATATTCTTGTGTCCTTAATATCGATAGAAACCATCGAGGTAACGGCACTAGAAGAATTGAAAAAAGAGTGCGCAGACAAGCAGATTCATAAGGTAATTGACCTTCTGCTGACTTATCTGATCAAAACTCAAATGCGTAGTCTGGATCATCTGCAACCGGCGCAGCAATATGAAACGTCTCATTATATGATTTATGGTCAAGAAGCCCGCCGCAATCTAGAGTTATCGACTTCTTTAAGAGATGGATCAAAGAAAGGTACGTTACTCTGGTTACTCGATGAAACCAAAACAGCTATGGGTGGGAGAAAGCTGAGACAATGGCTCGAAAAACCACTGATATCTAAAAAAGCGATAGAAAATCGGTTAAATATTGTAAGTGTTTTAATCAATCATTTCTTTGAAAGAACAGATTTAACAGATACGCTGACGAGTATTTACGACCTTGAACGACTAGCTGGAAGAGTTGCCTTTGGAACAGTAAACGCACGTGATCTAATTCAATTAAAAAACTCTTTGAATCAAATTCCGAAATTGATTCAGATTATAGAAGGAATGAACGCAAATCATGAATGGGATGAGTTGCTTAAGCAACTTGATCCTGTAGAAGAAATTGCGGAATTGATTGAAACAGCAGTTGAGGAAGAGCCTCCTTTATCTATCACAGATGGTGAAATCATTAAAATGGGCTATCAGGATCAGCTTAACGAATATAAAGATGCTATGATCAATGGCAAGAAGTGGATCGCGAATATGGAAGCAGAAGAGCGATCACTGACTGGCATCAAGAATTTGAAAATCGGCTTCAATAAAGTTTTTGGTTATTATATCGAAGTGACTCGATCCAATATTGATAAAATTGATGAGCAGAGGTATCAAAGAAAGCAGACTTTAACGAACGCGGAACGTTATAGCACTCCGGACTTAAAAGAAAAAGAAGCGTTAATTTTAGAAGCAGAAGAAAAATCCAAAGCGCTTGAATATGAGTTGTTTATCGAAATTCGTGAACAAGTAAAAAAACAAATTAAACGATTACAAAAACTGGCTAGTATTGTTGCTGAAATTGATTGTTTTCAGTCGTTTGCTTGTATCAGTGAAACGTATGATTATGTTCGCCCTGAATTCAACACAACGTCTCAAGATATTTTAATCAAAGAAGGGCGCCATCCAGTTGTAGAAAAAGTAATGAAAGAACAAGTCTATGTGCCCAATGATGTTGAATTAGAAGGAGACACAGACATTCTTCTAATTACAGGACCGAATATGTCCGGTAAAAGTACCTATATGAGACAATTGGCCTTGACGGTTATTATGGCTCAAATCGGCTGTTACGTTCCAGGAAAATACGCTAAACTACCCATATTTGATCGTATATTTACACGTATCGGAGCAATGGACGATTTGATTGGTGGACAAAGTACATTTATGGTTGAGATGATGGAAACAAATCATGCGATAGAGTTTGCCACAGATAAAAGTTTACTACTGTTCGATGAAATTGGACGCGGAACCGCAACCTACGACGGAATGGCTCTCGCAGAAGCCATCATAGAATATGTTCATGATAAAATTGGGGCTAAGACGTTATTTTCTACCCATTACCATGAATTGACCGTTTTAGAAGACCGATTGGATCATTTGAAGAATATTCACGTTGGCGCTGTAGAAGAAGAGGGACAGCTTGTATTCCTTCATAAAATGCTTGAAGGCCCGGCTGATAAAAGTTACGGTGTTCAAGTTGCAAAACTAGCAGGACTACCGGACACTTTGATTGGCCGTGCTTCAGGGATATTGACTGAATTGGAACAAAAACAAGCAGGACTATTCGATCAATCTACGGAAAAAGAAACTGCAGTAGCGCCTTCTCGGAAACAAGAAAGCAACAAAAAAGTTCAGGAAACACGGGATGAGCAATTGTCTTTATTTGTATCCGAATCAGCTGAGAGAGAAGTAGCTGCCTTAGAGATGATTAAAGCTACCAATATTATGAACTTGACACCGCTACAAGCAATGACATTACTGAATGACTTACAAGATAAACTCAAATAAATGCCCATCTGAATGGAGAAAGGAGCCAAAGAAATGTCCCAGATCAAAATCATGTCTTCTATTTTAGCCAACCAGATAGCAGCCGGTGAGGTCATTGAAAGACCGGCATCAGTTGTAAAGGAACTGGTGGAAAATTCAATTGATGCAAAAAGTACAAAAATCGATATCTACGTAGAAGAAGCTGGGCTTAAATCTATTCAAGTAACAGATGATGGAGAAGGCATCCAGTCAGATGAGGTTCAAAAAGCATTTGAACGTCATGCAACTAGTAAACTGATTTCAAATGAAGATCTTTTTCGTATTCGAACGCTTGGATTCAGAGGAGAAGCTTTACCCAGTATTGCTTCAGTCTCTATGATCACCATCGAGACTTCTCAGCAAAATCTCCCAGGTAGAAGAGTCGTGTTGAAAGCGGGAGAAATCATTGAGAATCACCCTTCTTCTTCTAGAAGAGGAACAATGATTAAAGTTGAAGAACTATTTTTCAATACACCTGCTCGACTCAAATACGTCAAAACACTTAAAACTGAACTGGCGCACATCAGTGATACGATCAACCGAATTGCGTTATCTCATCCTGAAATTAGTTTTAGATTGTTCAGTGACCAAAATCAGTTGCTGAAAACAGTAGGTAATGGAGATGCGAGACAAGCCATTGCTGGTGTATACGGTGTAGATGCTGCTAAAAAGATGCAAGCCATCGAAGCGTCAAACTTTGACTTCACTGTTTCAGGTTATGTTTCATTACCTGAACTGACCAGAGCAAGCAAATCATATTTGACACTTGTCGTCAATGGTAGACATATCAAGAACTATGCATTGTCCCAAGCAATCGTAGACGGATATTCTTCCAAATTAATGGTAGGCAGATATCCTTTAGCATTGGTCAATATAGAGATGGATCCATTATTGTTAGACGTCAATGTACATCCAACGAAACAACAAGTCAGGATCAGTAGTGAAAAAGAACTCATTCAACTGATCAAGCAGGCTGTTGGGGGACTGATGCAGTCTCAACAAAGGATACCCAATGCGCTAGGCAATATTCATTCCAGTAAAAAAGAAACTAGCCAGAATAAAATAGAACAGACGACGTTCAATTGGCAAGAAAGTGCGGACTCAAAAAAACCTACTGAATGCAAGCAGGCTCTTTTCAGAGAACCAGTCAAAGAAGTAGAAGACCCGTTTGCCGAAAAAAATGAACCGACTGCTTACTCAGTTGAAGATCAGTATGGACATGAAAGCCATCAGAATATTCGTGAAGATAATCATCATGATCCGAAGTACACAGCAGTAGATCCGTCTACAGAGGAGTCTTCGCTACCAGAAGAGAAGCATGTTCTTGAATCTCCACTTAAGACAGCAGACAGAGTGCTTAAAGAAGCAAAATCAGTGCGTGAATTTCCACATCTAGAATATGTTGGTCAAATGCATGGGACCTATTTGTTTGCTCAAAATGAAGATGGACTTTATATTATTGATCAGCATGCCGCTCAAGAAAGAATTAAATATGAATACTACAGAAAAGAGATCGAAAAAGATGGAACGGTTCAGCAAGAATTACTCGTTCCGATTGTACTGGAATATCCTTCAAATGATGCCATCACCATTCGAGAGCATACAGACAAACTGTTGAAAGCGGGGATTGAATTAGAAGACTTTGGTCAGAACAGTTTTCTGATTCGTCGTCATCCAGCATGGTTCAAAGCTGGACAAGAAGAAGCAATCGTACAGGAAATGATTGATTTTCTACTTGAGAAGAACGATTTATCTGTTGCTAAATTCAGAGAAGCTACGGCTATTATGATGAGTTGTAAACGATCAATTAAAGCGAATCATTATCTAAATCCTAACGAAGCAAGAGTTCTGATACAAGACTTGAAAGAAACAGAAAATCCTTACAACTGTCCTCATGGACGTCCGGTCCTGGTACAAATGACAAATAATGACATGGAAAAAATGTTTAAAAGAATTCAAGATCCGCATTAGTAAAAAAACGAGCGGATTACCTTTAATTTTGCACGATATATTGGTACAATGTAGGTTAACAGGAGGGATAGTATCATGGCAAAACAATTTTCAGATGAAGAATTAAAACAACGTTTAACTAGAGAACAATACGAGGTCACTCAAAACAGTGCAACTGAACGAGCGTTTACTGGTGAATACGATGATTTTTATGAAGATGGAATTTTTGTAGATGTTGTAAGTGGTGAACCGCTATTTTCTTCTAACGATAAATATGATGCTGGTTGTGGTTGGCCTTCTTTTTCAAAACCAATCCAAAAACGAGGCGTTAAAGAATTAAGAGATTCTACTCATGGCATGGAAAGAACAGAAGTTAGAAGTAGTGAAGCAGATTCTCACTTAGGACACGTATTTACAGACGGTATACCGGAACAAGGTGGTTTGCGTTACTGTATCAACTCTGCAGCGATGAAATTCATTCCTAAAAGTAAACTAAAAGAAGAAGGATACGAAGAGTATCTGCCTGAATTTAACGCATAAAGAAACGATTCCCAGCCCCTAGGAAAATTTTATGGGCTGGGTATTTCTATGTTACAATAGATGAGAAATTAGCTGAAAAGGGGAACTTATGTGTACGAATACATAAAAGGAATCATTACGCACATTTATCCAAGTTATCTTGTAATCGAAACGAACGGAATCGGATATCACGTTTTAATGGCGAATCCTTTTCGGTATACCGATTATCATAATCAAGAAGTCCAACTGTATGTATACCAAAATGTCAGTCAAGATGATATCAATCTTTTCGGATTTAAAACGCACGAGGAGAAAGGTCTTTTCTTGAAGCTGATCAATGTTTCAGGAATCGGGCCGAAAAGTGCACTAGCTATCTTAGCTAATGAAAATCATAGAGGGCTTATTCAGGCAATCGAACAAGAAGATGTGAAATTCTTGCAGAAATTTCCAGGTGTTGGTAAGAAAACAGCTTCTCAGATCGTGCTGGACTTGAAAGGGAAGTTGTCTGAATTAAGTATTGATCAGTTTACTGGGCAACTTTCAGAGGAGTTGTCATTTGAAGAAGATGATGGGAACCTGTCTTTACAAGAAGCTACAGAAGCATTGATAGCTCTAGGGTATTCTAAGAGAGATGTCGTAAGAGTTAAAAAGTCTTTAGAAGCTATGGGACAAACGACTACAGATACCTATATCAGAGAAGGCTTGAAATTATTAATGAAATAATAAGATGAAAAAGGAGGTGCAGTAGTGGAGAGTGAAGATAGATTGACGTCGGAAGATTTATTGAGTGCATCAGAAGGCTCTTTGGAAAAATCCTTACGTCCACAATATTTTGATCAGTATATTGGCCAAGATAAAATCAAACAAGAGCTTTTGATTTATATCGAAGCAGCAAAGAATCGTGAAGAAGCTTTAGACCATGTCCTTCTTTATGGACCGCCGGGACTCGGAAAGACAACAATGGCAATGGTTATAGCAAATGAAATGAAGGCGACCATCAGAACAACGAGTGGACCGGCTATAGAGAAACCGGGAGATTTAGTTGCGCTATTGAACGATTTAGAGCCAGGTGGGATTTTGTTTATAGATGAGATTCATCGTCTACCAAGAGTCGTTGAAGAGATGCTTTATTCAGCAATGGAAGATTATTATATCGATATTATTATTGGTCAAGGAGAAACAGCCCATCCAGTGCATTTTCCTTTGCCACCATTCACTCTAATAGGTGCAACAACGCGTGCCGGAACACTATCTGCGCCTTTAAGAGATCGTTTTGGAATCCTATCACATATGGAATATTATGCTGAACAAGATTTAAAAGAAATTGTGGAGCGTACGGCAGATGTGTTGAATACGCAAACAGATGAAACAGGCGCAATCGAACTTGCCAGAAGATCAAGAGGAACGCCACGTATCGCGAACCGATTACTCAAGAGGGTACGCGATTATGCTGAAGTCGTCGGTGAAGGAATCGTTAATGAAGACATTGCTTCTAAAGCTTTGGACTTATTAAGAGTCGATAGCCATGGTCTGGATACTGTTGATCAGAAACTGCTGATGACGATGATTACTCTATATAATGGTGGACCAGTCGGATTAAATACATTGTCTGCAAATATCGGTGAAGAGATGGAGACGATCGAAGACATGGTAGAACCATATCTCTTGAAAGAGGGATTCATTCAGCGAACACCTAGAGGTCGGGTAGCAACAGCTAAAGCCTACCGACATTTTGACTTACCTGAAAAACCTCTTTAAAGCATCATAGAATAAAAAGGAGAGAAAATTGTGATGTTAACTACAGAAGACTTTGACTTTAATTTGCCGGAAAACTTAATTGCGCAAACCCCACTTGAAGATAGATCTTCTTCAAAAATGATGGTCCTTTCTACTTCAGATCAAACAATTAAAGATCAGAAGTTCGAAGACATTATAGAAGAACTACAAGCTGGAGACGCCTTAGTCATGAATAATACGCGCGTACTACCTGCTCGGTTACATGGGGAGAAAGAAGAAACTGGCGCTCATATTGAACTATTACTTTTGAAAAACACAGCAGGGGATAAGTGGGAAACGCTTGCCAAGCCAGCTAAAAAAGCTAAAGCAGGGACAAAAATTCTCTTTGGAGACGGTCGATTAGTCGGAACTGTTCAAGAAGAGTTAGAACATGGCGGAAGAATCGTGGAGTTTTCTTACGAAGGGATTTTTTTAGAAACTCTTGAATCTCTTGGTGAAATGCCTCTACCACCTTACATCAAGGAAAGGTTAGAAGATCAAGACAGATATCAAACCGTTTATGCAAAAGAAAATGGATCTGCTGCTGCACCAACTGCTGGTTTACACTTTACAAAAGAAATTATCGAAAAAGTTGAAGCAAAAGGTGTAAAGATTGTTTTCTTAACATTACATGTAGGGATTGGAACATTCCGTCCAGTTAATGTAGAAAACTTAGATGAACATAAGATGCATGAAGAATTTTACCAATTATCTGCTGAATCTGCTCAGACATTGAATGATATTAGAGAAAACGGCGGCAAAATCGTTGCAGTAGGAACCACTTCTATTAGAACGCTTGAGACCATTGGAACAAAATTCAATGGAAAGCTTGAAGCCGATAGTGGATGGACAGACATCTTTATCGCACCTGGTTACCAGTTTAAAGTGGTCGATGCCTTTTTGACAAACTTCCATTTGCCAAAATCTACCTTAATTATGCTAGTCAGTGCGTTTGCTGGAAGAGAATTTGTCTTGAAAGCATACAATCACGCTGTTGAAGAACAGTACCGTTTCTTCAGTTTTGGGGATGCAATGTTTTTAAAAAAGTAAGGAAATTAAATTAAAAGAAATTGAGGGTTACAATGATAGATCATCCGATAAAGTATCACTTAGAGAAAAAAGAAAAACATACAGGAGCAAGACTTGGAAAAATCGAGACGCCACATGGAACATTTGAAACCCCTATGTTCATGCCTGTTGGAACACTTGCAAGTGTTAAAACGATTGCGCCTGAAGAGCTAGAAGAAATGGGTGCAGGCATTATATTGAGTAATACGTATCATCTCTGGCTGAGACCAGGCGAAGATATTGTAGAAGAAGCAGGTGGTTTGCATGAATTCATGCAATGGGACAAAGGTATTCTGACGGATTCAGGCGGTTTCCAAGTGTTTTCCTTATCTGATATGAGAGATATCAAAGAAGAAGGAGTTCATTTCAGAAGTCACCTTGACGGTTCAAAGCTATTTTTATCTCCAGAGAAGGCTATTCAGATTCAAAACAGTCTTGGATCAGATATTATGATGAGTTTTGACGAATGTCCACCATTTGATGAAAGCTATGAGTATGTTAAAAAATCTGTGGAACGTACATCAAGATGGGCAGAAAGAGGCCTCGAGGCACATAAAAAATATGATAGACAAGGATTATTTGGGATTGTTCAAGGTGCAGGTTTTGAAGACTTAAGAAAGCAGTCGGCAAAAGACCTAGTTAGTATGGATTTTTCCGGTTATTCGATCGGTGGACTTTCGGTGGGCGAACCTAAAAAAGAAATGTATCGTGTCTTAGACTTCACAACACCATTATTACCTGAAGACAAGCCGCGTTATCTCATGGGTGTTGGCACGCCAGATGCCTTAATAGAAGGTGTAATGAGAGGTGTTGACATGTTTGACTGTGTGTTACCTACTCGTATTGCACGAAATGGGACAACGATGACGAGTAAGGGTAGAGTTGTTATTAAAAATGCTCAATATGCCAGAGATTTTGGACCACTTGATGATAAATGCGGTTGCTATACTTGTCGCAATTATTCTAGAGCGTATATTCGTCATTTGATTAAATCAGATGAAACATTTGGACTTAGACTGACAAGTTACCATAACTTATACTTTTTACTGGATTTAATGAAAAAAGTGCGTCAGGCGATCAGAGAAGACAATCTTCTGGAGTTCAAAGAAGCCTTTTTTGAAGAGTATGGATATAACAAACCGGATGCTAAAAACTTTTAATTCGATTCAAACTTATGTAGCATTCGCTTACAAAATCTGATAAGGTAGTAGGTGTCGTTAATGTTTAAATTTATTTAAACATCTAATCACTGCCTAAACGAACTAGGCTTGAGAAAATTAGGAATCATTTAAATTATCAAGGCTTTAAGCGACTCACAGTCTATGATAAAGAAACGAATAATGGAGGAAATAACATGGAAACAATAGTTGGTTTATTTGGATCAGTTTTACCGTTTGTATTTATTATCGCAATTGCGTATTTCTTGATGGTAAGACCGCAACAAAAACGAGCAAAAGAAGCTCAAAACATGCTGAGTTCATTACAAAAAGGTGACTCAATCGTAACAATCGGTGGACTTCACGGCGTCATTGATGAAGTTGATTCAGAAGGAAAGACAGTCGTTTTAGACTGTGAAGGCATTTATTTAACATTTGAACGTCGTGCGATTGCTCGTATTGTAACAAAAGTTGATAGTGTCCAAACGACTACAACAGAAGAATTAGGTACGAACACGCCCGATTCAACTGATGAAGAAGAATTATAGACCGATAACTCAGTAATAAAGGAGGTACCTTTTGGACTTTCAAACACAGACTTTTATGAATTATGAGGTTTGGCTGAAAATGAAGCAGGAGGAATTTTCAAAGAATGGTTATGATCAAGTCACAATCGAAGATCTTTGGAAATATTGTAATACTTTTCTGTGGAAACACATTCGTCCCGAGAGGTACCATGAAGAAGTAAAAGCCATTATGGGTATCGGACTGAATGATTATTTCAACTACGCTTCGCTTGAAGCTCAAGTTTATAATGTCTCCTCTCTAGATGAAATGGATTTTGGAGATATACTGGGATCATAAAGAAAAAAAGACAGAGATGAGTGTGCTCATTCTCTGTCTTTTTGTTTGTAGTTTTACTAGATGTAACAATATATTCTAAAACAAAATGATACTTGAAGGGGATTTCTAGTATAATCATTTAGTAGATACTTTAAATTTTAAAGGTAAGATTAAAGGGTATAAAGTCATAAACATGCAAATTTTGAACTTAGGTAAATGAACTAAAGAGGTGAACCGATGAAATATGGTATTCTAACTTTTGATGAACCTGAGAGGGATACATCTAGAAAAATCATTCATATTGATATGGATGCATTCTATGCTTCTGTAGAAGTTAGAGAAAATCCTTCTTTACGAGGTAAGCCAGTTATTATCGCTCGGCATCCAAAAGAGAATGGTGGTAGAGGGGTCGTTGCTACGGCTAGCTACGAAGCTAGAAAGTTTGGAATCCACTCAGCTATGAGTGCTCAAAAGGCTTATGAACTATGTCCAGATGGGATATTTGTTTCTGGAAAGTTTGAGCTTTATCGTTCTATATCAGAAGAGATTCGAGCAATTTTCAAGCGATATACGGATTTAATCCAACCGTTATCTCTCGATGAAGCTTACCTTGATATAACCGAAAATAAGATTAATTTAAATAGTGCGACATTAATTGCACAAAGAATCCAAAAAGAGATTTATTACGAACTTGGCCTAACTTGCTCAGCAGGCGTGTCTTATAATAAATTTCTTGCAAAGTTAGCTTCTGACTTTAAAAAGCCTTCAGGCATAACCGTTATCCCACCAGATGATGCACATGAATTTCTGACGAGTCTGCCCATTGAAAAATATTATGGGGTAGGGAAAAAATCAGTAGAAAAAATGCATGCACTGGGAATTTTTAACGGACAAGACTTATTTGATCAGAATGAAATGGAGCTTGTTTCTCATTTTGGTAAAATGGGCCATTCTCTTTACCGTAAAGTTAGAGGGATTGACGACAGTGCAGTCGTCGCTGATCGAACGCGTAAATCAGTTGGCAAAGAAAAAACATTTTTAGATGATTTGAAATCAGAGGAAGAAGTGACTCAGTCTCTTCGGCAGATTGCTAATCTTACTTTTGCATCTTTGAAAAAGAGTCAAAAGCACGGTAAAACAGTGGTACTAAAAATTAGATACAATGACTTCAGCACGTTTACAAGACGCAAGACCTTTCCTGAATATATTCAGGATGCAGATGAGCTTTTTGTAAGTGCACTAAGGATTTTTGAGGAAGAAGGTTCAGTATCAAAAGGGATTAGACTTCTAGGAATCACAGTCACTGGTTTAGATTCTTTATTGTTCGAAAACATTCCATTAAAACTTTGGGATAGACAAAAGACTAAAAATGAAAAGGAAACTGCAGATGGCGACGAAGCATGAACAAATTTTAAATTTTATCGAGTCGATCTCAATAGGAGAAAAGCTATCGGTCAGGTTGATTGCGAAAGAACTGAAAGTCAGCGAAGGAACAGCTTATCGGGCAATTAAAGAAGCCGAGAATAATGGCCTTGTCACAACGATACAACGTGTTGGAACGATAAGAACCGAATCGAAAACAGAAGGAAATATTGAAAATCTGACTTTTGAAGAGATTTTAAAAATCATTGATGGAGAATTATTAGGTGGTAAAAACGGATTAAATAAAACCTTAAATAAATTTATCATTGGTGCGATGACAGAGAATGCGATGCTCCGCTATATTACGGAAGAATCACTCATGATTATCGGAAATAGAGAATCTGCTCAAAGATTATCTCTTCAAAACGGCGCCGCTGTTTTAATTACAGGGGGATTTAGAGCAGATCAAGAAATTATTGATTTATCAAACGAATTGTCTCTTCCAGTTATGACGACATCTTATGATACATTTACAGTAGGTGCGATGATCAACCGTGCGATGAGAGATCAGTTAATCAAAAAAGAAATTATGCTGATTGAATCCATCTATACACGTTTAGAGCATACTCAGTACTTAACAACGGATGATACGGTATACGATTACCGTATTGCCAATCAAAGTAGTCAGCATACACGGTATCCTGTCATCGGACTCAATGACCGATTAGTTGGAATCGTGACGGCTAAAGATATTATTGGCAAAAAAGATACCGTCTTAATCAAAAATGTCATGACAAAAAACCCCGCATTTACAACAAACCATATGAGTGTGGCGAGTGTGGCACATACGATGATCTGGGATGGACTAGAAGTTATGCCTGTCGTCTCAGACGAAAAGAAATTACTAGGGATTGTATCCCGCCAAGATATTATGAAAGCTATGCAGTCCCAACAGCGACAACCACAGACTGGTGAAACGATAGCAGATCAGATCAATCAACTGATAAAAGAGAGGAACCCTGAAGAGTATTCTTTCAGCGTAACACCACAGATGACAAATGGCATGGGAACAATCTCTTTTGGAGTGTTAAGTGAGATCGTCACTGAAACAGCTTATTTAAAACTTTCCCAGCAGAACAAAAGAAATGTTGTGGTGGAACAAGTTCAGTTGCATTATCTGAACTTGATACAAATCGGTAGTACATTAACAATCAGACCAAACGTTTTCGACAAAAGTAGAAGATCGGCTAGACTAGATATTGAAATCTTTTCGGAGAGCGGATTGTCTGCCAAAGCGATCATTGTTTGTCAACTCTTACAAAAAATCAAATAGTACAGGATTGGAAGGAAAATTAAATGACATTAAAATCAATGAATACAGCGGACTACGATACGAAATTAGAAATATTGAATACCATTAAAAAGTGGGAGACGATTATCATTCATCGTCACGAAAGACCTGATCCAGATGCACTCGGATCACAGTGTGGATTAGCAGAACTCATTAAAGGCACCTATCCAGATAAAAAAGTCTATACAGCTGGTTTTGATAATGACAATCTAGCCTTTTTACAAAAAATGGATCCACCAAAAAAAGAAGACTATGCTAATGCTTTAGTGATTGTAACGGATACAGCTAATGTCAAGAGAATAGACGGTAAAGCATTTGATTTATCTGAGAACTGGATCAAAATTGATCATCATCCATTAGATGATTCTTATGGGGATATTGAGTGGGTCAATACAAAAGCAAGTAGTTGTAGCGAAATGATTGCTGACTTTTGGCTAACATTTAAAGATGAACTGGTCATGACGACAGAAGCAGCAAGATTATTGTACGCAGGGATTGTTGGAGATACAAATCGATTCTTATATAATGGAACGTCCAGTTATACAATGCAAATTAGTGCAGAACTAATGAACTTTCCATTTTCACATACAGCATTAAATAATAAAATGAATGTCATCAAACCACCAGTTGCTAAATTAATGGGGTATGTATTAGAAAACTTCTCAATCAATGATCAAGGCGTAGGACATATCATACTGACTCAGGAAACTTTGAAGAGTATGAATATTGGAGATAAGGATACAAATGGTATCGTTTCTCTTCCAGGATCCATTGAGGGCGTGAAAGTCTGGGGCATATTTGTTCAGCAAGTGGAAGGTCATTATCGTTGTAGATTACGTTCAAAAGGGCCAGTTATCAATGAGATTGCAAAACAACATGATGGCGGAGGACACCCGCTTGCAAGTGGAGCTAATGCAAAAGATAAAAGTGAGATTGAACAGATTTTAGGTCAAATGACGGAAGCAGCTGACCAGTGGAAGCCAGAAACCGTATAAATCAGTCTTTAGACGGATGATTCTAAATCAGTATGCAGATACGATAAGATGAAACATCCTTTACTTAAGATAATCAAAAGATAAAAGAAGATCGTCTGATATAACCACAGTGGATATTCAATGAATAAGTTGGTATCCATAGGGTAACAAAAGATATTGAGGGAAAAATCATGAAAAATCAGAATTTCAAGCAGCAAATCAAAAACAAGTCACGTTCTTTTTGGATCTGGTTGAAGCCAATTCTATCTCGTTTAATGATTCGACTGCGTCGGACTTGGAAGAAATATCATTTAACCAAAAGTCTGATTCTATTCGGACTGACGGTTTCATTGGTTTTCAGTATCTATCTAGCTTATTTGGCTAAAACAGCTAACGTAAGCGCACTTCGTGCAGGACTAGAACAGACGACGACAATCGTTGATGTTCAAGGAGAAGCAGCAGGTACGTTGTATGATCAAAAAGGAACATTCGTAGAATTGGAACAGATTTCACCAAATATACAAAATGCCGTTACATCTACTGAAGACCAGAGATTCTATGAGCACCGTGGATATGATATTAGAGGGATCGGAAGAGCGGGCATTAAATTTTTGACAAGTGGTAGAATTTCTGGCGGTGGGAGTACGATTACGCAGCAGTTGGCTAAAAATGCGTATTTATCTGCAGATCAAACGCTTATCAGAAAACTGAGAGAATTGTTTTTGGCTATAGAGATTGAAAAAAACTACAGTAAAGAAAATATATTGGAAATGTATTTGAATAATGCTTATTTTGGTAATGGTGTCTGGGGTGTTGAAGATGCTTCTTACAAGTATTTCAATAAGTCAGCTGCTCAACTGGATGTAGCAGAAGCGGCTACTATTGCAGGAATGTTAAAAGCTCCATCAAATTACAATCCGATTGATCATTATGATCGAGCGATTGATAGAAGAAATATTGTTTTGAGTTTAATGGTTGATACGGAAAAGCTAACAGAACAAGAAGCTCAGATGATTAGTCAGTCAGGATTAACCCTCTCTGATGGTTTTGCAGATGAAGATGGGTACCGTTATCCTTACTATTTTGATGCTGTGACAAATGAAGCTGTTTATCGGTATGGTATAGCAGAAGAAGATCTTCTAAATAATGGATATACGATTTATACTTCCTTGAACCAGACCTATCAGCAACAGATGGATGCGACTTACCAGAATAGTGCCTTATTTAAAGATGCATCAGATGGAACGGTTGTCCAGAGTGCTTCAATAGCAATAGATCCTTTAACAGGGGGTGTCAATGCAGTTGTCGGTGGAAGAGGAGAATATACTTTCCGGGGACTTAATAGAGCAACTCAAATGAAACGTCAACCCGGGTCAGTGATCAAACCTTTAGGTGTTTACGTTCCAGCCCTTGAGAATGGCTATGAAATTGATTCGATGTTACAAGATGAATTAACATCATATGGAGAAACCAATTATCAACCTACTAATCTATCAGGAACATATGCTGGCGAAGTGACAATGTATAATGCACTGTCAAATAGTTTGAATGCTCCAGCAGTCTGGTTACTGAACGAGATTGGGTTGAACAAAGGTGTAAATAAATTAAAAGAGTTTGGCTTACCTGTCAGTGATAAAGATATGCATTTAGGGGCTATTGCACTTGGTGGAATGGATCAAGGCGTTTCTCCGATGCAGATCGGGAGTGCCTATGCAGCTTTTGCTAATGGAGGAAAGCGTATTGACCCTTACTTTATAACAAAAATTGTGGATGCTACCGGAGCGGTTGTCGTAGACCATACGAGACCAAAAGAGAAACGCGTCATGTCGGAAAATGTAGCGGAAGAGATGAATAGAATGCTACTGAATGTATATTCTTCTGGTACAGCACGTAATAACCAACCAAACGGATATAGAGTTGCAGGGAAGACCGGTACAACTCAAACATCTAGTGGAACAGGCTCGACTGACCAATGGATTGTAGGGATGACACCGGATATCGTGGTAACAAGTTGGATGGGATTCGATCAGACGACAGAAGATCACTATTTGACAGACAGTAGTTCACAAGGAATCGGAATGGTTATGAAGTCTGAATTAGAGCATATTCTACCCTATACAAGCCAAACAGCATATGCTGTAGAAGATGCAAATACAGAAGAAGCAGAAGCAGATAATAATCAGGAACTAATGGAGCAAGTGAACAAAGGAATAGAAGATACAAAAGAAATCATTCGCAAGGGATCTTCTTATATCAAAGAGGGTGCTGGAAAAGTCGTTGAGTTTTTCAAAAATTCTGTAAGATAATCTAGTTCTTATTCTAAGAGAAAAGTGATTAATACTAGAATGGTATTCGGATTCATGATAAACTGAATTTAGAAAATAATCAGTTAATTATCTGGTTATAAATGAAGGGATGAGAGTATGGCGGTCAATATTTATGACACAGCTAACCAGTTAGAAAGAGAAATAAGAGAAACAGAACAATTTGTAACATTGCAGGAATCTTTCAAAGCAGTACAAAGCGATGAAGAAGCTAGTGCAATTTTCAATGAATTCAGAAATGTACAACAAGTACTACAACAAAAACAAATGACTGGGCAAGAAATTACTGAAGAAGAAGCACAACAAGCTCAAGAAATTTCAGGTAAAATCGGAGAGAACGAAATCATTTCTGGTTTACTTGAAGCGGAAAAACAAGTTGGACAAATGATAGACGATATCAACCAAGTTGTTTTGAAACCTGTTCGCGAATTATATCAGTAAAATTAAAAGAGTTTTAAGTGAAAAGAGCTTGCTGAAAGGTGAGCTCTTTTCATTTAGATTTAAAAAGAACATACGTACCCAGACGGTTTGAGAGGATTGAAGAAAGTATGATCAAATTTATTCATGCAGCAGACTTGCATCTGGATAGTCCGTTCTCTGGACTGAAAAGTCTGCCTAAAAAAATTGTGGAGATGATTCAGCAATCCACCTTTCAGTCTTTAGCGACGATCGTGTATTCCGCAATACATAACCAGGTAGACTTTGTTGTCTTTTCGGGAGATATTTACGATTTAGAAGATCGTAGTGTGAAAGCTCAAGTGCAATTTAAAAAAGAGATGGAACGCTTAAATAAAGCCAACATACCTGTTTATATCATTCATGGCAATCATGATTTTATTGGAGATGAAAAGCTCCATTTGTCTTTACCTGAGAATGTTAAAGTATTTGGTACCAGTGTAGAAACCGTTCGTATGGCAACTAAAAGTGGAGAAAGCGTTGCGGTATCAGGATTCAGTTATGGTGAAAGATGGATTACGGAGCGCATGATCACAGACTATCCTAAAAGACACACGCAAGTAGATTTTCATATTGGCTTATTGCACGGATTTCAAGAAGGGATCAATAGTGAACATGCACGCTATGCTCCTTTTACACTGAATGAGTTAAAAGAAAAAAATTATGATTACTGGGCTTTAGGACATATTCATGTCCGAAGTAAAGTTTCGGATTTTCCACTAGCTTATTATCCTGGAAACATTCAAGGACGTAATAAAAAAGAAACCGGTGAAAAAGGTTACTTGATGGTTGAGCTTAACAAGAATGCTTCTGCTGAAATCGACTTTTATTCTAGTGCGCCTATTGTCTGGAAAAAAGTGATGGTAGATGCCGTAGAACTAAATGATATGGATGCGATTTATAAGCTAATCCAAGAATCTTTACCATCGGTTGAATCTGAGCCAGTTCATTATCTTATATCGCTAGAGTTACAGGTCTCAGAAGACATTAAAGACACATTACTGAAAAAAATTAGCCAAGATGAATTTATTGAAGCTCATCATTTTTTTGAAGAGGCTCAATTTATCTGGATCGCAAATTATAAAGTTTCTCAAATCAAATCAAATCACAATGATTCTGATCTGCAATCATTGTTTCCAGTGGCCTTTCAAGAAGTTCTATCAGAGCTTTCAGAAGAAGAAGGATTCAATGAATTAACGACAGATTTCTTTGATCAATCCAAGTTTTCTAGGATATTAGAAGAAAGATCAGTGACTTATAGAGAAGAAATGATTAGAGAAGCTTTATCTGAGTTGCGCAATCAGTCGATTTAAAAGGAGTAAGAGAAGTTGAAGATTAAAAGCCTAATAATATACGGATACGGGAAATGGATTGATCAGAGCATTGATTTTTCTAGTGATTTTCATGTCGTTTTTGGACAAAACGAAGCCGGAAAATCTACTATTATGTCATTTATCCATAGTATTTTATTTGGTTTTCCAACCAGACATAGTGCACTGCTCAGGTATGAACCTAAAGATAGTAGTCGGTACGGTGGGAAAATCATAATAGAGGATGAACGATTTGGAGTTGTCAGCATTGAACGGGTGCAAGGAAAGTCAACTGGAGATGTGACAGTCCTCATGGAAGACGGGGCAACTGGAAGTGAGGCCTTACTTCACAAAATTTTATATGGTATAGATCGTACCTTGTATCAGTCAGTATTTTCTTTTCATCTAAAAGGAATCGAACGTGTTGAAGATATGACAAAAGATCAAATGAACCGTTATTTTCTAAGTGCCGGAGCTTTAGGAACAGAACGATTTCTACAAAAAGCTGACCAGTTCAAGCAAAAAGCAAATGGATTATATAAGCCAACCGGACGTGTACCAAAAATCAATCAGGCTCTAAAGGGACTAGAAGAAAAGCAAGCTGCTATGGAGTTAGCAAAAAGTAAAAATTCAGAATATCTGGACCTACTGCAAAAAGTAGAAGAATTAAATCAAGAGATCGAAGAACAGGAACGCACACAAAAAGATTTAAACAGAAGAATCCAAAAACTTAAGCAATTCGAACAGAACTTTGAAGCAGTTGAAACAATCAAACAACTTGAAAAAGAAATTGAGCAGTTAAATACTTCTAAACTTAATGAGAATAGTCTTTATGAGATGAATACGTTAAACAAACAAATAGAAGACATTCAAAAAGAAATTAGAACTCAGCAAGCATTACTTAAAGGGTTCGAAGAAGAATATGAGCCGTCTAGTCAATTAATTTTATATCAAGAACATGAACAAAGTATAGATGCCCTAGCTGTTCAAATTGGTTCGATTGATGACTTGATCAGAGAGCAAAAATATGTTTACAAAGAGTTAGAAAAAGCGGAACAAGAAATTACTAAGAAACGGATACAGCTAGATTTATCTGATGATGAACAAATTCCAACTGCCCTAACGAAGGCTGAAAAAGAAACCCTAGCAGAATGGCAGCGCGAAACAAATCTTAAAGAGAGCGGAATTGATCTACTGAAAGAAAAATTGACGACTATCGGATTCAAGATTAGTTCTCTTGAAGAGTCCATTGATGAGTTAGAACAAAATCTTTGGTCTAATGAACAATTTAGAAAAGAAGAAGATCACTTTGAAGCAAAACCAGCGACTCGTTCGCAAGCTATTCAGTTAACAAAAGAAATGAGTATTCTACTCGTTTCGATAGTATTGATTATAAGTACACTTTTATTGGATTTACCTTTTATGCTCTTATGGATTTTGCTAGCCGTTAGTCTCATAATGGGTAGTATTTTCAGCACATGGGAAAAAATGCATAAAAAAGATCAAGATTCTGCACAGATATCCTATGAAGACTATATTCGTCAAAAAGAGATCCGCAGACAGTGGCGAGACTATTTATTTAATAGCGACAAACTTGAAAGTGAGAAACAATTCTTGCATTCAGAAATAGCTAGTCTAGAAACCGAAATTGAAAACATACAGAATGACTGGTCTAAGTTTAAAGAAGATCGATTGGCAGGATATCGCACTGTACTATCAACTGTATTGCAATTTGAAGAAATGCTTAGTGAACTTCGTGTTAGTGAAAGCGAACGGAATAAAGTGCGTGATCACTTAGAAGAATTAAAAACAGCATTATTTCTTAAAACAGAACAGTTTGATCAAGTATCTGAATTATTTTCCGAAGAAGATACACCTACTGAGAAAATATCAAAATTCAAAGTGTTTTATCAACAAGTTAAAGAAGAAAGAAATCAATTACAGCAATATATGATTGAGAGTCAAGAAGCGAGAAGGTCACTGAATCGCTCGATTGAATCTGAGAAAACAATTCTTAGAAAAAAGAACCAACTGTTGCAAGAGGCGGGGGCAGATTCCGAAGAGGTATTTAGGCATTTATATGGTATATTAAAACAAAAGAACGAAAAAGAAGAAAGATTAAAAGTGCTTAAAGAACAATTACCTGAAAACCATTTGGAGATAAAAGCTGATTCGATAGAAGATATTCGATCTCAAGAAAAACAATTACAACAAGATGTATTGAATGTAACCTCGAGTATAAAGAGCTGTACTCAAGAAAAAATAGAAATCGAAGTTCATATCAAAAGACTGGAAGAGGGTGGAGAATATACAACACTACTACAGGAATTTGAGAATGAAAAGAGCCATCTACAAGAATTAGTGAATAGCTGGGTAACCAGTAAATTGGCTTCTAATATCATCGAAAAAACCCTCAAATACGCTAGAAAAGATCGGTTCCCTCAAACTATAATGGATGCTGAAAACTATTTCAGTTATTTAACGCAGGGGAAATATACTAAAATCGTTATAGATGATGAAACGGTCTTTATATTAAATAATGAAGGTCACTATTTCAGAGCAGATGAACTATCAAGAGGAACAGCCGAACCCTTATATGTTGCATTGAGGTTAGCTTTTATCAACAATATCAAAGACACTATTCGTATGCCGTTACTGGTAGATGATGGATTTGTAAACCTGGATCGGACTCGAAGAACACGAATGTACGAACTGTTAAAAGAAATCAGTCAGACAACACAAGTCATCTACTTCTCATTTGATCAACAGTCTCTTGAATCTCTAGAAGATGGTCAGAAAACGATTTTAACTAAAGTGTAGACGAGCTAGAAATAAAAACCTGAAAGGGATGAGTATAGTGGAGAAAAAATTATATGAACATCGTATGGATGAGCAAGTGAACTTGTTCTTGTTAATCAAGTCATCAGAAGAAAAGACGACTAGAAATGGAAAACCTTATCTAGCTTTTACTTTTCAGGATACAAGTGGTGAGATGTCGGCTAATTATTGGGATGCTTCTGAAGAAGATGTTGAAACTTTTCGTTCTGGTGCTGTTGTTAAAGTAAATGGAAAGAGAGAAGAGTATAAAGGGAGCCCACAATTAAAAATCAATGCGATTCGAGTAGCTACAGAAGGTGAACCAGCGAATCCTGAACTTTACGTTGAAAGAGCACCTATCAAGAAAGAAAAAATGATTGAACAATTCAATAAGGCGATTTTTGATATTACGAATGCGCACATGAATCGGATTGTTCGACATATTATGAATAAGTATCAGAAAGATTTTTTCCAGAGTCCAGCCGCTAAGACTAATCATCATGCTTTTTTAGGTGGTTTGGCCTATCACACCATTTCCATGCTTGGAATCGCTCGTTCAATTGTGGAGCAATATGACTTTTTGGATCAGTCTTTACTATTTTCTGGTCTAATCCTTCATGATGTTGGGAAAGTGGTGGAATTGTCCGGACCAACGGCCACAGAGTATACACTCGAAGGGAAGTTGATCGGGCATATTGTAATTGTACATGAAGAAATTTCTAAAGCTTGCCAACAACTGAAAATTGATGAATCAAATGAAGATGTTGTTTTATTAAAACATATGATGTTGTCTCATCACGGTCAGCTGGAATATGGATCTCCTGTCAGACCACAAGTTCCTGAAGCAGAAGCCCTTCACTATATTGATCAGATTGATGCTAGGATGAATATGCTCCAGTCAGCAATCAACAAAACAGAAAAAGGAACATTTTCAGAACGACTTTGGGCTATGGAAAATCGATCTTTTTATCGTTCAAACCTTTCGGATAAACTTTAGAAATCAGTTCATCTTCAAATATTATTCAAACTCATGAATAATGTGTAAACATTCTTAGCATTTTAGTGAAAAGCGGGTTTTTATCGCGACATAGGTTTAAAAGTAATCAATGCTGTGGTATATTAATCAAAGTATAGAAGAGTAAAACAAAGTAAATCAATTGCAAGCTATCATAAATTAGCTTGTACAGATTTGCTAAATGTTTTGATTTTAAAACTTATAGAAGTAGGATGTGTAAAGTAAAATATGAAAAAATGGTTAATCGCTACAATGGCTTGTTCAGGAATATTACTTGCAAGTTGTTCTAATAGCCCAGAAGTGGCTTCTACTGAAAACGGAAGAATTAGAGAAGATGCTCTATATGACCGTATGAAAAATGAAGTAACACAATCCGGTCAAAAATACGGAGAACAAATGCTTCAACAAATGTTACTTGAAGATATTTTAGAAAATGCCCATGGCGATCAAGTTTCAGAAGAAGATGTTGATGCAGAATTTGAATCAGAAGCTGAACAATATGGCGGGGTTGAGCAATTCGAGGAACTGATTGCGAACCAAGGTTTAGACGTTGATGAGTTAAAACAAACAATGCGTACATCTTTATTAGTTGAAAAAGCTATTTCCGAATATGCAGATTTCTCTGATGAAGATATTCAAGAAGCTTACGATAATTATGCAGTGAACAATACCGTTGCACATATTCTTGTTGAAGACGAAGAAACTGCCAATGATATTATTGGACAGTTAAATGACGGAGCAGATTTCGGTGAACTTGTTCAAGAATTTTCTACAGATACCGCTTCGGCAGCAAATAATGGTGAAATGGAATTAGTAGAAGGTCAGTTCGTTCCTGAATTTGAAGAAGCTGCAAATGCTTTAGAAAACGAAGGCGACATCACTCAAGAACCTGTTCAATCAGAATTTGGATACCACGTTATTAAGTTAGTCAGCGTTGGAGAAAAAGGCTCGCTTGATGAAGAAAGAGAAACGATTGAAGAAAATATGATCGCTGAGAAATTAGCAGATCAAGCTTACGTCCAAGAAGTGATCTCTTCTTTAGTAGCAGACGCTAATGTCCAAATTGCTGATGATGATTTAAGCAATGCAATGAGTGCTTATATGCAACCGGCGACGGAAGAACAGCCAGTTGAAGAAGAAACACCTGCTGATGATGCAACGGATACGGAAGAAAACACAGAAGAAAATTCTGATGAAAATACAGATGAGAACACAGAGACAGATACAGAAGAAAACACAGAAGACTCAGAGTAATGTTCTCTTAGTTTATAATAAAAAGAAGGCTTGCCAAGTGGCAGGCCTTCTTTTTATGTGTCATTATTTCACAGTCGTACTTTTAATATTCACAGTGGCTACTTCAATATCTTTATTAATTTTGTCCGTTTTTCTTTGAATTCGCTCTATTCTTGGTTGTGCTTCATACATATATTCATTTGAAAGAGCTTGGATATCAGTGATGAATTCAGTTTGTAATTTCATTCCTTCGTCAGCTAAATTTTGCATTGCTGCTTTCAAGTCGCTGACTTTATCATTGACATCCTTTACGTGTTCAGTGGTGTCATCGATATAATTTTTAAGTTTTTCCTGATTTTCTTTACCTGATCTCGGTGTCGTCAATAATCCGTACGTACCACCTAGAATGATTCCACTTAAACTACCTAAAATAAAATGTTTCATTTTGTCATTCCCTCCAATGCCTTTATGAGTTCTGATTGTATGTTATCTAATTCTGCATCAGTATACTGATCAGAATTGTCTGACCACTTCAGACCAAAGTCATCATCTTCACTATATCTTGGTAATAAATGAATATGACTATGGAAAACCGTCTGGGAAGCGACCGCTTCATTGTTCATTAAAATATTTAACCCTTTAACGTCCGGATTATGTTTTTTAACGGCTTTTGCCACAATAGGAAGACTTGAAAATACATTTGCTGCCAACTCTTCATCGTATTCAAAAATATTTCGGACTGGTTTTTTTGTAATAATCAATGTGTGGCCTCTAGTCACTTGTGACAAATCCATTATAGCAATCACATGATCATTCTCAAAAATTTTACGAGCAGGAATTTCTTCCTTTATGATTTTTGTAAAGATACTGTCTGTCATCTTCATTCCTCATTTCCTTTTAACGATCATCCACATGATCTCTTGATTTATTCTAGTTTAGCATAGAATTTAGCATTTTAATAAAAAGAAGCCTATTTCTTCCTCAGCTCTATTTGAACTTATGGTAAAATATAGAGAACTCAAATAGGAGGAAGTTTAAATATGAGCTTACAGATACAAAATGTCACAGGAGGCTATACAAGAAGACCTATTCTTAAAAAAGTCTCCTTTGATGTCTCAGATGGTGAACTAGTAGGATTGATAGGGCTTAATGGTGCTGGTAAGAGTACAACGATTAAGCATATTATGGGTCTACTGGAACCTTTTGAAGGCAAAATTACGTTAAATGGGAAAACTATTACTGAAAATAATATAGAATACAAAAAAAATATTGGATTTGTCCCAGAAACACCTGTTTTATATGACGAGATGACGTTAAAAGAACATATAGAAATAACGGCTATGGCTTATGGTATTGAAAAAGAAATAGCTTTTAAAAGAGCGGAGCCATTACTTTCTCTGTTTAGATTAAAAGACCGACTGGAATGGTTTCCTTCTGA
The DNA here is from genome assembly GCF_916618885.1 of Marinilactibacillus sp. Marseille-P9653. Classification (NCBI taxonomy): domain Bacteria; kingdom Bacillati; phylum Bacillota; class Bacilli; order Lactobacillales; family Carnobacteriaceae; genus Marinilactibacillus; species Marinilactibacillus sp. Marseille-P9653. The sequence goes on along the minus strand of NZ_CAKAKH010000001.1, from coordinate 1,911,425 downwards.
TTTTTCTAAAGGAATGAAACAAAAGGTTATGATTGTTTGCGCATTTCTGATAGAACCTAGCCTTTATGTGATAGATGAACCATTCTTAGGATTAGATCCTCTAGCAATAAGAGATTTACTTAAATTGATGGAAGAAAGAAAACAAGCGGGCGCATCTATATTGATGTCTACTCACGTTTTAACGAATGCAGAAAAAATCTGCGATTCTTTTGTCATTCTTCATGATGGGAAAGTTTTTGCGAAAGGTAATTTAGAGGAACTTCAACAAAAATTTCAGATGCCTGGAGCGAGTTTGGATGAGATATATGGACGTCTGGCTGACGAAGAGGGTTTTGCAGTATGACGATTCAATCATTGTTCAAACAACGATCCTCTATTCATTTCAAGCAGCTCTCAAGGTATATGAAATATGTCTTGAATGATCATTTTGTGTTGGCGTTATTGCTGGTACTTGGAGCTGCTGGATTTGGCTACTCGAATTACGTCCAGACAATTGAACAAGGCGCTATACTACCTCGTTTCATTTTGTTAATTCTTATGGTAGGTGTTGTAGCCAGTGGAACAATCACCACATTAATGCAGCAAGCAGATATCGTCTTTTTGTTGCCATTAGAATCAGAGGTTATCCCTGTCTTGAAAAAAAGTGTATGGAAGAGTTTGCTAGTATTAGCTTTTCCGGTAGCCTTCGTGTCTGCGGCAGCGATGCCTTTGCTAGTCGTAACGCAAGGTATAAACTTTAATATCTGGCCACTTTTTTTAGTTACCTCAGTTCTTTTTAAATACATTGATTTGAATTTTCAATTTATGAGTTTTTTTCAAAGTGATGTTCTAAAGAAAGGACTATATACTCATGCAGGAAAGATGATTAGTCTATTTGGGTTTACCTTGAGCATATTTGTAGGATTATCTTTCGGGCTGTTTTTTTCTCTAATCATCGTCTTGATACAGTTCATATACAGTAAAAAAATGGACCGAAATTCAAATAGATTACAATGGAATGATGTAATTGAAAAAGAAGAAAATAGACAGCAGAAACTCTTTCGATTCATTAATTTATTCACGGAGGTCTCTTTTGTTGAATCTCATCCAAGACGGTTGAGATGGTTAGACAAAGTCATAGACTTTCAGTCTGGAAAATCCCCACAACCACATTACTTTTATATTTTAAGATCTTTCTACAGAAATCCTTCCTACAGCGGACTTGTCAGTAGATTGGTTTTAATTGGTATTTTATTAATTTCATTCAGTACAATGATTGTTTTAAATCTGATGCTGGCGGTACTTTTTCTATACCTAATTGGTTTCCAATTGATGCCGATTTACCAGCAGTTCAAACAAAATTTTTATTTTCAATTGTACCCGATTCAAGAGACTGGTAAAATAATATCCATCCAGCGTTTAATAACGGAAGTTCTTGCAGTCGTTTTGGTTATTTTCACTCTTACCGGATTAGCCAAAGATATTTATAGCGGTGCAAGTTTATTTTTAGGTGGTGGGGTCTTTATCTTGATGTTTACAAGACTGTATTTGCCTAAGCGTTTAAAACGGATGGAGCAATTTTAATTAGAGAAACGAGGATAAAGACATGAAAGTAATCTGGAATAGCCAAATTGTTGATCGAGAAGAAGTTAAGATAGACCCAGAAGACAGAGGATATCAGTTCGGTGATGGCATTTATGAAGTAGTAAGAGCTTATAACGGTCATTTTTTTGGCTTAGATGAGCATGTCGACCGCCTATATTCTAGTGCGGATAAGATTGAAATGATTATTCCTCAATCAAAAGAAGAAATGAAAAATCTGATGATTAAATTATTAAATGAGAGCGACGTACAAACTGGAAATCTTTATCTGCAAGCAACCAGAGGAGTGGCCTCTCCAAGAAATCATGTATATCCTGACATGAGTGTTTTACCAACGATAACTGGAAATGTAACAGCAGTACCTAGAAATGCCCAAAAGATAGAAAATGGTATTACAACCATTACAGAACCGGACATCAGATGGTTAAAATGTGATATCAAGTCCATTAGCCTTCTGGGTAACATCATGGTCAAACACGAAGCACATAAAAAAAATGCTGAAGAAGCGATTTTGCATCGTGATGGTATCGTTACAGAGTGTTCTGCTTCAAACGTTGCAATTGTTAAAGATGGCACCATTTATACTCATCCCGATGGAAACTTGATTTTACCGGGTGTGACAAAAATCGTTTGGCTCAAATGTGCAGAAGAATTAGGAATAGAAGTTAAGGAAGAACCTTTTACGTTAGAACAACTTCAAGAAGCCGATGAAGTTTTTTGTTCAAGTACGACTATTGAAGTCATGCCTATTCATACAATTGATGGGAAAAAAGTGAATGGCGGTCAACGTGGAAAGATCACAGAACAATTAGCAGAAGCTTTTAAACTGAAAATAGAAGAAGCTTGTGGAGAACTACTATAAGATCGAAAGTGGATTATGAAGATAGAAATGAATGATAAAAATGAACCTGCTCAAACAGCATATAGAACTGTTCTTGGACTCAAGTAGTCAGTAATCTAGAAAAAGAACGTCTATCCGCTTGACGAGTAGGTCATTTCTTTCTACAATAGAATAGACAATGCTATCAGGAAAGTGAACAGGCGAATATGGATAATAAAAGGATTGAGTGGATATGGAGTTAGAGAGAGAAACGGGGTGGAAATTACATCCTATAGGTGGAGACACCGGTCAGGCTTATATGGGGACAAAAAATGAAGAGAAGCTTTTTCTAAAGCGAAATTCATCACCTTTTTTAGCAGCACTTTCGCTAGAAGGAATTTCTCCTAGATTGATATGGACCAAGAGAATTGGAAACGGAGACGTTTTAACGGCACAAGAGTGGTGCAACGGTCGAAATCTTTTTAAAGACGAAATGTTATCTTCTAGAGTTGCCAAAATACTTAAGAAAGTCCATCGGTCTCAGAGTTTGAAAAGAATGCTCCAGCGTATGGGAGGTCAATCCATCACACCGCAGGATCTTCTAGCAGAGTATCAACAAAACATTCCAGAAGAACTGGCAGAACACCCGCAATTGAAAAAAGCGTTGAAATGGGTTCAAGATACTAAACTAGATATTATCAAAGATTCTGAAGTGACCGTTTGTCATGGAGATGTATCCAGAAAAAACTGGTTGCTGTCTGAAGAAGATGAATTGTATCTCGTTGACTGGGATTCGGCTGTACTAGCGGATCTTGCATATGATATAGGACAGCTGTTTAGTCGTTACATCGATAAAGAGCAATGGGATAGCTGGTTGGTTGAATACGAACACGAATTAACAGAATCTTTTATGATGCGGATTCAATGGTATGTAATCATGACATTATTGATTGATGTCAAGAATGCTCACCGAAAAGGTCAATTTATTAAAATGAACAATTCTATTATTAAGATTGATCAATTACTTTGATTGAATAAGTGATATAGGTATTATTCGAAACTAGTGAGATTAAATTTATAGAAGAATGGGGATCAGACAATCTTGATTGAATCTGTCCCTATTTTTACGTTAAGGAGAGAATAAATTTATGCGTTTAAGAAACAAACCAGGAGCTGAAGAAAAATTATTGGAGTATGACCAATATGTTGTAGCTAAACCTGATGAATGGAAAGGGAAGTGGCAGGATCGATTTGAAAAGAAACAGCCACTTCACATGGAAATAGGGATGGGTAAAGGTCGATTTTTAATTGAAATGGCTAAGCAAAATCCTCACATCAACTATTTAGGCATCGAATTGCAGACCAGTGTAATCGTATCTGCGCTTGAAAAACAAATAGAAGAAGACTTGCCAAATGTTCAATTACTTCAGGTAAATGCACAAGACCTTAAAACTTATTTTGAAAAAGGTGAAGTTCAAAGAATTTATCTAACCTTTTCTGATCCATGGCCAAAAAATCGACATGAAAAAAGACGTCTAACTTACAAAGACTTTTTGATCAGCTACGAAACTGTACTAGATGACCAGGGAGAACTACATTTTAAAACAGATAATCAAGGATTGTTTGAGTATTCACTGATTAGTTTTTCAGAAAAAGGAATGATTTTAAAAGAGTTATATCTGGATCTTCATAATAGTGATGTCGAAGGTAATATTATGACAGAATATGAAGAAAAATTTTCGAAAAAAGGCAATCGCATTTATAAGACGGTGGCTTACTTTCCAGAACAGGACTAATCAAGAAAAAAGCGTAACGGTTGCGATCAGTCGCATTCGTTACGCTTTTTAAAATTAAACTCTATATAAATCAATCAAACTGCCTGTATAAGCGTCCGCTATAAATTCGTACTGAACTAAAATACTTTCTTCTAGTCTTGAAATTCCACCATAATAAACATCAGTAGAGTAAGCAAATTTTTTCCAAGGTACTTTTGTCAGTTCAATCCACGATCCGTCAATAGGACCTTCTTCACGAAACTGATCTTTAATGGCTTCAAGAATCGTGTCGGCGTGGATAGCCTGTTTTTTTGAAACTTTAGGATAAAGGAAAAATCCTAGTAAAAAAGTAACCATAAATCCTAATGCGCCTAATAAGTAGGTTGCTTGCTTTTGGTTTAATTTATTCTCCATTGTCTAGCCTCCAGATTATAGTTGCTTATATAAGGTCTTAAGTTATTTTAACATATATATTATATAAGCGTAATAAGAATATATAGGAAAGAGACTTAAAAAGATGAGGGATTTTGTGTATAATTGAAAAGATTGCACATCCAGAAAGACAGTTTACTGAAGTAAGAAGTTTGGAGTTATATTCAGTACCTAATAGGATTATAGTTATGATAAGTTCGATATAGGAAAAAATTAACGGATCAGGAGGCGTCGGGTAAGGAACCGACATATTAATATGGATAAACAAACATTTGAACGGATAAAGAAAGTTACGGAATTACAAGGAACAAGTGGATTTGAACATTCTGTTAGACAATATATGAGAGAAGAAATGACCCCACTAGTTGATAAAGTAGAAGTAGATGGTCTTGGAGGCATATTTGGAATCAAAGAGTCTGCTCAGGAAAAGGCTCCAAAATTAATGGTAGCTGCTCATATGGATGAAGTTGGGTTTATGATTGCTTCTATTACTGAAAAAGGCTTATTTAAAGTTGTTCCTTTAGGAGGCTGGAATCCTTATGTGGTTTCTGCGCAAAGATTCACGCTGCAGACAAGTAAAGGAGACTATCCAGTAGTATCTTCTTCCGTTCCACCGCATTTGCTTAAAGGCAAAAGCTCAGGAGCTGTTAGTGTTGAAGATATTCTTTTTGATGCAGGATTTGATTCAAAAGAAGAAGCGCTTGCCTATGGTGTTAGACCTGGGGACGCTGTGGTGCCTCAAGTTGAAACCATCCAAATGGCGAATGGAAAAACAATTCTCGGAAAAGCATGGGATAACCGTTACGGCGTTGCAGTCGTATTAGACGCTTTAAAAGCAGTGGAAAACGAATCATTACCAAATACACTGATTGCTGGAGCGAATGTTCAAGAAGAAGTTGGTTTAAGAGGGACAAAAGGTGCTGTGACAAAATTTGATCCAGATGTCTTTATTGCAGTAGATTGTTCTCCTGCAAATGATATTACTGGTGGTCCGGATGCTTTTGGAAAACTAGGAGAAGGATTTTTGATGAGAATTCAAGATCCTGGTATGATTCTTTCGAAGGAGATGCGTGATTTCTTACTCGACACAGCTGAAACGAATAATATTCCATATCAGTACTTTATCTCTAAAGGCGGTACTGATGCTGGAGCTGCTCATCAGATGAATCAGGGAATACCGAGTGCGGTTATTGGCGTTTGTGCAAGATATATTCATACCCATCAGACTTTATTCAATATCACTGACTTTGAAGCAGCAAAAGAAATGGTTATTCAGATTATGCGTACGCTGGACCAGTCAACTTTAGATACATTAAAAGTACGCTAATATAAAAAGTAATATAAAAAGAGAGTTAAAGAGGAGTAAAATATGTTAATTACGAGTTATAATAATAAAGGTTTAAATGATATTTTGATGGTTCAATTGTCAAAATGTACTATAGATAATCAAAGAGCTGAACGTAAAGGAAATATCACGAAAATCGTCTCGATGGATCAAGGCGAAACGGTTGGATTTAATTTCTTTGAACTATCAGAATTATTTAGTATAGACACGAACGGACCAGTAACCTTATCAAGTGAGCAAGTATCTGTCCTTAACAAACAAATCAAACAAAACGGTTGGGAAGATGAACTAGTTGCAGATACTTCACCAAAACTTGTAGTGGGCTATGTGAAAGAGTGTGTACCTATGGAAGACTCTGATCACTTAAATATCACACAAACTGAAATCGATAATGGAGAAATTGTTCAAATCGTATGTGGAGCATCAAATATCGAACAAGGTCAGAAAGTTGTCGTAGCAAAACCGGGTGCTGTTATGCCGGACGGACTAGTGATATGGCCTGGTGAACTAAGAGGAACTAAAAGTAGTGGTATGATTTGTTCAGCAAAAGAATTAGGCTTAGAGCAAACAAGTAAAGGTATTTTAGTACTGGAAGATACGGAAGAAATAGGACGTACATTTGAGCTAACTAAATAGTCTATTCTAGTTCAGGCAATTAGTACCAAATAGAGAGGAGGAAGTGTAGTGGTAGAATATGATGGACCAAGTTTCTTCAAACATGTCAAACATCAATCAACGCTCAAATCGACTAAGCGATTAAAAGCAAACCTTGAACAAAAGCAGCCGAGAGAACTGGAATCAAAAGAAAATCTGTTCAGTGAAGAACATACACACTCGCTTCCGAATCAGATTCAAAGTAGAGGCGAAGTTGAAAAGGGATTCCAGCAATATCTTGAAGAAAAGAGAACAACTGGTTTACCTAATCGTTCAAAGCATTATATCGAACCGCCTTTTGAAGTGAGTAAAGTGCCTTCGCCAATATATGGATTCAAAAAGCCGGTCAAAAAAGAACAGGACCATTGGAATTATGAGCGATTAAAAGAAACCTTAAAGAAGGCTTCAAATGAATTTTTGCTTTTTGAGGAATTCGAGACGGCTGCACCGATTGCTGATTGGAACTTCAAAGAGAAGCAACATCAATCTCAGATTACTATTCAAGAATCAACGGAATCGACTAATAAAGTTAATCAAGATCAAATAGAATCGTCAAAAAAAGAAACCAAGCAAGACGCCAAGAAAAGAATGAGATTACACCGGTCTTTAATGAATATCATTCAAGAAGAACAGTTAGGCGCCAACAAGTCAAAAAGAGAGATACCAGGATTTTTTTCAGACAAAAATGAATGAAGTCTCATTTGATTAAAATATTTGATACTAGATTTTTTCGGCGATTTGCATTATAGTATAAAATCGTTATGTCTTATCTTTATTTGTATTAAGGCAAAGACTATATAATCAATTATATAGCAGAAATTTGGAGGACTTTTCAATGGATCAAACGATGATTTATCATTTTGTCGGAATAAAAGGATCAGGTATGAGTGCATTAGCGTTGATTCTTCATGACAAAGGATACACAGTTCAAGGATCAGATGTGAATAAATACTTTTTTACACAAGAAAATTTAGAAATCGCGCAAATTCCTATTTATGTTTTTGATGAGAATAATATAAAAGAAAATATGGTTGTAATTGCAGGGAATGCTTTCCCTGATACGCATGAAGAAATTGTGAAAGCAAAAGCGATGGGCCTGAAAGTGGAACGATATCATGATTTCCTTGGTGAGTTCAGCAATCAGTTCACGAGTGTTGCAATAACAGGTTCACATGGGAAAACGAGTACAACAGGACTTCTGGCACATGTATTAAGTGGTATCGAGAAAACAAGTTATCTTATCGGTGATGGTACAGGTAGCGGAGTAGAAGATGCAGAATACTTTGTTCTCGAAGCATGCGAGTACCGTAGACACTTCCTAGCATACAAGACAGACTATGCATTGATTACAAATATCGATTATGATCATCCAGATTATTATACGAGTGTAGAAGATGTAGAGAATGCTTTTACGAGCTTTGCATCTCAAATTAAAAAAGCTGTCTTTGCTTGTGGGGATGATGAGCGCCTGCAAAATTTACAAGCATCTGTTCCTGTAGTCTTTTACGGATTTCAGGATCACAATGACTTCCAAGCTAAGAATATTGTTAGAACGACTGAAGGATCTTCTTTTGATGTTTATGTAAGGGGAGACTTTTATGGTCAATTCTCGATTCCTTCTTATGGGAATCACAATATCCAAAATGCTCTAGGCGTTATTGCTTTCTGTCACTACGAAGGAGTCGATCAGGAAAAAGTTTCTGAAAGACTCAAAACGTTTTCTGGTGTTAAAAGAAGATTTACTGAAAAACAAGTAATGGACACAATTATTATTGACGACTATGCACATCATCCAGCTGAGATAAAAGCTACATTGGATGCAGCACGCCAAAAATATCCAGATAAAGAAATTGTCGCTGTTTTTCAGCCGCATACATTTACAAGAACCGTTGCTTTGTTAAGTGATTTCGGAAAGTCACTGGATCTAGCTGATTATGTTTATTTATGTGAGATTTTCACTTCTGCTCGTGAGCAATCAGGCGAGATTACTATTCAAGATTTGCTCAACAAAACAGAAAAAGGCTTAGCAGTCGTTGGTGAAGAGGATATGTCTCCGCTACTTAAACACAGAGGTTCTGTATTTGTGTTCATGGGTGCAGGCGATGTAGAGAAGTTTGAACATGCTTTTGAAACCTTACTGAGCCAATCTAAAGCGCAGTATTAAGTTAAAGTCTTAATGATTTTAATAGTAAAAAGGCTATCTCTTTTGAGGTAGTCTTTTTGTTTTGAGACATTCGTATAAAGAGTCATGATAGGAAACATAAGAGTTTAGGTACGTTCTCTTTTTTGTAGGCGCCATTTTTGTTAAAATACATTAACAAGAGTCTTAAATGAACTGAGAAAATAGAGGAGTCGAGACGAATGCCTGAACAGAAAAAATTACTTTTGATTGATGGATATAGTATAGCTTTTCGTGCGTTCTACGGGTTACACAGTCAATTAGAACGAATGAAAAATAGAAATGGATTACACACGAATGCCCTTTACGGTATTCACAATATGCTTGAAGTCGTTGTGAATAAAGAACAACCTACACACGCTCTTGTAGCGTTTGATGCAGGTAAAACGACTTTCCGTCATGAATTTTTTGAAGAGTATAAAGGCGGACGTTCAAAAATGCCTGCTGAATTTGCTGAACAAATTCCCTTTATCCAGGATTTGTTATCAGGATTTGGGCTACAGTCTTATCAACTAGTCAATTTCGAAGCCGATGATATTATTGGAACGCTTTCTACTCAAGCAGAAGCAGACGGTTTTGAAGTCGTTATTTTAACTGGGGACCGAGATTTGACTCAACTAGCTTCAGATAAAGTTAGAATCGATATTACTAAAAAAGGCGTTAGTGATATTAAAGAATATACTGCAGATTCGATCATGGAAGAAATGGGTATTTCGCCGAATCAGATTATCGACATGAAAGGTCTCGCAGGAGATGCATCTGATAATATTCCAGGAGTTTCAAACATTGGAGAAAAGACAGCTTTAAAACTCTTAAAAGAATACAGCACAGTTGAAGGCTTGTATGAAAATATTGAAGAGATGAAGAAGTCCAAACGAAAAGAAAATCTGATCAATGAAAAAGAAACAGCACTATTAAGTAAAAAGTTAGCAACAATTGATATCCAAGCACCTATTGAAATTTCTGTAGAAGAATTAAAGTACAGTGGAATGAACATGGAGAAACTCATTTCTTTTTACAAAGAAATGGATTTTCAATCCCACTTGAACAAATTGGATACCGCTGAGTATATGGAACAATTAGCAGAAGATGTAGAAGATATTGACTACGAATACGCCCAATCCATCACATCAGATATGTTCAAACCAGATATGGCATTGTATATCGAAATGCTTGAAGATAATTACCATCAATCGGAAATTGTCTCAGTAGGTTGGGGTAATGATCAAAAGATATATGTTGTGGAACCTGAGGTCGCTTTTAAATCTCCAGAATTTAAAAAATGGATTGAATCAGAAGATGTTCCTAAAACGCTTTATGATACCAAAAGAACTTACGTGGCTTTAAATAGAAAAGACATTAACCTTAAAGGAACCGAGTTTGATATTTTACTGGCTTCTTATTTATTGACAGCGGAAGACAGTAGTAGTGGGGACGTAGCGGATGTAGCGAGCAAGCACCATTATAATGGACTGTCTCCAGACGAAGTGGTTTATGGAAAAGGAAAGAAAAAGAAAGTTCCGGAAAATCTTGTATTGATGAGAGACCATATCGCACATAAAATTAATGCTATCTTCAAATTATCTCACCAGATGAATGAAGAACTGGCCAAAAATGAACAGGAAAATCTACTCAAGGAGATGGAAATCCCTCTAGCAATCGTGCTAGCTGAAATGGAAATCCGAGGAATTACCGTAGACGCTCAAAGACTAGAAAAAATGAAAGCTGAATTCGCTGAAACCTTACACACGATTGAACAAAGAATTTACAAAGAAGCTGGAGAAGAATTCAATATTAATTCTCCGAAACAACTTGGTGTTATTTTGTTCGATAAAATGGGTTATCCTGTTATCAAGAAAACAAAAACTGGCTATTCTACAGCTCAAGATGTACTTGAAAAGCTTCAAGATCAAGCACCTATTGTAGAATTCATTTTACAATATAGACAAATCGCAAAAATTCAGTCTACTTATATTGAAGGTTTGCTCAGAGTGATTCAACCAGAAACAGGGAAAATCCATACACGTTATCTTCAGACAGTTGCGAGGACAGGACGCTTGAGCTCAGTGGATCCTAACCTTCAGAATATACCCGTTAGACTAGAAGAAGGGCGAAAAATCAGACAAGCTTTCATACCCAGAAAAGAAGGCTGGAAAATCTTTGCATCCGATTATTCTCAAATCGAATTAAGAGTACTCGCACATATTTCTGACGACGAACATCTGAAACAAGCCTTTATCGAAGAACAAGATATTCATACGAGTACAGCGATGCGAGTATTTGATCTTAAAGATCCAAGCGAGGTAACTGTAAATATGAGAAGGGATGCTAAAGCCGTTAACTTTGGAATTGTCTACGGAATCAGTGATTATGGTCTTTCTCAAAGTTTGAATATCACTCGAAAAGAAGCTCAAGAATACATTGATACGTACTTTAGTCGATTCCCTGGTGTTAAAACCTTTATCGATGATGTTATTCGCGAAGCAAAAGACAAAGGGTTCGTTGAAACCTTGTTCCATAGAAGAAGATATTTACCGGATATCAATTCTCGAAACTTCAATTTAAGATCATTTGCTGAAAGAACAGCTATGAATACGCCAATCCAAGGTAGTGCTGCAGATATCTTGAAAGTAGCTATGATTAATATGGCGGAAAAAGTGAAAGAAAAAGGACTTGAAGCTACGTTGCTTTTACAAGTTCACGATGAGGTCATCTTCGAAGCACCTGAAGAAGAGATACCGGTTCTAGAAGAACTAGTCAAAGAAGTTATGGAAAATGCAGTAGAACTATCTGTACCGCTCAAAGTTGAAAGTAGCTGGGGTAAGAGTTGGTACGAAGCCAAATAATATAACTAATCAGCTAAGAAGCGAGTTTACTCTCGCTTCTTTAACTGTTTTTATAGGAGAATGAAAGGAAGAACCGTGTGCCTGAATTACCAGAAGTAGAAAGTGTCCGGACAGGACTCGAAAAGCTGATCAAAGGATTAAAAATCAAACAAGTGACCGTTTTATGGGATAGAATTATTGCGGAACCGAGTGACATTCGCCTATTTAAAGAAAAAATTAAAAACCAACGCATTGAATCAATAGGAAGAAGAGGAAAATTTTTATTATTTTTCTTAACAGATTACGTAATGATCTCGCATTTGAGAATGGAAGGGAAATACCGAATAGAATCAACGGATGTCCCCATTTCAAAGCACACCCATGTGATTTTTGAACTAGAAGATGGACGGGAGCTCAGATATCTTGATGTTAGGAAATTCGGTAGAATATCACTGATTCCAAGAGACACTGAGCTTGCTCACGCATCGATTGCCAAACTAGGGCCAGAACCAGTAAGAGAAACTTTGGTGTTAGAAACATTTAAAATTCAATTGCTTAAAAGGAAAAAAACGATCAAAGCAACACTTTTAGATCAAACGGTCATTGCCGGTATTGGGAATATTTATGCAGATGAGATTTTATTTGAAGCAAAAATTCACCCAGCACGTATGGCGAACACGTTAACTGAAAGAGAAATTGTTACTCTATACGAAGCTATTTTACTCGTTATGGGTAAGGCAGTAAAAGCAGGTGGGACAACCATACGAACCTACCAGAACGCTTTTGGAGAAACAGGGTCTTATCAATCATTCTTGAACGTATATGGAAAAAACGGGCAACCTTGCCCACGTTGCGAAACAACTATTGAAAAAACGAAAGTAGCGCAAAGAGGAACGCATTACTGTCCAAATTGCCAGTCAGATATTCAGTTGGTTCGTTAATAAGAGAAAAGAGTAGAAAAGGAGGCTGATTATGACTTATGTATTAGGTTTGACAGGAGGTATTGCATCTGGCAAGTCGACTGTCAGTCGTTTATTCTTAAAACATGATGTTCCTGTGGTGGATGCAGACGTCGGGGCTAGAATTATTATTGAACCAGGAACTGAAGCTTTAAAAAAAGTACAGAACCTATTTGGTGAAGAAATTCTACTGGAAAATGGAGAATTGAATCGGAAAAAACTAGGAGAACTCATTTTTAGTGACCCTTTAAAGAGAAAACAGTTAAATGACTGTCTGTCTTATTATATTAGAGAATGGATTCTTTCAGAGAAAGATCGATTAATTACTTCTGGACATGATCTGATTGTACTAGATATTCCATTATTATTTGAATCAGGTTACAAAAAAGATGTTGATGAGATTATGGTTGTTGCAGTAGATAAAGAGACGCAACTGGCACGTTTGATGAAGCGAAACGAACTTAGTCAAGCAGAGGCGATTCAAAGAATGGAGTCTCAGATGGATTTATTAGAAAAAGTAGCCCAAGCAGATTATGTTATCTATAACAATGGAACACTAGAAAATACAGTGAATCAAGTCGAAGAATGGCTTATAAGTAAAGGGTATTACAGTACTTAAAGCTATGGTATACTGAATATAACTGAAGGTACCGTTAGATTATAAGAAAAGGACTGATTCCTATGCAATGTCCTCGCTGTCAGCATAATGGAAGTAGAGTAGTCGATAGTAGACCAGCTGATGAAAATAAAGCCACTCGTAGACGAAGAGAATGCGAAAGTTGTGGATTCAGATTTACAACCTTTGAGCGATTAGAGCAATCACCAATACTCGTTGTGAAAAAAGATAAAACTCGTGAAGAATTCAGTCGAGAAAAACTTTTAAGAGGTCTGAGACGAGCGTTTGAAAAAAGACCCGTTACAGCTGAAGAACAAGAAAAAATTGTCACTCGAGTAGAGTATAAGATCAGAGACCGTGGAGATAGCGAAATTGAATCTACTAAGATCGGTGAGTACATTATGCAAGAACTTGCTGAAGTAGATGATGTAGCTTATATACGGTTTGCGAGTGTATACAGACAATTCAAAGACATAGAGGTATTTATGAAAGAAATGCAAGAACTAGCGAAGAAAAGAAAGAATGACAAATAATGTTCAAGATAGATAAAATGAAAGGAGAGAGTGCACAATGAATTATCCCTGGCAACAAGTCAACCCAAAAGATTTTTTCACATTACGTCAAGTTGTACCTCTCTCTGATCAAGATGTACGTATTTTGACAACAATCTACCAACCCCTTATTGGAAATGCGGCATTCACATTGTATATGAATTTAAAAGAATCAATCAGAAGCGGCAGTGGTTGGACAGAGGCTAAACCTTTATCTGAGCTGATGACGCTTCTTGATATTGGAATACCAGAATTATATCAGGCACGCATTCGACTTGAAGGTTTGGGGTTGTTGAGCGTTTATAAAAGTAAAAAAGACTCAGATCAGTTTCTTTTTGAAATTAAACCGCCACTTTCTGCCGAACGGTTTTTTAATGATCATCTGATGAGTCTGATCTTGTTTGAAAAAATTGGAGAAAGAATGTTCAACGAAATTAGACAGCAGTTTTTTAGTGAAAAGCCTAAAGCAGAAGATTACGAGGAAATTACAAAGTCTTTCTTAGATGTCTACTATTTTGACATTCAAAAACATAATCAATTGTCAGTAGTCGAATTTGATGACAATGAGTTTTCATCTTCGATGCATTCACCGGTTCAAATGATGAGTGAACAAAGTGACTTCGATTGGACGTTCTTTGTAGAAGGATTAAATCATCATTTTATCAATAAAAAATCACTTACAAAAGAAATCAGAGAATTAATTATCTCTATCTATGAAATTTATGGCGTCAACGAACTGGATATGCAAAAATATGTTCTTGAGTCTACAGATATAGAGACTTCAAATATCGACCAGGAAAAACTACCACAAATTGTTCAAAGAGATTTCCATAAAAAACAAGCTAGACAAGTTCAGATACAAGATAAAGTAACAGGCTCAATCCAAGAAGAACAATCTGTTAAAAGTGGGCGAAAAACACAATTGAAACAAAAAGGATTTAACAATCAGGAAATCGAAATCATCCTGCATGCTCAGGAAGTAAAACCAATTGAATACTTGAAATCTATTAAGAATCAAAAGGGTGGATTTGTTTCCAGCAATGAAACATGGGTTATTAAAGAACTTGTAGAACAATCTTCTCTTTCGACAAGTGTGATCAATATACTAATCAATTATGTATTGATCGGGAAAAACGCACCCGTGCTGGAAAAAAGTCTTGCACTGAAAGTCGCAAATGACTGGGCGCAAAACGATATAAACTCACCAGAAGATGCTCTACAGAAAGTAAAACAACTATATGCTGAGTCAAAAAGCGATAGACAAAGCAAACAAAGATCCGGTTCAAATCGTTCAAATTCTCAAAAGTATGTTAGGAAAGAAACTTTACCAGATTGGGCAACAGAAGAGAACGTTGGAGAAGAAATCGATGCTAAAAAGCAAGAAGAATTCAGACAAAGACTTGAGCGGATCAGAAATAGAAGTAAAGGTGGTGACAGTTAATGGAAAGCATTCGTAACCAGTTGGAAAATATGATGAATTCAACTAAAATGAACGAGAAATTTAGAGAAATCATGAAAAATGAAGTGTTTAAAGATCCCGATGTTCGACGGTTTATTGCTGAAAACAGGACGGTACTCGATAACGAAGCAATTGAAAAAAGTGCGTCTAAGTTGTATGAATTTGTTGTCGAAAAGAAGAAAGCCGCCGCTCAGAGTGGACAGCTTATGCCGGGGTATAAACCAAGCCTTTCGATCAACAATAAAAGAGTAGATGTAACCTACGAGCCATCTTCTGATTTGATTAATCGTCAGAAACAAGAAGCTATCAATAAACGGATCCATTCAATGTATATGTCAAAAGACATTAAGCATTTCAATATTGATCAGTTTGATAGTACACCAGGAAGAAATAAAGCGGTAGAGGAAGCCTATGATTTTATTGATCAGTTTCTTGAGAATCCTGATACCTTCCAGCAAGGGCTATACCTTCATGGAAAATTCGGAGTCGGGAAAACGTTTCTTCTTGGAGCGATTGCTCACGAGTTATCGAAACAAGGTCATCCATCAACACTCGTTCATTTCCCAACATTTGCTGTCGAAATGAAGAATTCGATTGGTCAAAATACAACTGAAGAAAAGCTTTCTGCCTTGAAAAATGCGAAAATATTAATGATTGATGATATTGGGGCAGATTCTATGTCGAGCTGGATTAGAGATGATATCCTGGGAGTCGTTTTGCAGCATAGAATGCAGGAACAACTTCCAACGTTCTTCTCTTCTAATTTTGATATGGCCCACTTGGAACAAGAGCATCTTAGAGTGACACAAAGAGGCGAAAATGAGCCGTTAAAAGCTAAACGGATTATGGAACGAGTAAAGTTTCTTTCCAAAGAAGTAGAAATGACAGGCGATAACAGGAGACATGCTTAACAAGAAAACTGTTGAAAGCTAAAGTCAAGCGTGGTATTCTACTATTATTCTAATAATAAAACTTAGAGAAAGATAAATTTGATAAGAACTTGTTTTAAAGAGAGGAAGACACTAGCTGAAAGTCTTCTAAAACAATTTATCATCTACCCCTTTCGAGTGCTGCTTTGAACTGAGTAAGAGCAGACGCGTCTCTGCGTTAAAGAGCTAATGAAGACAGAAAGTCAGCTTTCTGTAAAACTGGGTGGAACCACGTAATCCATTACGTCCCAATGAATGAGATCAATCTCATTCATTGGGACGTTTTTTGTACGATAAGTAAAGAGAATAAAAAGCAGGAGGAATTTATATGTCAGAAATCGCAGTTAAATTACCAGATGGTTCCGTGAAAAATGTGGAATCAGGATCATCACCAAAAATGATTGCAGGCAGTATTGCTAAATCATTGGAGAAAAAAGGCCTAGCCGGTAAGTGGAATGGCCAGCATGTTGATTTTGATCAACCCCTTTATGAAGACGGAGAACTTGAAATCATTACACCAGATCACGAAGATGCTTTAGGAATCCTTCGTCATTCTACTGCCCACTTAATGGCTCAAGCAATCAAGAGATTATTCCCAGATGTTAAATTCGGAGTAGGACCAGCGATTGAAACAGGCTTTTACTATGACACAGATTCAGAAACACCTATCACAGAAGAAGATTTAGAATCTATTGAAAAAGAAATGATGGCAATTGTTAAAGAAAACCTGCCATTTGTACGAAAAGAAATTTCTAGAGAAGCAGCGCTTGAATTGTTTGCAGCAGATCCTTATAAAGTAGAACTTATTACAAATTTATCAGAAGATGAAACAATATCTGTTTATGAACAAGGTGAATTTGTCGATCTATGTAGAGGCGTACACGTGCCTTCGACTGGTCGTATTCAAGTATTTAAATTACTTTCTCTAGCAGGAGCTTACTGGAGAGGGAATTCAGATAATAAAATGATGCAACGTGTTTACGGTACGGCTTTCTTCGATAAAAAAGCCTTGAAAGAGTTTATCAAGATGCGTGAAGAAGCTAAACAACGCGATCACCGTAAGTTAGGTAAAGAACTGGATATCTTTATGCTGTCACCAGAAGTTGGATCAGGCCTTCCTTTTTGGCTACCTAAGGGAGCTACGATCCGTCGAGTGATTGAAAGATACATCACAGACAAAGAAATCAGCATGGGTTACCAGCACGTATATACTCCGATTATGGCGAATGTCGATTTCTACAAAACATCTGGACACTGGGATCACTATCATGAAGATATGTTTCCACCAATGGACATGGGTGATGGAGAAATGCTTGTATTGCGTCCGATGAACTGCCCGCATCACATGATGGTATTCAAAAATGACGTAAGAAGTTACCGAGATTTACCAATCCGTATCGCGGAATTAGGTCAAATGCACCGTTATGAGAAAAGTGGCGCTTTATCAGGACTACAGCGCGTTCGTGAAATGACTTTGAATGATGCTCACGTATTTGTAAGACCAGATCAAATCAAAGAAGAATTCCGCAGAGTTGTTGAATTGATGCTAGCTGTATTCGAAGATTTCGATATTAAAGACTATCGCTTCCGACTAAGTTATCGTGATCCGAAAAACACAGAAAAATATTTTGACGACGATGAAATGTGGGAAAAAGCACAGTCTATGTTGAAAGATACTTTGGACGAGATGGGGATGGATTACTTCGAAGCCATTGGTGAAGCAGCCTTTTACGGTCCAAAGCTGGACGTACAAGTCAAGACTGCGATGGGGATCGAAGAAACATTATCAACTGTTCAATTAGATTTCTTGCTACCGGAAAGGTTCGACCTGACTTACGTTGGTGAAGATGGTAATGACAACCATAGACCAGTTGTTATCCACCGTGGTATTGTATCAACAATGGAACGATTTGTAGCTTACTTGATTGAAAGATACAAAGGAGCTTTCCCTACATGGTTAGCACCAATACAGGCTAAAATCATTCCAGTTAACTTGGATATCCATGCTGACTATGCTAATCAGTTGAATGAAGAACTGAAAGCGAAAGGATTACGAATCGAAATTGATAATCGCAATGAAAAAATGGGATACAAGATTCGTCATGCACAAACGCTTAAAATCCCCTATCAAATCGTAGTCGGTGACAGTGAAGTAGAGAACCAGACAGTGAGTGTTCGTAAATATGGTGAAAAAGAAACCATCACATATTCTAAAGATGAATTCATTTCAAATATTGTAGCTGAATCCAATAAATGATTTAATACTCAAATAGTGTTGACAGGTGAATAAATATTTGGTATTATATAAGAGTTGAGAAAACAAAGCAGAAGCACCCGCTTCTCGCCTTTTGGATTCAGATCCATGGGCAGATATCGAACGTATATAACTCAAAATAGTTACGACTATTTTGAAATCAGATGAGTACTTCTTGTCTGATTGCGGAGATAGAGACGGGGCTTTGAAAAAGGTCACGTCTCTTTTTCTGTCTCTGTTTTTTTCGCAAATACTTTGGAGGTGAACCACCATAGCAAAAGACATGATTGTCAATGATCGTATTCGTGCTAGAGAAGTACGTTTGATCGGCAAAGACGGTGAACAGATCGGGGTAGTCCAACGCAATGAAGCAATGCGCTTAGCTGAAGATGCCAATCTAGATTTAGTTCTAGTGTCACCTAACGCTAAGCCACCTGTTGCTCGTGTAATGGATTATGGGAAGCATCGCTACGAAATGCAAAAGAAAGAACGTGAAGCAAGAAAGAATCAAAAAATCGTTAACGTCAAAGAGATTCGTTTGAGTCCAACTATCGATGATCACGATTTTGATACAAAATTGCGTAACGCACGTAAGTTCTTGGAAAAAGGCGATAAAGTGAAAGTATCTATTCGATTCCGTGGACGTGCGATTACTCACAAGGAAATAGGACGTGTAGTATTAGAACGCATGGCGGAAGCAGCATCTGACATTTCACAAGTCGAATCGAAAGCTAAAATGGATGGTCGTAGCATGTTCTTGATGCTGGCACCGAAATCTGAGAAATAAGATAAGTGTAGGAGGAAATCAACAATGCCTAAGCAAAAGACACATAAAGGTTCAGCAAAACGTTTCAAGAGAACGGGTTCTGGTAAACTTAAACGTAGCCACGCAAAACGTAGCCACATGTTTGCAAACAAATCTCAAAAACAAAAACGTCACTTGCGTAAATCTACAATGGTTTCACACAGTGATTACAAACGTATCAGACAACAACTTGCTAAAATGAAATAATAAATGTACGAGCACTCGTTTGATCGAGAGTGCAACCAAGGAGGAAATCAACAATGGCACGAGTTAAAGGTGGAGTAGTCTCCCGCAAGCGCCGTAATCGCGTTTTAAAGCTAGCTAAAGGGTATTACGGAGCGAAGCATCGCTTGTTTAAAGTTGCAAAACAACAAGTAATGAAATCTTACCAATATGCATACAGAGACCGTAAACAAAACAAACGTAACTTCCGTAGATTATGGATTGCACGTATTAACGCTGCAGCACGTATTAACGGCCTAAGCTACTCTAAATTGATGCACGGACTTAAACTTGCAGAAATCGACATGAACCGTAAAATGTTAGCTGAACTTGCAGTAAGTGATGCAGCAGCATTTACAACTTTGGCTGACCAAGCTAAAGACGCTTTAAACAAATAATACGTTAAAACCCGCTTATATAAGCGGGTTTTTTTTATACACTTTTTATGAACCCTATTTATAGTATTCGCTCACCAGTGGACGATTATGAATAGATAGATTAGGAAAAACAGTAGAATATTTATAGAGACTATACTTCATATTTATACGAATTCAAGATAATTTATATGTCAAATATGACGAAAAATAGTCGG
Source organism: Marinilactibacillus sp. Marseille-P9653 (assembly GCF_916618885.1). Classification (NCBI taxonomy): domain Bacteria; kingdom Bacillati; phylum Bacillota; class Bacilli; order Lactobacillales; family Carnobacteriaceae; genus Marinilactibacillus; species Marinilactibacillus sp. Marseille-P9653. The sequence goes on along the minus strand of NZ_CAKAKH010000001.1, from coordinate 1,891,427 downwards.
GGTAGCCTAATTTGTTTTAAACGAGAGATTTCGATATAGAAATTGTATAAAAATAAGATATAATCTTTTAATACATGATATAATAAAACAAATGACAAGAATCCCAGTTTGCCCAAATTGGAGTATAGTCTCTTGAAACAGCTAACGAGGAACTCAATAATGAATAGCGGCAATATTTATTATATGAGCCTATACATAAGTTGCAATCCCTTATATAGAAATGGAAGGTATGAGGCAATGAAAAGATCTAAAAAGCGAATAGCAGTCATTGGAACGGGCATAACAGGGCTCACGACAGCGTTCAGATTAAAAAAAACAATAGAAAAATACAGCCTTCCTTTCGAATTGCTTGTATTGGAAAGTTCTATCCGTTCTGGTGGGAAAATCCATACAATGAAGATGGGGGAAGATTACGTAGATTTAGGAGCTGAATCAATTGATGTAGGATCCGGTGAAGCAATGGATCTGATTAATGAACTCGGCTTAACTGAACAAATAAGATACAGCCAGAATGGAAAACAGGATATTTATGCATTCAACAAGTTGTATCATATAGATAGTCCTACTTATAAGGGCATACCGGCTAAACGGTCTGAAATCTGGAAATATGATTTGCTATCGTTTCAAGGAAAAGTATCCTATTTAAAAGATACCTATCTTCCATCTTCAGAAATAACAGAACAGACAAGTGTGATTGATTATTTGAATGAAAGAATCGGAACAGAACTAACGGAATATGTAGCAGAACCGTATTATTCTGAAATCTACATGAATCACATGGAGTCCACTGGTATAGACATGATTGATAGTACCATTCTGAAATTAGAGAGGGAACACGGCAATCTGACGAATGCTCTTGAAGCGAATCCTGATATATTAGATTCTAATAGAAAACAGATTTCTTTTGAGAAAGGTTTAGAAACATTAACGAATAGGTTGATGGATTTACTCAAGGAACATGTTGTTTTTTCAAAGAAAGTCACAGAGATTAAAAAGAGTATTGAAGGTACTTATATACTGGATATAAATAAAAAAGAACAAGTCAGAGTTGGGGCGGTTGTAGTCGCAACAGACCCTGGTAACTACAAAGAGATCTTCACAGATGTAGAATTCAAAGAACCATTCAAAGAGATCAAAACAAACTCAATTGGTTTTGCAATGTTCAGTTTTCCAAAAGGTTCTTTGAAAATCAAACCTGAAGGAAATGGCATACTGTGTTCTAGAAGAAATGATTCTCATATCTCAAGCGTTGTTTGGTTGAATAAAAAATGGGCAAGTTTGAAAAATAAAGATGAAGAGTTATTAGGCGTTTATTTTGGTCACGGGAATGAAGAAATTATGCTATCTTTAAGTAACAAACAGATTGAAGAATTGCTACTTAAAGACTTAGAGAAAATGCTTGGCATAGATGCACCGCCAATTTACCATGTTCTTAAAAGATGGAAAAACTCTTTCCCTAAACAATCCTTTAATGGGGAAAATGCTGGAAGTAAATTAATTGACTCAATTCAAACTGCTTATCCCGGGATTTATCTGGCAGGGAATGGCGTCAAAGGATTTGGCATCAATAGCTGTATAAAGCAGGGCAACGAAGTCAGTGAGCACATTATCACACACTTAAAAAAACAAAATAGTTTGTAATAAAGTCTTTTAATCTAATTCGAGGTTAAAAAACAACTGAATTGAACTCATTAGAGTGGATTTAGTTGTTTTTTTATTTTCATCTGGAGTATTCTAGAATAAAATAGAAAGGAAGGCTGATTATGCAAGTCACAGTTTTAGGATATTATGGAGGATATCCTACGAATGACGTAGGAACGAGTGCTTATCTGATACAATCGGAAGGGTTTAATTTATTACTCGATGCTGGGAGTGCATCTCTATTAACGCTGGAGCATCACATTGACCCACTAGAATTGGATGCCGTTTTACTTTCTCATTATCATCATGACCATATTGCAGATTTAGGTGTCCTTCAGTTCACTAGGCAACTTAAAAAAACAGACAAAGGTGATCGTGCTCCACTGTTGTCTATTTATGGGCATAGCGAAGATAAGCAAGCTTTTGAGAAAACAACTCTTGAAGAAGTGAGCCAAGGAATTGACTATACAAAAGAAAGCCAGACATCAATCGGACCATTTGATGTTACGCATCTAAAAACGTTACACCCAGTTCCCTGCTATGCTTTTAGAATCGTTGAGAGAGTTACAGGAAAAACAGTTGTGTATACAGCCGATTCTGGTTATATTGAAGAGTTCATTCCTTTTGCAAAGAATGCGGATTTGTTCATTACGGATACAAATCTTTTCAAAGGAATGGAAAGGCATCTGGTTCATATGACTTCTAGAGAGTGCGGATATATTGCCCATAAAGCAAATGTTCAGACAATGGTACTCAGTCACCTTCCACAAACAGGAGACTTAAAGCAATTACAAAAAGAAGCTGCAGAAGAAGCACCTAAAACTAAAACGTTACTGGCTGAAAAAAATTTGCAGATTATTATTTAAAGGAGACCAACCATGTATTATGTTAAAAATGAACGAAATGGACAGGAAATAGTAGACGCGCGAATTAACTTAGCGATTGAATATTATCTATTAAATGAAATAGAACTGGATGAACCTATGCTGTTGTTTTACATTAATGATAATGCCATTATAGTAGGCAAGAACCAGAATACATTTGAAGAAGTCAATACGGACTATGTCAATCAGCATGATGTAACAGTCGTCAGAAGATTTTCAGGCGGAGGTGCTGTGTACCACGATTTAGGTGTACTATGCTTTTGTTTTATAACAAAAGACGATGGAGATTCTTTCAGAGACTTCAAAAAATTCACTTCACCGGTCATTGATGCGCTTCATAAAATGGGTGTAGAAGGTGCTGAGTTAAAGGGTCGTAACGATCTGGTCATTGATGAGAAAAAATTCTCAGGAAACGCGATGTATTCTAAGAATGGTCGATTAACGGCTCACGGTACACTAATGTTTGATTCGGAAATAGAAGCAGTAGTAGGCGCTTTGAGACCTAAGAAGCATAAGCTGGAATCGAAAGGAATTAAATCGATTAGAAGCCGTGTAACAAACATTAAGCCTTATTTGAGTGATGAGTATCAATATATGAATGCAAAAAACTTTAGAGAAAAGTTATTGCTGAATATATTTGATGTCTCAGAAGTATCCGAAGTGAAAGAATATAAACTAACTGAATCGGACTGGGAGAAAATAGATAAATTTGCAGAAACTTATACAGCGAACTGGGACTGGAATTATGGGAAATCCCCTGTATTTGATCTGGAGCGTAGTGAAAGACTATCTGTTGGAACGGTGGAAGTGAAACTGAACGTGAACAGAGGGGTAATCCAAGATATTAAAATTTTCGGAGATTTCTTTGGCTTAGGGGAAATATCAGACGTAGAGGATAAGTTGATCGGTAAGACTTATGAAGAGAAAGCTATTCGTGAAGCATTTGAAGAAGTAGATATAAATAAATACTTTGGAAAAGTAGAGATTGATGAATTAGTTAATTTATTTTACTAAGTGGTTGTAGAAAATAGTCTTGGTGATGTCCAAACAAGGACATCATCAAGACTATTTTTGCATATCTATTCATACTCATAAGAAGGAATGTTCAGCTCATTAAGCCATTTAACGACTTAAAGCATATTGAAAAAGAATCAATGTGACAGAACAATTTCTTATTTATAATGATTATAATTTATTGTCGTTTTAGTACGGTTATTGTAAATGACCTATAAACCCTTTGATAAAGACGTTTTAACGCATATGTCTACATGTGTCGATCGAAAAAAAAGCGATATTTGACAAAAAAATGACGAAAGGGGTTTACAATAGTTCACAATTGATATATAGTTATAAATGTAGTCAACAAGCAAACAAATATACTATAAAAAAACAGAGATTTGAAGGGAGCAATACATAATGGTCACATTATTTACATCACCAAGTTGCGCATCATGTAGAAAAGCGAAGGCATGGTTAGAAGAATTTGGCATCCCTTATGAAGAAAGAAACATTGCCTCAACACCTATTACAATTAGTGAAATAAAATCTATTATGCGTATGACAGAAGAAGGAACTGAAGAAATTATTTCAACGCGTTCAAAAGCATTTCAACAGTTAAACGTTGATATTGACGATCTTTCTTTACAAGAGCTTTTCACATTGATTCAAGAAACACCAAGTTTACTACGTAGACCAATCGTTTTAGATGAAAAACGTATGCAAATTGGATACAATGAAGATGAAATTCGTCAGTTTATCCCTAGAGAAGTAAGAGCTTTAGAATTACAAAAAGCCCAGCGTCTAGTTGCACTTTCAAATAGTTAAGCAGAATACTGAAAATATTTTAGAGCTTATCAAAGATTCGACACTGTCTGGTACGGTCGAATCTTTTTTATTTTCTTTAAATCATTGACTTGTATTCGTTTCACTCATTTTGTATAATAGCTAGAGCGCAGTAACTCTGTGTGAAGAGGTTACAGGTCTTCAATTTATCTAATAAAACCTCTATAATATAAATAGAAAGTATTGTCGGAAATAATTAATAGGCAGTACTCAAAAAAAGCTTAATGCCTGACACTGATTGAAGGAAAGAGGTGCTACAAATATGGAAATCGAACATATTAACGAAGATACGATTCGTGTAAAGATTGAGAATACGGATCTTGAAGAAAGAGGCATCACTTTTCTTGATTTATTGGGTAACCAGAAACAGATTGAAAATTTCTTCTATAGTATTTTAGAAGAAGTTGATATTGATGAAGAATTTCAAGAATCTGACGCTGTTACTTTTCAGGTCATGCCTAATAATAATGGTTTGGAATTGTTTATCAGCAAAGGTGCACAATATAGAGAAGATATGGAAGATGATCTTGAGGACGACTCAATCATAGATCCGGTCAAAATGCTAAATGAATCGCTATCTCAGAATAAAAAAGAAGATGGAGTAGAAGAATACATGAACGCTCAGGACACCAAGACCATGGAAGCTGTATTCGTATTTCATAACTTTGAACAGATGATTATGATGGCTCAAGAATATTATTTGGAAAGTGGCTTGTCAAACCTTTATAAATTCAAAGATCAGTATTACTTGCATATTGTGTTTTTCATTGAAGAGATGACGTTAAAAACGACAGATGAAGAAATTGCTCATGCACTAGAATTTGGTGAGAGAAGTCGAATATCAGCAGATGTCTTAGATGAATATGCTGACAAAATCATGGATACAAACGCACTAGAACTCGTCAGACACTATTTTAAATAATTTTTTTAACCACGAGATGTTTATTCTCGTGGTTTTTTTAATGACTTTTTTTCTGTTTTCATCAGTATTTAATAGAGAAGCAGAAAGGATGATAGCATGCTCATAGCGATGAATGAAATGCACAGAACAATTTTTGCTTTTGAAGAAGGTGCGCGTAATCTGAAAAAGTTATATTGTCCAACATGTAAACAAAGCGTTTTTTTAAAAAAAGGTGCACTCAAAGTTCCACATTTTTCTCATTATAAAAAAGAGGCTTGCGAGAGCTTTTCAGAAGGAGAAACGATGGAACATCTTAATGGAAAGCTGCAGTTGTATACAATACTAAAAAATTACAAACTGAACGTAGAACTTGAAGCGTATCTACCAAATTTAAAGCAGAGGCCTGATATCCTTTTAAACATAGAACAACGAAAGATCGCAATAGAATTTCAATGTAGTCAATTACCGATTCAGAAAATGCTGGAGAGAACAAGGAACTATCTGAAACACGGGTATCAGCCATATTGGATTCTTGGAGATCGTTTTTTTAAAAACACTCAGATGACTCAATTGAAACGATCTTTCATTCGGTTTAATCCAAAATGCGGACTTTACTTGTTACATTATAAAGCCGAAAAGAATCGTTTAGAGATTATACATAGTTTTGATAAAAAGGCGAATCGAATCTGGAATACAGAAAAGACGACCATCTCAGATCGAAACTTAGTGCAAATCTTTCTAGATGATTTTTCGTTTACTGAAAGAGTTTCTGAAAAACGTGTAGAAAATTTCTCATTGTATCATGCACATTTAAATCTACAGAAACAAATGGCCTATTCAAATCCTGGGATCAGAAATTTCGCCAGTTTATTGTATAGTGAGTCAGAAAGTCTGATGAGTATGCCTATTGAAGTCTATTATCCACTGGATAATCAATGGATTGTATTAACTGAACCAGTTGAATGGAAGTATCGACTTTTAGTTTGGGTTGAAAAACATGAAAGTCATCAAATTATAACTGAAAAGCGCCTATTCAGTTATATTGAAGAATTGCGTAAACAAGAAAAACTCTTACTATCAAAAATGCCGCTTTTACAAAAAGATTACTTTTATCAGATTTTTATGAGCTATATGAAGATACTTGTTGAAATGAAAATATTACGTGAACTAAGAGCAAAGAAATGGGTTATTTTAAGGCCCGCTAAACGATTTAATAACGAAGATGAAAAAAATCTGGCATTGATTTCTTAAATAAACAGATAACATAATTTGTGTATTCTCTTAGAATTCAAATTATGTTATCATTATTTCATAGTTATATATTAGGAGGGGAATTATGTCAAAGACGAACAGTTTACCAAACCGCGAAGAAGTTTCTGAAGAGTTGACATGGGATTTAACCGTTATATTTAAATCAGATGAAGAATGGGAAGATAAGATCAAAGATACTGAACAAAAAGTGAAGGAAATCTCTCAATTACAAGGAACGTTAAGTAATGGTGCAAAGGCATTTCTTGATGCGCTTGTATCTATGCTAGATGTATTCCAGTCCTTTGGATCAGTTTACGTATACGCTCATTTGAAAAATGATCAAGATACTTCAAACGGAACCTATCAGGCTATGAATGACAGAGCAAGACTGTTAGCAACTAAAGCTGGGGAAGCAACGTCTTGGTTTGAGCCAGAGTTATTGACACTTAAAGAAGAAACGTTAAATAGCTATTTTGAAGAAGAACAGGAATTGAAACAATACAAGCATTATATTGATCAGTTAACAGCTAATCGTGAGCATGTACTTTCTGCTGATATGGAGGCTTTGTTGGCTGGAGCTAGTGACATCCTGTCTGCTTCAAGCCAGACATTTAGTGTATTGAACAATGCAGATTTGACGTTCCCGAAAGTGAAAGGTGAACAAGGAGAAGAAGTTCAATTATCACATGGTATGTATGGGGAACTTCTTGAAAGTACAAACAGAGAGGTGAGAGCAGAAGCCTTCAAAAAAATGTATGAAGTATATGAGGGGTTAAAAAATACATTTGCTAGTACGCTCTCTGCTAACGTTAAAAACCATAATTACCAAGCTAGTGTTCATAAATTTGATTCTGCTAGACATAGAGCATTATCTGGGAATCATATACCTGAGTCCGTTCATGAAACGCTTATTGACATCGTAAATGAACATTTACCTTTATTACACAGATATATGGACTTACGTAAAAAATTGTTAAATGTGGACGAACTTCATATGTACGATCTTTACACACCAATCACAGGTGAAGCTAGTCTTAAGTACAGCTATGAGGAAGCAAAACAAGAAACCTTTAAAGGTCTTGCACCTTTAGGCGAAGAGTACCGTAATGTATTAAATCAAGCTTTTGATAATCGTTGGATAGATGTAGTCGAAAATAAAGGAAAACGAAGTGGAGCTTATTCTTCAGGAGACTATGATACAAATCCATATATTCTCTTAAACTGGCATGATTCATTGAATCACTTATATACATTGGTTCACGAATTAGGTCATAGTGCACATAGTTACTTTACAAGAGAAACACAACCTTATGTATATGGAGATTACTCAATTTTTTTAGCAGAAATCGCTTCAACTACGAATGAAAACATTCTTACGGACCATCTGCTTAAAACGACGACAGATCCTAAAGCACGTGCATATGTATTAAATCATTATCTAGATGGTTTCAAAGGAACTGTTTTCCGTCAAACACAATTTGCAGAATTTGAGCATTTTATGCATGAGGAAGCAGCGAAAGGGATACCTTTAACAGCAGATTACTTGAGCGAAAGTTATGCAGAAATCAACAGTAAGTATTACGGAGAGTCTGTGGAAAAAGATCATGAGATTCAGTTCGAGTGGGCACGGATTCCACATTTCTACTACAATTATTATGTCTATCAATATTCCACTGGATTCTGCGCTGCTACAGCATTGGCTGATAAGATTCTAGCTGAAGAAGAAGGTGCACTTGAGCATTATCTGGCATATCTGAAATCAGGGAGCAGTGATTTTCCGATTGAAGTTATGAAAAAAGCTGGAGTGGATATGACGAACAAAGAATATATCGAAAAAGCGATGAAAGTATTTGAAGAAAGATTGAATGAACTGGAGTCTGTATTAGAAGAATTGAAGCTTTAAAAAGAAAGAGGCTGGGACAAAACTAGCCAAATAGAAGAAAAGCCGTCAAATCTAGGATATCTATCCCTTGATTTGAAGGCTTTTCTACTTGTCTGATTTTGCGAAACAATATTAATCAGAGACTTTTGTCTCAGCCTCTTTTTATACCATTTGGAATTTATATTTATTTTTTAAATCTGGAAGTTCAGTAGTAAGCGTACTATCAGAACAAATTCCATGTAATAAGCTGCTAGTAATAGTTGTTTCAATTCGGTATCCGCACTCTGCGTCTGAACCATTAAATAAAACACAAGCTGGAGTTTCGTTAACAGCCATTTCTTCAGCAAGCTTTTGATCTTTAGTGAAAGCTGCTTTTGCAAGATCAGATTCTAAATCTTCTTCGAACATATCCGTGTCTAATTTAGCTGATTCTGCGCAATCCAACATCATTGATTTAGTAAGAAATCCATTGGAATTCAAGATGCTTTCTTGAAGGTTCATAAGGAATGTTCTTGCTTTCTTTTTACCTTGCATAGAAGCAGCAGCGAAAGCTAGACTTGCGTTAAAAGAATCAGTATATAAACGATTACGATTCTCTACAGAAGTGCTATTGTACTTTTCGTCTAATAATTGCTTTTTAACTGATTTAAAGTTCAATAGTGGAACGAATCGTATTTTAACTTTTTCGTCTCTTTCTTTGGAGAATGTTTCGATAACTTCTTCAGCTTCGTAACTTTTAACTCCTAGAGGATTAACAAACAAGAAAATTTCAATAACATTATTTAAACTCATACTCTACTCACCTAACGATCATTTATTTTTGAATCTAGTTCTAGTTTTAGTAATAATTAATTATGTCGGTTTATTGTTAATTTCTGGTAAACGTTGTTTACGTCCTTTACATATATTAGATTAACAAAGACTCTTATAATTTGATAATTATCTGCACACAATTTGTCATAAAAAAAGTTTGGCTGTGACAATTTCGACACAATTGTTCGAATGTCAGATTTATCATAGAGTCCTTTTTTGTTGATCCTGTACGGCTCTTGAAATTTTATTAGGGGTATCACGCTCAGGAATGTCGTATTGAGTTAGGAGATTCTTAATAAACTGTTTACCCTCTGTAGAAGTCGTGCTTTCTATTTCAAGTTCGTAATCGATTTGGTCACCGTACCAGCTTTTATCAAGAACGATCAGACAAGAATGTACTTTTTTTTCTAACCGCTGTGTGCGAAGTTGTGCAATGATATATAAAGGGGTCATTGAATCAATACCATAGGAAGCAAGTAGATCTGCTATTTGGCCAGTAGGATAAATGACTGTCTTCTCAACTAATGCACGAGCTCGCTCGATTGTTAAGGATTCATTTGTTTCGAGTAAATGTCCTTCATGAGGTGACTTAAGTGTCATCTCAGCAACATCATCCTTGATACGGATTCTTAAAGCCAACTGATTTTCTTTCAGGACCATTTCTTTGGAATCAAAATAGATATTTTCTTGGGTAAACGATTCGGCTTTGTTTATTTCAAAAGCTTTGATTAGTTTCTCGTATTCTAATTCAGTCAATAAGTTTTTATATTCGATTTCAACATTCTGGCTCATTATTATCCCCATTTCATCGTCTGTGGTACGGATTTATACCTGAATATGGTACAATAGATAAGAGAAGAATGAAAGTAGGAAATGAAAAGAAGGTTGTATATATGGATAGAGACTGGGAATTATTTTTACTTCCGTATACCCAAACAGTTGATGAATTAAAAGTTAAACTTAAAGGTTTACGGTCAATGTACAAACTAAGAAAAGAACACGGACCAATTGAATTTGTGACGGGGCGAGTAAAACCTGTCAATAGTATTTTACTGAAATCAAGAACGAGAAATATTTCTCTTGATAAATTGGAAACTGATATGGAAGACCTAGCCGGTATTCGTATTATGTGTCCGTTTGTGGAAGATATACATGATGTTGTAAAGATGCTTAAGCAAAGAGAAGATATAAAAGTATTACAAGAAAAGGATTATGTGTCTCACAAAAAAGAAAGTGGGTACCGTTCGTATCATTTAATCTGTGAATACCCAGTCCAGCTGATTGATGAGTTGAAATATGTACTGGTTGAAGTTCAAATACGTACGCTTGCCATGAATTTCTGGGCATCTATAGAGCATTCGTTGAATTATAAGTACCAAGGAGAGTTTCCGGATGAAATCAATATCCGTTTGCAAAAAGCTGCAGAATCGGCTTTTAGATTAGATGAAGAAATGTCTACAATTAGAGAAGAAATCAAAGAAGCTCAAAGGAATTTCAGATTCAAAGATGAGCAGGAAGCATTTGATCTGAATAACTGGAAGGAATAATAACGTGAGAATAGCGATTGTTTATAACTCTACCGAAGAATCCGTTAAAGTGTTCAAGAAATTAAGAGCGATGCTGCTAGAACATCAGTTTATTTTAGACCAGAAAAATCCTTCAATTGTTATATCGGTTGGAGGAGATGGAACATTGCTCTCCGCATTCCATCGCTATGCCCATATGCTGGATGGTGTAAGATTTATCGGTGTGCATACTGGACATTTAGGGTTTTACACAGACTGGCGTGAATATAATATCGGTGAATTAATCGAAAGTCTTAAATCCGACAACGGTGAATATGTTGAATATCCACTATTGGATGTAGAAATTTATTATAATCACAAACCTAAACCTACCCATTTCCTTGCATTGAATGAATCTACAATTAAACGAGTAGATGGAACATTGGTTTGTGATGTCTACATAAGAGATGAACACTTCGAACGTTTCAGAGGAGACGGACTTTGTATTTCAACACCTACAGGTTCTACAGGCTACAATAAATCTATTGGCGGAGCCGTTTTGCATCCTAGACTTGAAGCTTTACAGCTGACTGAAATGGCTTCACTCAATAATAGGGTGTTTAGAACACTCAGTTCACCACTCATTATTGCACCCGATGAATGGATAAGAATCAGACCAATCGAAACAAATGATTTTGTATTTTCCATTGACCAAGTAGTTACCAATGAAACTCAAGCAACTGAATTGAGATTTAAAATTGCAGAAGAGCGGATCCGGTTTGCACGTTACCAACATACGCACTTTTGGAATCGTGTAGAGGATGCATTTTTAGGTGCCAAAAAGAACGAAGACTAACCTTTTGAATAATAATTCAATCGGATTAACTTAATGGACTAGTAAAGCAGGTAGATTTTGATTTAATCAAAATCTACCTGCTTTACTGATGATATCAGAATATAAAAAGAGACGTGTAGCAAGGTTAAAGTTAAAATTTTTGACCATTTATGGTTACTATCTGATTAAATATACTTGATAAACGCTGAGCCAGTATGAATTTTGTGATAGTATAAATGCAGTCTAATGACAAGTAAGAGAGTAAAACTCTCTAAGGAGAGAATAAACGTAATGATGATTGAATGGACATATAAAAAATCTGAACAAAACACCTTGAAGTCTTTTTTGCAAGAACAATCTGTTTCTAAAAAAATGCTGGCGAAAGTTAAATTTAAAGGCGGTCAGCTTGAAGTAAATGATCAGATCGTAAGAGTTAGAGAATTATTGAATTACGGAGACGTGGTTAGAATGTCTATTCCAATAGAACCGTCGAATCCACATCTGATTCCTTCCTATAATGAACTAGATATTCTATTTGAGGATGAACACTATATCATAATCAATAAACCTTCTGGACTGGCATCTGTTCCTTCACCGACGCATAGAGAAGATACAATGGCCAATAGAATTAGAGGGTACGTAGAAACCCAGCAATATATTCATAAGACAGTGCACGTCGTTACTAGACTGGATAGAGAAACGTCTGGGGCAATGATTTTTGCAAAACACGCTTTTGCGCATTCCATGATCGATCAAATCTTGAGAAGACAAGAAATCGATAAAACCTACCAGGCAGTCGTATCTAAAGTGTTAACTGAAAAGCATGCTTATATAGACGGACCTATTGGTCGTACAGTGGATTCCATTATTACTCGGATGGTTAGAGATGACGGGAAGCCCTCATTGACTGAGTACTGGACAGAAGAGATACTAGAGGAAGCTACGTTGGTTAAAGTTAAATTACACACGGGAAGAACGCATCAGATCAGAGTCCATTTTGCATATGACGGTCATCCTTTGATAGGGGATGATCTTTACGGAGAAGACAGTGGAAGATTTCATAGACAAGCTCTACACTGCTCTAAACTTCAGTTCAAACATCCCTTTACTAATGAAGACGTTCTAGTTGAGGCGCCACTCCCAGAAGATATCACTGGCTTAATAGAAAATCTAAGAGGTAATTAAATGGTTAGAAAGAAAAAAATGACTAAAAAACAAAAACAGCAGAGAATACAAGTTTCTGTGACAGCTTTCCTGATTGCTTTAGCATTTTTTATAGGATTATTTTTTGGAGATAATCCATATGATGCGAATTACTTTGCAGATAAGTGGCAGGAACTCACAAGAGAATGGGCTATGTATATTCCAAGCTCTGAACCGGAAAGTAGCTCCAATGGAACGATTCGCTTTTTTGATGTTGGCCAAGGCTCTTCCACATTGTATCAGTCAGAAGATGGTACAAATATTGTCATTGATACGGGTAGATATGACGATTCAGATAAGCGGATTGTTAGTTATCTTGATAAATATATTGGCACTGGTGGAAAAATTGATCTGCTGATTTTCACCCACAATGATGCAGATCATATTGGGAATGGAGATTTAGTGTTGGAGTACTTTCAAGTGGATGAGGTTTGGATGAACGGGGTTGATCATACTACTAGAGTTTATGAAAAGCTGCTGGACGCAATTAGTGAATCAGATGCTAATTATTATGAACCTAAGGCTGGTGAGACTAAAGATATCGGTCCTTTTAAGATAGAAGTATTAAATCCTCAAGAAGACAATAGAACCACAGACCACAATGAAGAATCGATTGTGACAAGAACGACGATTAGTAAAACGAGCGTCATGAACTCAGGAGATGCATCTTCGACGGTAGAAAAACAAATAGTAGAACAATATAGAAATTTGAAGGCAGAGGTTATGTTGATTGGACACCATGGTTCTAAAGATAGTAATAGTACAGAGTGGCTAAACGCTGTCGATCCGAAAGTAGCCATCATTCAAGCTGGTTTGAACAATAGCTATGGACACCCACATAAAGAAACACTTGAACGAATCAATCATCAAGGAATTCCCTTGTATAGTACGATGGAAGAAGGGACAGTCACCATTGCCGTTGAAGAAGATGGTACGTTTTCAATAAACAAGGAGCAGCCTTAAACCTAAAAGAATAACAAAAAAGTAATGGAGAGGATATCATGCGTGTTGTTTTGGAATCTGTCAATGATGAGTTAGCTACGTTGATTCCAGATGATGGATCAGGTGCAATCGTTATTGGAAAAAGAGAGCTTCCGGAGTATGTTCATGTTGGTGATGTTCTTGAAGTAGTATTTCGACTGGAAGGTTCTGTCCAATCAATCGAGTCAATTGAGCGGATAGTAGGAGAAACAGAAAAAAGGAAAGCAAGAATTAAAAGTAAAAGAGAAAAATTGAAGAATCGAAAAAACTGATGGGACCAGATCGGTTCCATCAGTTTTTTTAGTTATACAACAATTTAAAGCTCTTTGATCATTCTGTGGTGTGGAATACCAGCATCTGGAAAACCTTCCCCCTCAATAGTATATCCTGATTTTTCATAAAAATTGAGTGCGTGATCTTGCGCATCAAGTATCAGTTTTTTTCCTTTAAGAGATTGAACTTTAGCTTCTACTTCGGCCATAAGAACTTTTCCAGTCCCTTTGCCTCTAGCCGTTTTTGAAACAGCAACTCTTTGGATTTTATAAACGTCAGGTTCTTTTTCATATATCCTAGCTGTTGCGACGGGAGTGCCATCTAAATAGCCCACCACATGTGAAGTCTGATCTTCTAATTCATCAATTTCTAGTTCAATAGGAACTTTCTGTTCCTCAACGAACACTGTTTTTCTTATATGTATAGCATCTTTATAAGTTGGATCAGATAAATCCGTAGTCCATTTAAATTCCATGATCTTTCCTCCTAAGTGAATGATTCTTATAATCTTATCATTATTTTTACTTTTTCGTCAATGAATAGTACCAACTCCCCCTTTTAATTCTAGGCGCACTGTCATATAATGAAGTGTGAATATAAAAGCTGAGGAGATATAAAAATTGATAAATTGGAAAAATTCTAAAATAATGTTTTGGACGATATGGTTTTTAGCTGTAGCCTTACTGATTTTTATATTACAACAAATCGATTTTATATTGAATCCTATACTCGCTATTTTAACGTCTTTGTTTATGCCGTTATTAATAGCAGGGTTTTTATTTTATCTATTGAACCCTATAGTCAAAGGGCTTGAAAAAATAAGAGTGAAAAGAATATTTGGAGTCGCACTCGTTATGATTTTTTTAGTGGGATTGGTTGTACTGACGGTATTTCTAGGTCTGCCTATCTTAATTGAACAAACGAGTTCTTTAATTGCGGGGATTCCAGATTTTATAAATGAACTAGATTTTTATTTTAGAAAACTAGGGGACGAGCCGTGGATGGATCAGGTGGATTTCAATGAAATTCTTCTGAATATCGAAACTTGGCTCAGAAATCTATCATCAGGATTTTTAGGAGGTATGATGACCAGTGTAGGAAGTTTCCTTCAAAGTCTGACTGATTTCTTTTTCACCTTTATCACAGTACCTGTCATTTTATTTTACATGCTATATGACGGTCATAGATTTCCAGGATATTTAGAAAAAATCAGTCCAGAACCATACAAGAAAAATACAAAAGAATTAGCATTGAAAATAAACGAGACGATTGCAAGTTATATAAGTGGAAAAGGGATGGCTTCTTTACTTGTTGGAATATTACTATTCATCATGTATTCAATTGCTCAGTTTCCTTTCGCTTTACTCTTGTCAGTATTTGCAGCAATCACCAATTTTATTCCCTATGTTGGTCCGTTCATTGGAGCTGGTCCGGCTATCGTAGTAGGATTAATAGACTCACCAGGAAAAGCAGTGCTTGCAGCGATATTTGTTCTGATTGTTCAACAATTAGATGGTAATCTGTTTACACCTTTCCTAGTAGGGAAGTCACTTTCCGTTCATCCGCTTACCGTCATTTTGATCTTGTTGGCTTCTGCCAATATTGCTGGACTATTAGGGATGTTGATTGGTGTTCCAGTTTTTGCGATCATTAAAACTGTGTTACTTTATATACTGAAAATCAACAAAGAAAAGAAAATAACACTGACGAAATAATGAATAAGATAAACTTAATGATGCTTGATAGAAGAAGGAGTTACTATGTCGACAGAAGTAAATGAAAACAAACAATTAAAAAAAGAAGTAGAATCTAGAAGAACCTTTGCGATTATTTCGCATCCGGATGCTGGTAAAACGACCATCACAGAGCAATTACTACTATTTGGTGGTGCAATCAGACAAGCAGGTACTGTTAAGGCAAAGAAATCTGGTAAATTTGCAAAATCCGATTGGATGGAAATTGAAAAGCAACGTGGAATCTCTGTAACCAGTTCGGTTATGCAATTTGATTATGATGAAAAAAGAATCAATATTTTGGATACTCCAGGACACGAGGATTTTTCTGAAGATACCTACCGTACATTGATGGCCGTTGATGCTGCTGTCATGGTAGTAGATAGTGCCAAAGGTATAGAAGAGCAGACAAAAAAATTATTTAAAGTTTGTAGAATGCGGGGTATCCCAATCTTTACATTTATGAACAAACTGGATAGAGATGGTAGAGAGCCGCTTGAACTCGTTGAAGAACTTGAAGAGGTTCTTGAAATTGATGCTTACCCGATGAACTGGCCGATTGGATCTGGGAAAAACTTCCTTGGCCTATATGATTTGTTCCATAACCGTATTGAAATGTTCCGCCCAGAAGAATCAAATCAAGGGAATCGATTTATTCCACTTAATGAAGAGGGAGAAATCGAAGAGGAACATGCTTTAAAAAATGAAAGTTTATATGATCAGGTTCTTGAAGAAGCATTGCTTTTAAAAGAAGCAGGAAATGAATTTTCTAAAGAAGCGATTCTAGATGGAGAGTTGACACCAGTATTCTTTGGCTCAGCTTTGACAAATTTTGGAGTTCAAACGTTTTTAGAAACGTTCTTGCAATTTGCTCCAGCGCCTGTAGGACATACGGATGTAGATGGGAACGAAGTTGCACCTACTAAAGAAGAATTTTCAGGATTTGTATTCAAAATACAAGCTAATATGGATCCTAAACATCGTGACCGTATCGCTTTTGTCCGAATTTGTTCAGGCGAGTTTGAAAGAGGTATTGATGTAACTTTATCTCGTACAGATAAAAAAATGAGACTATCTAATTCTACTCAATTTATGGCTGAGAATAGAGAAAGTGTTAAAGGAGCTGTAGCAGGAGATATTATTGGCCTTTATGACACTGGGAACTTCCAGATAGGCGATACGATCTATGAAGGTAAACAGGAAATTAATTTTGAAAGTCTTCCTCAGTTCACCCCTGAATTATTCGTTAAAGTGGAAGCTAAAAACGTTATGAAACAAAAGTCTTTTCACAAAGGAATTAATCAATTAGTGCAAGAAGGTGCGATTCAATTATATAAGTCGTTCCATACGGAAACATATATTATCGGTGCAGTAGGACAATTGCAGTTTGAGGTGTTCCAGCATCGTATGCTGAATGAATACAATTCTGAAGTCGTCATGACTTCCATTGGTAGTAGAATCGCTCGATGGATTGATCCTGAACAACTAGATGAAAATATGGGATCTAGCAGAAATATGCTAGTTAGAGACCGTTTTGATCGACCGTTGTTCTTGTTTGAAAATCAATTTGCAGAAAGATGGTTCAGCGACAAATATCCTGGAGTTGAATTAACTTCATTACTATAAAATAGAAAACGCACCTCCGTTACTGCACAATTGCAGTTTGAACGGAGGTGCGTTTTTGTGTTTATATCTTATTCATCTGTTTCTTCAGAAGATTCAGAATCATCATTTTTTGTTTCAATCGTTTCGGATGGAGTCGAAGATTCTTCAGAATATTGGGTAATGACGATTGAATTTGAATCGTCTACCGTAGCCATAATATTTCCGACTTGAGGATTGTTTAGATAAAACTCAGCAACTTTATCTTCGATTTGCTCTTCAATCACTCTACGGAGTGGACGCGCACCCATTTTAGGATCGTAACCAAGATCCACTAATCTTTCTTTTGCAGCATCATCCACTGTAACTGTAATATTATGTTGTTTAAGTGCTGTATTAATATCTTCTAACATCAACGTAACGATTTCCAGCAAATGTTCTTTGGATAATGAA
Organism: Marinilactibacillus sp. Marseille-P9653; assembly: GCF_916618885.1. Taxonomy (NCBI): domain Bacteria; kingdom Bacillati; phylum Bacillota; class Bacilli; order Lactobacillales; family Carnobacteriaceae; genus Marinilactibacillus; species Marinilactibacillus sp. Marseille-P9653. Next base: position 1,873,628 of record NZ_CAKAKH010000001.1, on the reverse strand, counting down.
TGGAACTCAACAATACCATCTAATCGGTTCAAGAATTCTGGTTTAAAGAATTCCCCTAGATTGTTTAAAAGTGAATGCTGACGTCCGCTGATTTGAGCACCAAAACCTACACTTGATTCAACATTCGTTGTCCCAGCGTTACTTGTCATAATGATAATGGTTTCCTTAAAGTTCACGGTACGACCTTGAGCATCTGTTAAACGTCCATCATCCAGAATCTGTAGGAACATATGAAGAACGTCGGGGTGGGCTTTTTCAACTTCATCCACGAGTATTAAGCTATATGGATTTCGACGTATTTTTTCGGTCAACTGTCCAGCTTCTTCATATCCTACATAACCAGGAGGAGAGCCAATCAGTTTGGAAGTGCTGTGTTTCTCCATAAATTCACTCATATCTAAGCGAACGTATGAATCTTTACTTCCGAATAACTCCAAGGCTAATGTTTTAGCTAATTCCGTTTTACCAACACCAGTTGGTCCTACAAATAAGAATGAACCAATTGGTCTATTTTTTTGTCTCAATCCGATTCGATTTCTTCGAATAGATTTAGCTACTTTTTCAACGGCATCATCTTGACCAATAACGTGTTTGCGAAGAGAATCATCGAGATCTCTTAATTGCTCTTGTTCTTTTTCTTTCAGTTCTCCGACTGGAATACCTGTTTTCTGTTCAATAATATGCACCATATCTTTTTCAGTAATAACAGGCAAATCAGATTCTGGAGTTTGCTGATTCATCATTTCTTTGTGTTTCGTTACTTGATCACGGTAGAAAGCTGCTTTTTCGTAATCTTCTTGCTGAAGAGCGGTTTGTTTTTGTTTTTCAGCTTCATCAATTTTCTCTTGAATTTCTTCAGGATCAATTGTGCGTATCGTTAAGTTCTTTTTAGATCCAGCTTCATCGAGTAAATCGATGGCTTTGTCTGGCAAGAAACGGTCTTGTATATATCGATGAGACAATTCAACCGCACTCTGGATAGCTTTATCCGTATAGTTAACGTGATGATAATCCTCATATTGTTTTTGAATACCTTTAAGAATAGTGACGGCTTCTTCAAGAGATGGCTCGCTCACTCGGACTGGCTGTAAACGACGTTCTAATGCTGGATCTTTCTCTATTTTTCTGTACTCATTTAATGTTGTTGCGCCTACCATTTGAAGCTCGCCACGAGCTAATGCTGGTTTCAGGATATTGCCTGCATCCATGCTGCTGCCTTCAGCTGTTCCAGCGCCTACTAATTCATGAACTTCATCGATAAATAGGATAATGGAATCATCATCTCTTAATTCTTTGATCAATTGCTGCATACGCTCTTCAAATTGACCACGAATACCTGTACCTTGAACAAGTGAAGCAACATCTAATCGAATCACTTCTTTTTTCAATAATTTTTGTGGGACGTCGTCATTAATAATTTTCAACGCGAGTCCTTCTACGATAGCTGTTTTACCGACACCAGCTTCTCCTGTCAAAACAGGGTTGTTTTTAGTTCTACGGTTAAGGATTTCAATAACCCGCTCAATTTCTTTATCACGGCCGATTACAGGATCGATTTTTCCTTCTTTAGCCATTTGAGTTAAATCTACTCCGTATTCGCCTAGAAGCCCACCTCTACGATTTGGATTTTGAGGAGGTTGTTGACCATTACCTCTAAAATTCTGTTGAGTAGGGGGTGTCTGTGGATTTTGTGGTCCTGTATTGTTTTGTGATAAAGCTTTGAAAAGATCATCGAAGTTTCCAAAACCGAAAGGATCTTGTCCCGCTCCTTGATTCATTCTTCTTTGCTCCTCTTGTTGTTTAATTTCTCTATAACATTTCTGACATAAGTCTATTTCACGTTTTTTTCCGTTAACACTTGTCGTTAAATGAATGGTTGCATTTCGTTGCATGCATCTTTGACAAATCATTTCTAGTCACGACCTTTCTATTATTTATCGTAATTACAGTATACTAGGATAGAAGCAAAAGGTCAGTTGGAAAGATTAGTTGATTTTTGGTGATCAATTACACAGATAGATATCCGCAAAAAGCGCATTGACCAATTTTGACCTATCGCTATCTTTTATTATACTCTGACCTATTTTGACTTTCAAGTGATAAATACCTCTAAATAGTAAAAAATAGTTGTAGGTAATTAAGAAAAGTGGTAATCTGTATAGGAAGAAAGGTAAAATTGACTTATTATGCCTAAATTTACTGTTTTTGAGTATATTATATGGTAACGGTTATTTTACTATTTTCAAAACTATTAAATTTGTAAAGGGGAAACTTACAATGGAAAAACGCAACTATAACGTAACTGCAGAAACAGGTATTCACGCACGTCCAGCAACTTTATTGGTACAAACTGCGAGCAAATATAACTCAGATATTACTTTAGAGTACAAAGGTAAATCTGTAAACTTGAAATCTATCATGGGTGTTATGTCACTTGGTGTAGGTCAAGGCGCAGAAGTTACAATCTCTGCTGAAGGTGCAGATGAAACTGAAGCAATCGAAGGAATCGAACAAACAATCAAAAACGAGGGAATGGCTGAATAATGGCATCACAAGTATCTGGTATTGCTGCAAGTGATGGTATCGCTCAAGCTAAAGCGTATCTTTTAGTAGAACCTGATTTATCATTTGAGAAAAAGACGATTTCAGACGTTGAATCTGAAGTAACTCGTCTTCAGGCTGCTATTGATACTGCTAAAGAAGAGCTTGCTAATATACGATCAATTGCTGCTGAGTCACTTGGAGAAGAAGAGGCGCAAGTCTTTGATGCACATACTATGGTGCTTTCTGATCCTGACTTGATAGAGCAAACAAACACTGTAATCAATGATGAAAAGGTTAATGCAGAAGCTGCTTTTCAAAAAACATCTGACATGTTCATTACAATGTTTGAAGGCATGGAAGATAACCCTTATATGCAAGAAAGAGCAGCGGATATCCGTGACGTGCGTAAGCGTGTAATGTCTCACTTGCTTGGCGTAAAACTTCCAACTCCTGCAACTATTGATGAAGAAGTTATTATCATTGCAGAAGATCTAACACCGAGTGATACTGCTCAGTTAAATAAAGAATTTGTAAAGGCTTTTGTGACAAATATTGGTGGACGTACGTCTCACTCTGCTATCATGGCTCGTTCGTTGGAAATTCCTGCAATTGTAGGAACAAACAACATTACGGAACTTGTATCAGAAGGTGACTTTTTAGTAGTTGATGGAATGGAAGGCGATGTATTCGTTAATCCTTCTGAAGATACTAAAAAAGCTTACAACGATAAAGCAGAAGAATTTGCTTCTTTAAAACTTGAATGGGAACGCTTGAAAGACGAAAAAAGTGTAACTAAAGACGGTAAACATGTTGAGTTAGCTGCTAATATCGGAACACCTAAAGATTTAAATGGTGTAACTGAAAATGGTGGCGAAGCAATCGGTTTATACCGTACTGAGTTCCTTTATATGGATTCAAAAGAACTACCTACTGAAGACGAACAATATACTGCATATAAAGCAGTACTAGAAGGCATGGATGGAAAACCTGTTGTTGTACGTACGATGGATATTGGTGGGGATAAAGAACTTCCATATCTAGAACTTCCTAATGAAATGAACCCATTCTTAGGATACAGAGCGATTCGTGTAAGTTTGGATCAAGATGAGATTTTCCGTACACAACTACGTGCTTTACTTCGTGCGTCAGTTCACGGGACTTTGAGAATCATGTTCCCTATGATTGCGACTCTTCCTGAATTTAGAAGCGCGAAAGCCATTCTAGAAGAAGAAAAAGCAAAATTAGTTGAAAATGGTATTGAAGTTTCTAATGACATTCAAGTTGGTATCATGATTGAAATTCCAGCTGCAGCTGTTTTAGCTGATCAGTTTGCTAAAGAAGTTGACTTCTTTAGTATTGGAACGAATGATTTGATTCAATATACAATGGCAGCTGACCGTATGAATGAACGCGTTTCTTACTTGTACCAACCATATAACCCTTCAATTTTACGCTTAATCAAGAATGTTATTGATGCAGCGCATAAAGAAGGCAAGTGGGCTGGTATGTGTGGAGAAATGGCTGGAGATCAAATCGCTGTGCCGATTCTTGTTGGACTTGGACTTGACGAGTTTTCAATGAGTGCAACTAGCATTCTTAAAACACGTAGTCTATTAACTGAACTTGATTCAACTGAGATGAAAGAATTAAGTGAAAAAGCACTTAACGAATGCACTTCAGCAGAAGAAGTTATCAAACTAGTTGAACAATATACTGCAAAATAAACAAAAGCACTTCAGAAGACGTTAAGTCTTTTGAAGTGCTTTATTTTTATGGCTTATTAATGAAAATTCTAACTGAACTAAGGTCGAACGAGTGCTATACTGTAATCAGTATTTCTATAAGGGAGAGAATAGTATGAAAACAATCGGATTTATCGGTACTGGCGTAATGGGTGCTTCAATTGTTGGTCATCTAATGGATGCGGGTTATCATGTTAATGTGTATAATCGTACAAAAAGCAAAGCAGAAGAGCTGATTAATAATGGTGCGCAATGGAAAGAAACACCAAAAGAGATTGCTAAATCTAGTGAGCTGATTTTTACGATGGTAGGATTTCCTGAAGATGTAGAAGAAGTTTACTATGGAGAAAACGGAATTTTTGAAGGGGTCAACGAAGGATCTGTCCTAGTAGATCTGACAACGAGTAAGCCATCTCTTGCTCAGAGAATTTACGATACGGCAAAAGAAAAGAACGTACACTCGTTAGATGCTCCAGTTTCTGGAGGCGATCTAGGGGCAAAAAATGGGACAGTAACGACTATGGTAGGTGGAGATGAATCAACCTTCAAGCAAGTTGAGCCTATTTTTATGACGTTTTCTGGAACGCTTGAGTTACAAGGAGCAGCAGGAAGTGGTCAACATACTAAAATGGCTAATCAAATTATGATAGCCGGAACGATGACTGGACTATCTGAATTACTTGTCTACGCTAAAGCAGCTGGATTAAATCTGGAAAAAGTGCTGAAGACAGTTGGTGGAGGAAGTGCTGCTAACTGGTCACTTCAAAACTACGGTCCACGTATTCTTAAAAAAGACTACTCAGCAGGATTCTTTGTCAAACATTTTATTAAAGATCTTGGTATCGCTCTAGACGAAGCTGACAAAATGGGACTAGATCTACCTTCTACAAAAAATGCTAAAGCACTCTATGATCAACTAAAAGAAGCTGGGCATGCAGATGAAGGCACACAAGCTTTAATTCAGTTATGGTGGAAAGACTAATATATAGAAAAAAGCCAATCAGTGCTGATTGGCTTTTTTCTAGTTTACTGATGGTTGTTCCATGTATTTTGTCAATCGGTGCATAGCTTCTTCGATTTCAGCCATACTGGAAGCATAACTTAATCGAACAAAACCTTCTCCTGCTTTGCCGAAAGCAACACCAGGAATAAATCCAACTTTAGCTTTTTGAGCTAGATCATAGCAAAAGTCAAAGCTGTTTTGGATATAACCTTCAGGAATTTTTGCGAATATATAAAAAGCTCCGTTTGGTTTAGCAATTTCAAACCCTAATCTATGCATGATTTCATAAATATAATCTCTTCTTTTCTTGTACTCTTCTCGCATGGGAAGAGCATCATCCATGCCGTTTTCCAGTGCTTCAATTCCAGCGTATTGAGTGATACTGGAAGCACTCGTTACAAGATACTGATGAACTTTAATAATTTGTTGCGTAATTGCTTTTGGAGCTAAAGTGAATCCAAGTCTCCACCCGGTCATAGCATGCGATTTTGAAAGACCGTTGACAACAATCGTCTGATCAAAAAGATATTCTCCAAGAGAAATATGGCTACCTTCATAAACCAGTTCGCTATAAATTTCATCACTGATTGCAAAAACATCAGGATATTGTTTCAATGTATTGGCGATTGCAATGACTTCTTCGCGATTCCAAGTTACCCCTGTAGGATTCGTTGGATAATTCAAGATAATAGCCTTCACTTTATCTCCATGTATAGACATCGCTTCTTGAATCATTTCCGGTGAAAGAATAAAATCATTTCCAGTAGTATCGATATAAACGGGTTCAGCCTTCCCTAAAATGACGAGTGGCTCGTATAGTGAAAAGAACGGAGAAGGGATCAGTACTTTATCTCCAGGGTTTAAAATCGCGAGCAAGGATGCTGCCAAAGCTTCAGTTGCGCCGACAGTTGAAAGAATCTCTGATTGAGGATCATAGGAAATGTTGTACTTCACTTTCATAAAGTTGGCCACAGCTTCTCTTAAGCGTAATTCTCCAGCCATACCTGTGTAAAAAGATAGATTATTCTTTATGGCTTCAATACCTGCATCTTTAACGTGCTGAGGAGTTGGGAAATCTGGCTGACCTAAAGTCAATTTAATCAAACCATCTATAGAAGCAATTTTTTCGTCAAATAATCGTATTCCGGATATTTCGATTTCTTGTGTCTGGGCATTGAATAATTGGTGCAAATTGGTCATATCCATGAAGATCCTCCTAATGATTGTTAGAAATCATTTTATCATACTATGAGAAAAAAAGTAGGGAATTCTTTTATTTTTATCATTTAAGGTGAGATCTTGAAAAAGAACCAGCTCTCTTACTGTAATTTACAGGGAAATCTGGTAAAATAAGTAAGTGAAAGTTTAGAAGACAAGCAGGAAGGGGAATACCAGATGAAACCATCCCAACTTATACCGATTATAAGAAGATTAGATGCGATGAGAGAAGACGAAAGCGATGAAGTCCAAGTCAGAAGATTTGAAAAAGACGGCAAGGAGCAATGTATCGTTCGTTATGACAAAGCCTCACGCATGTATGAATTGGAAGATCGTACAAGTGCGCAGACGTATGAATTTGATAACATTGACTATGTCGCTGTTGAGATTTTAGAACTCGTACAACCAGCAACTTCGACTGAAGATTAAAGTCATGCACATAGGAAGTGCTTAACGGTGCTTCCTATTTTTTTGAATATTTATAGAACCCATTTATTAGGCCAATGCTCTTCCTGCGAGAGCCTGTAATATATAAATAGTCGTCAACGAGAACGGTTCATCTCATTGGAAAGGAAGAAGCGAATGCTAAACAGTTTCAAGCCAACTTGGATGGTCAATTCCATTTATCAAATTACGCCTGAACAGTTGAAGAAAAAAAACATAAAAGTTGTATTGACAGATCTTGATAATACGCTCATTGCATGGAATAATCCTGAAGCAACGGAAGAAACACTAGAGTGGATAGAATTGATGAAGAAAAGTGGCATTCATGTTGTCATTATCTCAAATAATAAACGTAAAAGAGTGGGTAAAGTAGCTACTTTGCTAGAGCTTGACTTCATCCCCAACGCAATGAAACCTCTTCAGAAAGGGTTTAAACAAGCTCAAGCGCAATTTGATATGACGAAAGATGAAATCTTAATGGTTGGTGATCAAATTATAACTGATATAAAAGGCGCTAATCATGCTGGTATTCGAAGTGTGCTTGTGAAACCCATACTAGATTCAGATGCTTGGAATACTAGATTCAATCGATTTATCGAACTGAAAATTATGAATTACCTTATAAAAAAAGATCCTGATATGAAATGGAGGAACTCAATCCATGAACGAGTCTAACGACACTGATATGATCTGTATCGGTTGTGGTGCAGTACTACAGTCCGAACACGATAATAAAGCTGGATTTTTACCGCAATCCGTTATCAATAATATTGATGAAGACCAAGAAGTTTACTGTAAACGATGTTTTCGGTTAAGACATTATAATGAAGTTCAAGACGTTGAGCTAACAGATGCTGATTTTTTGAATATGCTACACGAAATTAGCGATAAAAAAGCCTTAATCATCAATATTGTAGATATTTTTGATTTCAATGGAAGTTTTATTCCTGGAATTCAACGATTTGCTGGAAATAATCCGGTGATTCTAGTAGGAAACAAAACAGACTTGCTTCCTAAATCTTTAAAAGAAGGAAAAATGAGACAGTGGCTTACAGAACGAGCTCATGAAGCAGGTTTACACCCAAAAGCAGTTTTCTTAACTAGTGCGGTCAAAGCTGATTCAGTAGAAGCATTAATGAAAATGATCGACAAAGAACGTAATGGACAAGATGTATATGTCGTTGGGACGACAAATGTTGGTAAATCAACCCTGATTAATCAAATTATTAAGCTCGCTACGGATACTGAAGATGTGATTACAACATCTTATTTCCCTGGTACAACACTTGGTAAGATAGAAATACCTCTGGATGATAACCACGTACTAGTCGATACACCAGGAATTATTCAATCTTCTCAAATTGCCCATTATCTAACTCCAAAAGAACTGAAGTACGTAACACCTAGAAAAGAAATTAAACCAAAAGTATATCAATTAAACGAAGAGCAAACACTGTTTCTTGGTGGATTAGCAAGATTTGACTATATCAAGGGTAACGGTAAGCAACCTTTTGTTTGTTATTTATCCAATGAATTGACTATACACAGAACAAAACTAGAAAAAGCGGATGACCTGTATGCAAGACAAAAAGGGGCAGTGTTAACGCCTCCTTTCGAAGAAAGTCTAGATACACTTCCAGAATTAAAACGATTCGAATTTATGATCAAAGAACCTACTGATTTAGTGTTTTCTGGATTAGGTTGGATCTCAATCGAACATGCTGGAACAAAAGTTGCCGGATGGGCTCCTAAAGGCGTCGATATCATAATCAGAAAATCATTAATTTAACGAAACTAAGCAGATTCAAGGAAGGACAAAACTATGAAACTCACTGGAAAGCAAAAAAGATTTTTAAGAGCACAAGCTAACGAAATGTCTCCAATCTTCCAGATCGGAAAAAACGGTCTAACAGAAGAAATGGTAGCAGAATTTGAAGAATCAATCGAGAACAGAGAATTGATGAAAGTTCAATTACTTCAAAACACAGATTTAGAGCCTAAAGAAGCGAAAGCTTTCATTGAAGATCATTCTTCTATAGACGTTGTGCAAACGATTGGTAAAGTACTTGTATTGTTCAAACCATCTAAAAAAGAAAAGTACCAAGCTTATTCAACTAGATTACCCCGCTCAAATTAACGAAAAGAAAGAGTAAGGAAGGCGAAGGAAAGTGTCTGAAAAACTATCTAAAGTCATTGAACCTCAAGTGATGTTTGAGAGTACGCTGTTAGATGAAAGAAAAAAAGTTGGTATTCTAGGTGGAACATTCAATCCGCCACATTTGGGCCATTTGATTATAGCAGATCAGGTCAAGAATCAGCTTGGACTTGAAAAGATTCTTTTTCTTCCATCCGCTGAACCTCCGCATGCACAAGGCAAAAAAACAATCGATGCAAAACACAGAGTCAAAATGGTTGAGCAAGCGATAGCTGAACGACCGGACTTTGAGGTTGAATTGTCTGAGATCCAGCGTGGTGGAAAGAGTTATACTTACGACACCATTCGTAGGTTAACTGAAGAAAATCCAGAAATAGACTATTATTTTATTATTGGGGCAGATATGGTTGAAAACCTCCCCACATGGTATAAAGTAGAAGAATTGATCAACCTTATACAATTTGTTGCGGTCAATCGGCCGTCCTATTCGGTCGAAACAGAGTATCCGCTAATCTTTATTGATGTTCCAAATATTGAAATTAGCTCTAGTCTAGTTCGTCAGAAAATAATGGATCACTGTTCAGTGAATTACCTTATACCTGATTCAGTCATCCAATATATCGAAAAGGAAGGGTTGTATGACATTGAAACTTAAAACAGTAACGTATTCTAATGCATATATCGACCTTTCTAGAGAAGAGCTTCTCGAACAAGTCAGCCAAGTAATGAGTGATAAACGCTTCACTCATGTTAAAGGGGTAGAACAAGCCGCTCTAGAACTAGCTGAAAGATATGGAGCGAATCTTGAGCAAGTGAGTATTGCGGCATTGCTTCATGATTTCGCAAAAGAACAATCTGACGAAGAGATGCGAGATATCATTATCAGTGAAAATATGGACCTGGAATTGCTTCAGTATGGTAACAATATCTGGCATGGACCAGTAGGCGCTGTAGTTGTTAGAAATCAGTTCTCCATTCAAGATCAGGACATATTGGATGCAATACGTCATCATACTGTAGGCTCTCCTCATATGGGAATTGTTGAGCAGATCATCTATCTAGCAGACTATATCGAGCCCAATCGCACCTTTAAAGGTGTTGATAAAGCTAGAAAACTAGCTGAAATAGATATGGAAAAAGGCATAGCCTATGCGACGTTCAAAACACTGAAGCACTTATTAAATAAAAACGTAAAAATCTACCCAAAAGCCATTGAAACATATAATGCATGGGTCGTACAAAAACAGGAGGAATTACATGACTAAAACAGCAGAGCAAATTCTAGAATTCGTAGTAAAAGCAGCAGATGACAAACTATCCGAAGAAATCGTCGCACTTGATATGAGAGGTGTTTCTTTACTGGCTGATTATTTTGTTGTCACACATGGAAATAATGAAAGACAAATTTCTGCGATAACAGAAGCTATTAAAGATGCAGCAGAAGAAAATCAAGTTGAAGTTAGAAATGTCGAAGGTAAGGACGGCGGAAACTGGATATTGATTGATTTAGGAGAAGTGATCGTCCACTTATTCAACCAAGAGGAAAGAGAATTTTATCAATTGGAAAGACTATGGACAGATGCACCTTTCGTAGATGTGTCTAACTGGACTGAATAGTGAAGTACAATTGGTTTGCAAAGGTCTATGACGAGCTAATGGACGACACCTTGTATCCAAAATGGGCTACGTATACAGGGCAGCATTTGACTGGTCAAGATCATATTCTAGAATTAGGATGCGGTACTGGGATTCTAGCAACAGAGTTGACAAAAGCCGGATTTGATATTACAGGACTAGACCTTTCTTCAGACATGCTCAGCCTGGCATATGATAGACAAATCGATACAGGCATTCAGTATCCGCTGGTAGAAATGGATATGAAAGATTTTTCTGAATTAGGAAAGTTTGATGGTATCCTTTGTTACAGTGATGCTTTGTGTTATATCCAATCTGAAGAAGAAAAGAAACAAATTTTTCAAGAAGTATATAATCAATTGACTGAAGAGGGAACCTTTTTATTCGATGTTCACTCTATCTATCAAATAGAACAATTCAAACAATTTTCTTACCACGATGAAGTCAATCAAATTGTTTTCCTTTGGGATAGTTTCGAAGGTGAACAAGATTATTCTATAGAACACCAATTAACCTTCTTTGTTGAAAATGAAAATGAAACATACGAACGATTTGAAGAAGTACACAGAGAATGGACACACCCACTAGAAACTTATATTGATCTGTTGAAGAGCGTCGGATTTAAAAACATCGAAGTAACAGCAGATTTTGGTGGCACAGTATCAGATACAAGTAAAAGATGGTTTTTTGCAGCTAAAAAGTGAGGGATACGATGAAAGCTTGCGGAATAGTAGCTGAATATAATCCATTTCACAATGGACACTTATACCAGATATCTGAAGCGAGAAAAAGAAGTCGTTCCGATGTCATGATTGTTGTAATGAGTGGAAACTTTCTACAGCGTGGAGAACCAGCACTAATTGATAAGTGGACAAGAGCTGAAATGGCTCTCAAACATGGCGCAGACGTCGTTTTAGAACTTCCTGTTGCATATAGTGTACAACCAGCAGATATCTTTGCGAAAGGTGCTGTTGGCATTCTTCATGCGATGAAGTGCAGCGCACTGAGTTTTGGATCAGAATCAGGGAATAGTGATCAATTTAAACTTGCTTCTAAGCTTATGGTGGATCAAGCAGGCAGAATTGATCAGCTATTTAAAGAACGGGCTGAAAAAGGCCAAAGTTATGCCTCAAGGATGGAACAAGCCATTAGTGAGAGTCTACCCAACTTTCCTATTGACTTATCTTTGCCAAATAATCAGCTTGGTCTTGCTTATGGTAGAGAAAATTATAAATTAGGATCGCCTTTACAATTAGAAGTCATCCAGAGAAAACAAGCGAATTACCATGAGAAAACATTGCAAAATGGTGGTATGATTTCAAGTGCTACGGCTATTCGTAATCAATTGTTATCCTCAGAACTCGATTCAGATGCTGTCGCGAACTTTATGCCAGTGGTGAGTATGAATCTATTAAGAAATCAATCATTAAGTTCTTGGGTCGATTTCTGGATCTTTTTGAAATATCAAATTCTCTCTTCCACAGTTGAAGAATTGAAACAGATTTATCAAATGGAAGAAGGATTAGAGAATCTTTTAAAGAAGTCTATCCAACAATCACACTCTTTTGAAGAATTTATGATGCGTATCAAACACAAAAGGATGACTAGGACAAGATTGCAACGACTTTGCGTTTATATCTTGCTTCAAATCAAAAAGACAGATATTTCTGGATCGAGTACTGTTCATGCGACTAGAGTGCTTGGCTTTAGTTCTGTGGGACAAGAATACTTGAATCAAGTCAAAAAAGAAGCGCCTTTAACTTTGTTAACAAAAATAGACAAACAATCAAAGAAATTCTGGGAACTTGATATTAAGGCCGGGAACCTTTATGAATTAGGCAATGGAGCGAATCTTGGAAGACAAGATTTTGGTCGAATGCCTATAAAAAACATTGACATTAGCCCGCATCACTAGTATACTGATTTTTGTTGCCTTAAAGTCAAGAGGCTTTGTTTTTAGTATCGAAAAACACTATAATCTATTTGATTGTAAAGTGCAGTGCGGTTGCTAAAAATTGATTAAACCATTTATAATAAGGCCAAGAGGTGATAACACATGAAAATCAAATGGGCTTTAAACGAATTGAAAAAGTTTAAAGAAGAACCATTAACATTGAATGGCGAAATCGACTTGACAGATTCGTTGATAGAGAGAAATTCTTCAATTATCGATGCTACGCCATTATCAATGGACGGTATTCTAGTTGTGGAGAAAACAGATGAGTTCTTAGTAGATTTGAATCTGACTATTAGCTTGACGCTTCCTTCATCGCGCTCTCTTGAGCCTGTAAAAGTAGATTTACGTATACCCTTTTCTGAAACGTATCTTGTTGCTGGAACAACTATTGATCCAGAAAGATATGGAACAGATGAAATCGTTGTGGAACTCGAATCAGATTCACTTGATCTGAGAAAACCGCTTGAGGATGCTATCCTTACGGCAATTCCTACTCAAGTCTTCACTGAAGAAGAACTTAAAAAGGAAGATATGCCGAGTGGGAGCGACTGGAAAGTTGTATCTGAGGGAGCCTATGGCGATGGTGTGCGAGAACGATTATCTGAAGAAGAAGATCCTAGATTTGCAGCTTTAAAAGGACTTTTTTCGGAAGAGAATGAATAAGTATTGTAAGGTATAAACCGAACGATAAAATGAGATGATTACACGGTTGTTGATCGATTTTAGCAATCTAAATCTTAGAAACCCTTTTAAGGAGGTGTGTTGGAACATGGCAGTACCTAAAAGAAGAACATCTACAGCAAGAAAAGCTAAAAGACGTACTCATATCAAATTAAATCTTCCAAATATGAGCGATTGCCCTAAATGTGGAGAAGTAAAACGTAACCACCACGTATGCTCATCATGTGGATTTTACGCTGGAAAAGACTTTTCAAAATAATAAATAGTCTGTTAAAAAACCTCTATTTTATATAATAGAGGTTTTTTAGTATGATATTTCAGTAGAATAAAGTAGGATAAGTATGTTGCCTGTTCTGGCTTCGTAGGATACCTGTCTCATTATGATTAAGTAGGTGATATCTTGTTCGATCCACATATAGATATTTATTTTATACTGTTTTACTTATGTCCGCTATTGATGCTCATCCCAAGCAAGAGTATCAATAAATTTTTTAAGAAGCAAGGTGTAAAAATTAAATGGGTAGACTTTGTCACGCCAGTCTTTCTGTTATCGGTTCACATTTATAGTATGCTAATCGTTAATAGAAGTTTTATTCCATATCTATTGATTATAATATCGCTTATCGGAATTGTGCTTGCTTCTGTGTTTGCATTTAAAGTCAAAAAAATCAAGTTGATTCATTTTTTCAGAGTTTGGTGGAGATATGTGTTTATCACTGCATTTTTACTGCATATTCTTTTAGGAATATTACTCTTTTTCTGATTGCGAAATGGTGCCACTTAGAAACTTATAAAAAGCTTAATACGAAAACCCTCATTCATTGAATGGGGGTTTTTATATTGGGAACATATATACGCTTAATAAATTTAAAGATGATCAAAATAGTCAAGTGATTTGCTTGAAATTTTATAAAGGGAACATAAGTTATAATTATTAGTATAAAGCGGATATTATTACATATTTTTTGGTTATTTTTCCAAGATTAGGTGGTGGAAAGTGGGGCATTGTGGTAGACTATGGCTTATAAGTGGGGAGAGGGGGCTTTGAAATGTTACTGGGAGAATTTAAGCACAATATCGATGCAAAAGGTCGCTTGATTGTTCCGGCTAAATTCCGAGAGGATTTAGGTGAATATTTCATTGTCACAAGAGGACTGGACGGCTGCTTGTTTGGTTACCCACAGAAAGAATGGGAAGCACTTGAACAGAAACTAAAGTTACTTCCACTCGCTAAAAAAGAATCACGCGCATTTACAAGATTTTTGTACTCTGCGGCTACGGAATGTACTTTGGATAAACAAGGTAGAATCAATATACCACAGACCCTTAGAGACCATGCAAAATTAGAGAAATCTTGCTTTGTAATCGGTGTTTCAGATAGAATCGAAATCTGGAGTGAAGAGAAATGGGTCGCTTTTTCAGCAGAAGCAGAAAGTTCATTTGAAGATATTGCAGAAGAAATGGTTGATTTTGGATTTTAATGAGAATAGATAAAAAGACTATAGATTGTTAGATAGGAGGTTGGAGCGTGGAGTTTAATCATGAAACGGTCTTACTCAATGAAGCAACAGAAGGTTTAAACATAGATCCTGACGGTATATACGTTGATTGTACATTAGGAGGAGCTGGTCATACTTCGCTGATTCTTGAAAAGTTGAGTGATAAAGGTCACCTTTATGCATTCGACCAAGATCAAACGGCAATAGACTATGCGAAAGAACTGCTGAAAGATGAAGTAGACAAGGGTAAAGTGACTTTTGTTCAATCAAATTTTAGATATATAAAAGAATCCTTGAATGAGTTAAATGTTTTTCATGTTGATGGAATCTTATATGACTTAGGCGTCTCTTCACCTCAATTGGATGATGCAGAAAGAGGATTCAGTTATCATCAAGATGCTAGGCTTGATATGAGAATGAATACATCTCAAAGTTTAAGCGCACACGAAGTTGTAAATAACTGGGAATATTCCGATCTTGTTAGAATCTTTTTCAGATACGGAGAAGAGAAATTTTCAAAACAGATTGCAAGAAAAATTGAAGCTCATAGAGAACAGCATGAGATCAATACAACACAGGAATTAGTGGATATTATTAAAGAAGCAATTCCGGCTCCAGCAAGACGTAAAGGTGGTCACCCAGCAAAACGTGTCTTTCAAGCAATCCGAATTGCAGTGAACGATGAGTTGGCTGCAATCGAGGAGTCACTTGAACAAGCCATCTCTTTGCTTGAAATGGAAGGTAGAATAAGTGTCATTACGTTCCACTCTTTGGAAGATCGAATTGTAAAACAACTATTCAGAGATTTTTCAAAACTTCCAGAAGTACCAAGAGGTTTACCCGTAATGCCAGATTTTAAAAAACCGATTTTGAAATTGATCAATAGAAAACCGATTCTTCCTGGAGAAGAAGAATTAGATCAAAACAACAGAGCACGTAGTGCGAAGTTACGTATTGCAGAAAAACAAGCTTAATCGTTTAATAAAAAGATAGAAAGGAGTATTCGCATGGCAATGAATGACAATCTAGCGAGAAACTTAACAGCGCAAGCTACACCCAGACCTATACAACAGCCTGAAACGCAACCAGGTGGTTTACATACTAAAAAAATTATAAAACGAGGGATCACCCGCTTTGAAGTATGGGCGATCAGTTTTTTCGGTATTCTTTTATTCGGACTTTTAGTAGCAAATATCACAATGGCAATGCAACTATCAACAACAAACCGAACGACACAAGATCTAGAACAGCAATCTGCTGATATAGTAGTGGTGAATGAAAACCTTGAACAGAAAATCCAAGAACTCTCACGCTACGATAGAGTTTACGAAATTGCAAAAAATAATGGCTTGGAAATGAACGAAGAACAGATTAGGAATGTATTCCCATGAGAAAAATAACAAAAAAAATAAAAGCTACGAATCCACTTCGCAACCGTAAAATCATTGCCGTATTTTTGTACATGGCATGTTTTATACTGTTTGGATTTGTAGCTCTTCGTTTTTCTTGGATTATGGTAAAAGGTGAAATCAATGGAGAAAACCTTATACAGAATTTAGATAGTCAGTATACAAGAAGTACAGTGACGCAAGCTAATCGTGGGACAATCTATGATAAAAATGGAAATCCCATTGCAATGGATGCAAATACGTACAAGATGGTGGCTGTGCTAACGGATCAATGGTCCAGTCCAACAAGACCGCAGCATGTTCAAAAACCTAAAGAAGTGGCTGGGATATTAGCTAAGTATATTTCAATGAGTGAAGAAGAAATATTCAAACGACTAACAGAAGAACAATCTCAGGTTGAATTCGGTGCAGCCGGGAACAACCTTTCTTATGATATTACGAGTAAAATCAATGAAGAATTAGACCAACAAGAACTAACCGGAATCACATTTGAAGATAAAAAAACAAGGTTATATCCAAACGGTGTTTTTGCTTCTCATACGGTAGGGTTAGCACAAATCTCTGATGAAGAAGATTCCAAACAATTAAAAGGGATTATGGGAATCGAACAAACTTACGACGATTTACTCAGTGGGATAAATGGATCAGTAGAATATCAAAAAGATAAATATGGGTACGTTATCCCTGGGCAAGAAGAAAAAAGAGTCGAAGCCGTTGATGGTAATGATATTCATATGACGATTGACCGAAGACTCGAAGTGGTTTTAGAAAATGCAATGGATCAAGTAGAAGAAGAACATTCTCCAGAAAGAATGACGGCTACTCTGATGAATGCTAAAACGGGTGAAATTCTAGCAACTTCACAACGTCCTTCATTTAATGCTACAACAAAAGAAGGCATTGAACAGACGTGGCAGAACTTGCTAGTTGAATATGCATATGAACCTGGATCAACCATGAAAGCTATGACACTTGCAGCTGCCATTGAGGAAGGTGTTTTTCAACCTGAAGGTGTTTATAAATCAGGAAAGATTTCTGTCGCTGGTGGCGTCGTTCGGGACTTTAATCCAGATGGATGGGGACCAATTACCTATCTGGAGGGGCTAGCACGGTCAAGTAACGTCGCTTTTGTCCATCAAGTAGAAAAAATGGGATTCGATACTTGGAAAAAGTATCTTGATGATTTTGGTTTTGGTCAAGCTGTAGGAATGAATCTACCAAACGAATACAGTGGTAGTAACATGTATGCAGGTGCTCTTCAAAAGGTGAATACCTCTTTTGGACAAGGAATCAGTGTCACACCAGTTCAGATGTTACGTGCTTTTTCAGCAATAGCCAATGAAGGTAAGATGGTAAAGCCGTATTTGATAGATCACATCACGAATCACGCTACACAAGAAGAAACAACGTTCGAACCTGAATATACTCAGAGTCCAATTTCAAAAGAAACTGCAGAGAAAGCATTACAGTATTTAACTGAACCTGTTACAAATGAAAATGGTTCTGCAAAAGGATATAAAATAGAGGGATATAACATTGCTGCTAAAACTGGGACTGCGCAATTAGTCAATCCTGAGACAAATAGATACTATAATGGAAACGGGGATTATATTTACTCCGTTGTAGGTATGGCTCCCGTAGAGGATCCAGAATTAATTTTATACGTTACTGTACAGCAACCTAAATTTAATGGCGCTAGTCACGGTAGCGAAGTTGTACAAAAAATATTTAATCCAGTTATGAAAAGAGCATTGGAATCTATGGATGTTTCTGATGAAGAACAAGAAAGTGAACTGACTGAAACGATGCCTAATTTGATCGAACAAGATATTGCGGGTGCAATCGAAGACGTCCAAAGTAAAGGATTAGAAAGTGCCGTCATTGGTTCCGGTGACAAAGTCGTTCAACAGTTTCCACGAAAAGATTCTTCACTTTATGAGGATCAACGTGTTATTCTGTTAACGAATGGTGCAATGACTTTACCGGATCTGACAGGATGGTCTAGAAGTGATGTGATGAAAATCGCGGAACTGACAGGTGCTGAATTTGAATTTGAAGGGGAAGGGTATGTAACGGCCCAAGATCTTGAACCGAATACTTTTATAGAAACCGGTACAAAAATCAAGTTGACTTTATCCCCTGCATCTCAATAATAAAAAAAGTAGGATAAAGCTTTAAAGGAGAACGAATAGAGAATGATAGAATTAACAAGAATCATATTTCCGATTGTATTGAGTTTGATTATCACGGTATGCTCAATGCCATTCGTAATACGATATTTTGCAAAAAAACAATTAGGTCAAGTCACTCGAGAAGAAGGACCGAAGTGGCACGAAAGTAAGTCAGGAACACCGACTATGGGAGGTGTTTCAATCATTATGGCGGCTTCAGCAACTGTACTGATAGCTAGCTTGTTTTTAAGAATCTTTACAACAGGAACGCTTCTGCTAGTATTTATTCTTGTGTTTTATGGATTGATCGGTTTTTTAGATGATTACGTCAAAGTCGTTATGAAGCGAAATTTAGGATTAACTAGTCTACAAAAATTGGTTGGACAAATTTTAGGCGGAATCGTGTTCTTCGTTGGATTATCCTTATTGAATTATCCTACAGCAATCATGATTCCTGTGGTGGGATCCATTGATATTGGTTGGTTCTATAGTCTGTTTGTTTTATTCTGGTTAGTTGGTTTTTCAAATGCAACTAATTTGACAGATGGTATCGATGGTTTAATGGCAAGTACTGGAATGATTGCTTACCTTTCGTATGCTATCATAGCAGCAATGCAGTCTCAGTGGGACATTGTGATTTTTGCACTTTCTGTCTTTGGAGGACTCCTGGGTTTCTTCTTTTTCAATAAAAAACCCGCTAAGATCTTTATGGGGGATGTAGGATCTTTGGCATTAGGAGCAGGTTTAGCAGGGATTTCAATACTGTTGAACCAAGAATGGACATTACTTTTAATTGGTTTTATCTTCGTTTGTGAAACAGCGAGTGTCATGCTACAAGTTGGTTCATTTAAATTAAGAGGGAAAAGAATCTTTAAAATGAGTCCTATTCACCATCACTTCGAAATGGTTGGTTGGAGCGAATGGAAATTGGTCGGTGTATTTTCACTAATTAGTCTCCTTATGGCTTTAGTCGTACTTTTTATTTTGGTATAATGTTTGAGGAAAAGCTGGACGTAGAGTAATCTACATCCAGTTTTTTAAAGTATAATATAGAAATTTAAAGAATCTGCTTTCAATAACAATGATGAGCCATCAATGAAGAAGAGGGATAATGATGAAACCAATTGATAAATATGCAAACAAAAAAATACTTGTTCTAGGACTAGCCTTGAGCGGTGTTAGTGCTGCCAAATTACTACATAAATTAAAAGCATTAGTAACCGTAAATGATTATAAAAATCTTGATGAAAATCCAGAAGCGAGAGAATTAGTCAATGAAGGTTTAAGAGTGATTACTGGAGGTCATCCTATAGAATTGATGGATGAGGACTTTGAACTTGTTGTAAAAAATCCAGGTATTCCTTACTCAAATCCAATTATAAAAAAAGCTCAGGAAAAAAATATACCTATTATAACAGAGGTAGAGTTAGCTTATGAAGTAGCCGAAAGTCCAATAATCGGAATAACTGGAACAAATGGTAAAACAACCACAACAACAATGATTACAGAAATTTTGAATACTGAACGAACTTCTGGTAAAGCGTATGCTGCTGGAAATATCGGAACACCTGCAAGTCAGGTTGTAATGGCAGCGACTCCTGAAGATGAAATTGTACTTGAATTATCTAGTTTTCAATTATTAGGTGCACCTAGTTTGAAACCGAAAATTTCTGTAATCACTAATCTTTACTCGGCTCATTTAGATTATCACGGTACGAGAGAAGAGTATGTTCAAGCAAAAATGGAAATCACTAAAAACCAAACAGAAACGGACTACTTGATTTACAATGCAGATCAGACAGAATTAACAGATTTGGTTCATCAACACAGCCATGCTCAGCTGATTCCTTTTTCACGTAAAACAGTTGTTGAAAAAGGTGCCTATGTAAAAGATGATGGGATTTATTACAAAGATCAGTTGGTTCTTGAAGTGAAAGATATTCTTTTACCAGGGAAACACAATCTGGAAAATGCTCTAGCGGCGGTTGCGGTATCCAAGATCATGAATAAATCAAACAAAGAAATCAAAAAAGCACTGAGTTCTTTTAAAGGCGTTAGGCACCGGACACAATATGTTCGGACATTTGAAAATCGTAAATTTTACAATGATTCTAAAGCGACAAACACACTAGCAACGATTAATGCACTAGAAGGATTCGATAAACCTGTTATCTTACTTGCGGGTGGCTTGGATCGCGGGGTTTCGTTTGATGATTTGATACCAGCAATGGAAAAACATGTCAAAGGTGTTTTAGCTTTCGGAGAAACGGCGGAACAAATCCTTGATACAGCCAGTAGAGCAGGAATAACGCAGGGAATAAAAGTTGTTGATGTAGAACAAGCAGTACCTGAAGCCTATAATATTAGCGAACCAGGAGACATCATCTTACTTTCACCAGCTTGTGCGAGTTGGGATCAGTATCCAAGTTTTGAAATTAGAGGGAATGCTTATATGAACAGTATCGATCGTCTTATACAGCAGAAACAAGAGGAGGCATAAACACTTAGCGTGTTTGAAGTGATATGAAGGTATTATTAACTGGAGGCGGAACAGGTGGACATATCTATCCTGCGTTAGCCTTGAAAAAAAAAATCCAAGAACAATATCCTGATTCAGAATTTCTTTATATAGGAACTGAACGAGGTTTAGAAAGTAAAATCGTTCCTGAAAGCGGTGTGCCTTTTAAAGCCATAAAAGTGGAGGGGTTTAAAAGAAAGTTGAACCCTTCAGGAATAGCTTATAACGTGAATACAATCAGACTTTTCCTAGGTAGTATTCGAAAAGCTCGAAAATTGATTAAGGCTTTTAATCCTGACGTTGTAATTGGAACAGGAGGATACGTATGTGCACCCGTTTGCTATGCGGCCTCAAAACAAAAGATTCCCACTATTATACATGAACAAAATAGTGTAGCGGGCATCACAAATAAATTTTTAGCGCGTTTCGTAGATAAGATTGCAGTTTGTTTTGAAGAAGCAAAAGTTCAGTTCAAAGGACAAGAAGATAAAGTTGTATTCACAGGAAATCCAAGAGCTCAGGAAGTAGCGCTCTTAAAACCAAATGCTATATTGGAAACATTTGGTTTAAATAGTGAAAAAGAAACGGTATTGATTTTCGGAGGCAGTCGAGGAGCGCAGAAGATCAATCAAACTTTTATGGATAGTTTCGAACAATTGGTAGGTTCTCCCTATCAAGTGCTTTATGTAACTGGAGAAATTTACCACGATGAAATCACTCAAGAAATTCAGACAAAATACAAAGCATTAAATCTTCAGGATTCTGTGAAGATCGTACCTTATATCAACGATATGCCACAAGTTTTTGCATCAGTGTCGCTCGTCGTAGGGAGAAGTGGCGCGACCACACTTGCAGAGTTAACTTCTTTAGGTATGCCTAGTATTTTGATCCCTAGTCCAAATGTCACAGAAGACCATCAAACGAAAAATGCACTCAGTCTGGTCAACAAAGAAGCAGCTTTGATGATACGAGAAACAGAACTAACTGTTGAAAGATTTGTGAAAGATATAAATGTACTGATGTCAGATGAGCAAAAAAGAAAAGATATGGCTGAAAATTCCAAGAAAATGGGCAAACAAAGAGCATCAGATGAGCTGATTGAAGTGATACAGTCGATTATAAATTAACACCGTAAGGAGGAGAGCTTTGATGAGTAAGAAGACGGATCATTCAGTAACGAATATTGAAGATATCTATAACAAGAAATATGCAGACTCTCCTCAAAATAAAAAAAGTAAATGGAATCGATTGAAAGCTAAATGGTTCGGACTCGTTCTGTTTTTTTCATTAACTTTGTTTATAGGTATTTACTTTTTAACCCCTTACAGTCAAGTTGGGGCGATTGTTGTTGAAGGAACTAATGAAGTGTTTGATCAAGAAATCATCAATGAAAGCAAAATCCGTTCTGGGGACTCATTATGGCAGACTTACTTTAACAAGACGGAAATAGAAAAGGAAATCAAAGCAGCATTACCCCAAGTTAGATCAATGGAATTAACGATAAATGATTTCCATGATGTTCACTTTAATATCTCCGAATACGAAACCGTTGCCTATCTATACAAAGATAACACCTATTTTAAGATACTAGATAATGAAAAAGTTTTAAGAGAACCTTATCCGAACAACGTAGGAAATCTGCCAACGTTTTTCAATTTTGTAGATGAAGATGTACTTCAACAGATGCTGTCTGAATACAATAAACTAGACCAATCCATTCAGTCCATGATCTCTGAAGTTGAATGGATTGAAAACGAGCGAAATCCACTGCTTGTCAAAGCATATATGAATAATGGCAATGAAGTATTAGCTTCGATACCGAGCTTTTCGGAACGGCTCAAACGCTATCCCCAGCTTGTCAGAGCAGTTAAAGGTGAGAACGGTCTTTTCGATTTAGAAGCAGGTGCTTACTTTTTACCATTTTCATCAGTTGAAGATCAAGAGTATGATGAGGAAAACAGTATTGAATTAGATAATGAAATAGAAGAATAAAGTTCATAATCGTTTTTAAAGGAAACAAGCGTTCTTCTGTTACACAAAAGTTATGTTTTGTATTGAGAAATCAATAAACTAACTTCAATAACCGTTGGTATTTGTGGTAAAATAAGCCATATTCACATGCATAATGATCAAACTGACATGTTTATATAAAATATCAAAGTTTAAAAGAAAAAAGAGTAAATTCTACAGCTAGAACTATATATAAATAATGCCTAGTGTAGACTGGAGGTTTCAATCGATTATGGAAAATGGCGTATACGCGAGTTTAGATATAGGAACAACTTCAATAAAAGTTATCGTAGCTGAAGTTCTGAATAATCAGATGAATGTTATTGGTGTTGGTAGTGAACGATCTAAAGGCTTGAATAAAGGCATGATCGTAGATATTGATGAAACGAGTCAAGCTATAACAGCTGCCGTTCAACAAGCAGAAGAAAAATCTGGATTAAAAATTGAAGAATTGATTGTTGGTATACCTGCAAATGGAGTAGATATTATTCCTTTTAATGGATATATCCAAATTGATCATAACAGTCAGGAAATAACAGATGCAGATGTTGAAAAAGCCATCAATGAAACGTGTTTGAATCATATTCCTTCAGACAAAGAAATGATTTCGGTCATGGTTGAAGAATTTTTAGTGGATGGTTTTGATGAAATTAAAGATCCAAGAGGTATGGTTGGTGAAAGACTAGAGATTTACGGTACAGTACTAGCGGTGCCTAAGTCAATCGTACACAACGTCAAGAAATGTGTTAGAGAAGCTGGATATGTGATTCAAGACCTGATCATACAACCACAAGCTATGTCACACCTTGTATTATCAGAAGATGAGCGACAATTTGGAGCTGTTCAAATAGATATGGGTGGAGGACAGACAACGGCATCAGCATTACACGATCATCAGTTGAAGTACATGCATGTCGAACAGCAAGGTGGAGAATTTGTAACTAAAGATATTTCTATGGTACTAAATACGTCTACAGTAAATGCTGAAAGCTTGAAAAGAGAAGTTGGGTATGCTTTATCTAGTAATCTAGATAGTGATCAAACCATTCATGTGGACACCGTAGGTCAGAAAGAACCGATAAAGGTTAAAGAAACCTATATTGCAGAAATCATAGAAGCAAGAATTGAGCAGATATTTCAATTGTTGAAAGAAGATTTGGATAAAATCGGCGCTTTGTCTTTACCGGGTGGAGTGAAACTCACAGGTGGAGCTGCGGCCATACCAGGTGTTAGAGAACTTGCAGAAGAGATATTTGATGTACAAGTGGATGTTTACATACCTGATTTCATGGGAGTGAGATACCCTTCTTTTACAAATGCGATATCACTTGCGTATTATGAGGGGAAACTGGATGGTATACAGAAACTGATTAATAAAATATGTCTATCCGGACATCAGTTTAATCAACATGAAACAACTCAAAGTACTCATGGAAATACAGCTAGTTCTACTAGCGCACATCAAGATGAGACGCATGTACAAACAAGCGAACCATCAAATGGACCATCATTTACGGAAAAAGTAAAAAACTTTTTCTCAACATTTTTTGATTAAATATCGTAAACAGGAGGAAAAAGAATGGAATTAGAATTCGATTCAATTGCATCTCAAGGAGCCGTATTAAAAGTTATAGGTGTTGGTGGAGCTGGAGGTAACGCTGTAAACAGAATGATCCAAGATGGCGTTCAAGGCGTAGAATTTATCGTAGCCAATACAGATGTTCAAGCATTAGATATGATGAGTGCTGAAACTAAAATACAATTAGGACCCAAATTGACTAGAGGATTGGGTGCTGGAGCTAATCCAGAAGTCGGAAGAAAATCAGCTGAAGAAAGTGAAGAAGCGATTGCAGAATCCTTGCGTGGAGCTGACATGGTATTTGTTACTGCTGGTATGGGCGGAGGAACTGGTACTGGAGCTGCTGGAATTGTGGCGCGCATTGCAAAAGAGCAAGGAGCTTTGACTGTTGGTGTGATTACACGTCCGTTCACTTTTGAAGGACCTAAAAAAGGTCGTTTTGCTGCAGAAGGTATTGCATTAATGAGAGAACACGTCGACACCTTAGTTACAATCTCTAACAACCGTTTACTTGAAATTGTAGACAAAAAGACACCGATGATGGAAGCTTTCAGAGAAGCTGACAATGTATTGCGTCAAGGTGTGCAAGGAATCTCTGATTTGATTACCAACCCAGGGTATGTCAACTTGGACTTTGCTGACGTTAAAACCGTTATGGAAAACCAAGGTTCTGCCTTGATGGGTATCGGTACAGCTACTGGGGAAAATAGAACTGCAGAAGCAACTAAAAAAGCCATCTCTTCTCCACTACTTGAAGTTTCGGTTGATGGCGCTGAAAATGTCTTGTTAAACATCACTGGCGGATCTGACTTAACATTATTTGAAGCTCAAGATGCATCAGATATTGTTTCAGCAGCAGCAACAAGTGAAGTCAATATTATCTTCGGGACTTCTATCAATGAAGAACTTGGAGATGAAGTAGTTGTTACAGTTATTGCTACTGGAATTAATGGTGAAAAAAAAGAAACTAAAAAACCTGCTTCAGTAAATAAAAATAATGTTCAACAGACTCAACAAAAAAAATCTGAAAATGATCCTTTCGGAAACTGGGATATTCGTAAAGAACCTAACCAGAGAGATCGTCAAAATTCTGATTTAGATGCATCTAGAGAAGCTTCTAAAGAGAATAGTGAAAAAGATTTATTTTCTAGAGATGAGACTGAATCACAGTCAAGCTCAAATGACGAAGTTGATACACCACCATTTTTTAGAAGAAGACGGAAAAGATAGAGAATAGTTCTCTGCGAAAGGAGACGAGATTATGGGGATCAAAGATCGGTTAAACAATTTTTTCTTTTTAGAAGAAGATTCTGAGGAGATAGAAGAAATAACTGAGAAGAAAAGCGCACCAAAACAGGTCAGAGAAAAGCCAGCGCCTAAAGTAGAAAAAACTGTCGTAGCTAAAACTCAACCAATCCGTAAATCTGCAGCACCTGCACAGAGTCAAAACATTGTAGCAATCAATCATCAGCAGGCGAATAAAAAGCCACGTATCAATGTGATGGAACCTCGCACATACTCTGAAGTTCAAAGTGTGGCGGATATTCTATTAAATAATCAGTCTGTGATTTTGAATTTCAGAAGAATGGAAAAAGATCAGGCTAAAAAAGTGATTGATTTCTTAATGGGTACGACCTATGCAATTAAAGGTGATATTGAAAGAATCGGCGATGAAATTTTTGTTTGTACTCCGAATTCTGTTGAATTAGATGGAGCTGAGTTACAAGCTTTAAAAAACCAGGATTTCTAACGGAAACGGAGAACGTATTTTATGGTATATCAAGTTATACAATTTTTACACGACATTTCACTGAGAGCGGTCGATATTTATAGAATGTTGATCCTCGTCTACTTTTTAATGTCTTGGATTCCAGGAGCGTATCAGTCTAGTATTGGAAGAATTTTAATCAGAATTTGTGAACCTTATGTAGGATTCTTTAGACGGTTTGTACCGCCAATCGGAATGATCAGTCTTGCAGGGATCGTTGCGCTTTTTGCTCTTTCGTTTATCAGAATGGGGATTACACCCGTTTTTCAAATCATTTTGAATCTTTTCAATCAAATCGGATTAGTGTGAGGTTGAAGGCTAATGGATAATGTATACCAGCATTTTAGAAAAGACGAACAGAATTTCATTGATACAGTCATGGATTGGACTAATCAAGTGGAAGAACAGTATACGCCTTATCTGACACCATTTTTGGATCCGAGACAGCAGTATATTGTTGAATCAGTCGTAGGGCAGAGTACTGAGATATCTTTGCATTACTTTGGAGGATATGAAGATGCAGAAAGAAAAAGACTCTTTCTGTCTCCGCCTTATTTTGAACCCGAGCAACAAGACTACAATATCACAATCTGTGAAATCAATTATCCAACCAAGTTTGCGACTCTATCACATGGGAGTATACTTGGAACGCTTACTGGAGCTGGAATTAACCGAGAAACTCTTGGAGACATTATAACCGATGGAGAAACATGGCAGTTCTTTATGGATCAACCGATGCTGCCATACTTACTTTCACAAATTGAAAGTATTGGTAAAATAAAGGTTCATCTGGAAGAAAAGTCATACACTGAAATTATCCTGCCGAGAGATAAGTGGGATAGTCACAGTGTCATTGCTTCTTCATTAAGAATAGATGTTGTCCTTGCAGCTGCATTCAATCTGTCTAGACAAAAGTCGAAAGAATTGATTAGTTCAAACAAAGTGAAAGTCAACTGGAATGAAATTTCTAGACCGGATATTTCTTTAGGAATATCAGATGTTATTTCTATTAGAGGGTTCGGAAGAATCAAATTGAAATCCATTGAAGGTAAAACACGTAAAGAAAAAATCAGATTGGAACTTGATATTCTGGATAGAAATCAATAAGGTCTTGTCTAAGGACGGATTATTATTTATACTGGAAAAAAACAGGAATCAAACTGCTCAAAAAAAGGTAACGGAGGAATTCGATCATGGCATTAACACCTATGGACATACATAACAAAGAATTTTCTGTTAAGATGAGAGGGTACGATCAGGATCAAGTAAACGATTATCTGGATCAAATCATCAAAGATTATGAATTGTTATTGAAACAAAAAAAGGAAACTGAAAAGAAATTGGAATTTGCTGAAGAAAAATTAGCAAGTTACGATCAAATGCAAGATTCACTTAATAAGTCGATTATTGTTGCACAAGATGCTGCTGATCGTTTGAAAGTGAATTCTGAAAAAGAAGCAGATATGATTTCTAAAGAAGCAGAAAACAAAGCTTCCAAAGTTCGTCAAGATGCTGAAAATCATGCAGATCAACTACTGAAAGAAGCTGTTGGTAAAGCCCGTAAAATCGAAGAAGAAACAGAAGCTTTGCGCAAGCAAAGTCGTATTTTTCGCCAAAGACTTCAACTTATGATTGAATCGCAACTTGAGCTAGTAAAGAAAGATGAATGGGATGATATTTTACAAGCACCTATTTCAGAGAAACCAGAAACACATACATTGAACGAAGTGAAAACAGAACTTGATCAAAAAGATGAATCAGAAGAAATCGAACCTACATCGGATGTAGTAGAATCAGATGAATCTGAAAATCAAAATTACGAAGAAGGCATGACACCTGCTGTGGAATTGCCAAACGTATAAATGAATAGTAGCGATTACTGAAATTATATAAGTTGAAACACTTTTCAGAGAGCCAACGGTGGTGCGATGTTGGCAAGTCAATTTCAACTTGTAATCATTCAGTAGCTTTTTTAATGAAATTTAGTAGTTAAAAACGTAGCTCTGCGTTAAAGAGAAGAGAGAAACTGGATAATTTACCTTAAATAAGGGTGTCTATGTTTCTAAAGTAAGGTGGTACCACGAAGACTTCGTCCTTTTTTAGGGATGGGGTCTTTTTATTTCGCCGATTGTAAAATTAAGCTAGACAACTAAAAAAGTCATTCGTGGTACACTCAAAATGTATTTCCGACCAAAGAAAACATAGGAGTGATCACGAATGACCTACACCCATCTTACCACGGAAGAACTTGTAATGATAGAAGCCTATTTCCACCAGAATATATCTGTCTTGAAGATCTCGACCTACCTCCATCGGTCGCGTCAAACGATTCACAAAGTCATTACTTTCCTAAGGAAAGGATGTACTGCGCTTGATTATTTCAAACAGTACAAAGAAAATAAACAACGGTGCGGGAGACGCTCTATTTGTTTACCGCAAGATCAAAAATCTTACATTCAAAAGATGGTTGCTCAAGGATGGACACCCGATGTCATTATAGGGCGTGCAGAGAAGCCCATCGCTTGCTCTGTACGTACCTTGTATCGACAGTTCAAACAGGGACTTTTTGATCAAGCAACGCTTCCGATGAAAGGAAAGCGCAAACCAAATGGTCATAAGGAAAGACGCGGTAAGCAAGCATTCAAAAGAAACATTTCCGAACGGCTAGATGATTATCCTCATTTTACAAAAGAATTTGGTCACCTAGAAGGTGACACAATCGTTGGGGTTCATCATAAAAGTGCTGTGATCACATTAGTCGAACGATTATCAAAAGTCATTATTACTTTGAAGCCCGACGGGCGCAAGGCACGTGATATCGAAGCTGCGGTAAATAATTGGTTCAAGACTATTCCAAGAAATCTCTTCAAATCTATCACGTTTGATTGTGGAAAAGAATTTTCTAACTGGAAATCCATTAGTAATCAACAGGATATAGCGATTTACTTTGCGGATCCAGGGACACCCTCCCAACGAGCTTTAAATGAACATTCTAACGGTCTACTCCGAAAAGATGGTCTCCCTAAAGAAATGGACTTCAATCAAGTAGATCAATCATTTGTTTCAAATATCGCTTCAAATAGGAACCATATTCCAAGAAAATCTTTGAACTACCATACACCATTAGAAGTATTTTTGAGACACATTGATGGACAAGAACTGTCTAACTTAATTTGACAAATGGAATTTTCAAAAAATAAAAGTAAAAGAGGCTGCAAAATATGGAAGTAAAAGAAACTCTGAATTTATTGAAGACAGCATTCCCAATGCGTGCTGGACTCCCAAACAAAGAACCGGATCGTCAAGCAGAATGGGAAGAAAACAATATTTATGCAAATAGACAAGAATTAAACCAGAACAAACCAACATTTATATTACATGATGGACCTCCTTATGCAAATGGGAATATTCATATGGGCCATGCATTAAACAAAGTTTCAAAAGACATTATCGTTCGCTACAAATCTATGTCTGGATTCCGTGCACCATATGTTCCAGGATGGGATACACATGGTTTACCTATTGAGCAAGCTTTAACAAATGCAGGTGTTGATCGTAAATCAATGTCTGTTGCCGAATTCAGAAAGCTTTGTGAAGAGTATGCTTGGGAACAAGTCGATAAACAACGTGAAGACTTTAAACGATTAGGTGTTGCTGGGGAGTGGGATAATCCATACGTGACCCTTACAAAAGATTACGAATCAGAACAAATCAAAGTATTCGGTAAAATGGCAGAAAAAGGCTACATCTATAGAGGGTTAAAACCGATTTATTGGTCTCCATCTAGTGAGTCTGCTTTAGCTGAGGCTGAAATCGAGTATCACGATGTTCGTTCGGCTAATATTTATGTGGCGTTTGAAGTTAATGACGGAAAAGGTATTCTGGAACAAGATACTTCTTTAATTATCTGGACAACAACCCCTTGGACATTGCCTGCAAACTTAGCCATTGCTGTAAACCCTGAATTTGATTATGCTGTACTAGAAGCCGATGGACGTAAATACGTAGTCGCTTCTAAAATGGCTGAAGAAGTAGCAGAAATACTTGGCTGGGAAAAAATTGAACTAATCAAAGAAGTTAAAGGATCGGATTTGGACCGATTAACAACAAAACATCCATTCTATGACCGTGATTCGTTAGTGATTATGGGAGACCATGTAACTTTAGACAGTGGTACTGGTTTAGTTCATACAGCACCTGGACACGGAGAAGATGACTTTATTGCCGCTCAGCAATATGGCCTTAAAGTCCTTTCACCAGTAGACGGAAGAGGGTGCTTTACAGATGAAGCTCCAGGTCTAGAAGGAACGTTTTATGATGATGCAAATAAAATCATCACAGAGTGGTTAAAAGAGAAAGATGCTTTGCTTAAAATGGATTTCTTCACACACAGCTATCCACATGACTGGAGAACAAAAAAACCGGTTATCTTCCGAGCAACACCACAATGGTTTGCTTCCATCAAAGATTTCCGTGAAGATATTCTACAAGCTGTTCAAGAAGTAGACTGGCTTCAGCCTTGGGGAATGCAAAGACTCTACAACATGGTAAGAGATAGAGGAGACTGGGTGATTTCACGTCAGCGTGCCTGGGGTGTTCCTTTACCGATCTTCTATGCTGAAAATGGAGATGCAATCATTACACCTGAAACTATTGCCCGTGTATCTGACTTATTTGCTGAACATGGATCTAACGTTTGGTTTGAACGTGAAGCAAAAGACTTGCTTCCAGAAGGATTTGAATCTCCTTCTAGTCCAAACGGTTTATTCACTAAAGAAACAGATATCATGGATGTTTGGTTCGATTCGGGATCTTCTCATCAAGCAGTTCTAAAAACAAGAGATAACCTATCTTTCCCAGCTGATATGTATCTTGAAGGTTCAGATCAGTACCGTGGATGGTTTAATTCGAGTTTGACAACAAGTGTAGCTATCAATGGTGAAGCGCCATATAAATCTGTTTTATCTCAAGGATTTGTTTTAGATGGGGATGGACGTAAAATGAGTAAATCACTCGGAAATACGATCCTTCCAAACAAAGTCATCAAACAAATGGGTGCAGATATTATTCGTTTATGGGTTTCTAGTGTCGATTCTCAAGCTGATGTGCGTGTAAGTATGGATATCTTGAAACAAGTATCAGAAGTATACCGTAAAATCAGAAATACCATTCGTTTCTTGATTCAAAATACAGAAGACTTCTCGTATGCTGAAAACAATGTACCTTATGAAGAATTAAGAACTGTTGATCAGTACATGATGAACCGTTTGAATCGTACTGTTGAAAATGTTTTAAATGCTTATGAAGCTTACAACTTCTCTGAAATTTACAAAGAAATCAATCAATTCTGTACGGTTGATATGTCAAACTTCTACGTAAACTTTGCAAAAGATGTGCTTTATATTGATGCTCCAGATGCGCATTCTAGAAGAGCCATGCAATCTGTTTTCTATCAAGTAATCGTGAAATTGACTAAGCTGTTGACACCTATTCTTCCGCATACTGCAGAAGAGATTTGGACATATTTAGAAGAAGATGAAGCGTATGCTCAATTAACTGAAATGCCTCAAGTAGAAACATACGAGCAATCAGAAGCACTTGTAGAAAAATGGGATCAGTTTATGCGATTAAGAGACCATATCCTTAAAGCGAATGAAGTCGCGCGTGAAAACAAAGTGATTGGTAAGGATTTTGAAGCAGATACGACGCTTTACGTATCAGATGATGTTCAAACGTTATTGGAATCACTAGATACTAATCTGCGCCAGATTCTAATTGCTTCAAATGTTACGGTTAAACCACTTTCTGAAAAACCAAAAGATTCCTCTATATTAGACTTCGAAGGGCTTTCAGTTCGAGTTCAGCATATGGAAGGCGAGGTTTGTGAAAGATGTCGAATCACTTCTAATGAACTTGTGGAAATTGAAGGAGTCGGCAAACTTTGTCCTAGATGTCACCATATCTGTGAAGAACACTTCCCAGAATTATTTGAAGAAAAAGAAGAACAAGAATAACCATAAAGCTGGCCAAATGGTCAGCTTTTATTTTTTTGTTTGAAATAGGAACTGATAAGGGATACAATCGCTAAATATTTTATATTTTGATGAAGAAAGCCCTTGCAAAAAGAGTGGGGGTTTTGTATACTGAAACTGTAATAGATGTATGCAACGTTTATTAAACAATAAATGAACTTATAGGCAGTCTGTTGCAAGTATTTACTTAGGAGGAAAAGTAGGATGGCTAGAGGAACAGTGAAATGGTTTAACGCAGAAAAAGGATTTGGCTTTATCGAAGTAGAAGGTAGCGAAGATGTATTTGTACACTTCAGTGCAATCAATAGCGAAGGATACAAAGCTTTAGATGATGGACAAGAAGTAGAATTCGACATCACTGATGGTGATAGAGGACCACAAGCTTCTAACGTTGATAAAGTATAAACTAAAAAAGCTCCATGTAACCGCCTAGGCGAGTACATGGAGCTTTTTGATATAATTGCAGTTTAACGCAATTATTATTTTTTAGCAAGTAGGCTGAATAGGAATACTACAATTACAGCACCAACGATTGCTGGAATAAGCGCAATACCTTCAATTGAAGGACCTAAGTCACCCAATAAATATCCACCTAAAGCAGAACCGATAAAACCTACAACGATATTACCAATAATTCCACCTGGTACATTTTTACCGATGATTGCTTGACCAATGGCACCTACAACTCCACCGATGATTAACATTAAAATAAAACCTAACATAATAACTCTCTCCTTTTTCTTTGCTTCTTTATGTTACTAACTATACGGGATTGCTATAAAATGTTCAAAGAATACGACTCGTAAATAAAAAACTTCCCTAGGAAGGGAAGTTTTTGGCTTAGTTTTCTGTGATTTTAAGCAGTTGATCTCTTAAACGATCTTCCATTCTAACGAGCTGTTGTTCAGCTTCTTTACGCTTAGAACGGCCTTCTTGTTGAATCGAAAGAGTTTCTTCAAGTGTCTCAACCAAATCAGTTTGTGTTTTCTCCAGTGTTTCAATATCGATGATACCACGTTCGTTTTCACGAGCAGTTTCAATAGAAGACTGTTTCAGCATTTCGGAATTTTTAGTTAATAAGTCGTTGGTTGTTTCAGAAACTTGTCTTTGAGCAGTGACGGCTTCTTTTTGACGTAATAACGTTAACGCAATAACAATTTGGTTTTTCCATAAAGGGATAGCTGTATTAACAGAAGTTTGAATCTTTTCTGATAATGCTTGATTGGTATTTTGAATCAAACGGATCTGAGGCGCTTGTTGAATCGTCATTTGTCTTGCAACTTTTAAATCATAAACTCTTTTTTCAAGACGATTCTGGAACTGGTTTAAATCATTTACACGTTGAACGTCCATCTGATTTGTGCTGCTTTCTGCAACTTTCATCGCATTCGGTATGGATTCTTTTTGCAATTGTTCCAATTTTAACTCTCCGGCAGCAATATAAATGTTTAAAGCTTCAAAGTATTCAAAGTTTTTCTCATATAACGCTTCAAGCATTTCGTTATCTTTTAGCAGCATATCTTTTTCTTTGTCTAGTTTAACGGCAATTTTATCTATTTGAGCGCCAATCTTTTGATATTTGGCAGTCGTTTCATAAATCGAACGGTTAATTTTCTTGAACATCTTTTTGAAGATATTTGAATTATCTGCACGTAAATCATCGGGATTACTTTCTTTCAATCGGAACATTAAGTCATTCAATGTTTCACCGATATGCCCAGTTTCTTGATTCTGCACATGATTCAGAACAGAATGCGAAAAATCTCCTAAGCGCTGCTGAGCAGCCGATCCATAATTCAAGACAGCATCTATATCGTTCTCTGCGATTTGATTAGAAAGTTGTTGCGCTTGCTTTTGTCGTTCTTCAGGTAAAGTATCAAACAATCTTCTCGTTTCTTCAGCTTGTTCACCTGTCAAAGAAGTACTCGTATTAGCACTAGGAGCAGGAGGGTCTTTCATGGTTTCTCCAAAGGGATTCGCCAGTAAATCATCCAACTCACTTGTTGACTGATCTTTTACTTTTGTAAGGTCTTGCTGTGTATTCTTATCATCCATATAACGTGACATCCTTTCAGAATCAAAATAGGTTAAACTTCTTCATTGTTGATTGTATCTTCTTGGAAACCATTATCCTTGTCCAAAGATCTTTTTGCAAGTTCTACCTCTACTTCCATATCCACAATATCGTCAGACTTGAATTGAACGTAGTCCTCAGCGATTTGCTGACACATCTTATCTAAAGTTTGAGAAGCTTTTTCTAACATATCGTAAGTTGCTTTACTTTTAGCTTGGTGGTTATTGATTTCATTATACTTACCAGACAAGTCTGCTAACGAAGGTAAGTGTACATAAAGAAACTGATCAACTTCATGAAGACGGTTTGGCTCCTTGATAATTTCTCTGAACATAGACTTCGTCAGGTGGACTGTATTGTTACGATTTTCAATCGCTTTTAATTTTCCAGTAGCGAGCATGTTCTTTTCAATGTCTCTGATTTGCTGTTTAGCTTTTTGCATAGTTTGACGGAAGTACTGGATGTCTTCTTTCTCAAGACCTTTAGAGACATAAAAAGCCTCTTTGTCAGAAGAAAGTTTTGGTAATTTCTTTTCATCAGCAGGTCGTTGTTTTTTTCCACGTGCGTAGAGCAAAACGAAACCTAAGGCGATACTTAGTAATCCTGAGAGATAAATATTTAACCCAAAAGCGACTAAAAAAGTAAATAAAAAGATAATAGTTATACAAGTCAGTAGATAAATCAATTTATCTGTTAAATGATTTTTATTCATATTGGCTCCTCCATATTTTCCTATGTGATTTGTACCCTCATTTTATCACACATTTTAAAAAGAATGACATAGGACCTTAGTAGGATATATGAAACTTTATAAGAATCTTAAACTTCATAGAAGTGAGACTTGTGTTCTATACTACTAATGAAATATGATAATAGATACTGTATGATATCAATAGTTGGAAAGGAAAGTGATCGCTATGGATTTTGAAGAAAAAACACTTAAAAGTGAAATGATTTATGATGGTAAAGTAACAAAATATGTAGTAGAAGATGTACTATTGCCAAATGGGAAGCGATCAAAAAGAGAAATCGTTAGGCATGCCGGAGCATCTGCAGTTATTGCTTTCACTGATGATAATC
Organism: Marinilactibacillus sp. Marseille-P9653; assembly: GCF_916618885.1. Classification (NCBI taxonomy): domain Bacteria; kingdom Bacillati; phylum Bacillota; class Bacilli; order Lactobacillales; family Carnobacteriaceae; genus Marinilactibacillus; species Marinilactibacillus sp. Marseille-P9653. Next base: position 1,838,109 of record NZ_CAKAKH010000001.1, on the reverse strand, counting down.
GTTTACTACTAGTCAAGCAGTACCGTAAAGCTATCGAACAAATTAGTATCGAAATTCCAGCAGGACTAAAAGATGCTGAAGACACTGATGGAATGACAACAGCTAAGAGAGAACTAGAAGAAGAAACTGGTTATCAGGCGAAAGAGTGGTCATTTGTCACCTCTTTTTATAGCACGCCCGGCTTTACAGATGAATTTCTAGAGATTTATGAAGCCAAGCAATTAATGACTGTAGAGAACCCTTTACCTAAAGATGAAGATGAAACGATTGAATTGCTCGCTTTGACATTTGATGAAGCCTGGGCTGAATATGAAAAAGGATATTTACGTGATTCAAAGAGTGTTTTTGCATTGTTTTACTGGAAAATGAACAGAATACAAAACAAGTAGAGGGTATAATATTATGGTATCCAGAAAAGAAATTAGAGATCAGAAGTTAAAAGAAACAAAAGACAGAGCAAGAGAAAACAGAAAACTAAAGAAAGAAAACCGTAAAAAGGAACGACAATTATCTAAGCAGGGAAGAACAACAAAAAAACGATTGGATGAAATGGAACGTTATAGAAGAACTGAAAAAGTTCTTACGAGAGCCATTATCATCGTGTCACTTTTATTGATTATCGTTCTAGTTTTTGCATTTTATGGTTAATTTGAAGAGGTAGGTAAAAAAATGAAAATTGGCATTATTGCAGCAATGGAACAAGAAGTGAAAGATCTCGTTAAACAACTCGAACAAAAAGAAGAGATAACAATTGCAAATCAGACATTCTACAATGGGTGCATTCAAGGGCAGGAAATTACTCTAGTCCAATCGGGTATTGGCAAAGTAAATGCCTCGATAGCTACGACTTTGCTAATTCAGACCTTCAATGTGAATGCTGTCATTAATACAGGTTCTGCTGGTGGAATCGGAAAAGGTCTTCGAGTAGGCGATTTGGTCGTCTCTACTGAACTATCCTATAACGATGCAGATGCACGCGTATTTGGATACACTTTTGGTCAAATCCCTCAAATGCCTGCTGTTTTTTCAGCTGATCCGTCTTTAAATGATCAAGTGATTGCGGCAGCATCAGAGACTAGTTGGAACGTTTCATCAGGAATGATCGTTACAGGAGACTCATTTATTGCGGGTAAAGATCAAACAGATAAAATTAAAGAGTTCTTCCCGGAGGCACTAGTAACTGAAATGGAAGGGACAGCTGTAGCTCAAACTTGCTATCAGTTCAATACACCTTTCACGGTTGTTAGAGCGCTCTCTGACACCTCGGATGAAGAAGCTTCTGTATCGTTTGATGAATTTATCGAACTGGCTGGAAAACAATCAGCGGATTTAGTATTGAGATTTATAAAGAATATTCAATAATAAAAATAAAAAAGAACAGACCTTTTTTCATCTCTCTAAAAGGTCTGTTCTTTTTTGGTTATAAGTTGATTCTTGAAGGGTAGTTCGATATACTAATTTTGATAGTGATAATCATTCTCAATTAGAGATAGATAAGTCACGGGGAGGTTAGAATGAAAAAAGTCGGTTTATTAATCCTATTTCTGGTAAGCGCTACGATTTCTTTGATGGTTGGTGTTGAGAACGTAACGTTCACGCAACTGTTATCGCCAGATGAGTTAACAAGAATTATTTTATTCACATTAAGAATCCCGAGAACAGTCAGCCTGCTAGCAGCGGGGGCTATTCTTTCAGTTTCTGGACTACTGATGCAACAGATGACCCAGAATAAATTTGTTTCCCCTACAACTGCCGGAACTATGTCTAGTGCACGTTTGGGAATGATCTTAGCCATGGCTTTTTTCGGTCAGCATACATTGTTTCATCGAACGCTTTTCGCTTTTATATTCTCAATAATAGGTACTGTTGTGTTTTTACAATTTCTTAAAACGGTTAAATTGAGAAATTCAATTATGATTCCTATGGTGGGTTTAATGTTTGGTAATGTTGTCGGTGCTATAGGGACATTCGTAGCTTACCAATATGATCTGATTCAAAATGCGACCGCTTGGCTTCAAGGAAATGTATCATTAGTTAGTTCACAAAATTATAAACTGATTTTACTTACGGTACCCCTTTTAATTTTAATCTACTTATTTTCTCAGTACTTTTCTGTTATGAATCTAGGAAGAGAACAAGCATCAAGTTTAGGAGTTGCTTATCAGCAAATTGAACTGATTGGGATCATTATCGTATCTATAGCGACAGCAGCCGTACTTTTAACGGTTGGTAACATACCGTTTATAGGATTGGTTGTACCGAATCTCTTGTCACTCAGATATGGAGATCACTTCAGGAAGTTACTATTTCCAACCGCATATTTTGGAGCATTGTTTCTAATATGGAGCGATATCTTTTCTAGAATCGTGATACACCCATACGAAGTACCGGTGAGTCTAGTTGTAGGCGTGCTAGGAACTGCACTGTTTTTATTTTTATTACTCAAAGGAGAAAAAGCATGACGGCAAACAAACACGTTTACAGAAATATTTTCATTGTAGCTTTAATGGCTATAATTCTGGCTAGTACATACATGACAATTGGTTCAAGAGGGAACTGGTCTTATATTCTATCACTTAGAGGGAAAAAATTAGCCGCCTTGACTATCGTGAGTATCTGTTCGACAACCGCAACAATCTTATTTCATACGATAGCTCAAAACCGGATATTGACTCCTAACATTATCGGGATGGATGCGATTTACATATTTTTTCAGACGATTAGTTTATTTTTATTTGGACACAGTCATAGGCTTCTACAAAATACATATACAAACTTTTTTCTTTCTACAGTTTCTATGACCTGTTTTAGTCTGCTATTATACTGGTTTTTCTTTAAAAAGTTTCCAGGGAGAATCTATTTATTACTAATGACAGGCTTAATATTAGGGACATTTTTTAGAAGCGCAACTTCGTTTTTACAAGTATTAATAGATCCAAATGAATTTTTGATTCTTCAAAATCGTTTGTTTGCTAGCTTCAATAATGTCGATCGCTCACTGATTAGTATCAGTATGGTCATAGTACTACCAGTACTGATTTATATTTTCCACAAAAATAAGGCAATGGATGTTTTACACCTTGGCCGAATAAACGCTATAGGGTTAGGGATTGATGTAGACCGTTTAACTCTTAAACTATTCATTTCAATCAGTTTGCTTGTTTCAGTCTCAACAGCTTTGGTAGGGCCGGTGATGTTTTTAGGTTTTTTAGGCACGAATGTGTCGTACAAATTATTTAAAACGTATCAACATTGGTTATTGATTATCGGAGGATGTCTCTTTACCATCTCTTTTGTTTTATTTGGTCAGATTTTGATTGAACATGTCTTCAAATTTCAAACGACTCTAAGTATCATATTGGAGTTTATAGGAGGTAGTTATTTCTTATTTATTTTATTAAAAGAAAAGGAGGTAGCCTGATGATTGATTTAAATCAAGTTTCAAAGATTTATAAGGAGAAAATTATTGTAGATAGTGTAACGATTCCGATTGAAAAAGGAAAGTTGACTGCTTGCATTGGTCCAAATGGTGCTGGTAAGACGACTTTACTAGAAATGGTCAGTCGCTTAATCCCAAAAGATACTGGAGAAATCTATATTGACGGCGCCGAAATCAAGAGTTGGAAGTCCGGTGAACTAGCGAAGAAATTATCGGTATTGAAACAATCCAATAAATTATCCATGCGTTTGACCATAAAAGAATTAGTATCCTTTGGTAGGTTTCCTTACACAAAAGGGAGGCTGAATGACCACTGTCATGAATTAATCGAACAATCTTTAAACCAAGTTGGCTTACTTGATATAGCGGATCAGTACATTGATACACTTTCTGGTGGGCAATTACAAAGAGCTATGATTGCGATGGTGCTTGCTCAGGATACAGACTATATCTTACTAGATGAGCCACTGAATAATCTGGATATGAAATACAGTGTGCAGTTGATGGATATCATCAGAAAATTTGTGGATGAATTTGGGAAAACGGTTATTACAGTGATTCACGATATCAATTTTGCTGCAGCGTATGCTGACAATGTAATTGCTATGAAAGAAGGTAAAGTCTTTGCAGCAGGACCAGTGAAACAAATTATTACCCCGAAGAATATTAAAAATATTTTTGACATAGATGTAGAAGTCATTGACCGTAAGGGGAAAAAGTTTGTAATGTACTACTAAAAAACTAAAAAAAGGATGATAAGAGATGATCAAAAAAATCGTTGCGTTCAGTTTAGGTACAATCATGATAGCTGGAGGTTGTGCAAGTGAATCTGCGGAAGTAATCGATACAGAAGAATATAGTGAAAATAGTATAGAATCAATTGAGGTAAAAGATTCTAATGGACTAGGAGTTGAGGTGCCTGTGAATCCTGAAAAAGTCGTCATATTTGATATGGGCTTACTGGACACTTTTGAAGTGCTAGACTCAAAGGAAAAAGTGGTCGGTACAGTAACGCAGAGCCTTCCAGATTATCTTAGCAACTTCAATGATTCAGAGGTTGTTTCTGTAGGGAGTTTGAAAGAACCAGATCTTGAAGCCGTGTATGAGTTGGATCCAGATTTAATCTTGATTTCTGGAAGACAATTGGATTTTTTAGACGAGCTAAATAAAATCGCACCGACACTTTATTTAAGTGTAGACCTAGAAAATTACTGGGATTCATTTGCAGGAAACATGCAAACGATCGGTCAGATTCTTTCGATGGAAGGACAAGTTGAAGCTGAGCTAGACTCTATTCAAAAAGAGATGAACGCACTGCAAGAAGCAGCGCAGACTTCTGAAAAATCTACACTAGTAACGATTTTAAATGAAGGTAGCTTATCGGCTTTTGGAGAACACTCTAGATATGGTATGCTGTATGAAGAGTTTGGGTTTATCCCCGTAGATCATAGCATAGAATCTTTTATACATGGACAGTCAATTTCTTATGAATATATCCTACAAGAAAATCCTGATTTGTTGTTTGTTGTTGACCGCTCACAGGCTATTGGAGGAGATACATCGGTTAGTGATTTATCTCTAAATCCTGTTATACAAGAAACAAGAGCTTATCAGCAAGATGCGATTATATATCTTGATGCTGACTTATGGTATTTATCTGGTGGCGGGTTACAATCCATTCAGTTAATGATGCAAGAAGTTCAAGACCAAGTAGAGTTTTAAACGTCTTTTTGAAATATTTAGATTAATTTAAACTATATATTTAAATTAATGGTTATTTATGTTAAAATTATTAAGCAGTTTTGGAGGAGTACAATGCATAAAGGATTCAATAAACAAGACTTTGAATTGTTTTTAATTGAGGGTCTTGAAGACAGAATGAACAAAATTAGAAATACCATTCAACCTATTTTCCAAGATATAGGTGACACATATGTGCCTCTGATTCAGGATGAAACTGGATATCCTATGAATTTTCATATTGCACAACATAGAAGAAGAACATCGAATCCTCCTGAATCAACTTGGTGTGCAATCGGCGGAGATGTTAGAGGGTATAAAAAATATCCTCATTTACAAATCGGTATAAACGAAGATCACATTTTTATCTTTATTTCTATTATAGATAATCCTCTTTATGAAATCGAAATGGGCAAAGCGCTCCTATCTAAACCTGAGAACTTAAAATCATTGACTGAGCAGTTTGTACTCTCAGGAGATCATACAAAATCAAAAGTTGAACCCGTTAGTGAACAGAAAGTAATTGAAAAGCTCAATCGACTTCTTAAGGTGAAAAAAGGGGAATTCTTGATTGGAAGAGTGATAGAAAGAGATAGTGATCTTTTAGAGAATATTGAAGCACAAAACGACTATATTAAACAGACTATAAACCAACTTATCCCATTATTTAGACAGTTGTTAGACATTCATCACGAACAGAGTGAATCGGTGTAGTCAGTAAGCTATGACATTGCCGATTCAGATCAGGGAGGCAAAGTTGATTATCAAAACGAAAAGATTAGTGTTAAGACCATTTCAGCAAAACGATTTTGAGGAAATTTTCGCAATATATAAAGACGAACAAACTTGTAGATTCTTACTACATGAGCCATGGAAATTAGATAATGCGCATGAAGAATTTGACAAAAAAGTTTTGAAGAATATTCTGGATAAAGACCGTACTTTAAATCTTGCAATTATCTATGAAGGACGAGTGATTGGAGATCTTTCAATATGGTATACAGATGTGAAAGAGACCGTAGAAATCGGGTATAGTCTTAATCGTTCGTTTGTCGGCAATGGTTTTGCTTCTGAGGCAGTTCACGAAATGATTCATCAGCTTTTTTATGAACTTGGTGTCCACAGAATCCAGGTTAATATGGATGCTAGGAATACGAGTTCCCAGAAAGTTTGTATTAGAAATGGTATGAGGAAAGAAGCTCACCTCGTTCAAGATTTTTGGTACAAAGGAGAATGGTCGGATAGTTTCGTATACGGAATGCTAAAATCTGAATACATGGAGCACAGTTAATCTATTAGTTGACACCCGGTCATGAATTCGTGACTGGGTTTTATTGCATATCTTTAGACAATTTATGATGGATTAGATATGATGAAGTCATAGTTATCTTCAGGATGATTACTTTGTACTAATGAGTGAAACTCTTGAAGAAATAGATAATGGAAGGTGAAAACATGAAAGAATTATTTGCATTTCCAACAGATGAGATTTTACAGACGGATGAGGTCTATCTTTCTATTTCGATGAACGCGCAAGATAACGCGTTTGAAACAGAGGCAAACCAGATTCAGTTTCAGAATTTATTAAAGGACGCAAAAGAAAAAATTTGCGATGTATATGATGAAAAAACATGTGACACTTTCTTAAATGAATTAGAAGGTTTAAGAGATGATACAAATTTCTGGAGAAGAGCGACTAAAAGTATTGTTTTCTATGTAACACAGACAGATACATTCTTTTATAGATTAGGTGTTGAAGTAGATACTAATGTGGTCGTATCTAATCAGGCATACGTATTACCACTGATCGCTAATTTCCAGTATGTTAGTTATTTCCACTTACTATGTTTAAACCATGATAAGTTTACATTATACAACGGTCGAGGTAGTGAGTTACAGGAAATCCCGCTTCCAGAAGATGCACCAACAGACTTGGAAAAAGCACTTGGAGAAGAACTGACTGGTGGAAACTTAAACTCAGGTGAATACAATGGTGCAGGTGGATCTGCGATGTTCCATGGACACAATGAAAAAAGTAATGAAGTCCAGATTGATCAAGACAATTACTTCAGAGTCGTAGATAAGTATGTATTTGAACACTACAGTAAACCTACTGGTCTGCCGCTAGTATTGTTTGCTTTACCAGAGAATATTGCAGATTTTGAAAAAATCTCTAAAAATCCTCACTTAGATGAAACGAAAGTTGAAGGATCAACCGCACAACTTTCAAGTACTGAAATTGAAGCTAAAGCTAAAGAAGTAGTCAATGAGATTATTAATCGTCGTTACAAAGAATTAGTAGAAAGATTCAATGAAACAACACCTGAATTCAAACTTGAAGCTCAGTACAATGATTTGGCTATGTCCAGTATTCAAGGACAGATAGATGCGTTATTAATTGAAGATCATTACCAAGTTCACGGAACCATTGATGAAAATGGTCAGTACCAAGAAGGATCAGAAATCAATGCCTACGTGAACCAACTTGTTCAAAACGTTCTGAAGACCAATGGGAAAGTTTACGTGCTAGATACACCAAGTATGCCTTCTGATACTGGAATCGCAGCGCTACTGAGATTCTAAAATTTTTCATATTTACTATCAGAATAGCCTTCGATCTTCAAAAATATGAAGTTCGAAGGTTATTTTTCTTTCCTATTGACTTAGTAGAGTATAAAAGGTATACTAGCATTTGTGTAAAATAATGCAGCAAGAAATGGTAACCGCGTCAACAGTTTCTTAATTAAGTAAACTAGTAACCTGCGGCTGCAATGGCGAACGTTCGTAGGAACTGCACGTATTACTGAATTTCTATCACGTTATTTTACTCCAAAAAAATTATTGGAGGAATACAATTATGGCTCGTTTCACAGGATCTTCTTGGAAGAAATCTCGTCGTTTAGGCATTTCACTTTCAGGAACTGGAAAAGAATTAGCACGTCGTCCTTACGTTCCAGGACAACACGGACCTACAAGCCGTATCAAACTTTCTGAGTATGGTATGCAATTAAAAGAAAAACAAAAACTACGTTTTATGTATGGAGTTAATGAACGTCAATTCTTTAACTTATTCAATAAAGCTGGTAAAATTCGTGAAGGTAAACACGGTGTTAACTTCATGATCTTACTTGAACAACGTCTAGATAACGTTGTTTACCGTCTAGGTCTTGCGACTACACGTCGTCAAGCTCGTCAGTTGGTAAACCACGGTCACATCACTGTTGACGGAAAACGCGTTGACATCCCTTCGTACAGCGTAAAAGTTGGAGAAGTTATTGGTGTTCGTGAAAAATCTAAAGACATGAAAATTATTAAAGAATCTGTAGAATCTTTATATGGTCGTCCAGACTTCGTTACTTTTGACGAAGAAAAATTAGAAGGCTCACTTACTCGTTTACCATTACGTGAAGAAATGTCTGCTGATGTTGACGATTCATACATCGTTGAATACTACAACCGTTAATCTTAACTGGTTAGAAAAGCTTGCACATAGTGCAGGCTTTTTTTTACGAATATAATGAAACCGTTCTATAAACTTTTAACGTATGATAGAATAAAAAAAGATTAGGAGAATACTAACTTAGCAGGGATACTATGAAATATTTCATAGTAGTTTTACTTGCATTAACGATTTTCTCAATCGCTGGATGTGATTTAGAAAGTGTTCAAGAAGAACCAGAGAATCAGACAGAAACTGTAGAGCAAGAGTCAGAAGCCGAAGCACAAGAATCGAAAGAATTTCCGGATGATTTAAATGGGGTCGGCTTAGTGGATGCCGTTGGTCAAGAAAATGAATATTCCTATTATTTCTTGGATGGTGACCTTGGAATTTATGACGGTAATATACAGGGCTATAGTACAGAAGATATCCAAGCAAAATTTATTGAAGCAATTGAGTCCGTTCAAATAGAAGAAACGGGAGACGCTTATACAGTAACCGCTGAAGAGTTCGAATTGATCCTGATAAAAATGGGGGGCTCATTGGTGAGAAATGCTGATAACGGAGATGAGTACGAAATGGTTTTACAATAGAAAAAACCTGGTTTCAGTCAGCTAAAGAGCGACTAAGACCAGGCTTATTTAAATAGATGAATTATAGATGAGAGACCAAAACTGCGGCAAACTCTTCTAAAACTTCTTTATCTGTTTCAGAAAATCTGTTTTTAATAGGCGCATCAATATCCAGCACACCGATTTGAACAGAATCTTTGGTCAGTGGTATCACAATTTCAGATTCGCTTGCAGCATCACAAGCGATATGGCCTGGGAAAGCATGGACATCAGGTACCAAGTAAGTTTTTTGTTCTTTGAAAGCTGTTCCGCAAACACCAGATCCATTTGAAATTCTAACGCAGGCTACTTTACCTTGGAATGGTCCGAGTACAAGTTCTTGATCAGCTTCTTCCCATAAATAGAATCCAGCCCAGTTAATATCTTTTAGTTGATCGGACAAGAGCGCGGAAGCGTTGCTTAAGTTTGCGATTAGATTACTTTCTCCAGTTAGTAAAGCATCTAGCTGCTTATTCATCATGTGTTTGATTGCTTTTGTTTCCAAATAATCACCTTTTCATTTTTATAATAGTTGACTAATACAAGCAATTAAGTTGTAATAACAATTTATTTTGAACCTAATTTATAGAATTTGCTTGTAAGTATAACATAATCCCCTAATATTTGATATACTGTTAAGAAGAGAAAAGTAGGCATCGTTCTTTGCTTGTAAGGCCTAGTCGGAGGGAAATCAAATGACGTTAGAAATCATCGTGATCATTTTAATTGTTTTAATCGTTGCCCTGTACATAACTACTTATTTAGTCAGAAAGAAACATTACAAAAAAATTGACGAACTGGATATCAAGAAAAAAGCGTTGATGGAACAATTTCCAACAACTAAGATACAGTCGATAGATAAAAAAAGTATGACTGGACAATCTCAGGATACAGCAGATGAACTGAAAAAAATATGGGATCTTATTGAAACAAAACAGTTCCCATCTATTGAAAGCTTATTATTCGAAGCGGAGCAGGCAACAGATCGTTATCGCTTTAAAAAGGCGCGCACTGATCAAGAAGCTGCTGAAGAAAAACTGGTAGAAGTACGCCTGGCACTTAAAAATTTAAATGATCAATTAGATGAATTGATGCAACGAGAAGAAGATAATTTAAAAAGAATTGAAACCATCAAAAAAAGGTATCACAGTATTCGAAAAGATTTGCTTGCTAAGAGTTTTTCATTTGGGAGAGCGGTTGATGCGCTTGAAGATAAACTTGGGACAATGGAATCCGATTTTGCAACTTTTTCACATCTAACAGTAACTGGCGATCACGAAGAAGCGAATCAATTATTGAAACAATTGGATGAAACGATTAGCGAGATGGAAATTTACATGGTAGATATTCCAGTGATACTGGAGAAAATAGAAGAAGAAACAAAAGAACAAATCCAAGAATTGGAAAGTGGCTATCAGAGTTTGAAAGAAGAAGAGTACATCTTCCCTGATGATTCTATAAAAGAAGCACTTTCGCTGATTCACGTTAAAATAGAAAGTATCAACAAGGATATAAGTAAACTTGAGATCACTAAAGCGGAAGAAGAATCAGCCGAGTTAGATCAAAAAATCGATTCGGTTTATGATCAATTAGAGCTTGAAATTGAATCCAAGTCGGAAGTAAAAGAACTGCTGAATCAAATTAGAAAAATCCTTCTCTATTTAAAAGAACAGAATCGAAATTTGTTGGTTGAAATCGATCGTCTTTCTCAAAGTTATCATTTGTATCGAGATGAGGCTGAAGGTGCAGAAACTGTGAATGAAAGTATATCGGAACAAGAAAAATTGTTTATGAAAATCAACCAGAATCTAACAGATAAACAAATCGCTTTTTCTGAAGCTAGTGAAAAATTGAATGGCTTATTTGATGAATTAGAAGAACTGAACGAAAAACAGGTAGAAATTAGTTCGAATCTATCCGATTACCGTAATAGTGAGTTAGAAATTAAAGAAGATTTAGAAGAAATGGAATTGGCAATGCGAGAAATGAAGAGATATGTTGAAAGCAAAAACTTACCAGGATTGCCTCAGGAATATTTGGAATTTTTCTTCTACACAACGGATCATGTTCAACAATTAAATCAAGTGCTTGCTAAGCCGCGCTTAGACATGAACGAAGTCTACAAGCTTCATGAAATGTGCGAAGATGATGTAGACAAACTTGCAGATAAGACAGATAAGTTAGTTGATCAAGCGATTTTAAGCGAACTAGTTAGTCAAAGGTTGTATAGATACAAAAATGAGCATAGTGAAGTTGCAGAGACGATTCGTTATAGTCGTAGTTTGTTCACAGAAGATTACGATTATGAGACTTCTTTGAAGATGGTTCGAGAGAAACTTGAATCAATTGAACCAGGAGCTTATGAATCAGTAGAAAAAACCTATTTAAAAGAAAAAAGCTTTGCTCAATAAAAAGAGAAAAGTTGGATTGTGATCGTCTATTCACAGTCCAACTTTTTTTTGCTACTTGATGGGCGTCACTTTTTTGCTATAATGGAACTCGTTTGAATAATCGATTATAGAGAAGTGACTAGATTGAAGAGGTGGAAGATGATTTATTTCGATAATAGTGCGACGACCATGATAGATAGTACAGTTTTAGAGACATATAATAAAGTGAATCAACTTTATTATGGGAACCCTTCTAGTCTGCATGCAATAGGAGAAACAGCCTCTGGTCTACTTAAACAGTCCCGTAGTTTAACAGCAGATCTTTTGGGTGTTCTTCCGGAAGAAATCTTTTTTACTAGTGGTGGTACTGAAGGAGATAATTGGACCATCAAGGGTACAGTTATAGAGAAAATGTCATCCGGAAAGCACTTGATCACAACACAAAGTGAGCACCCAGCAGTGCTTGAAACGTTTAAACAACTGGAACTGCTAGGTTGGGATGTCACTTATCTTCCAGTAAATCAGTACGGTGTGATTTCGTTAGAAGACTTGAGAACTGCACTTAAAAACGATACGGTACTTGTTTCCGTTATGGCAGTAAATAATGAAACGGGGAGTATCCAACCGATAGAAGAAATCGGTAGACTACTCGAAGCTTATCCAACTGTTCACTTCCATGTTGATGCAGTGCAAGCAATTGGAAAAACGGATATCAAGTTAGGGAAGACTAGTCGAATCGATATGGCTGTATTTTCTGGACATAAATTTCATGGACCTAAAGGAACAGGATTTGTTTATATAAAGAATGGTAGAAGAGTATCGCCCCTTTTAAGCGGTGGAGGTCAAGAATCAAACGCAAGAAGCGGAACGGAAAATATTCCAGGAATTGTCTCTATGGCTAAAGCGTTAAAGATACTCTTGGAGTCAAAGGAAGAAAAGCAGCTCGTTATGAATCAGATGATGGATATGCTGAAAAAGGATCTAAGTACACGGAGTAAGGTTACGATATTTTCGCCGGAGATTCACGCTCCGCATATTCTGTGCTTTGGAATAAAAGGGATTAGAGGAGAAGTCATCGTGCACGCTCTGGAAAAACGAGAGATTTATGTATCGACTACAAGTGCTTGTTCCAGTAAAAAACAAAGTGAATCTAGTTCGTTGATTGCAATGGGGATTCCTAAAAAGCAAGCTGAAACGGCTATTAGAGTCAGTTTATCTGAATGGAATACAGAAGACGAGATGACGCAGTTTATTGACCACTTTGATGAGATATATAAAGGATTTAATGGGATTTTTTAGAATAGAAATTGAGGGATAAGATGATTACAGAAGTTATGGCAAGGTATGGGGAACTATCAACTAAAGGTAAAAATCGCAAACTATTTATTAAGCAACTAGGTAAAAATGTAGCGTATGTATTAAATGACTTTCCAGCTCTTACGATTAAAGCGAATAGAGATCGATTGCATATTGAATTGAACGGAGAAGCATACGAAGAAATCGTAGATCGTTTGAAAAAAGTCTTTGGCATTCAAACCATTTCTCCTGTTATAAAAGTGGATAAAACCATTGAACAAGCTAATCTTGCGGCACTTTATTTACTCAACCAAGAGTATAAAGACGGAAAAACATTCAAGATTACTGCTAGAAGAGCCGATCATGACTGGGCGTATGAAACAAATGAAGTGAATCAAATCATTGGTCAGTATATTACAGAAGCTATACCTGGAATCAAAGTTAAAATGAAAAATCCAGATATCAATATCAGAGTTGAAATTAGATTGGATGGAATTTTCCTATCTACTGATTCGATTCAAGGAGCTGGTGGACTTCCGGGAGGTACAAGCGGAAAAGGAATGCTGATGATTTCTGGAGGAATTGATTCTCCGGTAGCAGGGTATTATGCTTTGAAAAGAGGGATAGAATTAGAAGCAGTCCACTTTCACAGCCCACCTTATACAAGCCCGCAGGCGCTCCAAAAAGCAAAAGACCTGACAGGGAAATTAGTTGAATTTACTGGACCCATTACATTTATTGAAGTGCCTTTCACTGAGATACAGGAAACCATTAAAAAATATGTACCTCAAGGTTATATGATGACCATAACGCGACGCATGATGTTGAGATTGACAGACATTATACGGGCACAGCGAAGTGGGTTAGCCATCATTAATGGAGAATCACTTGGACAAGTAGCTTCGCAGACTTTGGAAAGCATGTCTGTAATCTCAGAAGTAACCAATACACCGGTTCTTAGACCGTTGATTTCAATGGATAAGAATGACATCATCAAAATTGCAGAAGAAATCGATACTTTTGATCTATCCATTTTGCCTTATGAAGATTGCTGTACAATATTTTCACCGCCCAAACCGCGGACAAAGCCAAAGTTATCTCACGTACTGGAAAACGAAGCTAAAATAGACATTGAAGGAATGATTGAGAGAGCTATCGTAGGGATCTCTATTGAAAAAATCGGTCTGAATCAGTCAAAAGAAACAGATCAGAAAGCATTATTCGAAGACCTTCTGTAGATTTTGTTGTACAAACAGCTTTCTTACCGTTAAAATGAAACTATTAAAAGATAGAAAGAGGTTATCAGCATGGATGTTAAAATGAAAGGTAAACCACTTACTACTAATGGAGAGATACCCGCTAAAGGGTCGCAAGCTCCAGCGTTCACTTTAAAAGATTTGAATGACCAATCAGTGTCACTTGAAGATTATAAAGGATATGTCGTTTTGATCAGTACGTTTCCGGACATTAACACAAGTACGTGTTCAAGACAGACCGGTAAATTTAATGAAATGGCAGGCACTTTGAAAGATACCAAAATTATTTCTATATCTTCAAACACAGTAGAAGAGCAAAAAGACTGGTGTGCTGCAAAATCAATCGATATGGATCTATTACATGATAGTGAAAGAAGTTTCTCTAAAGATTATGGACTTTATGTAGAAGAAATGGATAAAACTGCTCGAGCAGTTCTTGTGCTAAACAGACAAGGTCAAGTTGTCTATAATGAAGTCGTTAAAGAAATGTCTGAAGATCCAAATTATGAAGCAGCGGTTGCGGCTGCCAAACATGAAGAGGCAGAGATATCTTAAATAAAGCTTTATTTTCAAAGAGTAGTTTGATAGAATATCAATAAATCATAAAAGACCAACTAATTGAATATAGAGCAATGATCAAGAGAAGTATCTGTCGTGTATTCTGTTTAAGAGAATGGGTGTCTGCTGAAAATCCCTAACAGAACCGATAGAGAAGTAGCTTGAGAGCTAACAGAGTGAAATTTGAGTAACTTTGTTTGAAGTAACGGATCATTACATCCGTATATGAAGAGGTTTGAAGGCACAGTCGTGTTCTTTGATCAATTTAGGTGGTACCGCGAATAAGAGCATTCGTCCTATTGTTACAGGACAAATGCTCTTTTTATTTTGTGTTTAATTTGATGTTAAAAATAGGAGATGAGTATATGACAGAAGAAATCAGCATGTCAAAAAAGTATCAGCCTACTGAAGTAGAAGCCGGCAGATACGAACAATGGATTGAAAAAGATTTATTTAAGCCAAGTGGAGATCAAAAAGCAGAGCCTTATTCAATCGTAATTCCGCCTCCAAACGTTACCGGGAAATTACATTTAGGTCATGCTTGGGATACAACACTACAAGATATTATTATTCGTCAGAAAAGAATGCAGGGATTCGATACTTTATGGCTTCCAGGAATGGACCATGCGGGGATTGCTACCCAAGCTAAAGTAGAAGAAAAATTAGCACAAGATGGTATCTCTCGTTATGATCTGGGAAGAGAAAAATTCTTGGAAAAAGTATGGGACTGGAAAGAAGAATATGCGTCAAACATCAGAGCGCAATGGGCTAAAGTCGGGATTTCTGTTGATTATAGTCGGGAGCGATTTACGCTTGATGAAGGATTAAATGATGCTGTTAAAAAGGTCTTTGTCGATCTTTATAACAAAGGATTGATCTACCGTGGAGAATACATCATCAACTGGGATCCTAAAGCTCAAACAGCTTTGTCTGATATCGAAGTTGACCACAAAGATGTTAATGGTGCTTTCTATCATATGAAGTATCCTTTAACAGATGGTTCTGGAGAAGTTGAAATTGCAACGACGAGACCAGAAACGATGCTTGGCGATACGGCTGTTGCCGTACATCCAGAAGACGATCGCTATAAAGATTTAATCGGTAAAACACTTAAATTACCATTAGTAGGTAGAGAACTGCCAATCATTGCGGACGATTATGTTGAAATGGATTTTGGAACAGGTATGGTTAAAATTACACCAGCTCATGATCCAAATGACTTTGAAGTGGGTAATCGTCATGATCTAGAAAGAATCAATGTAATGAATAACGATGGTTCAATGAATGATTTAGCTGGGGAATATGCGGGAATGGATCGATTTGAAGCCCGTAAAGCGATCATCAAAGATTTAAAAGAGCAAGGATATCTGATTAAAGTAGAAGAAATGGTTCATAGTGTAGGACACTCTGAAAGAACAGGAGTCGTAGTTGAACCAAGACTATCTACTCAGTGGTTCGTAAAAATGGATCCTCTGGCTAAAAGAACACTTGATAACCAGAAAACAGATGATAAAGTACATTTCGTACCTGAGCGGTTTGAGAGATCATTTTCAATGTGGATGGAAAACGTCCATGACTGGGTTATATCAAGACAATTATGGTGGGGCCACCGTATACCAGCTTGGTATCACAATGAAACTGGTGAAGTATATGTTAGTGAAACAGAACCTGAAGATAGTCAAAACTGGACCCAAGATAATGATGTTCTAGATACTTGGTTTAGTTCAGCGCTATGGCCATTTTCTACAATGGGTTGGCCAGACAAAGAATCTTCTGACTTTAAACGTTATTATCCTAATAGTACACTTGTAACAGGTTATGATATTATACCTTTCTGGGTAAGTCGTATGATATTCCAGGGATTAGAATTTACAGACAAAAGTCCATTCAAGCATGCCTTGATTCACGGGTTAATTCGTGACGAGCAAGGAAGAAAAATGAGTAAGTCTTTAGGTAACGGGATTGATCCTATGGAAGTGATCGACAAGTACGGTGCAGATGCTTTACGCTGGTTCCTGTCGAATGGTTCAGCACCCGGTCAAGATGTCCGCTTTAGTTATGAAAAAATGGATGCCGCTTGGAATTTCATCAATAAAATCTGGAATGCCAGTCGATATGTCATCATGAACTTAGAAGACTTTGACTTAAAAGACATGAACTTAAGTGGTAAACAATCAATCGCTGATAAATGGATTTTAGCTAGATTGAATGAAACCATTGCACAGGTAACCGATCTCTTTGAGAAGTTTGAATTTGGAGAAGGTGGAAGAGCCCTTTATAAATTCATCTGGGATGATTATTGTGACTGGTATATTGAAATGAGTAAAGAAATTCTTTTCAATGGTTCAGAAGAAGAGAAAAACTCAACACGAAGCATTTTAGTGCATGTTCTAGATCAAACACTTAAGTTATTGCATCCAGTTATGCCATTCGTTACAGAAGAGATTTGGGAGAATATGCCACACTCTGGAGAGTCCCTAGTAGTTGCGGAGTATCCTCAAGTGAATGCTGACTTTGAAGACGAAGAAGCTGTTAGCAATATGAACATGCTGATCGAACTTATTCGATCTATCAGAACGATTCGAGCTGAAGTGAACCGTCCATTATCTAAAAAAATCGATATCTTAGTTCGTGCGAAATCAAATAAAGAAAAACAATTCTTGACAGATAATAAAAGTTTCATTGAAAGATTCTGTAATCCCGAAGCTTTAACAATCGATACAACGATATCAGTGCCTGATGAAGTGAAGACCGCAGTGATTTCAGGAGCAGATATTTTCTTGCCGCTTGCTGGATTAGTAGATGTTGATGAAGAAATCGAGCGTTTAAGCAAAGAACTGGACAAATGGGCACAAGAGATCAAACGGGTGGAAGGTAAATTATCAAACCAGAAGTTTGTTGCCAATGCACCTGAGAAAATTGTTGAAGAAGAAAGAGCAAAAGAAAGTGAATACAGAGCAAGACAAGTTTCTGTTGCAGACCAACTTGAAAAACTTAAAGCTTTAAAAGGAGCAGAGTAATGAGCAAAGTGAAAGCTGTCATATTTGATATGGACGGATTGATTTTTGATACAGAAAAAATTTATTATCAGTCCAACCAATCTATTGCAGATCAAATCGGTCTACCATTCACATATGAATTTTACGAAAGATATGTGGGTGCCAGTGATAAAGACTTTTTTGCAGCGTTACATGAAGAATATAAAAATCAATCTTTAGTTGAAGAATTTATTCAAAAAAGTCAAATTGATATTCATGAGTCCCTTTTAAAGACGACAATTCCTAAGAAAAAAGGATTGCTTGAATTACTGGAATTTCTGACTGATCAGCAGATTGAGATGGTTGTTGCTTCTTCCACTGAACGTAGTATGGTAGAAACTTTGATCAAAAATGCCGGAATTGCGGATTATTTCATTGGAGTTGTAGGTGGAAACGAAGTTGAGAATTCTAAGCCAGATCCTGCAATCTTTTTGAAAGCTATCAGTCTGACAGTAGCTGAAAAAGAAGAAGCTGTTGTCTTGGAAGACTCATTGAATGGTGTAAGAGCAGCACATGCTGCCAATATCCCAGTGTTGATGGTACCGGATTTACTCACTCCAAATGAAGAAGCCAAAGATAAAGCCACACATATTATTGAAGATTTAACTAAAGTGATCGATTATGTAAAAAATAAGACTAAATAAATCAATAATCTATTTTTCCGTAAGTATATAGAAGAGAGAGGTGATCATTTACCTCTCTCTTTTTTATATAGAGGAGGACTTTGATGACTGTCTTAACACAAAAATTTGTAGATGTACCGGAACAATCCAGACCAAGAGAGCGACTAAATGAATATGGTGCGAAGGCACTCGCGAACCATGAGCTGCTTGCCATACTCCTAAGAACGGGAACTAGAAATTTGAACGTGCTACAACTCAGTATGAATGTTTTCTCTGAGTTTGATGATTTGTTTTCTCTTCGTCATGTTAGTGTGGAAGAATTGATGAGAATCCAGGGGATTGGAAAAGCCAAGGCGATAGAGCTGGTTGCGGCAATTGAATTAGGTGGGCGGGTCGCAAGAGCTTCTCAGATCAAAGAAGGCACGGTGACTTCTAGTTCATATATAGGCAATCTGCTTCAAGAAGAATTAGGTGGATTGCATCAAGAGCACGTTATGGCAATCTATCTAAATACAAAAAACGAAATTATAAAAAAAGAAACGGTATTTAAAGGTAGTTTGAATAGCTCTGTTGCACATCCAAGAGAAATTTTTAGAGGTGCAGTGAAATATGCTGCGGCGAGAATTATTATAGCGCACAATCATCCTTCTGGAAATCCAGATCCTTCAGAAGCGGATATTTCTTTTACTGAAAGAATGACTAAAGCAGGCGAGATGATAGGGATCGACTTACTAGACCATATCATTGTTGGGGAAAATTCTTATATCAGTTTAAAAGAGTGTGGACTGATCTAATTCTATAACCGTACATAAAATTAGTAAAATAAAAATCTCTTTTTTTGAGAAAGCGTTAGTAAAAAGTTTATAAAATTCAAAATTAATTTCAAGTAAATTTTATTTAATTGAGGTAATGGCTTGCGTTATTAAAAAAAGCATGGTATAGTTAACTTAGCATTTTGTTAGGGAAAGAAAAAAGATATGTGTAATAACATTCCGATTCGTTACCATAGCAATAATGTGAAATATAATGTGCTTACGGCACGAGGAGGAAAAGTAATATGGAAAATGGTACAGTAAAATGGTTTAACGCAGAAAAAGGTTTTGGCTTCATCGAACGTGAAGGTGCAGATGATGTATTCGTACACTTCTCAGCTATCAACGAAGAAGGATTCAAATCATTAGAAGAAGGACAAGCTGTAACTTTCGACATCGAAGAAGGCGCACGCGGACCTCAAGCTGCTAACGTAGAAAAAGCTTAATTAAACTTAAAAATTTTCAACCGAGAGAGCGTCTAACGCTCTCTCGGTTTTTTAATTACTCAGAAAAGATTTTATCTTCAAGGGTTACATAGAATGTATAGGCATTTTTCATGTCCTGTGTTAGAATTAAGCAACAATTTGAGTTTCTTCTATCAAATTGGTGTCAAATATAAAAAAAGAATTAAAGTCGCAATCTAGTAGTGAAAAATTCTTTGTAAAAGGGTACAATGAAGCAATGAATCTTTGCAATTAAACGAATGAATATCTAACAAAGATCGTAATGTTTTATTTTGAGAGGGGAACGAACACGTGCGTTGGTTTAACAAAAAAGGAATTGGGATTGATTTAGGCACAGCGAATACAAATGTTTACGTAGAAGGAAAAGGTATCGCTATAGGAGAACCTTCCGTTGTTGCCAAAGATAATACAACAGGAGAAGTCGTTTCAGTAGGCCTAGACGCTCAGAAAATGATCGGCCGTACTCCTGGAAGTATTGTAGCCATCCGTCCAATGAAAGATGGCGTTATCGCAGATTACGATACAACGATCGCGATGATGGAATACTTTATTTCTAAAGGAACAGGCAAAAAAAATTCTAAGCCAAGTGTCATTGTATGTGTACCTGGTGGAGGAACTGAAGTAGAAAAAAGAGCCATTATTGATGCAACTAAAATGGCAGGCGCAAGTGAAGCATTCTTAATCGAAGAACCATTTGCTGCTGCAATCGGAGCAGGTTTACCAGTCAATGATCCTACCGGAAGCATGGTAGTAGATATCGGAGGCGGTACAACAGACGTTGCGACGATTTCACTGGGCGGTATCGTCAGTAGTCGTACAATTAAAATGGCTGGAGATCAGATGGATATTTCAATTATCCATTATATCCGTAATAAATATAATTTATTAATTGGAGAAAGAACAGCTGAATCAGTGAAAATGGAACTTGGTTGTGCTTCAATTGAAGCAGCAAAAGAACTAGGTTCTACAGATATCCGTGGTAGAGATTTATTGACAGGTTTACCAAAAACCATTGAAATCTCAGCTGTAGATATTGCTGAAGCTATTCAAGAAGTTGTAGACAGCATTGTCGTTGCTGTTAAAGGAACGCTTGAAGATACATCTCCAGAAATCTCAGCAGATGTTATTGACAGAGGAATCGTCTTGACAGGTGGAGGCGCAATGCTGAAACACCTAAGTGAAGTGATTGCAGAGCAAACTGAAGTACCAGTATTTGTTGCGAATGATCCATTGAACTGTGTTGCAATTGGTACTGGAGAAGCTTTAAATCATCTAGATCTTTACCGTAAGCAAAGCAGATAAATAAATTGCATAACTGAAATAGGCGGGAAGGGCTACTTCCCGCTTATTTATTGAATTCAAGTAAAGTGAAAAACTGCTCGGAGATGATCTGATTTTTTTATAGATGACTTTATAAAAACTACGAATATGCTTGGAATTATGGTAAAATGACCAAAGCTATAGTATTTGAGGTGTGAGAAGTGAACCAATTTTTTACAAACAAAAAAATGATCGTATTACTAGTGAGTGTTATATTATTTGTGTCGTTACTGTCTTTATCTTTGACGCAAGTCGGTTCATCTAATTTTGTACAGCAGTTTACAAACGATATCACAGCAGTTACAGGACGGGTTTTTGCTAAGCCAGTTAATGCGGTGAGTGATCTTTTCGGTTCGATCGATCGATTACAAGATACTTTTGAAGAAAATCAGCGATTAAAAAAAGAAATTGACCGTATTTATGAAACACAGGCTGAACTTGCAGTATTAAGAGACGAAAATCAAATTATGCAAGAAGAACTCGATTTACAGAACTCTTTAACAGATTTCCAGACGATTACTGGATCTGTCATTTCTAGAAATCCCGACTCTTGGGTTGATCAAGTGACCATTGACCGGGGAAGTCAAGATGGTCTAGAAAACGGCATGTCTGTGATGTCTAATAATGGTTTAGTTGGTAGAGTCATTGAAACCAACCCAACAAGTTCGAAAGTCGTTCTTTTGACAAACCTTGAAGGATCTTCAAATCAAGTTTCTGCGGAAATTTTATCAGAAGAAGTGATTAATGGGCTTATCAGTGGTTATGATGTTGAATCCAATCGATTAATCATGACTCAAATAACGTCTACTGCAGAAATTGCAGAAGGAGAACAAGTGATTACTTCCGGTTTAGGAGGATCTATCCCTCGTTCACTGGTTATTGGAACGGTAGATGAAGTTACAATGGATGACCATGGACTAGCACAAAGAGTTTATATCAAACCAGCTGCAGATTTTGAGCATATTCGATATGTGACGATTATCAATCGTACTGCTGAAAGCGGGGAGTAAGAATGAGTCAATGGAAAAAGATTCTTTACCCCTTAATACTCCTTTTAGTAGCCTTGCTACTTGATGGAGTACTGACGGCTCAATTAAAAGCAGTATTCACAACGGATGTCGGGACAATTGTTCCAAGACTCACAGTACTTGTATTACTGATCCTTTCTTTCTATCTGAGCTTTAAACATATTATATGGCTCTCTTTGATTATGGGATTTTTATATGATAGTTACTATACTGGGTATTTAGGTATCTATATGGCTACATTTACATTGATCGCCTATGTGATTCTCCAACTTAGAAGTTACTTCAAACCTAATTTACTGATTTATGTACTGTTAAGTGTCATCGTGATTACACTTTTAGAGTTTTTTGTATTTGGAGTCTACCGTGCCATCAATATTACGCAGCTATCTATGCAACTTTTCATTGTAGAACGTCTGGGGATAAGTTTACTCTTCAATGGAATTATGATGTTAATCATAGGATATCCTGTGGACAAAATAGGCCAGAAGGTTGTACAAAAAGAAGAGATAAGATTCAAAAGATAAGCTTCATTTAATAGGAATGATAAGTGAAATAGGGAATGCCAATCTTTATTACAGAGGTGAAAAACTTGCAGAAGATTGTAACACTTAAAGGAACTAAAGAAGGATTTCAATTACTCGTTGATCAGTCAGCAGCGTTTCTTACAATCGTTGAAGAAACGACGAAATTAATTAATCCATTAAAAAAAGAAGCGACAGCCGCGAAACCAATCGAATTGACAATCAAGACCGGAAATCGATTGTGGAACGAGAAAGAAAAAGAAGAAATCAGAACGTTGATTGAAGAAAAGTCCTATCTAAAAATCAAAGCGATTGATTCAGAGGTCGTTAAAATAGAAAGAGCTTTAGAGTGGCATGATGAAGTAAGCACGAAGCTTGAAGTCAGTACTGTTCGTAGCGGTCAAATCATCGATGTGGAAGGTGATTTACTTTTAGTTGGTGGTGTACATCCAGGCGGGACTGTGAAAGCGTCTGGTAGTATCTATATTATAGGAGACCTCAGGGGTATTGCTCATGCGGGTACGAAAGGTAAAGAACAAGCTGTTGTCATTGCTAATTTTTCTTACAACGCACAAGTTCGTATTGCTGACCATGTACATGTAGTCGATACTGCTGAAAAAGAAACACAGGATACTGCAGCAAAATTTGAAGTGGTTTATTTGGATGACTTACATATTTTGAGAGTGTCGCCACTCAATGAATTGAAAAAGATTAGACCAGAATTAGGAAATGTTACAGGAGGATTAATCAATGGGTAAAGCCATCGTTATAACATCAGGTAAAGGCGGAGTTGGAAAAACAACTTCAACAGCTAATATTGGTACTGCATTAGCGCTACAAGGGAAAAAAATCTGCCTAGTCGATATGGATATTGGATTAAGAAATCTGGATGTCATATTAGGTCTAGAAAATAGAATTATATATGATATCGTGGATGTACTTGAAGGGCGAGCTAAGCTCCACCAAGCCATTATCAAAGATAAAAGATTCAATGATCAACTATTTCTACTACCTGCAGCTCAGCATGCAGATAAAAATGTCATCAATGAAGATCAGATGATTGAACTGATCAGCGAGTTGAAGAAAGATTATGATTATGTACTCATCGACTGCCCAGCAGGAATCGAACAAGGATTTAAAAATTCAATTGCAGCAGCAGATGACGCTATTCTTATCACTACTCCAGAAATCTCGGCCATCAGAGATGCAGATAGAATCATCGGCTTAGTAGAACAGACTAAGATTGGTTCACCAAAACTAGTCATTAACAGAATTAGAAAGCGTATGATGCAACAAGGTGATGTCATGGATATAGATGAGATTACGAGACATCTTTCTGTTAAGCTTTTAGGGATTGTTTTTGAAGATGATGAAGTCGTCCGTTCTTCAAACAAAGGAAATCCAGTTGCATTAGATCCGGATAACATCTCTTCTCAGGGATACAGAAATATTGCACGAAGAATTCTTGGAGAAACGGTACCTTTAATGACGCTTAAAGAAGAGAAGAAATCTTTCTGGCAAAAGATATTTAATAAAAACTAATTGACTTGAACCGTTCGTTTTGGTATCATAATAACGTTGTATTTGTGCCGCACCACAGCTACAACCGCTCGTATATGAGTTTTCAAGATCTGATTAAGGTCACTTATAACGGCGAGTCTTAGTGCAATAGAGAGCATGGCGTTATGCGGTGTGCTCTACTAAATAAGGAGGTGCAACAAACATGTATGCAATCATCAAAACAGGTGGCAAACAAATCAAAGTAGAAGAAGGAAAAGCAATCTTCGTTGAGAAATTAGAAGGTGAAGCTGGAGATTCTGTTACTTTTGGTGAAGTATTGTTTGTTGGAGGAGACAACGCAATCGTTGGAACTCCAACAGTTGAGGGAGCTTCAGTAGAAGCTATCATCGAGAAACAGGGACGTGCTAAGAAAGTTACTACGTTCAAGTATCGTCGTAGAAAAGACTCTCATACTAAACGTGGACATCGTCAACCATACACTAAAGTAACAATCAACTCGATTAAAACAAAGTAAGCGAAAGAAGGATTTTAAATGATTCAAGCGCATTTTGATCGTTTGAAGAATAACCAAATCATTTCTATCGAGATTTCTGGTCATGCAGATTCTGGTCCATATGGACAAGATCTTGTATGTGCCGCAGTTTCGGCGCTTAGTATTGGAGCGATAAATAGTATAATAGAGCTGGCTAAATTGACCCCTTCTATTGATATCGATGAAGAAAATGGAGGCTATCTTTCCATGACTCTTCCAGACAATCGATCTGAAGAACAGTCTAATGTAGCTCAGATTTTATTGGAAAGTTTATTGCTATCGCTTAAAAGTGTACAGGAAGAGTCCCCAAAATATATCAAGATTAAACAGACTAAATAAAGATGGAGGTGCATTCTAATGTTGAAAATGAATTTACAGTTGTTCGCACACAAAAAAGGTGGCGGATCTACAACTAACGGTCGTGACTCTCAATCAAAACGTTTAGGCGCTAAACGTGGAGATGGTCAAGTCGTTTCAGGTGGTTCGATTTTATTCCGTCAACGCGGAACTAAAATCTATCCTGGAGAAAACGTTGGAAAAGGCGGAGACGATACTCTATTTGCAAAAATTGATGGCGTTGTTCGTTTCGAACGTAAAGGTAAAAACAAAAAACAAGTATCTGTATATCCAGTAGCTAACTAATTTAACGGACTAATTCGTTAAGAAGTTTGCCTGAACGGAAACTATAAGGAATTATGAGGACCTAAGTTAATGGATCCTCATAATTCCTTTTTTGTTAGTGTGAATCCTTATTTTAATCCCTTGAGAAAACCAATAGAATCAGTTAAAATGAATATGTTACAGAGTTTAATTTTTCGATTACTTGACCGATTATTTCGTAACGCACACGTTTAGCAACAAAAGCTATTTTTCTCGATTCCAATTCTAGATTCTAGCTTGACGTGTACGGAATGAATAGTCTTAGTCTTGTAGAAAGGCGGGCTAAAGTGTCGACAGAACATATCGAATCTGTTTACCAAGTTCTGGATCAATCTGCTATGATGCTTAAAGAAGATCTTCAGGTCTCCTACATGGAAGCGTTGATTGAAACAGGAGAAAATTTACTGGATAACAAAACCGTTCGCATTCTGGATGGTAAACCGTCCAAGTATACTCAAGATGAACTTGAAGCTCTGTATGAGCAATTAGATCTTTCAGAAATCGCTTCAAATGAATTGAGACAGGCAATACAACTTTCAATATTGAGAGGAATGCGTGAAGATTTCGTTCAAGCAAACCACCAGATGACACCAGACTCTATTGGATCATTGATGGCTTACTTGGTAGAAGTCTTAGCGCCACCGAAATCAGAAACACCGTATCATTTACTGGATCTATCCATAGGAACGGGTAACTTAACCTATACACTCTTTCACTTTTTGAATAGAGATAATAGAATTATTCAACTTTCAGGAATAGATAATGATGAGTTACTTTTGTCGTTAGCCGCTACTAGTGCTGCTCTTCAGAATGTAACCATTAGTTTAACGCTCCAAGATGCTTTAAGTAATCTGCTCATTGAACCAGCCGATACTATTGTATCCGACTTACCAGTAGGATATTATCCGTTAGATGAACAATCTGAAAAGTTTGAAACATCTTTTCCGACAGGACACTCCTTTACCCATCATTTAATGATTGAACAAGGAATGAACTATTTGAAAGAAGGAGGCTTTGGGTTTTATCTGGTACCTTCAAATATTTTTGAATCAGAAGAAGCCAAAGACTTACTTGCATTTATCCAGAAAGTAGGACACTTTCAAGGAATGCTTACATTACCTAAAGAATTATTCAAGACAGAACAGTCCAGGAAATCTATATTAATTGTTCAAAAAAATGGTGTGGGTACGCAACAGGCAAAAGAAGTCTTGTTAGCAACTGCTCCTGATTTTAAGAATTTACCAGCTATGCAAGATTTAATAGCTGAAATAACGCAATGGAAACATAATTTTCTAAACTAATCAACTATAAAAGGAGAGACATGCATGTCTAAGACAATCGCTATTAACGCTGGAAGCTCCAGCTTGAAATGGAAACTTTTTGAAATGCCTGAAGAAACTGTATTAGCTTCTGGTATCGTAGAACGTATCGGATTGAACGATTCGATTTTTACAATTAAATACGGTGAAGGTCAAAAATATAAAGAAGTATTAGATATTAATGATCATGAAGTTGCCGTTGAAATGTTACTAAAACAATTAACTGAATTAAATATTATTGAAGACTTCGACGAAATTACGGGTGTTGGACACCGTGTTGTTGCTGGTGGTGAAATCTTCCAAGATTCTGCACTTGTCACAGATGAAGTTATTGATCAAATCGAAGATCTTTCTGAATTTGCACCACTTCACAACCCGGCTAACGCTACTGGAATTAAAGGTTTCCGTAAGATCTTACCAGATATCACAAGTGTTGCTGTATTCGATACTTCTTTCCACCAAACAATGCCGAAGGTAAATTATATGTACAGTATTCCAATGGAATATTACAAAAAACATAATGCACGTAAATACGGCGCCCACGGAACGAGTCATAAATATGTAGCGGAACGTGCTGCTGAAATGATGGGTAAGCCAGTTGAAGAACTTAAAATCATTACGTGTCATCTAGGTAATGGTGCTTCAATCACTGCTGTTGATGGCGGGAAATCTGTTGATACCTCAATGGGATTCACACCTTTAGCGGGAGTAACAATGGGTACTCGTTCTGGTGATATTGATGCTTCATTACTTCCATTCTTAATGGAAAAAGAAGGTATTGATAACATCAACGATATGATCTACATCTTGAATAATGAATCGGGCTTAAAAGGTCTTTCTGGAATCTCAAGTGATATGCGTGATCTTGAAGATGCAGAACATACAAATGAAGATGCTGCTTTAGCGCTTCGCATTTTTGAAGATAGAGTTAGAAAATATGTAGGTTCATACGCAGCAACTATGAACGGCGTAGATGCAATCGTATTTACTGCTGGTATTGGTGAGAATGGTGTTGAAACACGTGAGAACGTGATCAACGGATTGACATTCTTAGGAGCCGAAATCGATACTGAGAAAAACGATGTTCGTGGAGACGAGCGTTTTATCTCTACTGAAGATTCTAAAGTTAAAGTCTTACTAGTTCCAACTGATGAAGAAGTCATGATTGCTCGTGACGTTGAAAAACATAGATAATAACTAAATAAAAGCACATTGCCTTTATGAGGAAGGGTAATGTGCTTTTTTTGTATGTTGTTATTTACTTAAGTTGTTTTTCACATCTGTTCGAACGACCAATACATCACAATCTGCATGTCGAATGACGTATTCAGAAACAGAACCTACAAATATTCGCTCAACAGCATTAAGTCCTGTAGCACCTAGCATAATCAAATCGACATCATTGGATTCTGGAATTTGTTTGG
Source organism: Marinilactibacillus sp. Marseille-P9653 (assembly GCF_916618885.1). Lineage (NCBI taxonomy): Bacteria > Bacillati > Bacillota > Bacilli > Lactobacillales > Carnobacteriaceae > Marinilactibacillus > Marinilactibacillus sp. Marseille-P9653. The sequence goes on along the minus strand of NZ_CAKAKH010000001.1, from coordinate 1,810,118 downwards.
CAACCATTACTTTTGGGGAGCCGTACTCAAGTACAATTTTAACATTAGAGACGCCGTCTTTTTCAGCTTCAGCTTTGTACTGTTCTAAAGTGTTCTGCGCTTCTTCCCGCGCATTATCAGCAATGGATCCATCAAAAGTAGAAAAAGACTGATAAGCACGTGTATCGATAACATGGGCTAAAACTAGAGAAGCACGATTTCGCTCGGCCACAGCAACGGCTTTCTTGAAAGCTTTTTCGGCCGCTTGGGAGCCATCAACAGCAACGAGTATTTTATTGTATTCTTGTAACATAGGGATTCCTCTCCTTTGTATTCAAGTTTTCTATATTTGTATACTTATAGTATACAAGAAAAAATAAAGATTATGATAATAGTTTAACCTTTTTTGCAAAACCAGAGTATAAAAAAACCACTTTAGAAAACTAAAGTGGTTCAATCGCTAAGTATAAGAAATCCGATGGTGCCGGTAGATTGTCGTGTTTGGTTGAACCCGCAATATAGCAGGTGGGCTTCACCGGAAAAATATCTGACTACCAAGTGATAAGGCATGTCATGAATTCTTCCTTCAGAATCCCAGTTTTTAAAGAATATGTTCGGTCAACACAGTAGCCGACAACGCGTACACCTCAGAAATCTTACTCTTATAATAGCATCGATTCCTTACTTTGTCAATCATTTGAATTACATGCTTAAAACAATATAAGCAAAATAGTTCGTTGTAATCGTTTGTTCGTTGGATTAAGTTCATGAATTGAACTTGTTATATTGCTTTGATAATGCTTCTTCAAATTTACTTTTTGAATTGGGAATATAGTAAAGTGCACCTTTTAGCGAATTAGGTAAATATTGCTGATCTACCCATGAATCAGGATAGGCATGCGGATATTTGTAAGTGACTCCCCGATCAAGTTCCTTTGCACCTGTATAATGACTATCCTTTAAATGGTTAGGCACGTGTCCACTTTTTCCTTGCCTTACATCTGCAAGTGCTTGATCGATTGCAGAAATAGCGGAATTTGATTTTGGAGAAAGTGCTAATTCAATGACTGCATTTGCTAACGGAATTCTTGCTTCGGGGAAACCTAACTTTTCTGCAGATTGAACAGCTGTTACGGCTCGAGCAGCGCCCGCAGGATTGGAGAGACCGATATCTTCATAGGCAATAACCATTAGTCTTCTACAGATAATTTGAAGCTCTCCAGCTTCGACCAGTCGTGCCATATAATGCAAGGCGGCATGAACATCACTACCTCGGATAGATTTTTGGAAAGCTGAAATAACATCATAATGTGCATCACCATCTTTATCATGGGTAAGCACTTTTCTTTGCAAACATTCTTCGGCAATCGCTAATGTAACACGAATAATGCCTTCATGATCTACGGGAGTCGACTCAGCAGCCAGCTCAAGAGCATTCAAAGCACTTCTAAGGTCTCCATTCGTTGCTCTAGAAAAATGCGTTAGAGCCTGCTCATCTACAGCAAGTGATAGCTTGCCTAGACCATTTTCCTTATCAGTTAAGGCTCTGTTTAGTGCCGATGTGATTTGTTCTTCGGTTAGTGGCTGTAATTCAAATATTTGTGATCGGCTTCTAATAGCCGGGTGAATAGAAATATATGGATTTTCTGTTGTAGCACCAATCAAGATGATACGACCATTTTCAAGGTGAGGTAAGAGGAAATCTTGTTTTGGTTTATCTAAACGATGGACCTCATCTAATAATAAAATAACCGTTCCACTCATTTTTGCTTCTTCAGCAACGATTTGTAAGTCTTTCTTTGAATCGGTCGCTGCATTGAGCATTCTAAAAGCATACTGAGTTGATCCCGCAATGGCACTTGCAATACTGGTTTTTCCAATTCCAGGTGGGCCATACAAAATCATGGAAGATAAGCGTTTAGCTTCCACCATACGCCAGATAATTTTTTCTTTTCCTACAAGATGTTCTTGTCCAACAATCATGTCTATAGAAGTTGGTCGCATACGATAAGCTAATGGCTGACTCAAACTAGCAGCTCCTTTCAATTTCATTATAGATAGTATAACACGAGAAAAATAGAATCTCTAATTCTAGTGAACGTCCGTTTGTGTGAATAGGAAATATTTATCGCAATCTTATACTGTCTAGACGTACTACTTTGTGATACTATGTATAGTGAATTAGTTCCAAAAAGGGAATAGATGAGGGCATGATATGATGGATATTAGAGAAATAATCAGCAATAATCGATTAAATAAAAGTGTAATGCAAGGATCTTTTGGTATTGAAAAAGAAGGCATTCGTGTGGATGAAGAGCAGCGACTTTCGCTAGAAGAACATCCTGCAGTTTTTGGGGATCGTTCGTATCATCCCTATATTCAAACTGATTTCAGCGAAGCACAGTTGGAAGTTGTAACACCACCTATGTCTTCACTTGACGAAACGTTTAAATGGATGAAAGCACTAAATGATGTTACTCAACGCTCCGTTAGTAAAGGTGAATACGTTTGGCCATTTAGTATGCCAGCTGTTTTACCCGACACAAAGCAGATTCCAATTGTAAGAGTTAGTGATCAAAGTGAAGTAGCTTACAGAGAAAAACTTGCAAAAAAATATGGAAAGAAAAAGCAATTGATCAGTGGTATCCACTATAATTTTGCATTTTCGGATGAGTTTATCCAAGCTATTTTCGAAAAACAAGAAGCATACAGAACAGCTAAAGAAGTTAAGGATGAAATTCACCTTAAGCTAGCGCGTAATTTCTTAAGTCATCAATGGATATTGACGTACCTATTTGGCGCTGCGCCTTTTGCACATGAATCCTTCTTTGAAATAGATAAAAAAGAATCCATTTTAAAAGATCCGATTCGTTCTATCCGCAATAGTCAGCATGGCTATCACAACACGAACGATATCGTTGTTCGATATGACGAATTAAAGCACTATGTGCAAGACGTTGAAGATATGGTTGCAAAAAACACTCTTAGTGAAGAACGAGAATTTTACGGAGCAGCTAGATTAAGAGGTAAATCCAAGAAAATTGGTTGTATGATCGAGACAGGTATTGATTATGTTGAGTTCAGATCATTTGATATCAATCCTTATAGCGCTCTCGGATTGACGAAAGAACAAGCAACGTTCATTCATCTGTTCTTTGTACTCATGATTTGGATGGAAGATTCCAAAGATTCAGCTATGATTCAAGAAGGAACTCGTAAGAATGAAGAAGTTTCTGTAGAAAATCCTTTTAGTCAAACAAAGTACCATAAAGAAGGTCTTGAGCTTTTAGAGACTATGAAGCAAATGGCAGAAGAATTGACCTTAGATGCGGTGTATCACGAAGTAGTAGATACGGCTATAGAACAGTTCAATTATCCAGAGAAAACACTTGCTGCTGAATTGACTGCTCAAATAGGATCAGCGGATCAGTATCTTGAAATTGGAAAACTACTTGGACAAGGGTATAAAAAAGAAGCGAATGAAAAACCCTATCTTCTTAGCGGTTTTGAGACGATGGAGATGTCTTCTCAATTATTGATTTTTGATACACTACAAAAAGGTATTCGATTAGAAGTTCTGGATGAAGTCGACCAATTTTTGAAATTGTCCCATAAAGGACATGAAGAGTATGTGAAAAACGGAAACATGACCGCAAAAGATACCTATATTTCACACTGGATCATGGAAAACAAAACGGTCACGAAAAAAATTCTTAAAAGCAAAGGATTTAAAGTACCTGGTGGAGAAGAGTACCAAACTAAAAAAGATGCGCTTGACGACTTTTATAAATTTAAAGATCGTTCTATAGTTGTTAAACCAAAGTCGACTAATTATGGACTAGGTATTACGGTATTTAAGCATTCTCCAAGTATAGAAGACTTTGAAGAAGCCATTGATATTGCATTCAGTGAAGATGCTTCGGTACTCGTGGAAGATTTTGCAGCCGGAACAGAATATCGATTTTTTGTACTTGATGGTAAGGTGAAAGCTGTCTTATTAAGAGTCCCGGCAAATGTAACCGGTGATGGTGAACGTTCCATACGTGAACTGATTGAACAAAAAAATAGAAATCCTTTAAGAGGGACAAAGCACAGAGCACCTCTTGAGAAAATACAATTAGGTAACATTGAAAGATTAACGTTAAAAGAACAAGGGTATACTTTTGAAAGTATTCCTGAAAAAGGCGAAACAGTTTATTTAAGAGTAAATTCAAACATTTCGACTGGTGGGGATTCTATCGACTTCACAGATGAAATGGACGAAAGTTATAAATTACTGGCAGAAAAAATGGCCGTACCTATTGGGGTAAAAGTAACCGGAATCGATTTGATCATCCCGGATTACACAAAACCTAGTACAGAAGCTGATCCTGGATACACAGTTATTGAAGCCAATTTCAATCCAGCCATGCATATGCATGCGTTTGTGTCTCAAGGAAAAGGTAGAAGACTAACAGTAGAAATTCTTAAAATGCTGTTTCCAGAGGTTTACGCATAAAGTCAGTACCTGTTGATTTCCCAAGGAACGCATAGAAAGAAAGTGACATAATGAATCAATCTGTTTATTTAGATTACGCAGCAACAAGTCCAATGCATCCAAAAGTCATTGATGAAATGTCAAAAGCCATGCGCAGTCATTTTGGCAATGCCTCTAGCACGCATCAGTATGGGCGGCTTAGTAGAGGTTTGTTAGATGAAGCAAGAATTGTTTTTGCGAAGAGTATTCAAGCAAAGCCTAATGAAATTTTGATGACAAGTGGTGGCACAGAAAGTGACAATACGGCTATCTTGAAGACCGCTGAAAAGTTCGGTACAAAAAAACGTCATATTATTACAACAAATGTAGAACACCAAGCTGTATTGAAACCAATGGAATATTTAGAAGCATTAGGATATGAAGTGACTTATTTACCTGTCAATGAAGAAGGTTTCGTTACGGCTGATCAAGTAGAACAAGCTTTAAGAGAAGATACCTTTCTGGTTTCAATCATGTTTGGTAATAACGAAGTCGGCACAGTTATGCCGATTGCCGATATTGGTCAATTGTTGAAAGATAAAGAACAGTCCATTTTGTTCCATACGGATGCTGTTCAAGCTTACGGTTCAAAAGCTATCGATGTTAACCAGTTGAATGTCGACTTGTTATCTGTTTCTGCACATAAAATTGGTGGACCAAAAGGCATCGGATTCTTATATTGCAGAGAAGGACTGTCCTTACCGAGTCTGATTCTTGGTGGAGAGCAAGAAACTAAAAGACGAGCAGGTACAGAAAATATCCCAGCTGTCGTCGGATTTAAAACAGCTGTCGAATTAATGTTAAGAGATCAAGCTCAACGCGTTCAAAATTATCTAAAGTTAAAGGCACGACTGTTGAATCAATTAGAAAAATTTGACATTGCCTATAAGATCAATGGAAACTTAGAAAAGTCATTACCTCAAATCATCAGCTTACACCTAACGGGAGTAGACGCTGAGCGGATGTTGATCAAGTTGGATCTTTCCGGCATAGCAGTATCGGCCGGATCAGCCTGCACAGCGGGAAATATTGATCCAAGTCATGTACTCACAGCAATGTACGGAGAAAAGCACCCAGCAATCAGTGAGACCATTAGAATTAGTATGGGATTTGAAACAAAAGAACAAGATATCGACAGGATTGTTACAGTATTAGATAAAGAAATCAACAAGCATTGAGCACAAAAGGAAAATGAATTTTAGTGATAAGGAGAACGTAAAATGGCCACTAAACCAATCGACAGTTTAACAGGAAGCAAGGATCAGTATAAAGTGAATGACCAGGCAAAAAGGTATACTTTAAAAGACCACGGATTTACTGAAACTAAAAATGGGTCTTTTCAGTATGAAAGAACGTTAAGTAGCGTGATTTCAGAAAAAACAGCACCTAAATTAAAAATCACAATCTCAAAAGATTTAAAAGAACTAAAGCTTGTAACGGTTACAGCAAATGGCTTAAAAAAGATCGACATTTTTAAAGACACTGACCTTAAACAAGCTCAATTGATGGTTGAAAATATTTTAAGTACTTTTGTAGAAGAGTCTGTGCTAGAAAAAGCATAAACAATCATCAAAGCAGTCTTATCAGATTAAAATACTTTTAAACAACTTGATTTCTTCTTTTAAGTAAGTATAATGATATAGACTGAAACTTACGAACCTTCAATTCGTGTATAGTTCAGAATCTAAACTGAAATGATGGTGATTTTATGACAGACAACTCGAAAACTAGAGTCGTCGTCGGAATGAGCGGAGGAGTGGATTCTTCTGTAACAGCTTTGTTGCTCAAAGAACAAGGTTATGAAGTTATAGGCGTATTCATGAAAAACTGGGATGATACAGATGAAAATGGCGTTTGTACGGCTACCGAAGACTATAAAGATGTCGCATTAGTCGCAAACAAAATTGGTATACCTTATTATTCTATCAACTTCGAAAAAGAATATTGGGACAAAGTATTCACGTACTTCTTAGATGAATATAAAAAGGGTAGAACACCCAATCCTGACGTTATGTGTAACAAGGAAATCAAGTTCAAAGCATTCCTTGATTATGCTATTGAATTAGGTGCAGATTACGTTGCTACTGGTCATTACGCTCGTGTAAGTCGTGACGAAAATAATGTCACGCATTTACTAAGAGGACTAGATAATAATAAAGATCAAACGTATTTCTTGAATCAATTATCTCAAGAACAGTTATCAAAAGTGATGTTCCCACTAGGGGATATGGATAAGAAAGAAGTTCGTAGAATAGCTGAAGAAGCAGATCTTGCAACAGCGAAAAAGAAAGATTCCACTGGGATCTGTTTTATCGGAGAAAAAGATTTCAAACAGTTTTTGATGAACTATCTTCCAGCACAACCGGGTAATATGGTGACACTGGATGGAGAAATCATGAAACAACATGATGGTTTGATGTATTATACGATTGGTCAGAGAAAAGGTCTTGGAATCGGTGGAAATGGCACCTCAAACGAGCCGTGGTTTGTTATCGGTAAAGACTTAGAGAAAAATGAGTTATATGTTGGACAAGGATACGAACATCCAACGCTTTATGCCACTCATTTAGATGCAAGTGATTTTTCTTTCACTAACCATGATGAAAAACCAGAAACGTTTCACTGTACTGCTAAATTTAGATACAGACAAACAGATGTTGGCGTAACGGTACACCTTGATAAAGAACAAAGAACAGCGCAAATTGAGTTTGATGAGCCAGCTCGTGCAATCACACCTGGACAAGCAATCGTTTTGTATGATGGAGACGAATGTATCGGTGGCGGATTAATAGATGCTGCTTACAGTAAAGAAACTGAACTACAATATGTTTAGCAACAGTTAAATAACTAAATAAGAAAGGAGATAAATGGACAGCCATCTATCTCCTTTTTTATTTTAGTGTATACTGATTTAAGTCAGGCACTAGAAAAACAGCTGCGATTTCGATAAAATAGTAAAAGCGAAAACGAGGAGGGATATGATGGAAGAAGAAACGCTTCAATTAGAAGATCATCAAGAGAATTACATCAACGGAGAAGTTATGGCTATTTATTTCTCCAGTCCTTCGAACTTTTTCAAGGTTATGCTCGTGTCTGTTACAGAGACAAATACTACGTATGACAGCACGCAAGTAGTCGTTACTGGTAGTTTTGGACAAGTGCATGAAGGGGAAAGTTATCGTTTTTTTGGAAAACTTACGGAGCATCCAAAGTATGGGCTTCAATTCTTAGCGGATCGTTATGCAAAAGAACAACCTTCAAGTGGTCAAGCCGTTGTCTCATACTTATCCAGTAGTCGATTCAAAGGTGTTGGAAAGAAAACGGCGGAAACCATTGTAGATACATTGGGTGAGGGTGTCTTAGATTTGATTTTAGATGACCCAAATCAACTTGACCGAGTCCCGGGTTTGAATCAAACAAAAAAACAAATGATCATGGACGTTCTTGATAAAGAACAAGGGATGCAAAGAGTCGTCCTCGCTTTAAATAAATACGGACTAGGAAATCAGTTAGCTTATAAGGTCTATCAGAAATACGAAGGCAAAACCTTATCGGTTATTCAGGAGAATCCTTACCAGTTAATAAAAGAAATCGAAGGAATTGGATTTAACCGTGCAGATTTGATTGCCGAAGAGATTGGAATCAAGTCGGATGCACCTGCTAGAATTCAGGCAAGTATTTTGTATTCTATTCAAGAACTTACATTAAGTGATGGAGATACATATGCTTCTAGCAAACCACTTCTTCAAAAAACCATACAGGTGCTTGAAGAAAGCCGACCATTTATTATTGATCCGGAAATCGCTGCGGACAATATCATTGAGCTGGTTCAAAACCAAGAAATCATTCAAGATGAAGACCGCTTTTATATTCCTTCCTTGTATGCATCTGAGTGGGGAATCGCAACATCAGTAGAAAGACTCATCGAGCATGCTAGTGAGATTGCTCATTCAAAAAAGTCTATCCACAAAAAACTCATAAAACTGGAAAAAACAATGGGTATTACCTATGGAGATTCTCAGAAGAACGCCATTGAAGAAGCGCTTAAATCACCTGTCTTTTTACTTACAGGTGGACCAGGTACTGGAAAAACGACCGTATTAAATGGTATTGTGACACTTTTTGCTGAATTGAATGATTTGTCACTTGACCCGAATGAGTACAAAGATGAAGCCTATCCTATTCTACTAGCGGCCCCCACAGGAAGAGCAGCCAAACGTATGAAAGAAACAACTGGATTGCCCGCCTCTACCATTCACAGACTACTCGGGTTGACGGCTACAGATGATGAAGAAGATCTGGGTGATCATGATCGCAATCTTAAAGGAAAACTACTCGTAATCGACGAGATGTCAATGGTCGATACCTGGCTTGCTTATCAGCTTTTCAAAGCTGTTCCAAGCGATATGCAGGTGATAATGGTTGGAGATAAAGACCAACTCCCCTCTGTAGGACCGGGTCAAGTTTTAAGAGACTTTCTTGAAAGTGACGTTGTACCACAGAAAGAATTAAAAGATATTTATCGTCAGGGAAATGATTCTTCCATTATTCCTCTAGCCCATAGTATCAAGGAAAACAAACTACCAGACGATTTCAGAGAAAAGAAAAGCGATCGTAGCTTTTTCCCCTGTTCAACCAATAAAGTACTGGATGTTATCACACAAGTTGTATCAAGAGCGATTGAAAAAGGCTTTTCGGCTCAAGATATACAGGTCTTAGCGCCCATGTATAAAGGTCCTGCAGGTATCAATACATTGAATAAGCATTTACAAGATTTATTTAATCCAAATCCAAATGGTGAAAAAAAAGAAATGAAATTCGTAGACAGTGTCTATAGAATCGGCGACAAAGTACTGCAACTCGTCAATGACCCTGAAAGAAATGTGTTCAATGGGGATATGGGGATGATTACAGGAATTATTCCAGCTAAAGAATCAGAAACAAAGACGGACAATCTGGTTATTGATTTTGAGGGAAATGAAGTAACCTACCTCAGAAATGAATGGAATAAAATCACGCTCGCATACTGCTGTTCTATCCATAAAGCCCAAGGGAGCGAGTATAAGATGGTCATCTTGCCGATGGTCAATGGCTACCGTAGAATGTTGAAGAAAGACTTACTCTATACCGCGATCACACGTGCCAGTCAAATCCTGATTTTATGTGGAGAAGAAGAAGCCTATAGAAGTAGTTTACACTCTACAAGTATGCTGAGAAAAACGACGTTAAAAGAAAGATTACTAGCGGAAGATCCTTTAAGTATTGAAGAGTCTGAAGAGTTCACAATGGTTGAAGAGACTAAAGAACAAGATAATCAGACTGAAAAGCAATCTACATACCTTACTCCAGATATGGTTGATAACAATGAAGTAGATCCGCTTATCGGAATGGTTGGTATAACACCTTATAGAGAATAATAAACGCCTAAGAAGACGATTTTGAGCCTTCTTAGGCGTTTAGTCATTACCATATTTTAACGAATCCAGAAGGCTCTTTTTTTGCTTGAAATGGTGTAATCGCCATAAAATTCTTTTAACTCACCATCATGTTGTCCGTATTGATGAGACTGTATGTTTATAGCGTAATCTGCTACTTTAACAACATGCATTTTTTTATGAGCAAGGTGGTCTTTTTTTAAGATGACTCTAATTAGCAAAGACAAAAGTTCGCTAAAAGACACTTTTTCAGCAATCACTAGCTCAAATACACTATCAGTTGGATCGGCTTTTGGATGAATCGGAATTCCTCCACCGAAAAATCGATGATTCACGCAGACAGCCAGTAATATATTTGAGAATTCCAAAGAATGCTTACCCGCATCTATACTGATATTGAAGGGTCTTTGCTTAAAGTAGGCATATAGAATCGAACTAAAATAAGCTGCATTACCAATGAGGTTTTTTAATTTCGATTCAGCTAACGAATGGATAACCATTCCGTCAATTCCAACCCCAAAACTATTTAAAGCATATGAGCGCCTATGTTTATGTTGAATTTCAATGATATCAAGTTGTCTAGGTTTAGTTGTTTGAAGCATATATTGAATAGATGCCTGAATTGTCAGAGGAATGTTATGAGAACGAGCAAAATCATTTCCAGAACCTGTTGGAATATAGCCAATAGGGCAGTCAGCATTTTTTGATTCTAATCCATTAATGACTTCACTAAGTGTACCATCTCCACCAACCACTACTAGAAGATTATGGGTTGATAACTTAGGAGCAAGCGAACGAGCTAATTCGAAAGCATGACCAGGATATTGAGTTTTGTGAACAGTATAAGTATAATCTAGTTCGTCAGAGTACTGTTTAATCTGCTTCAAAGCTTTATGACCATTTCGAGAATGTTCGTTTAGTATGTAAGTAAACTGTAGATTTGTATTCATGGAATCACTCCATTCTTTATATAACAGTAGTATACGGTATCCAAGGTCTTTGTAAACCCTACTATGATAAAATACTCATGAATCCGCAAACAGGGTTGAGAAAGTGATTTGCATAATGATAGAATGATTCGAGTTACTAACGAATTGAGGAGGAATGATATGCTAAAAATGGCAAGACGATTTACTTTAAGTGCAGTCGATTATGTTTATATCGTGATTGGATGCTTGATTACGGCGGTTTCTTTCCAAGTGTTTTTATTACCAAATGAAATTGTATCTGGAGGGATAACAGGGCTATCGATTATAGCCAATAACCTTTATGGATGGACTCCAGCAGTTTTTCAGTATGCGGTCAATATTCCCTTACTAATATTATGTTTTGCACTACTTGGTAAAGCCGCAGGATACAAAACGATTCTTGGAAGCATGTTACTACCTTTTTATCTAATTTTCCTTGAAGATTTAAGCCCTCTCACAAATGACCCTTTACTAGCAGCTATTTTTGGTGGAGTATTCACAGGACTAGGATTAGGGATTGTATTTCGTGCTAAGGCCACAACTGGCGGAACAAGTATTATTGTTCAGATTTTATATAAATACGCTCGCCTTCAATTTGGGTTGAGTACTGTCTTGGTAGATGGAGCAGTGATTTTCTTCGCATTAATTGTATTTGATCCAGAAACAGTTATGTATTCACTGATTGCTTTATTTATCATTTCAAGAACGATTGACTTGGTGCAGCTTGGTTTCAATCGAAACAAAAATATCTTTATTATTTCTGATAATCCAAAAGCAATCAAACAAGAAGTCTTGCATACTCTACAAAGAGGTGTAACGAATCTTGGTGTACGTGGGGGATATGGAAATACAGAAAAAGATATGCTAATGGTTGTCATACAAGAAAGAGAGTTCACACTCTTGAAAGAAACGGTGTTGGAAGTTGATCCGGATGCATTTGTTGTTGCAATGAGTGCAAGTGAAGTGTTGGGTAGAGGATTTTCTCTTCATAAACAATTCAATGTAGACGAACCGATGCTGTAAATACACTTAAAGATTGTTTGATAAACAGTCTAGATTTTCAGCAAGTATTGACTGTATTTGAAAACTAGGCTATACTCATTTTAACGAAACTATAGGATATAGTTGATGAAAATGCTATTTAAGAGAGATTCTTGTCTTGGTGAAAAAGAATCATAGCAAACCTTTAACTGCTCCCTATTGTACTGTGTGAGAAATCATACCGCTTTCTTGGCGTTAACAAGACTTAAGAGGTAATGACAAACTGAGTAAAGTCATTGCAAACGAGGTGGTACCGCGTGTAATACGTCCTTGTGAGCAGTGTTCTTTAGTCAGTTTTTTTGTGTGATCAAAAGTTAAAAGACGAGAGGACAGATTTGAAAATGAAACAAGTAAATAGTTCTGAATTAAGACAACTCTATCTAGATTTTTTTGCAGAGAAACATCACAAAATTGAAAAAAGTGCATCTTTAGTACCGATCGAAGATCCATCACTATTATGGGTCAATTCTGGGGTTGCTACAATGAAAAAATACTTTGATGGTTCTGTGAAACCAGATAACCCTAGACTTGCAAGCTCACAAAAAAGTATTCGTACCAATGATATCGAAAATGTTGGTAAGACAGCAAGACACCATACTTTATTTGAAATGCTTGGCAACTTTTCTATCGGTGATTATTTCAAAACAGAAGCAATCGAATGGGCTTGGGAATTTCTGACAAGTGAAAAATGGATGAATATGGATCCTGAAAAGTTGTATGTAACAGTGTATCCTGACGACAAAGAAGCGTATAGAATTTGGAAAGAAGTCGTTGGGCTAGGTGAAGACCATATCGTTGAAGAAGAAGGTAACTTCTGGGATATCGGTGAAGGTCCTTGTGGTCCTAACTCAGAGATTTTTTATGACCGCGGACCTGAATACAATGATTTGTCAGAAGATGATCCTGAAAGCTATCCAGGAGGAGAAAATGAACGCTGGTTAGAAATCTGGAACTTAGTATTCTCTCAATTCAATCATAAGCCTGATCATACCTATGACCCACTTCCAAATAAAAATATTGATACGGGTATGGGACTTGAAAGAATGCTTTCTGTTGTTCAAGATGTGCCAACAAACTTTGAAACAGACTTGTTTATGCCAATTATTCAAAAAGTAGAAGAAATTTCTGGAAAAACGTATACAGATGCAGAGAACAAAGGAATGAGTTTCAAAGTGATTGCAGACCATGTGCGTGCAATTACGTTTGCGATTGGAGATGGCGCATTACCTTCTAATGAAGGACGTGGATATGTTTTAAGACGCCTTCTCAGACGTGCTGTTATGCACGGCCGTAAGTTAGGTATTGAAAAACCGTTCTTAACCAAACTAGTTCCAGTAGTAGGCGAAATTATGCAAGAACACTACCCTGAAGTACTAGAAAAGGCTGATTTTATTACCAAAGTCATTTCTAATGAAGAAGATCGATTCCACGAGACTCTAGCTGAAGGTCTAGGAAGACTTAACGAAATCACTGAGCACATTCAAAAAAATCAAGAAACGGTTATTAGTGGAGAAGATGCATTTCAGTTATATGATACCTTTGGTTTCCCCATTGAGTTAACAGAAGAAGTAGCGAATGAACAAGGGTTAACAGTAGATATCAGTGGATTTGAGAAAGAGATGGAGAAACAGCGCGAACGTGCTAGATCTGCTCGAAGTGACGAAGGGTCTATGTCAGTTCAAAGTAATCTTCTAACTTCTCTGGATAAAGATAGTGAGTTTATTGGGTATAACAACATCCAGTCCGAAGCGACTCTTGAAACTATATTGTTTGAAGAAGCTTTTCAGGATACAATCGCTTCTGGTAATAAAGCTAGACTTATATTCGATGTAACACCTTTCTATGCTGAAAAAGGTGGACAAATTGGAGATAATGGTCAAATCAAAAATCAATCTGGAGAAGTTGTGGCTAAGATAGAAACGGTTAAATCAGCTCCAGCAGGACAACCACTTCATGAAGCAACCGTATTAGCTGAAATGAAAACAGGAGAAGTCTATTCATTAGAAGTTGATCGTAATCGTCGAAACTTGATTGAAAGAAATCATACAGCAACACACTTATTGCACCAAGCGCTTAAAGATGTTCTTGGGGATCATGCTAATCAAGCGGGTTCATTAGTAACACCAGATCAGTTAAGATTCGACTTCACTCACTTTGGACAAGTAACAGACCAAGAATTAAAACAGATGGAAGAAATCGTGAACCAAAAGATTTTTGAAGGACTTTCAGTTTCAACTGTGGTGACTTCAATTGAAGAAGCTAAAAAACTTGGCGCAATGGCACTTTTCGGAGAAAAATATGGCGATAGCGTCCGCGTTGTAATGATTGGAGAATATTCCAAAGAATTTTGTGGGGGCACCCATGTTTCAAATACATCAGATATCGGATTATTCAAAATCGTATCGGAATCTGGTATCGGAGCAGGTACAAGAAGAATCATTGCTAAAACCAGTGAAGGGTATTATAGATGGATGGAAAGCCAGCTAGCATTACTACAAGAAACAAGTGCAATGCTTAAAGCTCAGACGATTGAAGAAGTGCCTAATAAGGTTTCTCAATTATTAACAGAATTGAAAGAAGTTAAACAAGAAAATGAGTCATTGAATGCTAAAATGGCCAATGCTCAAGCGGATGACGTATTCAAACAAATCGAAGAAGAAGCTGGAATGACGTTTATAGCACAAGAAGTTCAGGTTAAAGACATGAATCAATTGCGTCAACTAGCAGATAAGTGGAAGCAAGAAGCTTATTCAGATGTACTAGTATTAGGATTGAAAAATGAAGATAAAGTTAATTTGATTGTTGCAATGAGCGATAAAGCTATATCTGCCGGACTCAAAGCAGGAAATCTAATCAAAGCGATTGCTCCTAAAGTTGGCGGTGGCGGTGGCGGACGCCCTGATATGGCTCAAGCTGGTGGTAAAAATCCAGAAGGACTTGCAGATGCTCTAAGTGCTGTGCAAAACTGGATTCTAGAAAACCAATAAATGAATCAAAAACATCTTTCTAGGCATGTAGTTTAGAAAATCCCTTTGAATAATATGAAATAAAGGGATTTCTTGATTTCACTATATAATAGGCAAACCGTTTATTGGTCATTGTACTTTTATTGAATTTCTTGTAAAATAATAACACATAAGCTTTATACGAAGACAAAAATTAAAGGATTTGCTTATGAAGTACGGAGGGAGATTTATGACTTCAAACGATCATACAGTACGCTTTAGTGTAGGTAACAATCAAGAACACAACGTAGAGGATACTTTGAGAATTGTATATAAAGCACTTGAAGAAAAGGGGTACAACCCGATCAATCAAATCGTTGGCTATCTACTTTCCGGTGACCCAGCTTATATACCAAGACATCATGACGCTAGAAATTTGATCAAACGACACGAACGTGACGAAATTTTAGAAGAATTAATGACTAAATATCTAGAAAGTGACAAATAAATCATGCGTGTAATGGGATTAGATGTCGGATCTAGAACAATTGGAATTGCCGTTAGTGATCCGCTTGGGTGGACAGCACAAGGTATTGAAATCATCAAAATCAATGAAGATAAAGGTGATTACGGGATTGAACGTATGAAAGAACTCACTGAATCTTATGAAGTAGAGCGTTTTATCGTAGGTTTACCAAAAAATATGGATAGTTCAATAGGTCCAAGAGCAGAAGCCTCGCTTGAATATGGTAAACTGTTAGAAGAGACATTCGGATTACCTGTCGAATATCAGGATGAGCGATTGACCACAATGCAAGCTAACCGCATGCTGATAGAAGAAGGAAATGCGTCTCGGAAAAAAAGAAAACAAGTAATCGATAAGTTGGCTGCAGTAATGATTTTACAAGGCTATCTTGATCGAAAAGCAAATAATTATTAATGAGGAGATGGAAAAATGGCAAACGACCATAATCACGATCACGATCATGACCACGAACATATTACAATAATTGATGAAGAAGGTAATGAAGAATTATACGAAATCTTATTTACTTTTGATTCAGACGATTTCGAAAAATCTTATGTACTTGTTTACCCTGCTGGTACAAGTGAAGGGGAAGAAGTTGAACTTTCAGCATTCTCATATACTGAAGTAGACGGAGGACTTGAAGGAACACTAAGTTCTATTGACTCTGATGAAGAATGGGAAATGATTGAAGAAGTACTCAACACTTTCATCGAAGAAGAAGACGAAGAAGTTTAAAAATGATAACAATAGCCATGCGAAATGCTCCTGTTAATTTCACATGGCTATTTTCTTTTGTGTATTAGGTTTGAACGATAGCGTACATACAAGATGCTTGATCAAATAGAACCTTTAGAAAATCACCTTTAATCTAGCAAGTGTATTGTGTATAATAGAACAGATATAAACATTTTTGAAAAGGAATGGTTCAAATATGCCAGACCAGGAATCTACACATACTGTGCGCAAAATCGTACTGAGTATCGTGGCTGTATTAATCGTTTTGATTGTGATTCTAGGGTTTTCAAGTTATCACTACTATACTTCTTCTCTAGAACCTCTAGACCCAGAAAGTAATGAAGAGATACCTGTTGAGATACCAATTGGATCTTCTAGAACAGATATTGCTCGTATTTTAGAAGAGAAAGGCATCATAAATAGTGCGTTTGTATTTAATTACCACCTTAGATTTAATGGTGAACAAGGATTTCAAGCAGGATACTATCTATTCTCGCCTGCTTTGTCTTCAGATGAAATTGTTCAGAGTTTGAAAGAAGGTGGCTCACCTATAACAGAGGAATCAGCTGGCAGATTAACGATACCAGAAGGATATACAATCGAGCAAATTGCTGTAGTTATTGATGATCAGACTGATTTCACAGAAAAAGAATTTTTTGATTTGATCAAAAGCGAAACTTTTCTTCAAGAAAAAGTTGAAGAATTTCCTGAGCTTCTAACAATTGCATATGAAGCGAGAGAAGAGACCATATATGCTTTAGAAGGCTATCTATATCCTGCAACATATGAGTTTAACGATGATACGACACTGGAAGCCGTCGTCACTCAGATGCTTTCTAGAATGGACCAGGTTATAGAAACGTATTATTCAGATATTCAAGAACAAGAAACAACCGTTCATGCGATTCTGACGATGGCATCTTTCATAGAGCGAGAAGGAATCACTTTTGAAGATCGCGAAGTGATTTCGGGTGTATTCTATAATCGCTTAGCAATTGATATGCCACTTCAAACTGATGTTAGTGTGACCTACGCTTTAGGAGAGCACCAGGAAAGAATCACTTATGATGATCTGGAAACGGACTCTCCCTATAATCTCTATCAACATAGAGGGTTAGGACCAGGCCCGGTTAACAGTCCGGCAGAAGATTCTATAAAAGCGAGTGTTTATCCAGCTGAAACGGATTACTACTACTTTATAGCAGATCTATCTACGAGAGAAGTTTATTTCTCGCAAACGTATCAGCAACACTTAGAGTTACGAGAAGAATTAAATTAAAGCATTGAGCCTTCTGGGCTCAGTGCTTTTATTGAGAAAATCGGACTACCTCTGTAAATGAGCGTGTTCAATCGAGAGGAAAATTCATTATGAAAAAAACAAAACCAATAGTAATAGGTGTCACAGGCGGTTCAGGTAGTGGAAAGACAAGCGTGAGTCAAGCAATCTTTAATCATTTTCCTGGTAGATCGATTATGATGTTAGAGCAAGATTCCTACTACAAAAATCAGGATCATCTCGACTTTGAAGAAAGACTTGCTACAAACTATGATCATCCTTACGCATTTGATACAGATCTATTGATCGAGCATCTAAACAAACTCGTTAATTATGAAACCATCGAAAAGCCTGTATATGATTACACTAAACACACTAGAAGTAGCGAAGTGATCGTTCAGGATCCAAAAGAAGTCATCATACTTGAAGGGATCTTGATACTAGAAGACCCAAGACTTAGAGAAATGATGGATATCAAAGTATATGTTGATACAGATGACGATATTAGAATTATTAGAAGAATTAAAAGAGACATCGAAGAGCGCGCACGTACATTAGACCAAGTTATTGAACAATATCTTACTGTTGTGAAACCGATGCATGCGCAATTTATTGAACCTACTAAAAAGAATGCAGATATCATTATACCTGAAGGTGGAAGAAATCAAGTTGCGATAGATTTGATGACAACTAAAATTGATACGATTTTCAAAAAACGCTCTCTTTAAGCAAATTATTCAAGGGGTATTTAATAAAAAAACGCTTTACAAGATGTTAAGTTCGTGGTATCTTGATTCCATTGAGATTCCGAGCATTGTGTTTGAATCGATATAGTAAGGGTTAGTTTATATCCGGAATACTTGTTTGATCAGATTTTAACGAATATATTATGGGGTGAAGCACGTGATGACAGAAAAAGTATATCCAATGACTTTAGAAGGTAAAGAAAATTTGGAAAATGAATTAGAAGAACTAAAAACAGTCAAAAGAAAAGAAGTTGTAGAAAGAATAAAAATTGCTCGAGGGTTCGGAGATTTATCAGAGAATTCTGAATATGAATCAGCTAAAGATGAGCAAGCTTTTATTGAAGGTAGAATCAGTACAGTTGAACACATGCTGACAAACGCCGAGATCATTGATAATTCTAAGTCAAAAACAGATGAAGTATCTTTAGGACGTTCAGTTATCTTCAAAGAACTACCAAATGGTATCGATGAAGAATACACAATCGTCGGTAAAGCAGAAGCAGATCCTTTCTCTGGAAAAATTTCAAATGAATCGCCAATTGCTCAAGCTCTTCTTGGTAAAAAAGTTGGAGAAAAAGTTGAAATCAGTACTCCAGGTGGGTCAATGACAGTAGAAATCACAAAAGTATTCTAAATAAAATACCAGAAGAACAAAAGATGTGAGTTGTCTTTTGTTCTTTTTTTCTTTTTCTACTCATACTTAAGACTGATTTTTCCTCTGTAGTAGTGCGGTATGATCAATTATCCATTATACTGTAGTTACATCAATCTTGAGGAGCATGCAAAATGAATCATCCATTATTCAAACTGGTTATGGGGCTACTAGGTATCTGGTTGCTTTACGATATCGTTACGAGCGGATCACTTCTAGTTCTATTTTTACTTGGGCTATTTTTAATGATTTTTCCAGATAAATTATTTAAAAAAAATCATAAACAAGAAAATCTATTCTGGTTAGGTCTCATATTGTTTTTGCTATCTATATTCTTCACGAGTGCAGCTTGGGTGATTTTGATTGTACTGCTTATCTTTAAAGTTGGAGAGGATCATAAGATGTTCAAGACTATAAAGGATCCTTTAACTAAAAAACAACCAAAATGGAGAGAAAAAGATTATGTTTCTTTCCATTTCAAAGAAGAACAAGAAGAAACGGTCAAATTATCTAGAAAAAAATGGTTTGGGGACGATTCAATAGGATATGATATCTACGAATGGGATGATATCAATTTTTCTAAAGCGATGGGTGACACAGTGATCGATCTAGGAAATACCATACTTCCGAAAAAGGAAAATATCGTTATGATTCGAAAAGTACTGGGCGATACTAAACTACTGATTCCTGAAGAAGTTGGTGTATCATTAGATCTTTCTGTATTACTTGGGAAAGTTAAAATTGGGAACGATCATTTAGATTTAAAGAATGAAACATTGAAATGGCAGTCAGCGACTTACCCGGAAAGTTCCAGAAAGATCAAGATTGTATTGAACGCTTTAATTGGAGAAGTTGAGGTGATCTTTATATGAAACGCACTGCGACTGAATTCTCCAAGTACTTTTTTCTATTCTTTATCATGATTTTCTTGTTCACATTGTTTATCTGCTTTACGTATACAAGTGAAGATTGGTTTTATATGATTTTTCAGTATCGATTTCAAGGATTTCCTTTGATCTTTTATTTATTCTTTTTTTCCGTTTTTTTGACTTTTGTCATGTTAGCCTATATGAAATCTTACGAACGAAAGAAACTCAAGAAAGTCGAAGAAGGACTTAAAATGATGTCAAAAGGCCATTATTCCGCTTCAATTTTTCTTGATATGTATTCTTTAGACACACCACTACAGGTAAATAAAGAAATTGATCGTCAATTTATTAAGCTTCACGAAAAATTGATGAGAATGGCAGAAGAAGCGATTATGGCCAGTCAGAGATCAACACAGATGAGTAATGAGACAAAAATTGAAATTCTTGAGAATGAACGTCATAGAATTGCTAGAGAGTTGCACGATTCTGTAAGTCAGCAACTTTTTGCGGCCTCGATGATGTTGAGTGCTGTTAACCAGCAATCGGATGAATTGGATGATAAATTCAGCACTCAATTAAATTTAATTGAAAAAATCATTAATGATTCTCAAACAGAGATGAGAGCATTGCTATTACATCTTAGACCAGTTAAATTGGACGGAAAAACCTTAAAGCAAGGTGTAGAACAATTACTTAAAGAATTATGCACTAAAATCAATACAGAGATTCGTTTTGAAATCGAAGACGTCAGACTGGCACATGGTATTGAAGATCATTTATTCCGAATTGTTCAAGAATTACTTTCCAATGTATTAAGACATGCAAAAGCTGAAGAATTAGAAGTTTACCTAAAAAGGGTACATGAAACTGTTTTGCTTAGAATGATTGATGATGGGGTCGGTTTCGATATGAGTCATAAAAAATCCGGAAGTTATGGTCTGGAAAATATTCGCGAAAGAATTAATGGGATCGGTGGAGATGTCAAAATCATCTCTTTTCCAGAAAAAGGTACTAGTATTGAAATTAGTATTCCAATTGTAGCAGGAGGAGAAAAATGATACGACTATTATTAATTGATGACCATCAAATGGTTCGTCTAGGACTTTCATCATATTTTTCGATACAGGAAGACATGACGGTTGTTGGTGAGGCAGAAGATGGGCTTCAAGGATACGAGATTGCAATAAAAGAAAAGCCAGATATTATACTAATGGATTTAGTAATGGAAGTAATGGATGGAATTGAATCTACTCAAAAAATTCTCCATGAGTGGCCGGAAGCTAAGATAATTATTCTGACCAGCTTCATCGATGATGAAAAAGTCTTTCCAGCTATGGAGGCGGGGGCCTCAGGGTATCTTCTTAAAACTTCTTCAGCTGGTGAAATAGCAGAAGCCATACGATGTACATACAACGGCGATCCTTACTTTGAGACAGAAGTTACAGAAAAACTGATAGAACATGAAAATAACAAGGGTAAATTGATCTTACATGATGAATTGACGAATCGAGAAAAAGAAGTGCTCCAACTGATTTCTCAAGGATACTCTAACCAAGAAATTGCAGACACGCTTTTCATCACACTAAAAACTGTAAAAACACATGTATCGAATATTTTATCCAAGCTTCAAGTAGAGGACCGCACACAAGCCGCAATTTATGCCTTTAGACATGATTTAGTAGAATAAAAAATACCCGGTGGGCATGCCCGCCGGGTATTTTGCTGTTGACTAATTTATTTAGTTAAGATTACTGGCAATATTATAGGCTTACGTTCTGTTTCAGCAAATAAGAACTGTTTGATATCTTCAATCAGATCGTTACGCATTTTGTATTCATTCACTTGTTTGAACTCAAAAGATCTTTGGATACTTTCAAAAGCAACTTTTTGAGCACTTTGAATCAGTTTTTCAGATTCTCTCATGTAAATGAACCCTCTTGAAATGATGTCTGGACCTGCAAGAACCGTTCGTTTATCTGTATCAATCGTTGCAACGACAACAACAAGACCGTTGTCAGACAATAATTTACGGTCTTTTAATACGACATTTCCGATGTCACCAATACCGCTACCATCAATATAAACGTCTTGAGCATTAAACTCTCCAGCGCGTCTAGCAGAATCTTCTGTGAAAGCAACAATTTGACCATTGTCAAGAATAAAACAATTGTCTTCAGGCACACCCGTTTGCTGGGCTAATTTAGCGTGAATACGTTGCATACGGTGCTCTCCGTGAATAGGAACAAAGAATTTAGGCTTCATCAAGCGAAGCATTAATTTCTGTTCTTCTTGACCACCGTGACCAGAAGTATGAATATTGTTAACTTTACCATGGATAACGTTAGCGCCAGCTTCTAGCAATTGGTTAATGACTCTATTTACACTAACTGTATTACCCGGAATTGGAGAACTAGAAAATACCACTGAATCTCCTGGATGAATCGTGATCTGACGGTGTGTACCATTTGCAACACGACTTAAAGCAGCCATTGGTTCTCCTTGAGACCCAGTACATAAAATCAGCACTTCATTGTCCTTATATCGTTTTAACTCATTAGGATGGATAAAAGTACCTTCCTCAGCTTCAATATAGCCAAGTTCTTGTCCTGTTTCTAAAGAAGTTACCATGCTACGTCCAAAAACGGCTATTTTACGACCTGTTTCGTTTGCAGCTTTGACCACTTGTTGCACTCGAGAGATATTGGAAGCGAAGGTAGCGAAAATAATTCTACCGTCAATCTTTTTCAGCAAGCTTTGAATGGACTCTCCGACAACTTGTTCTGATTTTGTAAAGTTGGGAACTTCAGCGTTGGTACTGTCAGAAAGTAACGCCAAGACGCCTTCTTCACCGATTTTAGCCATTTTATGCAAATCAGCAGGTTCTCCAACAGGTGTAAAGTCAAATTTGAAATCACCTGTTTGGACAATGTTACCATTCGGTGTTTTTACAACTATACCGTATGATTCTGGAACACTGTGTGTCGTACGAAAGAATGAAATAGACGTTTTTCTAAATTTTACGACTGTATCTTCATTGATTTCATTAAGCTCAGCAGAACGTAGTAGTTGATGTTCATTTAATTTGTTACGAATCAAGGCTAAAGCTAATTTGCCAGCATAAATAGGAATATTTAGCTGTTTAAGAAGGAAAGGAATTCCTCCAACGTGATCTTCGTGACCATGCGTAATGAATAGTCCTTGAATCTTGTCTTTGTTTTCAATGATGTAAGAATAGTCCGGAATAACATAGTCAATACCTAGAAGATCATCTTCAGGGAATTTGATACCAGCATCGATCAAGATAATTTCATCTTGGAACTGAACTCCGTAAGTATTTTTACCAATTTCATTTAAACCACCTAAAGCAAAAATAGCAGCTTCATTATTTTTAATATTCGGTTTCATCAAAAATCTCCTTTTAATATTGTTTTCAATCAGATTGTATATTTGACGTTTGAACGTAAGCTTGAACAAACGAATACAGTGAAGACTAGGTTAACCAAGTCTTTTTGCATATTATGAAAAAAAGCCACTTTGAGTATAGTTCGATCATGACATGGCTCGAGTTTTCATTTTTCATTTTTAATATCCGTCCGATGAGTTGGCCTATTTCAGCCAACGGTTAGTATAATTCTACCATACTCAAAACAATAAGTATAGAAGAAGCGAACTCATGAAAACAGAGTCTGACAAGGTGATTTAATTTAATCCAATCACTGATCTGTTCATTTTAATATTCCTAGTTGTGTGGAATGGATTACACGGGTTACACTAGCAGAGTAAAGACAAATAGAGCTAAGAATTTAAGGAGACGGACAATGACTAAAAAAATGATCTTTTTCGATATAGATGGCACGCTTTTAACAGATGAAAAAACGATTTTGAGCAGTACTAGAGAGGCAATCAAGACTTTACAAGAAAATGGTCACGAAGTAGCCATTGCAACAGGTAGAAATGCATTGATGGCAAAAGAGTTGATCGATGAACTTAACGTACCCAATTATATCGTTTGTAACGGTGCTGCTGGTTTTTTCCATCACGAAGAAGTTTATTCTAATCCTCTGGATGAGCAGGCTTTAGAACGGTTGATCAAAGTTGCGGATAAGAACGATCATCAGATGATTTACGAAACCGCTAAAGAACTTAAAAGACGAAGCGAAAAGGTCAGTGAAGCAGTCAGTTCAGGAATGAAGCATGTCGGCTTCCCAGTTCCAGATGCTAATCGATCGTTCTATGAAAATCATGATTTAATTCAAGCATTGATTTTTTATAGTGAAAAAGAGAGTCATCTATATGAAGAAGGGCAGTTTCCTGAATTCAGGTTTGTAAGATGGTACGAGTCTGGTGTGGATATTCTTCCAGCAGATGGTTCGAAATTTGAGACAATAGCAAAAATGGCTGCTTTAAAAGGGTTTGAAAAAGAAGACGTTATAGCTTTTGGTGATGGACTTAATGATTATGAAATGATAGCAAATGTTGGACTAGGCATATCTATGGGGAATGGAGAAAGTATTGTTAGAGAAGTGGCCGATATGGTTACGGCCTCGAACAACGATGACGGAATTTACAAAGCTTTAAAAGAATTAGAGCTGATTTAACAATCAATAAAAGTTCGTTTAAAAAATTCTTATTCAGTTATTTCAAGAAATTTTATTCCTTTCTAAACAGGTACAATTTAGCGCGTTTAATTAAGATATTGAATCTAGTCTAGTCATTCGATATAATTAGTTTTACTATTCTATTAAATAAAGCGGTTTACAGAAATTGTATTTGATTTAGAAATGGAGATGTTCATGGAAACAAACAATAAAATAGTTGCTACTTCAGCTCGTCAGATCACTCAAAATACTCAATACTGGATGCTCATATCATTTGGAATATTTCTGGTGCTCATTTCATTTGTTTTCAATACACCTTTTGAAATTATTAAAGGTCAGGCAATTATTCTTACAGCTGCATCCAACTTAATGACTGACTATTTCGAACTTGCCAACGTGGGCGCAACGTTTTTTAATTCCGGAATACTAACGTTGCATGCTTTACTTTTGATAAAAGTAACCAAAGCCAAAATTAACGGTTCACTGATTGCCGCTGTATTTACAGTTGCGGCTTTTTCATTCTTTGGTAAAAACCTCTATAATTCCATGCCGATTGTCGTCGGAGCATTCACCTATGCTTGGGTAACGAAGGTACCTGCCGAAAGATCATTACTAGCTGCTTTGTTTGGAACAGCGCTAGGACCACTTGTCAATGAAATCACATTTAATATCGGCTTACCTTTAGGCATAGGCGTACTGCTAGGAAGCGCGGCCGGATTTGTAGCTGGATTTATTTTGCCACCATTAGCCCATCATTTTGTTGGCTTCACCAAAGGATTTAGTTTATACAATATTGGATTTTCGAGTGGTGTAGTCGGTACAATTTTCACTTCAATCCTTAGAGCTACTGGAGTCGTAATAGAACCAATTTCACTAATCTCTAAAGGAAACAATATGCCGATGTCATTATTATTTTTCCCGTTATTTACAGTCATGTTAGTATACGGGCTCTATTTAAATTCTTGGTCATTAAACGGGTATAGTCGTATGATGAAGCATTCTGGACAATTATCCTCAGACTTTGTGAAAAAGAATGGGTTCAACCTTACGCTGATTAATATGTCTCTATTAGGGTTTATAGCTTTGGGATTCGTATTATTGTTAGGAGGAGAACTGAACGGCCCAGTCATTGGGGGCATTCTGACTGTAGTAGGGTTCGGTGCGTTTGGTAAACATCTTAAAAATGTTATCCCTATCTTGTTGGGCGTTACATTGATCGGGCATCTCAACAATTACGATATGAGTGATACTTCAGTTATCATAGCAGGATTGTTTGGAACAACGATAGCACCTATAGCTGGTCGATACGGACTAGTTATGGGAATGGTTGCTGGTGGATTACATTTAACGGTTGTTAGTAATACGAGTTACCTTCATGGTGGAATCAACCTTTACAATAACGGTTTTGCAGGTGGTTTTGTAGCTGCGCTAATGATTCCGTTATTAGAAGCTGTTCATTACCATAGAGAGCAGCGCAGAGAAATTAGAGAACCAGTCGATCCAGCAGAATCTATTAGAACAGAAGAAGATTAAAAAAGCTGAAAATGGTGTGTTTAACTTTACTCAAAAAGTTCGTTAAACATCATTTTCAGCTTCTTTATTATAATTAATCTATTCTCCTGAGCCTAAGACGTCGATTCCGTCTGGAAGAGCAAGTGGATTTTCTGGATCAATTCGGTCGTAGAACATAACACCATTCAAATGATCGATTTCGTGCTGAACCACAATAGCTGGGAACCCTCTTAATCGTTCTTTATGTTTTTCACCATCCAAATCAACATATTCAACAGTTATGCGTTTATGTCTTGGAACAAAACCTTCAACTTCTCTATCAACAGATAAACAGCCTTCGCCATCAGGAAGACAAGTCTGTTGAACTGAATGACTCACGATTCTTGGGTTGATCATGATTCTACTAAATTCGGGTTCGTCTGATTCTTCATCAGCTGCTGGTAAATAAACAGCTAAAAGTTGACTAGAGACATTCACTTGGGGAGCAGCGATACCTACACCAGCTCTTAATTCATATTTTTCTGCAATTTCAGGGTCTTGACTGTTGATCAGAAACTGTAACAGTTCATTAGCTAACTGTTTTATGTCTTCTGACAAAGGGAAATCTACTTTTTTTGCGATTTTACGTAAAGTAGGGTGACCTTCCCTGATAACATCTTTCATTGTAATCAATTGAATACACTCCTTCATTCAGCATTCTTCTACTCTGAGAGTTAGCTTCACCATTTTAACAGTTTTATTAAAGAAATGCACGTCACAATAGACTCTTTAGCAGTTGAAATATTAGAGCAAACAGTAAATTAATCATTGGATGATATAGTGAATAAAATCACAAATGAAAGCGATTGAAACTGTTGAAAAACACGTCTTGGATATTCATTAATATTATATAACAGTTTAAAAGACTGTATTACTATCGTTAACACTAATTAATGGTATTTAAAATCGCGGAATAAAAACACATCGATAGTGTTTGTTTTCACAAAAAGCTTTATAACCTTGTTCTATCAACGTTTTTAGACATATTCTCAGAGTCAATGACTTGCAAAATGGAGTGATGCATGGTAAATTTAACGAGGAATCGAGAAAAATGATACAGTTGATTTCAGCTGTTTCAACTAATAAAAAGTTTAACTAAAAGAGAGGAATGTATAGTCTATGGCAAAGCAACCAGTTGATTACGAAGCATTACTAAGTTCAATCGAAGCTTCGTTTCCGATGGTTCAGATTCTTGATAAAGATGGTAAAGTCGTAAATGAAGACATTATGCCTGATTTATCAGATGATGAGTTAGTAGAATTAATGGAGAGAATGGTGTGGTCACGTGTGTTACATGATCGCTCTATGGCTTTAGCACGTCAAGGACGTTTAGGATTTTACGCTCCAACTATGGGACAAGAAGCTTCTCAATTAGCAAGTCACTTCGCATTCAAGAAACAAGATTGGCTATATCCAGGTTACCGTGATGTTCCGCAATTGATCCAACACGGTTTACCATTATCACAAGCATTCTTGTGGTCAAGAGGTAATGTTGAAGGAAACAACTATCCAGAAGGTCTTAACGCAATTCCACCTCAAATTATCATTGGTGCACAATATATCCAAGCAATGGGTAACGCAGTTGGACAAAAATTTGCTGGAAAAGAAGACGAAGTTACTTTCACTTATACTGGTGATGGCGGTTCTTCACAAGGTGATGTTTACGAAGGTATGAACTTTGCTGGACGTTACAAAGCCCCAGTAGTATTTTATATCCAAAACAACGGCTATGCGATTTCTACTCCACGTGAGAAACAATCTGCAGCAAATGCATTAGCTCAAAAAGCAGCAGCAGCAGGTATTCCTGGTATCCAAGTTGATGGAATGGATCCGTTAGCAGTATACGCTGTTTCTAAACAAGCACGTGACTGGGCAGCGGCTGGTAATGGTCCTGTTCTTATTGAAACAATCACTTCACGTTTCGGACCACACTCAACTTCTGGGGATGATCCAACTCGTTACCGTGAACAAGAATCATTCGATTACTGGGAACAACGTGATCCACTGATCCGTTTCCGTAACTTCTTAACTGAAAAAGGTCTATGGACTGAAGAACGTGAAGAAGAATTGATTGAAAAAACTAGAGAAGAAGTTAAACAAGCTGCTAAAGAAGCAGATCAAGCTCCAAAAATGAAAATCTCTAAATTCTTAGAAAGTATGTTTGATGCTCCAGGTCAAAACATTACTGAACAGATTGAGAAATACCAAGCAAAGGAGAGTAAATAAGCATGGCGAATCTAACAATGATTCAAGCAATCACTGAAGCTTTAGATCAAGAATTAGCTCGTGATGAAAAAGTCTTGATTTTCGGAGAAGATGTTGGTAAAAACGGAGGAGTTTTCCGTGCGACTCAAGGTCTTTACGATAAACATGGTGAAGAAAGAGTTAACGATACGCCTCTTGCTGAGTCAGGTATCGGTGGTATGGCATTTGGTTTAGCTGTACAAGGTTTCCGTCCAGTGATGGAAATTCAATTCTTTGGTTTCGTATTCGAAGTAATGGATTCAGTTGTAGGACAAATCGCTCGTACGCGTTACCGTATGGGTGGAAACATGAACATGCCAGTGGTTGTTCGTTCTCCATTCGGTGGAGGGGTTCACACTCCTGAAATGCATGCTGATTCACTTGAAGGATTAATGGCTCAATCTCCTGGATTGAAAGTTGTTATTCCTTCTAACCCTTACGACGCTAAAGGACTTTTAACTTCAGCAATTCGTGAAAACGATCCTGTAGTATTCCTTGAGCATATGAAACTTTATCGTTCATTCCGAGATGAAGTACCTGAAGAACAGTATACTGTTCCAATCGGTAAAGCAGCTGTTGCAAAAGAAGGTACTGACGTAACAGTTGTAGCTTATGGTTACATGGTTCGTGAAGCACTTAAAGCAGCTGAAAAACTTGAAAAAGATGGCGTTTCTGTAGAAGTAGTAGATCTACGTACAGTTTCACCAATCGATTACGAAACAGTCGTAGCATCAGTTGAAAAAACGGGTCGTATGGTTATGGTTCAAGAAGCTCAACGTCAAGCTGGCGTGGGTAACACTGTAATTTCTGAAGTATCTCAACGTTCTGTACTTTCACTTGAAGCACCAATTGGATTTGTATCTGCACCTGATACAATTTATCCATTTGGTCAAGCTGAAAATACTTGGTTACCAAGTGCTGACGATATTTCTGAAGCAATCAATGAAGCTGTAAACTTTTAATTAAATCAATCAGATCGGTATTTTAAGCATTGATCTATCAACAAAAGGAGAAAAACTAGTTCAGTATCTCGAGCATCTGTATTGTTTTTTCTTCCTATTGTTGTATGTATTGATCAACGTAGTTAGAAAACAGATGATTGAATAATCATAAACGAGAAGGGAAGAGCGCAAACATGGCTTTTACATTTAAACTCCCTGATGTAGGGGAAGGAATGGCAGAAGGCGAGATCGTTAGCTGGTTAGTTTCTGAAGGAGACACAGTAGAAGAAGGCGACTCAATTGCTGAAATTCAAAATGATAAATCAGTAGAAGAATTAGCATCACCAGTTGATGGAACAATTAAGAAATTTTTGGTTGAGCCAGGTACTGTTGCAGCAGTTGGAGATCCAATTGTTGAAATCGACGCTGAAGGTCACGAATCAGAAGAAGCTGCAGCTCCGGCTGAAGAGAAAGCTGAAGAAAAACCAGCAGAAGCTAAAACTGAATCTAAAGGATCTACAGGTACGTTCACATTCAAACTTCCAGATGTTGGAGAAGGAATGGCAGAAGGCGAAATCGTCAGCTGGTTAGTTTCTGAAGGAGACACAGTAGAAGAAGGCGACTCAATTGCCGAAATTCAAAACGATAAATCAGTAGAAGAATTAGCATCACCGGTTGATGGAACAATCAAGAAATTCTTGGTAGAACCAGGTACTGTTGCAGCAGTTGGAGATCCAATTGTTGAAATTAGTGCAGAAGGTCACGAATCTGAAGATTCTTCAGAATCTAATGCTTCTTCAATTGAATCTGGAACTGCTAAAACAGATCCAGCAGGAGCTGAAGCTGCAACTTCTGGACAAGTTGTTAAAACTTCAAACCCTGATAGACGCGTTCTTGCAATGCCGTCAGTTCGTCAATATGCTCGTGAAAAAGATGTTGATATCAGTGCTGTAGAAGCTACTGGTAAAGGCGGACGTACTACTCGTGAAGACATCGATACATTTATATCAGGTGGCGGATCTGTTGCTGCGAAAACTGAAGAAACTTCGTCTGCTAAAGAAGAAGCTACTCAGTCTACTGCTAAAGCATCTGCTTCTAAATCTACAGGATCATCTAAAACTGTTTCAGCTGATGCTAAACCGTTTAAATCTGGTCGTGCAGATGAAGAGACTCGTGAGAAAATGAGTACAACTCGTAAAGCGATCGCTAAAGCAATGGTTAACAGCACGTTAACAATTCCTTCAGTTGCATTGTTTGACGAAGTAGACTTCTCTAAAGTTATCGCTCACCGTACGAAATTTAAAGCAATCGCGGCTGAAAGAGGAACTAAATTAACGTTCTTACCATACGTTGTTAAAGCTTTGATCTCAGTAATGAAAAAATACCCAGCCCTGAATGCATCAATTGATGATACTACTGATGAAGTGGTTTACAAAAACTACTTTAACATCGGTATCGCTGCTGATACAGAGCAAGGTCTATACGTACCAGTAGTTTCAGATGCGAATACTAAATCAGTATTTGATATCGCTGACGAAATCAATGACTTGGCTTCTAAAGCACAAGAAGGAAAACTTAAAGGAAGCGATATGGCAGATGGATCTATTTCAATCTCTAATATCGGTTCTGTAAATGGTCAGTTCTTCACACCAATCATTAATCACCCAGAAGTGGCGATTTTAGGTGTAGGACGTTCATTCAAGAAACCAATCGTTAACGCTGAAGGTGAAATCGTAGCGGCTCCAATGCTTCCATTGTCACTTGTTTTCGACCACCGTATTATTGATGGTGCGACAGGACAAGCAGCAATGAACGAATTGAAAAAATTATTGGCAGACCCAGATTTACTATTAATGGAAGGCTAAGGTGAAAGTTAAATGGTTGTAGGAGATTTCGCAATTGAGTTAGACACAGTCGTAATCGGCGCTGGACCTGGTGGCTATGTAGCTGCCATCCGCGCTGCTCAAATGGGACAAAAAGTTGCCATTGTAGAAAAAGAATTTATTGGTGGAGTTTGCTTGAACGTTGGATGTATTCCTTCTAAAGCATTAATCTCTGCTGGACACAAATACCAAGAGTCATTAGATTCTCAAGTTTTCGGTATCACTACTGAAAACGTAACTCTTGATTTTTCGAAAACTCAAGAGTGGAAAAAAACTCAAGTTGTTGATAAATTAACTAAAGGGGTAGAAATGCTTCTTAAAAAGAACAAAGTTGAAATCCTTTACGGAGAAGCTTTCTTCAACGATGAACACACTTTACGTGTAATGGGTGAAGATAGTGCTCAAACTTATTCTTTCAACAACGCTATTATTGCAACTGGTAGCCGTCCAGTACAAATCCCTGGATTTAAATTCAGTGATCGCGTACTAGATTCTACGGGAGCTTTGAACCTTACTGAAGTTCCTAAGAAAATGGCTATCGTTGGTGGTGGTTACATCGGTTCTGAATTAGCTGGAGTCTATGCTAACTTAGGTACTGAAATCACTATCCTTGAAGGTCTTCCTTCAATTCTTAATGGTTTTGACAAAGACATGGTTAAATTAGTTGAGAAAAACTTCAAAAACCGTGGCGTTAATATTGTCACTAAAGCTATGGCTAAAGAAGCAGTAAAAACTGATGATGGTGTAACAGTTAAATACGAAGCTAACGGAAAAGAAGAATCTTTAGACGTTGATTATGTATTAGTAACCGTTGGTCGTCGTCCGAATACTGATGAACTTGGTCTAGAACAAGCTGGTGTAAACATGAGTGATCGTGGCTTGATCGAAGTAGATAACCAAGGACGTACAAATATCGAAAGCATCTTTGCTATTGGTGATGTTGTTCCTGGTCCTGCACTAGCTCACAAAGCTAGCTATGAAGCTAAAATTGCTGCAGAAGCAATTTCGGGTAAAAAAGTTGCTGTTGATTATCGTGCGCTTCCAGCAGTAGCCTTTACAGATCCTGAAATTGCATCAGTAGGTTTAACTGAAGCAGAAGCTAAAGACAAAGGTCTTGACACTAAAACGACTAAATTTTCATTAGCTGGAAATGGTCGTGCGTTATCCCTTAACGCTACTGAAGGTTTCGTACGTTTAGTAACGACTAAAGAAGATAACGTAATTGTCGGAGCTCAAGTTGCTGGACACAGCGCTTCTGACGTTATTGCTGAACTTGGGTTGGCGATTGAAAGTGGTATGAATGCGGAAGATATCGCAATGACTATCCACGGACACCCTTCACTAGGCGAATCTGTAATGGATGCAGCAGAAGCTGCTTTAGGACTACCAATCCACATGTAAATATTGATAGATTTAATCGAGTGGGTATTCTTCTCACTCGATTTTTTTACATAGTTTAAACATAACAGCTATACTTTGATAGAAAACCTAAAAACTTATATAATGAACAGAACGAATAGAAAAGAGGAATGTACATGTCTGATATTCAAAAAAGAGACCAGTTAATCAAACAATGGATAAAAGAAACCGCTGAAATGATTGAAGAAGCAAAGGAAAAAAGTTTAGAAGTAGAAGAAAAATCAGCAAGAAATGATCTTGTGACAAATATGGACAAGAAAATTGAAGAGGTTTTGACTGATAAAATTAGAAGCCATTTTCCTGATGATCGTATCTGTGGAGAAGAAGGTTTTGGAGATAACCTTGAAGATTTGAAGGGGACTGTCTGGTTTATCGACCCGATTGATGGAACGTTAAACTTTGTTCTCCAACAAGAGAATTTTGCCGTAATGATTGCAGTATACGAAGAAGGCAAAGGTGTACAAGGATATATCTATAACGTGACTGAAGAGAAACTTTATCACGCTATTAAAGGACAAGGTGTATTTTGCAATGGCCAGCCAGTAAGCGCACCTGATAATAAAAGTTTATCGGATGGACTGATGGCTACAAATAGTCAATTGATGACACAAGATGCTTTCAGCGATTATAGAAAAATCGCAGGCCGATCTATGGGTGTTAGAATGCTAGGCTCAGCTGGATTAGAAGTGACCGAATTGATCAAGGGTAACATCATGGCTTATGTAGCTACAAAATTGAGTCCTTGGGATATTGCACCTGGTAAAATTATGTTAGAAGAATTCGGTTTTAAGATCTCAAATTTCTCTGGAGAACCAGTTGATTTACTGAAAACAAACCAGACGATTTTTGCAACACCAAGTGCCTACAACGAAATTGTGACAACAAATTTTAAATAGTTTCAAAAAATAGTGTATTTTCTGAAAATTACTGTTATAATAAGAAGTGGAAAAAAAGGTCCAATGACTTAGCATTTATTCTTGCGTTGAAGTCAAACCAAGAGTAAGTGTCTTTTTGTGTGAAAATCTGTTAAACTTTTTTAGAACTTTTAACTTGACTAAATATGAAATATTGGATTCTAAAGATTTGTAGTTTAAAAAATGATGAAGTCTCACCGTAGTTATTAAGGAGTGAATGATTAAATGGAAATTAGAAATGATATTCGTAACATTGCAATTATTGCCCACGTTGACCATGGTAAAACAACACTGGTTGATGAATTATTGAAACAATCAGATACACTGGATGCTCGTAACCAACTTGGTGAACGTGCAATGGATTCAAATGATCTTGAAAGAGAACGTGGAATCACGATTCTTGCGAAAAACACGGCTGTTAAATACCAAGATACGCAAATCAATATTTTGGATACACCTGGTCACGCCGATTTCGGTGGTGAAGTTGAACGTATCATGAAAATGGTTGATGGTGTAATTTTAGTTGTTGATGCATATGAAGGTACGATGCCGCAAACGCGTTTTGTATTGAAAAAAGCATTAGAGCAAAAATTACGTCCAATCGTAGTTGTAAACAAAATCGACAAACCTTCTGCTCGTCCTAAAGAAGTTTTGGATGAAGTATTAGACTTATTAATTGAATTAGATGCAGACGAAGAACAATTAGAATTCCCGGTAATCTATGCTTCAGCATTGAACGGAACTTCAAGCTTCTCTGACAACCCAGATGATCAAGAAAATACGATGAATCCAGTCTTTGAAACAATTGTTTCTGAAATTCCTGCACCTGTGGATAACAGTAATGAGCCGTTACAATTCCAAGTTTCTCTATTAGATTATAATGATTACGTTGGACGTATCGGTATTGGTCGTGTATTCCGCGGTACAATCAAAGTTGGAGACAACGTAACATTAAGTAAATTAGACGGATCAACTAAAAACTTCCGTGTAACAAAACTATTTGGTTTCTTCGGCCTAGGCCGTGTTGAAATTCAGTCAGCTAAAGCTGGTGACTTGATTGCAGTATCTGGTTTTGAAGACATCTTTGTTGGAGAAACCGTTACACCTGTTGACCATGTAGATCCACTACCAATCTTACGTATCGATGAGCCAACATTACAAATGACTTTCTTAGTCAATAACTCTCCTTTTGCAGGTCGCGAAGGTAAATGGGTTACTTCGAGCAAGTTAAATGAAAGATTGAATATGGAATTACAGACAGATGTTTCTCTAAAAATCGATCCGACTGACTCTCCAGATGCATGGATTGTTTCAGGTCGTGGTGAGTTACACTTGTCTATCTTGATTGAAAACTTACGTCGTGAAGGATACGAGTTACAAGTATCTCGTCCAGAAGTTATCATCAGAGAAATCAACGGTAAAAAACACGAGCCGTTTGAGCGTGTTCAAATTGATACCCCAGAAGAATACATGGGATCAATTATTGAAAACCTTGGACAACGTAAAGCTGAGATGAAAGATATGGTCCATACTGGAAATGGTCAAGTACGTTTAATTTTCTCTGCTCCTGCACGTGGTTTAATCGGATTTACAACTGAATTCCTGTCTATGACTCGTGGATATGGTATCTTGAACCATACATTCGAGGAATATTTACCAATGGTTGCTGGTGGAGCTGGAGAGCGACGTCAAGGAGCACTGGTTTCTATGGAAAATGGTTCTGCTACAACATACGGTATCATGAACTTAGAAGACCGTGGTGTAATCTTTGTTGAACCAACAACTGAAGTATATGCTGGAATGATTGTTGGACAACATAACCGTGATAATGACCTTTCTGTTAACGTTGTTAGAGAAAAACAAAAAACAAATATCCGTTCTGCGAATAAAGATCAGACAAATGTTATCAAACGTCCTCGTATCTTAACGCTTGAAGAATCATTAGAATTCTTGGCTGAAGATGAGTACTGTGAAGTAACACCTGAATCTATTCGTCTACGTAAAAAAATCTTAGATAAAAATCTACGTGAAAAAGCTGGTAAAAAATCTAAATAAATATTCTAAGTCAGTAGTGCTTACTACTGGCTTTTTTTAGTGCGCCCGGCGTGGGCGACAACTTGGTGGTGAAAGTCCACTACAGGCTTGGCAGTAGGAACTGTTAGCGAAAGACAAGGGTGTCCGCCGTGAGGCGGAATCTGAAGGAAGTCGGACGCAAATGCTCGCACTGACGAACAGAAACTTCATATCAAGGCTGAATCAGGACGGACGAGCTTGCTAAACAAAGTAAAGTCCAATACTGCACGAATCCTGTACAGTAAATGAAGCAGTGACATGAGCGGAAGGTTGTCGTTCTTACCCGGGGAGGTCTGTCTAGCGACCGTTCGGTCGTAGTAACAACGAATAGGCAGAAGTCAGCCGAGGTCATAGTAGGGAAAATGTACTGAAGGACCAAACAATATCAAATACAAAGTATAGATTGGAGGTTAGAAGGGACGTTTACTGCAGAAAACAACCGAATGGTTGGCAATCTACAGAGGGATAAGGTGGAACCGAAAGAGTATGTAGATGTGTAGAGTACCCTTCTAGGTCAAATGAAAGAACTGTATCGTAAGTCTCCATCTTTGATGGAGCTCGTTGTAAGTAGAAAGAATCTATCGACACCTGCCACGAAAGTTAGACGTAATAAAGGAGCAGCTGGGATAGACGGTATGACAGTATGGGAAGTCGAGGAACATATTGAAGAAATTTATCTGCCATTGAGGCAGAAACTCCTTAATGGAACTTATAAACCTCAACCCGTTAAACGAGTTGAAATTCCTAAGCCAAACGGAGATAAACGTAAACTCGGTATTCCTTGCGTTCGTGACCGTGTTGTACAAAAAGCTATCAAACAAGTGATTGAACCACTGATTGACCCGCACTTTCTTCCGCAAAGTCATGGATTCCGACCGAATAAAGGAACCCATACAGCATTGAAGCAATGTGTAGATTATTACGAAGAAGGATATAAATTCGTGGTCGATTGTGACTTGAAACAATGTTTCGATACATTAAGTCATGATAAACTGATGTACCATCTTGAAACCTTTATTCAAGATACAGCGATTTTAAAGGTTGTCCGTAAGTTTTTGATGAGTGGTGTCATAGACCTGTCTGGCGAATTCGTAGAAAGTAAAACAGGCGCACCGCAAGGTGGCGTACTCTCGCCCCTTCTCAGCAATGTTTACTTACATGAACTGGACAAAGAACTAGACCGTCGTGGTCATCGATTTGTTCGTTACGCGGATGACTTCGTCATCTATGTGAAATCTAAACGAGCAGGTGAACGTGTGATACAAAGTGTGACACAATTCATCGAGAAAGATTTGAAACTAATCGTTAACAAAGATAAGAGTAAAGTCGGGTCTCCTACTCGTTTAAAGTTCTTGAGCTGTCTGATAAGGAAAGTGAATGGAACCTGTCGTTTTATCCCTACAAAATCAGCCAAACAGAAATTTAAACGAACACTCAAACGACTAACGAGTCGTAAACGTTCCGGAACCTTTGAAGTTATTATAAAGGAAATCAATCAAGTGACTCGAGGGTGGATTGGCTATTTTGGTCTTGGATTTATCAAAATGTTCATAAAACGGATAGAACAATGGTTACATCATAGAATCAGACAGCTGATACTCAAAAAATGGAAGAAAAGCAAAACGAAAATAACGAAGTTATTCAGCTATGGATTGGATATGGATAGTGCTAGAAGAATCGGATTTTCCCGCAAGAAGTACTGGAGGCTATCCATGACGCCTGTAGTTCATCAGGCACTTATAACGAAAAGACTCCACCATTGGGGCTTAGTCTCTTTAAGCTCCTTGGTAGAGTCAGCTTGCGCAAGGTATTGAACCGCCGTGTACGGAACCGTACGCACGGTGGTGTGAGAGGACGGTAAATCAATTAATGATTTACCTCCTACTCGATTTTAACAAATATAAATGATTAGTTGTCTCAAAGCGCTTTTATGCTATACTGTTATTGACAATGATTATCAAGGGGGCCTGCAGAGTGGATCGCTTAAGAAATGCACTTGCTAAAGATATTCTAATGGAAGACGCTAGTAAAATTTCTACTTTGATCGAAAATCAGAAACACTTGTGTGTGGCATGCCCTGCTTTTGAAGAGGTTATTGATACACAGATGTTTGGATTCTCAAAAAAGATTGAATTTGCTTCCTCTTTGGGGATATTAGATGAAGAAGAAGGTCAGCTCATGTTAAGTGAACTGGAGAAACATCTGAATGATTTAATTAATGAAGCTTACGACGAATCAAAAGAATGAGAAAAAGATAAATACTAAAATCCTCTCATATTGAGTGGATTTTTTTGTTATAATAGGTGAAATCAATCGTTTCGAGGAGAGAATTAAATGTTAGAAGACCAAAATGAAAGATCCTGTCTAGTCGTATGGGTCTATACAACCAAATATATTAATAAATTGAAACGATATGGATTAGTCCATTATGTCTCAAAAAAAATGAATTATGCTATTTTGTATATAGATAAAAAGGATAAAGAATCCGTTCAACAAAATCTTTCCAAGCAACATTTTGTAAAAAAAGTTGAAGAATCTTATCAATGTGAGATGCCTAAGACTTTCGACGGCGTACTTGATGAAGTCCGAGTACTCGCAGCTCAAAGAAAAAAAGAAGATGAAAGTAAAGAAATTTCAATATTTAATCAGCTTTCTTCTGGCTGGAATTGAGGTTAAAAATGAGAGTGATATCTGGAGAATATGGTGGTCGCCCTTTAAAAGCAGTACCGGGAACGACTACTAGACCAACAACCGATAAAATCAAAGAATCTGTATTCCACATGATTGGTCCGTATTTCGACGGAGGAACTGTCTTAGATTTGTATGCTGGAAGTGGATCTTTGGGAATAGAAGCTGTTTCAAGAGGGATGGATCGAGCAGTTTTAGTAGATTTTAATTTCAAAGCAATCAGGGTTATTCAAGAAAATGTCGAGATGACAAAAGAACCTGAAAAATTCACAGTTTTAAAGAAAAAAGATCGTCAAGCCATAGTAGAATTAGAAACAGCTAAGCGATTATTTGAATTAGTCATCCTAGACCCCCCATATGCATTGCAAAAAATTACAGAGATTGTTAAAGATCTTGAAAGCAGAAATTTGATTGACTCAACTTCGATGATCTTATGTGAAACAGATAGAAACACAATTTTACCTGAATCTATAGGATCTTTCAGTGTAACAAAACAAAAAGTCTATGGATCAACAAGAATCACCGTTTATAGAGGAGGCCGTGAGTGAGTATGAAGGCTCTATATGCAGGTAGTTTCGATCCATTTACGAATGGACATTTAGATATTGTCCAACGAGCATCTACGCTATTCGATGAAGTCATTATTGCTGTTAGCGAAAACATTTCAAAACAACCTTTATTTGA
The DNA here is from genome assembly GCF_916618885.1 of Marinilactibacillus sp. Marseille-P9653. NCBI lineage: Bacteria > Bacillati > Bacillota > Bacilli > Lactobacillales > Carnobacteriaceae > Marinilactibacillus > Marinilactibacillus sp. Marseille-P9653. Next base: position 1,771,432 of record NZ_CAKAKH010000001.1, on the reverse strand, counting down.
CGTTGACCAAAGAATGCAGATGATTATTGATTCACTTGAATCTCAATTACCAGATTCAAATGTAAAGGTGTTGAAACATAAGGGTGGTTTAACGATTGACCTGGCAGAAGAGTTAGAGGTCAAAGCCTTGATTAGAGGTATCCGTTCTATTAAAGATATGGAATATGAGATGGATATTGCTTCAATGAATAAAACTCAAAACAAAGAGATTGAAACAGTTTTCCTCATGTCAGATGAACACTACCGCTTTGTCAGTTCTTCGTTGGTTAAAGAAGTTGCAAAGTTTCATGGGAATATCCAAGGATTGGTTCCTGAAAACATAGAAAAACAAATAAAGCAAAAGAATAGGTAACTAGGAAAGCAGGGAAAGTGATTGAAAAAGATACCTTTATGGATAAAACTTGTCGTGATACTAGGATTTGGCTACTTATTTTTTTTAAGGCCTATTCCTTATTATATTGAAAGACCGGGTGGCGTTTTAGATCTAAATCCCGTAGTAGAAGTTGAAGGAGCTTATTCTGAAGAGCCTGGTAAATTCATGATGACGACGGTTGAAATTCTTCAAGCTACACCTTTTTCTTACTTATTCCAGTTTCTGCCCTATAATGATGTCGTCACCGAAGCAGAACTCTTTGGGGAAATAGATGACTACGAAGCTTATAATAGATTGCAGAAATACTATATGGATAGCTCAGTTCATTCAGCAGTGGTTGCTGCATTTGATGCCGCAGAGTTACCTTATGATCTTACTTATAACGGTGTTTACGTTATGAGTGTAACTGAAAATTCAAACTTTTCGTCCTCTCTTCAAATGGGGGATACCATTACTTCTGTGGATGAGTTAGAGTTTGAGAACACAGACCAATTTATGGACTACATCAAATCAAAAGAAGTGGGCAATACCGTTACGATTCATTACGAGCGTGACGGCGTAGAGAGTGTGTCTGAAGGACAGTTGATCGAATTAGAAGAGACTGGAGAGCCTGGTATTGGAATCTCTTTAGTAGACCAGTCGACCGTCGTAACCGATCCGGAAGTGACCATTCATTCCGGTCAAATAGGTGGGCCTTCTGCTGGATTAATGTATTCTCTACAAATTTATTCGATGATTACAGACTCTGATTTGAGAGACGGACAAACTATTGCAGGGACGGGAACCATTTCAGATGATGGAACCGTTGGACCTATTGGTGGAATCGACAAAAAAGTCGTTGCTGCTGATAAAGAAGGGGCGACTGTTTTCTTCGCTCCAGATGATGAACTGTCTGCTGAACTGAAGGAAGATTATCCTGATTATAAAACAAATTATGAAGTCGCTGTAGAAGCTGCTGAAGATATTGATACGGATATGGTGATCGTACCAGTTAAAACGTTTAGCGATGCAGTCGACTATCTAAAAAGCTTAAGTCCTGTAGCTCAATTGCCTTCTGATAAGGACCTTGTTCCTTTAATCGCTGCATAAATCATTCAAATAAGGAGATCAGGTGAAAAACTTGATCTTCTTATTTTTTTGTTCATTAGTTTTAGAAAAGGAAAACAGTATATATAGTAGATGGTCAAACTGGAGGAGATGATACATGGAAAAGTTCGTCTATTGGTTAAAAAATCAGCCGCCGTTAAATTACTATATCATAGGTTTTACTTCTATCATTCTAGGGCTTTTATTCATCTTAGTGTTTGCTGTAAATAAACCTGAGACATTTGTAGAAGAAGAATTAACAGAATTATATTCCGATACAAGTATGTCAGCAGAAGAAACCTTTAATGATGAAGCTGAGGAAGACATTAGCGAATCGTCAGAGCTTATTATCGAGCTCAAAGGACAAGTAGTCTATCCTGGAGTATATACTTTAAAAGAAGGCGCGCGATTAGGAGAGGCGATTATAGAGGCAGGTGGCGTAACAGAAACAGCGGATGATCGAACGATCAACAGAGCGCTTGTGCTTGTTGATCAGATGATGGTCTACATACCAGCAATCGGTGAAGAGGCGTTTACAAATATTGACACCGGAGTAAATGATGAAACTCAAAAAAATAAAATAAACATCAATAATGCTGATCAAGGGGAATTAACACAGCTCAACGGAATTGGAGATTCTAGAGCTCAGTCAATCGTCCATTACCGGGAAGAAAATGGTCGATTTAAGACGATTGAAGAAATTAAGAATATATCGGGTATTGGTGAAAAAATATTTGACTCTATAAAAGAAGATATTGTAGTAGATTAACCTTTGAGTGATTGATATGCAAAATACTCTCTTGTATACTATATAGACGTAGGAACACATTATTGGTTTAATACCAGTAAAGATTGTGAGGAAAAAGATGACAGATAGAATTCCATGGAATCAATATTTCATGTCACAGAGTATGTTGCTAGCTATGAGAAGTACTTGTACTAGACTATCAGTAGGAGCCACCATCGTTAGAGAAAAGAGAGTGATTTCTGGCGGATACAATGGATCTGTAAGTGGAGACGTACACTGTATTGAGCATGGATGTTATGTAGTAGATGGACACTGTGTCAGAACGGTTCATGCCGAAATTAATGCTATTTTACAATGCTCTAAATTTGGTGTTAAGACAGAAGGTTCCGATATCTATGTGACGCACTTTCCATGTTTACAGTGTACAAAAACGATTATACAAGCAGGTATTCAAAAGATATACTATTTAAGAGATTATCACAATAACGATTATGCTTTGAAACTTTTAGAGCACGCTAAAATTGAGGTTGAACAGATAGATGTTCCTAATGACTTTTTTCAAAATATAGGACATCTTTATAATTCAGATTCAAAACCCGATCATACGGTTTCATAAAATTTGAAATAAAAGGTTTTCTAATCTTTCCGGCTATCCTTTCATTATCAATGATAATGATGGTCTTAGAAAACTTTTCAGCACTGTCTGTGGCAGTGGTGATAATCGTCATTATTCGCTTGATTATGACCAGAAATGGTCAGATTCTGTTCATTTCGGTGTTTATCGCATCGATTCTTTGTGGCTTAACGATGTTAAAGACACATAACGAAAAAACATGGTTAAATGAAGGTGTACAAACGACTCGTGTGCTCGTCAAAAAAAGCACGATTGATATTGATGGAGATCGACTCAGATTTACGGGTCTAGTTAAGCTAAATAATAAGCCTAATGAAGAAGTGATCGTTACCTATAAAATCCAGTCAGAAGAAGAGAAGAATGACTTTTTAATCGATTCTTTCTTTGATTATGTTGAACTGACCGGTTCTTTATCAAAACCCAATCAAGCGCGTAATTTTAATCAGTTCGATTATAGAAAGTATTTATACAGAAATCAAATCTATTGGATTTTTCAAGCGGACACTATCCGAAAACTTCCTGAAGAAAAGATCAGTATGCCTTTTTCATATCGAGTAGATAGGGTAAGAACACTTTTTTTAGAATTTATTGATAGGATTCTTTCTGGTAAAACGAGTGCCTATATCAAAACATTACTTTTTGCGGATAAGCGAGAAATGTCTGAGTCTACCTTGGAAAACTACCGAGATTTAGGTGTGATTCACCTTTTAAGTATATCAGGTTTGCATATTCAGTTTATGATCGCCTTGGTGAGAAACGGTCTACTAAAATGCAGACTAACAAAAGAGACGACAGCAGTCTGGCTACTGGTATTCTTACCCATTTATGGATATCTTTCTGGATTTGGAGTCAGTGTGTTTCGAGCGATTGTACAAGCTTTGATTGCTACAATTTTCACACTACTGAAACGCCCATCGTCGTCACTTGACAATTGGGCATTAACCTTGATGCTGGCATTACTGATTGACCCTTATCAAATGTATTCTGCAGGTTTTCAGTTAAGTTACTTACTGAGTTGTCTGTTGATTTTACTTTCAAATCAAAAAAATGTTCAGTTGATGTCTCCTTTGAAGCAAACGGTTGTATTGAATTGTACGCTCTCAATTGTGAGTATTCCAGTACTATCTTTTCATTTCTTTGAATTTTCTTGGATTGTTATCCTACTGAACTTCTTTTTTATTCCACTATTCTCTTATTTGCTGTTGCCGTTATTAGTCAGTTTATTTATTTTGGGAGTCCTGTTCAGTAAATGGCCATTGTTTAAATGGGTTAACGCTGTTTCAGACTATTTACTAGATGGAATAGAACAAGGCGTAAAAATTTTAAGTGAAAGCTATGATTTTTCTTTTGTAGTCGGCAGGCTATCAGTAATCGGCATGATTTTTTTAGTTTTGGGTATCCTAGTGTTTTTGATCACTTTAGAAAAGAATAGGGGTCATAGGAAAAATGGCATAATCCTAATTGGATGTCTTTTGTTCTTTGTAGGGTTATTTTCGGAACAATTATCACCTGTTGGAAAAGTTATGATGATAGACGTGGGTCAAGGAGATTCGCTGTTGATCAAACAGCCATTTGGTAAAGGCAATTATTTGATTGACACTGGTGGACTAGTGGAATGGAAGTCAGTAGAAGAGTGGAGAAAAAGAGAAACACCTTTTGCAGTAGGGGAAGATATTGTCTTGCCGACTATAAAATCACTAGGTGTAAATAAGCTTCATCAAATTTATCTTTCCCATGCCGATGCTGACCATATTGGAGCTCTTGAAGAAATCATTCAAGGCATACAGACACAAGAAATCTTAGCGACTCAATCGACCTTTTTGGATCCATCACTTGAAGCAATGATGCCAGAGTTCAAAAAACGAAAGATTCCATTCACTATCTTAAGTAGGGACTTAGAAAGTGTCTTGGGACCTGGTCTAAGAGTCATTTATCCAGATGAGGATAAAAATCTAAAGGAGAATCAAAATAAAAACGAGGCTTCATTAGTCTTGTATGGTAAAATCGGTCGATACAGATGGTTATTCACAGGAGATCTTGAAGCGACCGGAGAAGAGGTTATCACACAAATGTATCCAAACCTAGCAGTGGATATATTAAAGGTCGCTCACCATGGAAGTTCGACTTCTTCTCAAGAAGTTTTTTTAGATTCTTTGAGACCAAAAGTAGGATGGATTTCGAGCGGTGTAAACAACATCTACGGACATCCAAACCCTGAAGTGTTGAGTCGATTAGAAGACAGAGCAATCGATGTTTACAGAACAGACCTAAGAGGAGCTGTTCTGTATGAATACTATACTTTCCCCTTTATTAAACTTAATGATGATCGTATGATACAAGTAATATCTCATCATGATGATACAAATTAGTGAGGAGCTCAGGATGATTGAGTTAAAAAAACAAATCAAAGCAATAGAAAATAAAACATACTCAGCCGTTTATCTGATTCAGGGAACGGAACAATATCTAAGTGAAAAGGTGAAATTTGCGCTCATCAATTCAGTATTGGATGATGAAGTTTCTGAGTTCAATTTTGGCCAGTTCGATATGAGAGAAACAACGATTGATGTAGCTTTACAAGAGGCTGAATCCTTTCCGTTCTTTGGAGATAAAAGACTCGTATTTGTACAGTCTCCTTATTTTTTGACTGGTAAAACGGTAACTAATGGACCTGATCACGATATGAGTTATTTTGAATCATACCTAGGAAATCCTTCCGATTTTTCGGTGCTTGTTATATTTGCACCTTATGAAAAACTGGATAAACGAAAAAAAATAACCAAAACCCTTTTGAAGCAAGCTGAAATCATCAATATTGAGCCGCTGAATGAAAAATCTGTTTACGATCTTGTGAAATCTACATGTGAGACCGAAGGGTATTCTATTGACTCGAATGCACTAGATAAATTGATTCAGCTCACTGATCGAAATCTTTCTAAAAGTATGACCGAATTAGATAAACTAATGATTTATCATCAACAAGATAAGCATATCAATATATCTACAGTAGAGCAGTTAGTTCCTAAAACGCTTGAACAGAACATTTTTGAATTAAATGATTTAGTGTTGAGTAAAAAGGTTCAGGAGTCCGTTGAACTTTATCAGGATCTGTTAACGCAAAAAGAAGACCCCATTAAAATAATAGCGTTGATGATTGGTCAGTTTCGATTGTTACTTCAAGTGAAAATTTTAAGAAGAAAAGGGTACCAGCAAGCTGATATTGCAAAAATCTTAAAAGTACATCCTTTCAGGGTGAAGCTAGCACTGCAAAAAGAAAAGAAATTCGAACAGAAAATACTCTCTAAAGCTCATCACCATCTTATAGATGCAGACTATTTAATCAAATCAGGTAGAGTAAATCCAGAGCTTCAAGTGGAACTATTTATTTTAAAATTTTCTGATGATCAGTCACATTTACAAGTAAACTAAATAAGTTTCTGTTTGAAATATTGCAAAAGTAATTATTATCCTGTACAATGGAGAATGTTGAAAATCAACTGAATAGAGAAGGTTCCATTCGGTAAAAAACGGACAGAAATGTACGGTTTATAGAGAATGAACTGGATTTAAAGAATTTTTTATAAAGGAGTGTTTTCAGAATGCCAAACATGGTACAAGCTATTAAACGTCAACGTCAAGATGTTAAAAAGAATGCTAACAATGTTGCGCAAGTGTCAGCTATGCGTAGCACTAAGAAAAAATATTTAACTGCGGTTGAAAACGGACAAGATAATTCAGCTGAATTATTTAAATCAGCTGTTAAAGCTATTGACCAAGCAGCGTCTAAAGGATTAATCCACAAAAACAAAGCTGCTCGCGACAAGTCTCGTTTATCTAAAAAATTAGGTTAATGACCTTAAGTTCGTATAAAAAGTTCTTCTTTCAGACATCAGTCTAAAGGAGAACTTTTTTTGACCTTTTGTGGTATTATTATTAATACGAATGTATGTTTAGGTTTAGGAGGAAATGAAGGATGTCTGAGAATCAATTCAAGTTAAAATCTGTTTATGAGCCTAGTGGAGATCAGCCAGAGGCAATCAAAAAACTCGTCAAAGGAATTAATGAAGGTCAGAAGGAACAAGTTTTACTGGGTGCTACGGGTACAGGAAAAACTTTTACGATGTCCAACGTTATCCAGCAAGTCAACAAACCGACTCTTGTGATTGCACACAACAAGACACTTGCGGGACAATTATATTCAGAATTCAAAGAGTTCTTTCCTGATAATGCAGTAGAATATTTTGTAAGTTATTATGATTATTACCAGCCAGAAGCTTATGTACCTTCAACCGATACATTTATTGAAAAAGATGCATCAGTAAACGATGAAATAGATAAATTGAGACATTCGGCTACTAGTTCACTATTAGAAAGAAGAGACGTGATTGTCGTTGCTTCGGTTTCTTGTATCTACGGACTTGTAAATCCCAAAGATTATGCAGAACATGTTTTGTCTCTTAGATCTGGTATGGAGATCAGTCGAGATGCTGTACTCAGAAGATTAGTAGATATGCAATTCGAAAGAAATGATATCGACTTTCAACGAGGTAGATTCCGTGCTCGAGGAGATATCGTCGAGATATTCTTAGCTTCTAGAGAAAGTGAAGCGATCAGAGTTGAATTTTTTGGAGATGAAATTGAACGGATAAGAGAAGTGGATGTACTAACAGGAGAGGTTAAAGCAGATCTTTCTCATGTGGCTGTTTTCCCAGCTACCCACTTTGTTTCAAATGATGAACAGACGAGATCAGCAATCGAGTCCATAAAAGATGAATTAGGTGGAAGACTAGAAGAGCTGAAAGAAGACAACAAGTTACTTGAAGAACAGCGTTTAGAGCAGCGGACGAATTACGATATTGAAATGCTGATGGAAATGGGCTACTGTTCAGGGATAGAGAATTACTCTAGACATATGGATGGAAGAAAACCTGGAGAATCTCCTTATACCTTACTTGATTTCTTTCCAAAAGATTCACTTTTCATTGTAGATGAGTCTCATATTTCAATTCCGCAGATTCGAGGCATGTATAACGGAGACCGTGCAAGAAAACAACAACTTGTAGAACACGGATTCAGACTGCCAAGTGCGCTGGATAACAGGCCACTTCGTCTGGAAGAGTTTGAAGAAAGAGTTCCGCAGATCACCTATATTTCTGCAACACCAGCAGATTATGAAATGGAACGTTCAACTCAAATTGTTGAACAAATCATCCGACCTACTGGACTTCTTGATCCTATTATTGAAATTCGACCAATCAAAGGACAGATCGATGACTTAATTGAAGAAATCAATCTACGAATTGAAAGAAATGAAAGAGTCTTTATTACCACATTAACGAAGAAAATGTCTGAAGATTTGACGGACTACCTTAAAGAAGTTGGGATCAAAGTGCAGTACCTTCACAGTGATATCAAGACCCTCGAAAGAACACAGATTATCAGAGATCTACGCATAGGGAAATTTGACGTATTAATCGGTATCAACTTGCTTCGAGAGGGATTAGATGTACCAGAAGTTTCAATGGTTGCGATCCTTGACGCAGATAAAGAAGGCTTCTTGAGAAGTACCCGTTCTTTAATACAGACAATGGGCCGTGCAGCTCGTAATGAAAATGGTCGAGTCATTTTGTATGCTGACAAACGAACAGACTCAATGAACAGAGCGATTGAAGAAACCGAGCGTAGACGTGAAATTCAAGAAGAATACAACCGGGTTCATGGTATTACCCCTAAGACAATTAAGAAAGAAGTACGAGATCTCATAAAAATTTCTACAATCATCGAGGACGGGGAAGATTTGACAGAAGACACGTTCAAACAGCTTTCAAGAGAAGAAAGAAGAGAACTGATCGAGACAATGGAACTCGAAATGAAACAAGCAGCCAAAGAGCTGGACTTCGAGAAAGCCGCTCAGCTTCGTGATGTAGTTCTGGAGATTAAAACGAAATTTCCTAAGTGATCAATAGAAGCTTGTTGACTTTTATTTGAGAAACCTGTAAAGTAAATGAAAAGTTAATAGATATCCTTTAATAAGTAGTCCTGTGAGGCTAATAAGGAGCAGAACCTTCATTCAGAGCAGTTTATATAAGCTTTTAGTGGAGATTCATGGGTGAAGTGTACCTTCATCTTTAAACCTAACAAATCATTAGGAAGCTCTCTTATCGCACAAGGATAAGAGAGCTTTTTTTGTCTGTTGGCATTTATATGTTGCTTCGATACGGATTATTAACGAAAAGTAAAAACAAATTTGGAGGAGTCAATATGCAGAACAGTCAGGAAATAGAAGTAATCAACGAAGTCGCAATCAAAAGAGCTTTGACGAGAATTACCTATGAAATCATTGAAAAAAATAAAGGAATCGATAATCTAGTTCTTCTGGGTGTAAAGACAAGAGGTGTATTCCTCGCTCAGCGCATTGCCCAAAGAATTGAACAATTAGAAGGACATAAAGTTGAAATCGGGGAGTTAGATATTTCTAATTACCGTGATGATCATAAAAACGAAACAATGACTATTCCGGCACCGGATATTGCTACTTCAATCGAAAATAAACAAGTCGTGATTGTAGACGATGTATTATATACAGGTCGTACAATACGTGCAGCATTAGATGCAGTTATTGATAGCGGAAGACCGAAAAAAATTTATCTTGCTGTGTTAATAGACCGTGGACATAGAGAGTTACCGATAAGAGCAGACTTTGTAGGAAAAAATATTCCAACCGCTAACGATGAGACGATTCAAGTCTCTTTAAAAGAAGTCGATGATAAAGATACTGTCACGATCATTAAACCAACTAAATCATAAGTGAACTTTAAAAAGTAGTCCAGAGAGGCACTAAAGGTCACTGAGGAATCCATTAGAAGGATTGAAGAAGCTATCACATTCGTGAGAAGATTCTTTACCAGATTAATGGAAGCAGACTACCCTCAGACCTGACGTGCATCTGGCTCAGGTCTTTTTTTGTAAATAAAAGCAGAAAAGAAAGGAATTTGAAAATGAAAAATGGGTTACAACAACTTAAACGTAGACATTTTATTACCTTAAATGATTTTACACCTGATCAGATTCAAACACTGATTGATCATTCATTAAAATTTAAACTGGGTCAGATGATTGCCCGATTTCATGATCGTTATGCAGTAAATCTTTTCTTTGAAGACAGTACACGCACACATAAGAGCTTTGAAATGGCAGAGAAAAAATCAGGCATGCAGGTTTTAGAATTTTCTCCTGAAAATAGTAGCCTAAAAAAAGGCGAAACTTTATACGATACCGTAAAAACGTTTGAAGCGATTGGGGTAGATCTTATCGTGATCAGACATGGACAAGAAGCTTTTTACGAAGAATTGATTAGTATACCTGACTTGAGGTGTTCGATTGTGAACGGTGGAGATGGAGCCGGTCAGCACCCAAGCCAATCGCTTTTAGATCTAATGACTATCTATGAAGAATTCAAGACATTTCAACACTTAAAAGTCGCGATTGCTGGAGATATAAGACATTCCAGAGTAGCAAAAAGTAATGCTCAGATACTAAATAAACTGGGTGCTGATGTTTACTTTACTGGACCAGAAGAGTGGATGGATGATTCGCTTCACATATATGGAACTCATGTAGAAATGGATGAGTTGATCGATAAAGTAGAAGTTTTGATGTTACTTAGAGTACAGCACGAACGGCACAGTAATCTTGGACAAGTTTTTTCTAAAGAGGATTACTTAAATAAATACGGATTAACTGTTGAACGTGAAAGACGAATGAATGAAAACTCAATCATCATGCATCCGGCACCGGTAAATAGGGGTGTAGAGATTGCAACAGAATTAGTCGAGTGCCAACGCTCGAGAATTTTCAAGCAAATGGAAAATGGTGTATATGCTAGAATGGCCATTATCGACTCATTACTGAACGAATATTAGGAGGATACAATGACACTACTGATAAAAAATGCGCACACCTTACCAAGACACTCAAAGCAGCTTCAAGATATCTTGGTTGAAGGCGGAAAAATAAAAGAAATAGGAGAGCAACTCTCTTCTGATGGGGTAGAAGTCATTGACGTTCAAGGAAAGCTGGTTGTACCAGGTCTGATAGATGTACATGTTCACCTTAGAGAACCTGGATTTGAGTATAAAGAAACCATTGAAACAGGTTCGGCTGCAGCTGCTCGAGGAGGATTTACAACGATCTGTGCGATGCCTAATGTAAATCCAGCTCCAGATACTGCTGAAAAGATGCAAAGAATACAACAGTTGATTAAAGACACAGCCTTAGTAAATGTTAAACAGTACGCGCCTATCACAGAATTGCTTACAAGCGAGGATCTTACAGATCAAGAATCTTTAATAGAAGCAGGTGCTTTTGCCTTTACAAATGATGGCTTAGGCGTTCAAACAGCAGCGACCATGTTTAAAGCAATGGAAGAAGCTACCAGAAACCATGTTGCGATTGTTGCGCATACAGAAGATGATTCGTTGCTATTTGGTGGGGGTGTGATGCATGAAGGCATCCGAAACAAAGAATTGAACTTACCTGGAATGAGCCAACTAACAGAATCCACTCAGATCGCTCGAGATGTGCTGTTAGCCGAAGCAACCGGTGTGCACTATCATATTTGTCATGTATCAGCGAAAGAAAGCGTCAGAGTGATTAGAGAAGCTAAAAGAGCTGGAATCAACGTTACAGCCGAAGTTACACCACATCACTTACTATTATCAGAACAAGATATTCCGTCAGACAATACGCTGTATAAAATGAATCCACCACTTAGAGGGAAAGACGACCAAGAAGCTCTTTTGGAAGGCTTACTAGACGGGACAATTGACATGATCGCAACAGATCATGCCCCTCATAGTGAAGACGAGAAAAAGGGGTCAATGATTGGATCACCATTTGGAATCATCGGAAGTGAAACAGCTTTTTCATTACTCTACACTTATCTAGTTAAAACGCATAAAGTCACACTTGAACAACTTATTGACTGGATGACGATAAACCCCGCCAAAGTATTTGGTTTTGAAGCCGGCAGACTAACAGTAGGTGCTCCGGCAGATATCGCTTGTTTTGATTTAGAAAATAAAACCAAGATTTCAAAAGAGACGATAAAATCTAAATCGTCTAACACACCATTTATCGGGTGGGACATCGCTGGAGATACGTATCTGACGATTGTAAATGGAAAAGTTGTATACCAGGAGGGAAACTAGTTGAAAAAAAGAATGTTGATTTTAGAGGATGGGAATATATTTAAAGGATACGGATTTGGATCAGACAAAGAAACGATTGGAGAAGTCGTCTTCAACACAGGGATGACAGGATATCAGGAATCCATCACGGATCATTCTTATAATGGACAACTGCTAACATTTACTTATCCGCTAATAGGAAATGCAGGAATCAATCGCGATGACCATGAATCAGTTTTTCCAACGACAAAAGCAGTCATCGTTAAAGAATATGCTAGAAGGCCCTCTAACTGGCGTAGTCAGATGAACTTAGATGAATTTTTAAAAGAAAAAGATATTCCAGGACTTTCAGGGGTAGACACAAGAAGATTAACTAAAGTCATTAGAGAACATGGAGCTATGAAAGCAATCTTAACGGACGCTACAGAAAATGTCGAAAAATACCTAAAAATGCTAGCTGAAACGCAACTTGATCACAATCAAGTTGCGCAAGTTTCCACAACGAGGCCTTACGTAAGCCCAGATAACGGCAGAAAGGTTGTTGTCATCGACTTTGGCTTAAAACATAGTATTTTACACGAACTGAATAAACGCTCTTGCCATGTAACAGTCCTTCCACATGATACAAAAGCTGAAACCATTATGAATCTTGATCCAGACGGCGTTATGCTAACGAACGGACCTGGAGACCCAACGGATCTGCCAGAGGTATTAAAGATGATTCAAGCCATTCAACCTCAAGTTCCAGTATTTGGAATTTGCTTGGGTCATCAATTAATTGCTCTAGCCAATGGCGCTAGAACATACAAAATGAATTTTGGACATAGAGGATTCAATCATCCAGTCAAAGAAATTGCAACTGGAAAAATCGCTTTTACTTCTCAAAATCACGGATATTCAGTGGAGAAAGAATCCATTGACCCTAATCAACTAAGAGTCACACATCTTGAGATTAATGATGGAACGATTGAAGGACTAAGACACCGTACTCATCCGGTATTTAGTGTGCAGTATCATCCTGATGCAGCACCTGGACCACATGATGCAGAAGATTTGTTTGATCAGTTCACAGAACTGATGGATTCTTGGAAAGCGGGGAATAAAGATGCCTAAAAGAGACGATATTCATAAGATCCTAGTTATTGGATCGGGACCAATCATTATTGGACAAGCAGCGGAATTTGATTATGCTGGAGCACAAGCTTGTCTGGCACTCAGAGAAGAAGGATATGAGGTTGTGCTGGTAAATTCCAATCCAGCTACAATCATGACCGATAAAGAAATCGCAGATAAAGTCTATCTGGAGCCACTGACACTTGAATTTGTTTCTAAAATTTTAAGAAAAGAGCGCCCTGATGCAATCCTACCGACTCTTGGTGGACAGATGGGACTGAATATGGCTATTGAATTAGATGGTAGCGGGATATTAGAAGAGTTGGATATCGAATTACTTGGAACAAAATTGTCAGCGATCAATCAAGCAGAAGACAGAGATTTATTCAGAACGTTGATGCATGAGTTGAATGAACCCGTCCCTGACAGTGAAATCGTCCACTCTGTAAATGAAGCGGTCGACTTTGCAGAAAAAATTGGGTACCCTCTAATTGTTCGTCCTGCCTTTACAATGGGTGGAACAGGTGGCGGTCTTTGTGATAACGAAGAAGAGCTAAGAGAAATCGTAGCGAACGGCATCAAACTATCTCCAGTTCATCAATGTTTGGTGGAAAGAAGTATCGCAGGATACAAAGAAGTTGAATATGAAGTCATGAGGGACAGAAACGATAATGCAATGGTTGTTTGTAATATGGAGAACTTTGACCCAGTAGGTATTCATACTGGAGATTCAATTGTATTGGCGCCTAGTCAGACATTGACAGATAAAGAGTATCAAATGTTGCGAGACGCATCCTTGAAAATTATACGAGCGTTAGAAATTGAAGGTGGATGTAATGTTCAATTAGCACTAGATCCTGATAGTTTTAACTATTACATTATAGAAGTAAATCCGCGCGTGAGCCGGTCTTCAGCACTTGCGAGTAAAGCAACCGGGTATCCGATTGCGAAACTGGCAGCTAAGATTGCTGTTGGACTGACACTCGACGAAATGAAAAACCCTGTTACAGAAACAACTTATGCTCAATTTGAACCAGCACTAGATTATGTAGTCGCGAAGATTCCAAGATGGCCTTTTGATAAATTTGAATCAGGGGACCGTAGACTGACAACTCAAATGAAAGCTACTGGGGAAGTCATGGCTATTGGAAGAACCATTGAGGAAAGTCTTCTGAAGGCAGTACGCTCACTGGAAATAGGCGCAGAACACGCTGAGCTCGAAGAATGTAAGCAAATAGATGATCAGCGACTGATCGACAAAATCGTTAAAGCAGAAGACGACCGCCTTTTTTACCTTGTTGAAGCGATCAGAAGATCTTACCCAATTGAAGAGCTGGCGCAACTAACAAAAATCGATTTGTTTTTCTTAGATAAACTACTCCACATCGTAGAAATCGAACAAATGCTAGAAAAAGCACCCTACGACTTGGATACGTTGACTTACGCTAAGCAATATGGGTTTTCCGATTATAAAATCGCTGAGGTCTGGGGAACGACATTAGAAGTCATTGCGGATACAAGAAAAAAAGCACAGATTTTACCAGTCTACAAAACCGTCGACACTTGTGCGGCAGAGTTTGATTCTTCAACGCCATATTTTTATAGTACTTACGAAGAAGAACAGGAAAGTATCCGTACAGATAAAAAATCTATTCTAGTTCTAGGATCAGGACCGATTCGAATCGGTCAGGGTGTAGAATTTGACTATGCAACGGTCCACTCGGTAAAGGCGATCCAACAAGCGGGATACGAAGCCATCATTATGAACAATAATCCAGAAACAGTATCAACCGATTTTTCGATATCTGACAAACTTTATTTTGAACCTTTAACAATAGAAGATGTGATGAATGTCATTGACCATGAACAACCAGAAGGTGTCATCGTACAATTTGGTGGGCAGACAGCGATCAACTTAGCAGAGCCACTAGAAAAACGCGGCGTCAAAATTCTGGGTACGACTGTTGAAGACTTGGACCGTGCTGAGAATAGAAATGCATTCGAAAAAGCATTGAAGAGTCTTGGTATACCGCAACCTAAAGGGGACACAGCACGTACAGAAGCTGAAGCATTAGCCATTGCAGAAACGATTGGATATCCTGTTTTAGTGAGACCAAGCTACGTTCTAGGCGGAAGAGGTATGCAGATTGTGGATAATACAGCGGATCTTTCAGTCTATATGAATGGTGCCGTTAAACTATCTTCTGAACACCCAGTACTGATTGACCGTTATCTCATTGGTAAAGAAGTAGAAGTAGATGCTATCTGCGACGGAGAATCCGTTCTGATACCAGGAATTATGGAACATATCGAACGTTCAGGCGTACATTCTGGAGACTCTATGGCTGTATATCCACCTCAAAACTTATCAGATAAGATCAAAAATACCATCGTTGATTATACTGAAAAACTCAGTAAAGGACTAAATTGCTTTGGACTAATGAATATCCAGTTTGTTATCCATGAAGATCAAGTATTCGTTATTGAAGTCAACCCAAGAGCAAGTCGGACAGTACCTTTCTTAAGTAAAGTTACAGGTATACCTATGGCTCAAGTCGCTACAAAAATCATTCTTGGACAATCTTTGAAGGATCAAGGCTATACAAATGGACATTACAAAGAGCCGAAGCTCGTACATGTAAAAGCACCTGTCTTCAGCTTTTCAAAATTACACCGAGTAGATGCATCACTCGGACCAGAAATGAAATCAACTGGAGAAGTCATGGGAAGTGACAGAACACTTGAAAAAGCGTTATATAAAGCTTTTGAAGCGAGTAGCATGCATTTACCTGATCACGGTAAAGTCTTGATGACATTAGCGAATGAAGATAAAGAAGAAGGGATTGAACTTGCCAGACGATTCCGAGAAACCGGATATTCCATTATCGCGACTGCGGGTACTGCGGAAGTATTGAAAAATGTGGGCATACTAGTTGAATCTATAACAGAAATAACTACTGAACAGACAGAAGAACCTGTTTTAACTTTAATTCAAGCTAACCAAGTAGATCTTGTTGTCAACACAATGGGCAAGAATATAGAAGCAATAACTGATGGGTTCTATATTCGTAAAGCTTCGATTGAAAAAGGCATTCCTTTAATGACTTCACTGGACACAGTATCTGCCATTTTAAGTGTATTAGAATCTAGATCGTTTTCTACTAGCGCACTATAAAAAGTTCACGGAGGAATGTATATGGAAAATTTAGCTGTATCTCTACCAGGATTGAATATGAAGAACCCAATCATGCCAGCAAGTGGTACGTTTGGATTTGGAGATATGTATCATGATCTATATGACTACAATACGCTTGGAGCAATTGTACTTAAATCCACAACAAAAGAAGCTAGAAATGGAAACGAAGATCCCAGATTCTTTCTGATGGAGCATGGAGCATTGAATGCTGTAGGGTTGAAAAATCCAGGAGTAGATAAAGTGCTTTCGGATAAACTTCCTAATCTAGCAAAGTATCATACGCCTGTTATGGCAAGCGTCGCAGGAAAGACAGTAGAAGAATTTGCTTACGTAGCTAAAAAACTGAGTGAATCAGAGGGGATTTCAGCTCTAGAAATCAATGTATCTTGCCCGAATGTAAAAGAAGGTGGACTAGCCTTTGGAACGGATGCGGAAAAGGTCAGAGAGATCACAGAAGCAGTGAAAAAAGTGACGACACTACCGGTTTATATCAAACTATCACCAAATGTTACAGACATCGTAGCGATCGCAAAAGCAGCTGAATCTGGTGGAGCAGACGGTATAACCTTAATCAATACGGTTTTAAGTATGCAATTTGATGTTACGACCAGAAAACCAGTCCTAGGAAATGTCATGGGCGGATTATCTGGAGAAAGCGTACTGCCAATAGCTGTTCGTATGGTTTATCAGATCGCACAAGAAGTTGATTTGCCAATTATAGGCATGGGTGGTGTTCAGTCGACTGATGATGTTTTGCAAATGTTACTTGCCGGAGCATCTGCAGTAGCGATTGGAACAGCGACTTATAGAAATCCCCTGATTATGAAGCAGATTATAGCTGAATTGCCTAAACGCTTAAGTGAATTAGGAATCCTTTCAATAGAATCTCTAATTTCTGAAGTGAAAAAGGAGAGAAGCAATGGATAATAAGCCGATTATCGCACTGGATTTTTCTACAAAGAAAGAAGTAGAACATTTTCTGACGCACTTTCCAAAACAAACTCTCAACGTTAAAGTCGGGATGGAATTGTTTTATCAAGAAGGTATTGAAATCGTAAAACAATTAAAAGAATCTGGACATGATGTGTTTTTAGACATTAAGCTTCACGATATCCCGACAACGGTTTATAAGGCAATGAGAGGCTTAGCTAGTTTTGGAGTGGACATGGTCAACGTGCATGCAGCAGGAGGGGTAGAGATGATGGCAGCCGCTAAAGAAGGGCTGAAAGATGGAAACAAAGCAGGATCAAAAAAGCCCTTGCTCATAGCAGTAACCCAATTGACAAGTACAACTGAAGAAAACATGCAGAGAGAACAAAGGGTCTCTGGTACACTCGAAGAGAGCGTGTTAAACTATGCTCGACTCTCTTATTTTGCCGGTGTTGATGGTGTCGTTTGTTCGGTTCATGAAGCAAAAAAAGTTGAACAAGTGACTGCGCCAAAATTCTTGCGTGTTACACCGGGCATTAGACTGTCAGGAGATCTGACGAACGATCAAAAAAGAATTGCTACTCCACTGGAAGCAAAGAGAGAAAAAGCGACACATATTGTAGTAGGGCGAACAATCACAAAATCAAAAGACCCGGCTACTGCTTATCAAGAAGTATTAAAATATTGGAATGGGGAATAATATGAATTACTCATCGAAAGTATCCAAGGATTTGCTTGAAATCGGAGCAGTCTCAATACAACCTAATGATCCATTTACTTGGACAAGCGGAATGAAGAGTCCAATTTACTGTGATAATAGGATCACTATGAGTTATCCAGAAATCAGAACTACAATTGTTGAAGCATTTGTTTCAATTATCAAACAAGATTACCCAGAAGTAGAAGTGATAGCAGGAACGGCTACAGCGGGTATCCCACATGCTGCCTGGATCGCACAGAAATTAAATCTTCCAATGGTTTATATTAGAAGCTCTGCTAAAAAGCATGGAAAAGGCAAACAAATTGAAGGAACCTTCGAACCAGATGCTAAAATGGTCATCATCGAAGATTTGATTTCTACTGGTAGCAGTGTCATCAATGCTGTTCAAGAAGCTAGAAGAGAAGGCGCGGAAGTATTGGGTGTAGCAGCAATCTTTTCCTATGAATTAGAGATCAGTACGTATGCATTCGATGAGTTACAAGTTGCTCTGAAAACGATCACCACATACTCTGAAATGATACAGGTAGCCTTAGAATCAGGTAGAATTAAAGATAGTGATAGAACGAGTTTGATGGAATGGAAAAAGGATCCTAAAAGTTGGCAGTGATACTTGATTTTTAGTATGAAGTGCTGTAAGATTTATAAAGTGCTATAGTACTGAAAAAGACTTTTCGTTTGATTCAGACTTTAGAACACAGACCATTACTTGGATAAACGTAACACCAACGTTATCTCAGTAACTGGATTCAAAAAAAGAGGAAGAGGTGTAGTGAAATGGCTATAACAAAAGAACTTAAAACACAAATCATGTCAGAATATGCTCGTCACGAAGGAGATACTGGTTCTCCAGAAGTGCAAATCGCTGTATTGACTGCTGATATCAACGAATTGAATGAGCATGCTCAAAGACATAAAAAAGATTTCCACTCTATGCGTGGACTAATGAAAAAAATCGGTCACCGTCGTAACTTGTTAGCTTATTTACGTAACAAAGATATCACACGTTACCGTGAATTGATCCAACGTTTAGGACTACGTCGTTAATAAAAGGCTATATAAACCGCTTAGTTATAAAAGTTAGATGGATATGCGGGTAAAGATATATACGCCTGCCATCATCTTAATAGCGAATCCGGATTTATAAGCTGGATTTGGTTTATAAAAAAGCGGGATTCTTTTGAATCTCGCTTTCTTTATAGTCAAAATTTGGAAAAATCGGGAAGATTTGATTCTCTACTATGCAAATGTGATTTTTTTAATAGGAAAAATGACATTTGTTTAGTAGAACGAACTTCCTGTCAATAAAGATCAAAAGGAGAATATAATGTCAGATAAAAAAGTATTTTCAACCGAAATCGGTGGAAGAACCTTAACAGTAGAAATCGGTCAATTAGCCAAACAAGCCAATGGTGCTGCATTACTTAGATATGAAGATACTGTCGTATTAACTGCTGCAGTAGCAAGCAATCAAGCTAGCGACCGTGACTTTTTCCCGTTAATGGTTAGTTATGAAGAAAAAATGTACTCAGTTGGAAAAATTCCTGGTGGATTTATCAAAAGAGAAGGACGTCCTTCTGAAAATGCAACCTTAACTGCTCGTCTAATTGATAGACCATTACGTCCAATGTTTGCTGAAGGATTTCGTAATGAAGTTCAAATTACCAACACAGTAATGTCTGTTGATCCTAACAATTCTCCAGAAATGACAGCTATGCTTGGTTCGTCATTAGCATTAAGTATTTCAAACATTCCGTTTAATGGACCAATTGCAGGTGTCAATGTAGGTAGAGTAGATGGAAAACTTGTAATCAATCCAACTGAAGAGCAAACAGAACAGTCTGATATTCACTTAACAGTTGCAGGTACTAAAGAAGCAATTAACATGGTTGAAAGTGGAGCAGAACAAGTTTCAGAAGAAGACATGCTTGAAGCATTGCTTTTCGGACATGATGCAATCAAAGAACTTGTAGCATTCCAAGAAAAAATTGTAGCAGAACTTGGACAAGAAAAAATGGAAGTCATCCTTTCTGTTCCAAATCAAGATCTTAAACAAGAAATCACTTCAGCTTACAACGATCAAATGAAAGAAGCTATTCAAACTTTTGATAAGCAAGAAAGAGCTGAAAAAACAGAAGCTGTTAAGCAAGAAATTATTGAAGCTTATCAAGAAAAACTAGCTGATCATGAAGAAAAAGATAGCATGATGAAAGATGTTAAGGCAATTGCGTCTGATATGGAAAAAGATGAAGTACGTCGTTTGATCACTCAAGAAAACGTTAGACCTGATGGACGTAAAGTCGATGAAATTCGTGCACTTGAATCAGAAGTTTCTATTCTTCCTCGTGTTCATGGTTCTGGGCTGTTTACTCGTGGACAGACACAAGCATTATCTGTTGCCACACTTGCACCACTTAATGAGCACCAGATTATTGATGGTCTTGGAAGTGAAAGCAGCAAGAGATTCATCCATCACTATAACTTCCCGCAATTTTCTGTAGGAAGTACTGGACCAGTAAGAGGACCAGGTCGTCGTGAAATTGGGCACGGAGCTTTAGGAGAAAGAGCTTTAGCACAAGTGATTCCGAGTGAAGAAGAATTCCCATACATGATCCGTTTAGTAGCAGAAGTACTTGAATCAAACGGTTCTTCTTCTCAAGCAAGTATCTGTGCAGGGACATTAGCATTGATGGACGCTGGAGTACCGATTAAAGCACCAGTTGGCGGTATCGCAATGGGATTGGTTATGGAAGGTGACGATTACACCGTACTGACTGATATCCAAGGGCTAGAAGATCACCTTGGCGATATGGACTTTAAAGTTGCTGGAACAAGAGAAGGTATCACAGCGCTACAAATGGATATTAAAATCGAAGGAATCACTAGAGAGATCTTAGAAGAAGCATTGACTTCTGCTAAAAAAGCTCGTCTTGAGATTCTTGATAATCTAGAAGCGGCTATTGCAGCTCCACGCACTGCGTTGAGTGCATATGCACCGAAAATTGAATCAATCAAAATCAAGCCAGAACAAATCAAAGTGGTTATTGGTAAAGGTGGAGATACGATCAACGGTATCATCGCTGAAACAAACGTTAAGATTGATATCGATGAAGAAGGAACAGTCTCTATCTACGGTCAAGATGCTAGTGCAATTCAACGCGCAATCGAAATCATCGAGCAATTGACTGAAGAAGTAGAAGTTGGAAAAATTTACAAAGGAACCGTTAAGAGAATTGAAAAATTCGGCGCATTTGTAGAAATCATCAAAGGGAAAGATGGATTAGTCCATGTATCCGAACTTTCTGATAAATACATCAAGAATGTTGAAGATGTGATTTCAGTTGGGGATGTTCTTGAAGTTAAAGTAACAGAAGTTGATAAAATGGGCAGAGTGAATCTTTCCAGAAAAGCTGTTCTTGAAGCGAAAGAACCAGAAGCTGAAAAAGAATAATTTAAGCCAATAAAAAAGCACCCTTTTAAAATCTCACTGAAATCAGTTGATGGATAAAAGGGTGCTTTATTGTATTCTGGATTCAGATGTATCCATTGTCCCCTCGAATAGAATAATGAGTAGAAACGAGTGGCATTGTCTCAGAAGTATCTAAATAAGTTACGACTAGAGCCCCGTCATCATCTAAAGAGTCGATAGAAGCTTTTCTTCTACTAACTGTGTCTTCAATCCAATAGCGATGACCGATCAAAGCGGAGTGTTTTCTGCAAACATCTAAAAAAGGCTTCGTGTCCTGATCAGAGAGCCAAGATTCATAATAGGTTTCAAAAAACTCTAAAAATCTAGAAATAAGCTTGTTTGGATCAACTGTGTCGACTTCTATTTTGAGAGAACTGGCTTTTTCTTTTAAGGATAGAGGAATATCATCTTTATCCAGATTGGTATTGACACCTATACCAATGATGATGCCTTCAAGTTGACTTCCTGAATATTCTGCTTCAGTTAAAATACCTGAAATTTTCTTTTTATTGACCAAGACATCATTGGGCCATTTGATTTCAGCGTGACTATGAGTTTCCAAAGATCGGACAAGCGCAGCAGCGGCCATTTGTGTCAAAATAGAGTAACGGAGTTTCTGATTTGATGGTTTAAGTAGTAGACTCATGGATATGGTTTTTCCAGCAGGTGAAGACCACTCTCTTCCTAACCGTCCTTTTCCCACTGTCTGTTCATGCGCAAGAACTAAGGAACCATGATTTAATGAGCTCAGATGCTTTTTGACATAATCATTTGTAGAGTCAATTGACTGAAGAAGTTTTATATGATGACCAATTCTTTCAGTTTTCAGCTGGTTTATGATAGACGCTTCAGATAAAATAGGATTCAAGAGTATGACCGTTTGAGCGTCAAAGTGGATAGGCATTCCGTCTTCTGATATTTCTTTTAATACATTCTTTGTCATTTCTTCAGAACACGCACAAGCCGTACTAACTTCTACTATTGAAGCAGAATGAGTGGGCTCACTATTTAAGTAATCCAGATGATGAGCTTTTAAAGTTTGAGGAACCATGATTTTGATCTCCATTTCCTTCAAGTTTTATAGTAGTAAAGTATACAGATACTAAAAGAGAAAGTCGACACGTTTCCAAGTTGAAGATTAGTAGGAAATAAGGAATTTCTATGCTATACTAAAATCAGTGTAGAGTGAACGGACGTAAGAAAAATAGGTGAAATAAACTATAATAACTAAGTTGAACTATACGTTAAATCAACTTTTAGAGGTGAAAAAATTGAGTAATATTAAGATTATTCCTTTTGGAGGAGTAAGAGAAAACGGAAAAAATTTATATGTCATTGAATCAGGAGAGGACATTTTTGTCTTGGATTGTGGATTAATGTATCCAGAAGAAGATTTGTATGGTATTGACGCAGTTATTCCTGACTTCAGCTATTTATTAGAAAACAAAGACCGTATTGCTGGTGTATTTTTATCACACGGACATGAGGATGCTATAGGCGCATTGCCATATTTCCTTGAATCTTTCAATGTACCTGTATTTGGATCAGAACTAACCATTGCATTAGCAAAATTATTTGTTAATGAATCTAGTCTTGGCGCCAATTTTGATGATTATCATGTAATCGATGAACACACAGAAATTGATTTCCATGGAAACCTAGTGAAATTTTTCAGAACAACGCACACTATACCTGACTCTATGGGAATTTCTGTTAAGACTGATGATGGCAACATTGTCTACACTGGAAACTTTAAGTTTGATCAAAGTGCAAGTGAGGGATACCGTACGGACTTTTCTCAGATTTCTGAGATTGGTAAAGAAGGTGTACTTGCGTTATTAAGTGATTCAAACGAAGCAGAAAGTACGATAGAAAATGTTTCTGAGAAAAAAGTTCAAGAAGAAGTGTTGGATATTTTCCAAGACTCGAATAGTAGAATTATTGTTGCCGCAGTAGCAAGTAATATTTTACGTATTCAACAAGTACTGAATGCTGCACATGCATCTGGAAGAAAAGTTTTCATTACAGGACGTAATCTTGAAGCAATTCTAGCAACAGCGATAGAATTAGACAAACTGACACTCCCTGATGAGAATTTAATCGTTTCAGTCGATAAAATTGATCAGTTTGATGATAACCAAATTATCGTACTTGAAACAGGCGCTTCTGGTGAACCGATTAAAACACTTAGCCGTATGGCAACAGGCAATCATGGACAAGTGAATATTAAAGAGAATGATCTTATATTTATTGTTACAAGTCCATCTATTGCAATGGAAGTAACTGTTGCTGAAACAGAAAACTTGATTTATAGAGCAGGTGCTACCGTTAAGCATATTTCTGATAATATGAAAGCTTCTGGTCATGCTACGCCTAACGATCTACAATTGATGATCAATTTACTTCAACCGAAATATTTCATACCAATTCAAGGAGAGTATCGTATGCTTGCAGCTCACGCTGATTTAGCAAATGAAACAGGTATGGATAACGCAGATATCTTTATTTTAAGTAATGGAGATGTTTTGAACTATCAAAATGGCAAAATGAATCAGACTGGTCAAGTTCCAGCTGAAAATACGCTAATTGATGGAATTGGTATTGGAGACATTGGAAATATTGTTTTAAGAGATAGACGACTATTATCTGAAGATGGTATTTTTGTAGCCGTTGTAACGATTGACCGGAAAAAACGTAAAGTTGTATCTGGTCCGCACATTGTAACAAGAGGATTTGTCTTTGTTAAAGAAAATCAGGATTTGATTAATGAATCTAACGAAATCGTTACTGATGTAGTTCGCAAAAATCTTGAACATAATGATTTCGACTGGGGATCTATCAAGCAAGATATTAGAGAAGAACTCGGAAATCATTTATTTAAAAAAACACGTAGACGTCCAATCATTTTACCTGTTATAATGGAAGTGAATCAAAATCGTCGATTCAAGTAGATCGCGATAAATTAACTATTTGTACTAGGGGAGCCAATTAAATTGGCTGAGAGTGGACTATTAGTCCAGACCCTTTGAACCTGTACGTTCGTACGTGCGTAGGGAGAGTACCTAGAATCAGTGTCTAAAAGTATCTTTTTGCTTTTTTGCTATGATGATAAGAATTTACTCCTCCTCTAGTATACATAGTATCTATAGGAGGAGTTTTTGTATGCAGAACGAAAAGTTAAGAGTTTATATTGAAGGGACATTGTTTGCGGCCATAGCTATGATTTTGTCTTTAATACCAGTAGGGATTGGAGCCTCTTTTAGTGTTTCTTTAGGTACGATTCCGTTGACCTTTTTTGCAATCAGAAGAGGCGTGTTACCTGGTTTATTTGCTGGGTTTTTGTGGGGAATCTTGCATGTAGTAGCTGGAACAGCTTATATATTGAATATCTATCAATTTATTATTGAATATGGATTTGCTTTCACTTGTGTTGGGTTTTCCGGTTACTTTAGCCAAACCATCGTCAAAAATATAAAAGAAAATTCACTAAGTACCGCTAAAAAATATTTGATCATTACGACATTCATAGGATCAGCTGCCCGCTGGTTCTGGCATTTTGTAGCTGGTGTATTCTTTTTTGGAGACTATGCAGTGTGGGGGCTTGATCCTGTAACGTTTTCGCTACTATTCAACGGAGCGAGTATGCTCGCAACCATAGCGGTCACAATTATTGTATTGGTGTTATTATTCGATAGAGCTTCATCTATGTTTGTGCCTAAATCAAAAAATTAATCCTTGAAAATAAATCCCATCAAGCAGTCTCTACTATTAGAGGCTGCTTTGTTATTTTCCGCACCAGTTGTTACAGAATATCGTATGCTTTTAATGTATACTTCGTTTTAAGGACCCCCTGGGGATAATATATGTAGACGGGTAAAGGTGTAATAGTGTAAACTGATTAAGAAAAACTCTAGAAGGCTTAGTATCAGGTGTTCGTAGAGGAGTCAACAAAAAGACTATAAGGGGTATAAAATGGAGATTATTAGAACGTTATTCTGGTTATTTATCATTGTCAATTCAATTTTAGCATTTATAACAGTTTTCAGAGAAAGAGAAAGAGATATTGCAGCAATATGGGCTTGGTTACTCGTTATTACGATGTTACCGGGCATTGGATTTGTTATTTACCTATTTCTTGGACGGAAAATCTCTCAAGAAAATATATTCGACATTCGGTCACAGAAGAGAATTGGTATGACTCAATTGGTTGAAGCACAAAAGCAATTAATTGAGTCTGAAAATCTAGATATCCCAGAATCGAAGTACTTGGATTCTACCTTGGAACTGGTTTCTCTTTTTCTAGAGAGTAACGAAGCTATTTTAACTAAAGGTAATAAAGTAGATATTATTACAGATGGTAAAGAAAAATTCGATAAATTAATAGAAGACATCGGTAAAGCGGAACATCATATTCATGTGACTTATTATATATTTAAAGCAGATGGCATTGGTACAAGATTGTTGAAAGCGTTGGAAGAAAGAGCTGAAAATGGTGTTGAAGTTAAAGTTTTATATGATCCGATTGGAGCTAGAGTCGTAGGCGCTCATTTTTTTGAACACCTAAAAGCTCTTGGAGGAAAAGCTGAACCTTTCTTCGGTTCTAAATTTTTCAGACTGAACTACAGAAATCACAGAAAAATTGTCGTAATTGATGGAAAAGTAGGGTATACAGGAGGCTTTAACGTCGGAGATGATTATTTAGGTCTCTATGAAAAGATGGGATACTGGAGAGATACACATCTTAGAATCAATGGAAACGGTGTGCTTCCTTTGCAAACAAGGTTTTTGATGGACTGGAATGCATCTGTTAAACATCATCCAGTCAGTTATGAAGAAAATTATTTTCCAGTTTCTTCTTTTATAGGCTCTACTGATCTACAAATTGTTTCCAGTGGCCCAGATACTGAAATGCATGCAATAAAAAAAGGTTTTCTTAAAATGATCAGTATGGCCAAGGAGTCCGTTTATATCCAGACACCCTATTTCATACCAGATGAAGCGTTAATGGAAACGATAAAAATTGCGAGTTTATCTGGTATTGATGTTAAATTGATGATTCCTAACAAACCGGATCATCCTTTCATATACCGAGCTACACTTAGTTATGCTGAAGAGATGATTAACTCAGGCGTTAAAGTATATATTTATGATGCTGGATTTATCCATGCAAAGACGATTGTGATAGATGGAGAAATCTTGTCAGTTGGTACAGCCAACTTTGATATCCGAAGCTTTAAGCTGAATTTTGAAGTTAATACCTTTATGTACGATCGCCATTTAGCGAGAGAGCAAGTAGCCATTTTCGAAAAAGATATGGAAGCTTCCTATGAATTAACTCGAAAAATCATAGACCAGTATTCTAAATGGGAATTATTCAAGCAGCAATTTAGTCGCTTATTTTCGCCAATACTATAGGATTTTTTATAAGTATGTATAAGATTCATTTGTAATGAAGTAAAAAAGTCTTCAAAGGGACCGTGTTTCTCCCTCTGAAGACTTTTTTAGTGTTAAGAAGTATACTAGCAATAAATAAAACGAAAGTTTAAACCATATAGTTTAATTAGCAAGTCTAATGTGTCTGATTTGATCACTGTTTATCAAATGAACAGTATTACTATTATGGCTATTCAATATAATTTGGCTACTATAAGGAGAAAAAGAAGCTGTTCCAGTACATTCGGATATGGATGAGTCGTGTGCAGATGGATTCAATTGTATAGTAATAAGTTTCTGTTTGCGCACAGCTTGTTTGATGAAATGTCTTAGCTGTAAAGCTGGCATTTGTTTGTGAACTGCAAAGTGACTACGATTTAAATAAGTTTCTTTGAAATAATGAAGAATTTGATTTTTTTCAACTGCAAATTTTTCCATGAGCTCATCTCCCGAACGTTTGTTTAAATAGATTATACCGAACACGCATTCCGTTTGTCAATAAAGAATTAAAAAACACACTTTGAGCATTTGAACGCTCAACTTATAAAATTTTTATGGATAAATATACTCAGAAAAAATTGTTCCTAGCTTAGGATAATTTAGCCAAGTTTTATTTCAGTATGGATTTTTATATAAGATTAATTGCTTAAATTATAAGAAAGAAATACGAACTTTAAACATGCAAAATATAGCGATGAAAACTCTATTGAAAACACGTGATATTAAGAATCTTAGATTAGAGTGTCTACAATTGGTTGGAGTAAACTTAAAATAAAGAAAATGAAGTTGCAAGTGCTAACAATCTTTGATTCTGCAACAAAACTCTTCATTTATAGTATGGCTGTCGAATTGAAATCCTGTGAGACGTATGGTATTATGTTACTCGTAGTCGAAATAAAATATTAATGCGGTTGGGCGTGAGCTTTCAAGGATAATTTCTTCTGGGGTGAGAAGAGGCTTGTTAGTTGCGCCCTTTTTGGCGGAAGGAGGCACGATATGAACCGTGAGGCAATTAATTATGTAAAAGACGCTGAAGCACGCGCTTCTCAATTACGGAAAGACGCTGATGACGAAATCAAGCAGATCGAAAGAGAAACAGCTCAAGAAGTTGAATCTATTCGAACAGCACTTGAAACAGAGTTGTCAGAATACAAGTCTGAGCAAGAGCAAATTTACAGTAGTAAATTAGAGAAAGACAAAGCTGAAATGGATGAATCCGCTAGTAGAGAAGCAGAGCGGTTCGAACAGGCTTATCAAGAGAACAAAAATGCTCTAGCCAATCGAATAGCAGAGGAGGTAGTGCGTCGATATGGCAATCGCTAAAATGAAAAAACTGACTTTGATGGCCGAGCAACAGAACAAAGAAACATTGTTGCGTTCTATTCAAGAAATGCAGAGTATCGAAGTCATTTCACTATCGGATGTTTTAGAAGAAGAAATTCTTGATCAGTTTGAAGTCACAGACTCTTACAAAGAAACTGCGGATTTCCAAACAAAGATTCAAGATATTGAACACGCGATCACTTATGTTAACAAGTATGTTCCTCAACCTGGAACAATTGAAAAATTAAAGACAAAGCGTGATGTTTTCTCTTTGGAAGAATTGGAGAGCCATGTTTCAAACGTAGACGTGGATGCTTTGATCGAAAAAGTGAATTCAAGAGAACAAAAGTTGAATCAAATTGAAGAGCAGAGAAAAGCTCTCCAAGAAGAAGAATCATTTTTAAGAAAATGGCGCGGACTTAATTTCCTTCCTCAAGAAGTTAAAGGACTTAAGTTGTTGAATGTTCACATCGGAACAGTTGATAATGAACATGCACCTTTATTAACCCAAGGATTAGATGAGTTAGCTACTGTATACTTTGAAGAAATTTATAGTAGACAAGATGAATCTGCTTATATGATTATTGTTCCAAAGGATAATGAAGAAGCTTTCAATAAACTCGTTATAGAATTAAGTTTCAGAGAACTAAAATACACGTATGACTTGTTACCAGAAGATGCATTATATGCTAATTTAAATGCTCAAAAAGGTTTACGTGAAGAAGAGTCCGCTGCTAAAAAAGAAATGAAAGAGTGGAAATCACTTGTTAAAGATCTTGAATTAGCAGAAGAATATTACTATAATCTCGGGCAAAGAGATTTAGCTAAAGACTTAGTTTTAAATAGTGAACACTTATTTATTGCTAGTGGATGGATTGAAGAAGAGAAAGTTGATTTATTGAAAAATACTCTTCATTCTGAACTTGGAGAAGATAGTATTGTCGTTATGATAGACGATGTGAAAATGGAAGAATTCAACCAGGTTCCAATCGTCTTGAAAAACAGCAATTTAATCAAACCATTCGAATTGATTACTGAAATGTTTAGTTTGCCAAAATACAATGAAGTCGATCCAACACCACTTATGTTCCCGTTCTTCATGATTTTCTTCGGTATGATCGGAGCAGATCTAGGATACGGAGTCTTGCTTGGACTCGTTACTTTTGTCGCATTGAAATTCTTCAGTGTGGAAGGCTCTACGAGAAGATTTATGAAGTTTCTTCATATACTATCGTATCCTACTATGGCATTCGGACTGTTTTTCGGAAGTTTCTTTGGAATATCGTTACCTTTTCACGTGCTTTCACTGCAAGATAACGTCATTGAAGTCATGATTTTATCTGTTGCTCTTGGTGTAATCCAATTGATTTTTGGGTTAGTTATGAACGGAATTATCAAAAATCGTCAAGGACAAAGAGCTTCTAGTTATGTAGACGGTTATGCTTGGGCAATGATGCTACTGGGACTTGTTGTTTACGTTCTAGGCTCAATGGTCTTCAATATACCAATTGTTTCTCAAGTTGGTCTTGGTTTAACACTGATTAATGTTGTAGGGATTATTGTCGTATCAACAATTTCCAGTAAAAACAAAGGTCTTGGATTCGGATTGGGATTATACAACTTGTACGGTGTTACTGGTTATGTCGGAGACGTCGTCAGTTATACTCGTTTAATGGCATTGGGTGTAGCAAGTGCGAACATCGCAATGGCCTTTAACTTGATTATCGGATTCTTACCGCCACTGTTCAGATTCACGATCGGGGTAGTATTGATCATTGCTCTTCAAGGAATGAACATTGCGTTATCATTCTTGAGTGCATATGTCCATTCATCAAGGTTACAATACGTGGAATTTTTCGGTAAATTCTTCGAGGGTGGCGGTAAGCCATTAACCCCTCTTAAAACACTTGAAAAACACATTTGGTTAAAAAAAGAAACTAATTAAATTAATGGAGGAATAATATAATGGAATTTTTACAAACACTTTTAGGTGACAACATGGGTCAAATTTTTGCAGGATTAGGAATAGCTATGGCTGTTATCTTTTCAGGTATCGGATCTTCACGCGGGGTAGCAATTGCCGGTGAAGCTGCAGCAGCATTAACAAAAGAACAACCAGAATCATTTGGTCGTGCGTTAGTACTACAAATGCTACCAGCAACACAAGGTCTTTACGGTTTCGTTATCGGATTCTTGATTTTCCTACAAATCACTCCTGAATTAGCAGTATCAGAAGGTTGGTACCTGTTTATGGCTGGATTACCAGTAGCATTCACATGTCTTTCTTCAGGCGGTAACCAAGGACGCGTTTCTGCAGCAGCTATGCAAATCTTAGCTCAAAAACCAGAACACACTACTAAAGGTATCATCTACTCAGCAATGGTTGAGACTTATGCAATCTTAGGATTCGTTATTTCCTTAGTAATGATCATCTTATAATAAAAATAGAATCACTTCTTTAATAGAGTAAAGACCGTATTGAACGTAATCTTTACTCTTTACTGAAAGAAGAAATACTAAGGAGGTTCAGTATGGCGGATTTAAAATTATTGACAGAAAAAGTTATTGAAAAAGAAAAAGTAGCTATTCGTCAACGTGTTGAAGAAGCACGCAAAAACGCTGAAGATGAAGTTCAGGCGGCTCGCGCTAAAGCAGAGCAAGATAAAATTGCGCGCAAGCAAACAATTGACGAAAACGCACAACAAAACTATACGATTCGTAACAATACGCTTGAGATTCAAAAAAGAAATGATGTCTTATCTGCTAAACAAGCAATCCTTTCACGCGTTTTGGAAGATGCTAAAGTTGAGTTAGACCAAATTAACGAAGCAGCTTTTAAACAGTTTACAAAAGATGTTATTTCTCAATTCCAATCAGAAAGTAAAGTAACCATTGTACTAGGTTCTAAAACAGTCGGTTTAATCGACCAAGCATGGTTGGAAAGTGCAACTGGCTCATCAATTGAAGCGACTCTTTCAAACGAAACGGTTCAAAATGAAGCTGGATTGCTAGTTCAGATAGAAGGTATTGAATACAATTTCTTATTCGATGCATTGATTGAAGATGCTAGATCTGAAATTGTACCGATCATAACTAAAGAATTATTTGTTTAAGGAGGAGAAAAACTTGAAAGATACCGCTTATGGTTCAAGTAATGTACTCATTCGTGTGTATGAAAATAACCTCCTTAATCGGGGACATTATGACCGTATGCTGGCAGCTGACTCATTTGAGGATGCTGTAAATGTACTACGTGAAACCCCATATAGAAATGATGTTGATCGAATAAAAGAGGATAAAGATTATGACACCATGCTAATGAATGAGTTACACCAAACATTTGATGAGTTATTTAAAATCTCACCAAATAAAGCTCTAGTAGAAGTTTTTGGCTTACGTTATGCATACCATAATCTAAAAGTGTTATTCAAAGAGGAGTTTACAGAACAAGATTTGGATCACCTGTTTATCCCAATTGGACGTTACGATATCTCTGAATTGAGACAAGCCGTTAGAACAGGAACTTCAGACGTTCTTCCTCAGCCTTACTTGGATAGTATAAATGAAGTACAAACGGACTACGATGAGTACCAGAATACTCAGTCAATAGACATTATTTTAGATCGTCGATTCTTCAGTCATATGCGTATACTTGCTGACGAAACCGGTGAGCAAGGTATACCAGAAATGGTTGAGACTTTTATCGATTTCCAGAATTTATCTACACTGACTCGAGCAATGAAACAGAATAGAACACGTAACTTCTTGGTTACGATTTTGTCTAGCTCTGGTTCTATTCCAAAAGCTGATCTTGTGGATATTGCGAATAAAGATATGAGTACAGCTGCAAACACTTTGAAAGATACTAAGTATAAATCAATCATTGAAGCATCTGTTGACTCTGATACAAACGAGATTTCACCAGTGAAACTAGATTTTGAAATTGATAATGCCTATATGAAAATGATGCAAGATGCTAAATTGAAGTCTTTCGGTCCTTTACCGATTGTAGCTTTTATTTACGCAAAAGAAACTGAAGTCAAAAATCTACGTCTCATTCTCTCTGGTAAGGAAAACGGCGTTTCTGCCGATGGAATTAGAGAAAGGATGCGATTGAATTATGCCTAGTAAAATTGGTGTTGTTGGAGACAGAGAATCTGTATTGGCATTCAAAATGCTTGGGTTCGATGTATATTTTGCTTCTGAAGCAAAAGAGACCAGACGTACGATTGACAAACTCGCAGACCAGAAATACGGGGTTATTTATTTAACTGAGCAATTGGCAGAACTGATCCCAGATACGATAAGAAGATATGATGCTAAGTTAACACCTGCCATCATTTTGATCCCGAATCATGCTGGTTCACGCGGCATTGGGAAGAAACGTGTCCAAGAAAACGTAGAAAAAGCTGTGGGTCAAAATATTTTATAGGAGGGTACGAATTTGAGTAACGGAACAATCGTTAGTGTTTCCGGACCTTTAGTTACGGCTAAAGATATGGAATCAGCTAATATACAAGATATTTGCCGAGTAGGTAATTTAGGATTGATTGGTGAAATCATTGAAATGCGAGGAGATATCGCATCTATTCAGGTATATGAAGAGACTTCAATGGTTGGACCTGGTGAAAAAGTTGAAACGACTGGAGAACCATTGTCAGTTGAGCTTGCACCGGGAATGATTGCGCAAATGTTTGATGGTATTCAACGACCATTAGATGAATTTATGGACAAAACACAAAGTAACTTCTTGGAACGTGGTATGGAAATCAAGCCACTGAACAGAGATAAAGAATGGGAATTCACAGCTACAGTTGAAGTAGGAACTGAAGTTGTTTCTGGAGATATTTTAGGTACTGTTCAAGAGACTAGTGTATTAGAACACAGAATCATGGTACCAAATGGTGTTAATGGAACAGTTAAATCAATTGCTAGTGGAACGTATAAACTTACAGATCCACTATATGTTATTGAAACTGAAAATGGCGACAAAGAATTCACAATGATTCAAAAATGGCCCGTTAGACGTGGTCGTCCAATTCAACGTAAATTAAACCCAGTTGAACCATTAATTACTGGACAGCGTGTTATTGATACATTATTCCCTGTTGCAAAAGGTGGAGCAGCTGCAGTTCCTGGACCATTTGGTGCCGGAAAAACAGTTGTACAACACCAGATCGCTAAATGGGCAGATGTAGATTTAGTTGTTTATGTTGGTTGTGGAGAACGTGGTAATGAAATGACGGACGTTATCAACGAGTTCCCTGAATTGATTGATCCTAATACTGGAAAATCAATCATGGAAAGAACTGTGTTGATCGCCAACACTTCTAATATGCCCGTTGCAGCACGTGAAGCTTCTATCTATACTGGTATTACAATTGCTGAATACTTCCGTGATATGGGTTACTCAGTAGCCATCATGGCAGATTCAACTTCTCGTTGGGCAGAAGCACTTCGTGAAATGTCTGGTCGTCTAGAAGAGATGCCAGGGGATGAAGGTTACCCGGCTTATCTAGGTAGTCGTTTAGCTGAGTATTACGAAAGAGCTGGCAAAGTTGTTTCTTTAGGTTCAACAGGACGTGAAGGATCAATCACAGCTATCGGAGCCGTTTCACCTCCAGGTGGAGATACTTCAGAGCCCGTTACACAAAATACTTTGCGTGTAGCTAAAGTTTACTGGGGTCTTGATTCATCACTTGCACAAAGACGTCACTTCCCATCTATCAACTGGTTAAGCTCGTATTCTTTATATTCAAATGAAATGAATGA
This sequence comes from Marinilactibacillus sp. Marseille-P9653, assembly GCF_916618885.1. Taxonomy (NCBI): domain Bacteria; kingdom Bacillati; phylum Bacillota; class Bacilli; order Lactobacillales; family Carnobacteriaceae; genus Marinilactibacillus; species Marinilactibacillus sp. Marseille-P9653. Next base: position 1,737,449 of record NZ_CAKAKH010000001.1, on the reverse strand, counting down.
ATATGTTGGTAATAAATTAAATGTTGACTGGAACGGTAAAGTTACACGAGTGAAATCTTTACTACAAGATGAGTCAGAACTTCAAGAAATCGTTCGTTTAGTTGGGGTTGAGTCTTTATCTGAGAAAGACAGACTGAAATTAGTTGTTGCTCGAATGATTCGTGAAGATTTCCTACAACAAAATGCGTTTGATGATGTTGATACGTATACTTCTCGTGAGAAACAATTTGAAATGATTGAAACGATTCTTGATTTCCAAGATAAAGCTCTTCGTGCAATGGACTTAGGTGCTTATTATGATGAAATCAATGAGGGTACTGAAGAAATCCGTGAAAGAATCGGACGTTCTAAATTTATCCCTGAAGAAGAACTTTCTCGTTTCGCTGATATTCGTAAACAAACAGAAGAAACGATTCAAAAGGTTATTGAAAAAGGTGGTGTAGAGTCAGATGCTTAAAGAGTATAAAACAGTTTCCGAAATAGTCGGACCCTTAATGACCGTTACCGGTGTTGAAGGTGTTAAATATGATGAACTTGTTGATATTGAACTTCAAGACGGTACTAGAAGACGTGGACAAGTACTTGAAATTAACGGTGAGAATGCTGTTGTTCAATTATTTGAAGGGTCAACTGGTATTAACTTGAAAGATACTAAAGTACGTTTTTTAGGTAGACCTCTATCACTAGACGTATCTGAAGATATGATCGGTCGTACGTTTGATGGAATGGGCCGCGTAAACGATGGCGGACCAGACCTTATCCCTGAAAAAAGTTTAGATATCAATGGTATTGCAATTAACCCGATTGCACGTAATTATCCAGATGAATTTATTCAAACTGGTATCTCAACGATCGATCATTTGAACACTTTGGTTCGTGGACAAAAACTACCTGTGTTTTCTGCATCTGGTTTACCACACAAAGAGCTTGCGGCTCAAATTGCTAGACAAGCAAGTGTTACAAATTCTGATGACAAATTTGCCGTTGTATTTGCTGCAATTGGTATTACGTTTGAAGAAGCTGAATTCTTCATGGAAGATTTCAAGAAAACCGGCGCAATTGATCGTTCAGTATTATTTGTCAACTTGGCAGATGATCCTGCAATCGAACGTATTGCAACACCTCGTATGGCACTAACAGCTGCTGAATATTTAGCTTTTGAGAAAGATATGCACGTTTTAGTTATCATGACTGACATGACAAACTATGCGGAAGCACTTCGTGAAATCTCTGCCGCTAGACGTGAAGTTCCTGGTCGTCGTGGATATCCTGGTTACTTGTATACCAACTTAGCAACATTATATGAGCGTGCTGGACGTCTGGAAGGATCTAAAGGATCTGTTACTCAGATTCCAATCCTGACAATGCCCGAAGAAGATATCACGCATCCGATTCCCGATTTAACGGGTTACATCACAGAAGGACAAATCATTCTGTCTCGTGACCTATTCAACCAAGGGTATCAACCACCAATCGATGTACTACCTTCTCTTTCTCGTTTGAAAGATAAAGGTACTGGTGAAGGTAAAACACGTGAAGACCACTCAGCTACAATGAACCAGATTTTCTCCGCTTATGCACAAGGTAAAGAAGCGAAAGAATTATCTGCAGTACTTGGGGAAGCTGCTTTGTCTAAAAGTGACCGTAGTTATGTTGAATTTACGAACAAATTCGAAAAAGAATACGTAAATCAAGGTAACTATGCAAACCGTTCGATTCAAGAAACACTTGATTTAGGATGGGACTTATTGAAAGTCTTGCCACGTGGTGAACTGAAACGTATCAAGGATGATATGCTGGATAAATATTTACCAAAAGGAGAGTGAGGTAAATGGCTAAATTAAATGTCAACCCCACTCGAATGGAACTATCAAACCTTAAAGATCGTCTTTCGTTAGCTTCTAGAGGACATAAACTCCTCAAAGATAAGCAAGATGAACTGATGAGACGTTTCATTACGTTGATTCGTCAAAACAATGAATTGCGTATCGAAGTGGAAGAAAAACTATCTAAAGCTATGCAATCTTTTGCGATGGCTAAGTCACTTGTTCATGAGAACTTTATTGAAGAGCTCATGGCAGTGCCGACTCAAAGTGTTAATCTAAACATTGATCAGAAAAATATCATGAGTGTTCGAGTTCCTCAAATGCATTTTCAATATGATGACAATGCTGGGGATCCAAAAGACTTAAGTTATGGATATCTGAATTCCAATGGTGAATTAGATCTGACCTTTGAATATCTGGTTGAAGTTATGCCAGACATGCTAGAGTTAGCTGAAATTGAGAAAACTTGTCAATTGATGGCTGATGAAATCGAAAAAACTAGACGTCGTGTAAATGCACTTGAATTCATGACAATTCCACAACTTGAAGAAACCATTTACTTTATTCAAATGAAACTTGATGAAGCAGAACGTGCTTCTATCACACGTTTGATGAAAGTAAAAGACATGGGTTAAGGGATATGAAAAAGCATCGATACTTGGTATCGGTGCTTTTTTGTTTGAAGTGATTAAAGTTGTCAAAAATCTTAACAGGTTGTACTATAAACAAGAATGATCTGACTGAATAGGAGGCACTACAATTGAATGAAAATTTTTTCGATTTAAAAGAAGATGAAAAAAGTGCACTTGTTCTAGGCGGCGGGGGAGCAAGAGGTTCTTTCGAGATTGGTGTTTGGAAAGCTTTAAAAGAATTGAATTTTGTTCCAGATATTATAACTGGAACCTCAGTAGGCGCTTTAAACGGAGCTTTGATGCTTCAAGGAAATGTTGAAGAGGCTGAAACCATGTGGAAGGATATCGAAGGTTCGTCAATTCTAGACTATGAATTTCCATTAAGTATTGATAGTTTCAATGATTATCAAAGAACATTAGGTGGCTTCTTCATTAAAGCTATTGGCTCCAAAGGATTGAGTTCAGCGCCTTTGAAAGAACTCATTAGTGAATATATTACTGATGAATCAGCCATACGCAAGTCTCCCATTGATTTTGGACTATCAGTAACGAATGGTGATACTGGGGGAATAGAATTCTTTTACTTAAAAGATATACCTGAAAATCGCTTGAAAGATTACTTGTTAGCCAGTGCTTCATTGTATCCAGCAATGGAAAAAACCATTATTGATGGTACACCATATATGGATGGAGGCTATAAAAACAATATACCTTATGAGATGGTTATAGATAGAAAGCCAGATAAAATGATTGTTGTAGATTTACAAGGTCCTGGTCTTTTTAGCGTTGACCACCAAGTGGATAGTGTTCCAACTAAATGGATTCGAACACAGTGGTCATTGGGTGATTTGCTCTTGTTTAATAAAAAAAGAACCTCATTAAATATTAAATTAGGCTATCTAGAAACAATGAAACTTTCTAATCGATATAAAGGATTCTGGTATACGTTTGAAACAGACAGTATGGAGAAAGACTACCGTGCTTTTTATCACTCTCTAAATAAAATCATGCAAGGAAACGTTTATGATGGCTTAGAAGATTTTCTTGAAGATGAGGAATACCAGATAAATATGGTTGGAGAGATCTCAAATAAGTGGAACAAAGAAGTTACTTACGAAACACTCCCGTTAGTAATGATGGAACTGGCTGGAAAGTGTTTTAGATTATTGCCTGAAGAAGCGTATAACGCTGAATCTTTTCAAAGAGAAATATTAAGTAGAGTACAGACTCTAAATAACGAGGGTTCTTTTAGTGAACTTGCACCCGAATTTCATTTAAGTGGAACAGAATGGGCAGAAAAGATTAAAGAAAACGTTCCTTTTATATCTGATCGTCAAATGACTTTGTTTATCTACAATACACTCAAAAACTCTACTAACGATCTTTCAAGTATTTTATCCAAATTTGTAGCTACTATCAAACCATTTCCTTTTATGCTGGCACTTTATATGCTTTATCTCGAAGATAAATTCAACCATTAAGAAAAATAACTAAAAAAATTCCCAAAAGATTTCTTTTATGTGGTAATATTGAGGATAAGGGTTCAAACGAGAGAAATGTTTTGGGAAGGAAGTAGTAATGACTGATCGAGGATTATTGATTGTTCTATCTGGGCCGTCAGGAGTAGGCAAGGGGACAGTTAGAAAAGCCATTTTTGATAATTATAATAATGATTTTGTATACTCTGTTTCAATGACTACTAGAAAGCAAAGAACAGGCGAAGTAGAAGCGGTGGACTACTATTTTCGCACGAAAGAACAATTTGAACAATTGATTCAAGAAGACGGATTACTTGAATATGCAGAATACGTCGGTAATTATTATGGGACACCTTTAGAATATGTCAATAAAACACTAGATGAAGGCAGAGATGTTTTTCTAGAGATTGAAGTACAGGGAGCACTGAAAGTTAGAGAAAAAATGCCAGAAGGTATTTTTGTGTTCTTATCCCCACCGGATCTTGAAGAACTGAACTCGCGTATTGTCAATCGCGGAACGGATAGTCATGAGATGATCCAAAAACGTATGACAAAAGCGGTGGAAGAATTAAAACTGATTCAATACTATGATTATGTGGTAGAAAATGATACAGTTAATAATGCTGCTAGAAAAATTCGAAATATCATTGAAAGTGAACATCTTAAGGTTACACGTAATTTAAAAGAGTTTGCAGAAATTATAGAGGAGATGGAATAATATGTTATTATATCCTTCACAAGATAAGTTATTAGACAAAATCGATTCAAAATATTCATTAGTTATACTTGCTTCTAAAAGAGCAAAAGAAATGCAAAGTAGTCACAACGTAGATTTGTTAGATGACTATCAGTCTATTAAAAATGTAGGTAGAGCTCTTGAAGAAATTGAATCTGGAGATATCGTTCTAGATCCCGAAAGTATCCAACACTAAACGAGTATAAATGAACAAAACCTCTGCGGGTATTGTGTTATTGTAGAAAAGGAACCTTCTTATCTGCAATAAACACTGGCAGAGGTTTTTTTATGAGTAGCCAGTTTAAATCTATTATCGAGAGTAAATGGAGGTCTTGAAGACTTTCGTTCTATTTCTTGGTAAAATAATCTTATCAGATAAGTGAGGATGTGTAGATCATGAAAAATTTAAAAGTAGCTCTTTATGTAACGGGTGGAATTGCTGTTTACAAGTCTATTAGCTTGATGAGGGAATTCATTAAAATGGGCGCTGATGTCCAAGTTGCTATGACCCCTTCAGCTACAGAGTTTGTATCTCCATTGACGTTTCAAGTGTTGAGCAAGCATGCCGTTCATATAGATACCTTTTCAGAAGAAGATCCGCACTACGTACAGCATATACATTTTGCCGACTGGGCAGATGTTTCTATTGTTGCCCCCGCTACAGCAAATACAATTGCAAAACTAGCAAATGGAATGGCTGATAATTTCGTGACGTCGGCGTTATTGGCAACTGTATCGCCAATATTTCTAGTTCCAGCAATGAATGAGCATATGCTGGAGCATCCAGCGACGCAAAAGAATATTGAAACACTGAGAAATCGTAACCATTATGTCATGGAGCCTGAAACTGGATTTCTCGCAGAAGGCTATAGTGGTAAAGGGAGATTTCCAGAAACAGATGCCATTATTGAAGCTTTAGAAGGCTTCTTGATGGAATTCAGAGAAAGTTTGCCATTAAAAGGGAAAAAAGTACTGATTACTGCGGGAGGAACGAAAGAGAGAATCGATCCGGTTCGCTTTATCTCAAATGATTCTTCAGGAAAGATGGGACATGCGCTTGCAGAAGCCGCATGGAATGCAGGTGCAGAAGTGACCTTGATCACAGTGAGCGATTTGCCGTCACGTAAACAGATTAACCGAATTCAAATTGATTCTGCTGCACAGATGTACGAAGCCGTTAATCAAGCGTTTCAAGAAATAGATGTGCTGATTATGGCGGCGGCTGTTTCAGACTATGCGCCTTTAAAAGTTGAAGAACATAAAATGAAAAAACAAAATCAGTTAACGATTGATTTGAAAAAAAATCCAGATATTTTAAAAGAAATGGGTAAAAAGAAAACAAAACAATTTTTAATTGGATTTGCCGCAGAAACAGAAAACATTGAAACCTATGCTTTGAAAAAGTTGACTGAAAAAAATGCAGATCTAATCATAGCAAACGACGTTGGTAAAAAGGATAGAGGATTTAATTCCAATCATAATGAAGTCACAATATATTCAGACATCAATCAGCCTGTAACCATTAAATTATCCAAGAAAGCAGAAATTGCTCAAAGTATCATTGAAATACTGATCGAACGTTTAGAATGAAAGGAAGACCAAAATGCCTTACGTAGCCGAAGTGATTGTTGATGTTCCAGTACTGCAAACAAATAGACCGTTTCACTATGAGATTCCTCAAGCGTTCGAACAGCGTATAGAACCAGGGATGAGAGTAGTAATTCCATTTGGTAAAGGGTCTCGATTAGTACAAGGGTTCGTTACAAATATATTCGAGTCGAGCGATTATGAAGGAGAACTTAAAGAGCTCGATGAGTTGATGGATCTTGCGCCAGTTTTAAAACCGGAATTGATTCAACTTGGCGAATATATGGCTAGAAGTACGTATAGTTTTCAAATTAGTTGTTATCAGACTATGCTTCCCGCAGTATTAAGAGCAAAATACAAAAAAACAGTCACTGTTGTCGATGATATCGATGAAGAGTTGTTTTTTGAATTATTCAAAGGTAAAGATACCTTGTCTTGGGAAGAAGTGATTGATCGAAATTTAGTCAAGCAGATGCTGGAACTTAAAGCTGCAGATAAAGTAGAGGTTAATTACAATGTTAAGGATAAGCGTACGAAGAAAACTGTTAAGAAAATCAAACCTGTATTAGATTTTGAACAATTGGAAGAAATACGTGAAACACTTAGACAAAATGCTAAAAAGCAAATTGCTTTGATTAATGTTTTACAATCAATGCAAGAAAATGAATGGGTTGATACGAAGTGGATTAAGGAAGAATACGGAATTTCCCTTTCTTCTATCAATGAAGCTCAGAAAAAAGGCTGGCTAGAGATCAAAGATGTTGAGGTTTATCGAGATCCTTTTAAAGATATCACTATTGATAAAAGCCATCATTTGAAGCTTAACGATGAACAGCAAGTAGCCTATGATCAAATAAGTCAAAAACTGGACAGCAAAGAAAATCAAGTGTTTTTGTTGAAAGGCATAACGGGTAGCGGAAAAACAGAAGTTTATCTTCAGACGATTTCAAAAGTTATTGATCAAGATCAGGGAGCGTTAATGCTCGTTCCAGAAATTGCATTAACACCCCAAATGGTATACAGATTTAAAAGTCGATTCGGTGAAAAGGTAGCTGTGCTGCACAGTGGACTTTCGGAAGGTGAAAAGTACGATGAATGGCGCAAAATCAATAATGGTGAAGCGTCAGTTGTTGTAGGTGCTAGATCCAGTGTATTTGCGCCATTGAAAAAAATCGGCTTGATCATCATTGATGAAGAGCATGAGACCAGCTACAAACAAGAAGAAAACCCAAGGTATCATGCGAGAGATATTGCAATATGGCGAGGTGATTTCCACAACTGTCCAGTTATTTTAGGAAGTGCGACGCCATCCTTAGAATCTAGCGCAAGAGCAAGTAAAGGCGTTTATACTTTACTTGAATTAAATGAACGGGCAAATAAGAAAGCTTTACCAGAAGTAAAAGTCATTGATATGCGAGAAGAAGCCAAGATAGGGAATCGAAGCAACTTCTCAATGGAATTACAGTCAGCCATTAAAGATCGAATAGAAAAAAATGAGCAGGCTGTTTTGATGTTAAATAGGAGAGGTTACTCTTCATTCGTGATGTGCCGAGACTGTGGATTTGTGTTGGAGTGCCCGAACTGTGATATTTCGCAGACACTGCATATGGATACAAAAACCATGAAATGCCATTATTGCGGACATGAAGAAGGGATTCCATCTATCTGTCCAAGTTGTCGCAGTAAGAGTATCCGTTATTTTGGAACGGGAACGCAAAAAGTTCAAGAAGAATTACAAGAACTATTTCCGGAAGCTAGAATTCTTAGAATGGATGTAGATACGACCAGAAGAAAAGGCGCTCATGAGCGCTTACTGAGTGATTTTGGCAATAAAAAGGCCGATATTTTGCTAGGTACTCAAATGATTGCAAAAGGTCTGGATTTTCCAGATGTTACACTAGTTGGGGTAATCAATGCAGATACATCACTAGGGCTGCCAGATTTTAGATCAGCGGAAAGAACTTTCCAGCTACTTACGCAAGTCAGTGGACGAGCAGGTAGAGCTGAAAAAATAGGGAAAGTCTATGTACAATCATTTAATCCAGACCATTATGCCATTCAATACGCAAAGAGACATGACTATAATGCTTTTTATAAAAGAGAAATGCAGTTAAGGCATATCAGTGATTATAGTCCTTACTATTTTCTGGTCAGTATCTCTGTCAGCCATGAAAATGAAATGACTGCCGCAAAAAAAATCGGAGAATTTATGCATTTTATTAAGCCGGTGCTGAGTGATAAAGCAATCGTTTTAGGACCAACACCTAAATCAATTGCTAGAACACATAATCGTTATCATTTTCAAGCCCTTATAAAGTATAAAAAAGAGTCAGCGTTGTCTGAAAGATTGCATGAACTATTGATGAATAGCCAAAAAGATCAGGCCAAAGGTCTTTTCGTTTCCATTGATGCGCAACCCATGAACTTCATTTAAAGAATCAATCATTAGGAGGAACACTGTGTATAAAATTGTCTTTATGGGAACTCCCCAGTTCTCAGTCCCTATATTGAAAGCACTATCCGAATCAGATCAAGTTGAGGTTATTGCTGTCGTTACACAACCAGATAGAAAAGTAGGACGGAAAAAAATTCTGACACCACCACCCGTCAAAGCTTTAGCGCTAGAACTGGATCTGCCAGTTTACCAGCCGGAAAAATTATCTGGATCTGAAGAAATGCAGCAAATTCTCGATTTGCAACCAGATTTATTAATAACTGCGGCTTATGGACAATATGTTCCAACTAAATTACTTTATACCCCAGAATTCAAATCCATCAATGTTCATGCCTCTCTTCTTCCAAAATATCGTGGTGCTGCACCTATTCATTCAGCGATAATCAATGGAGATGATGAGACGGGTGTTACGATCATGTACATGGAAAAAGAAATGGATGCTGGGAATATTATTGCTCAACAGACGATACCAATTACAAAACAAGATGACGTAGGATCCATGTTTGAAAAACTAAGTCTCTTGGGAAGAGATACTTTGATGGAGATATTGCCAGCTATTTTTAATAGAACAAATCCTTCAATTGAGCAAGATCCGAGTAAAGTGACTTATGCACCTATGATTCACTCAGAACAGGAAAAAATCGACTTCAATCAAACAGCTGAAGAAATCGACTGTAAAGTGAGAGGATTGAGACCATTCCCAGGTTCACATACTTATTTTCAAGGAAAAAGAATGAAAATTTGGTCAGTCAACCCAGTTGAAGGTACAGCTACTAAAGAACCCGGAACGATTGAAGAAATTCAAAAAAATGCCATTGTGGTTGCTTGTGGTTCGAAAACGTTAATTGAACTGATTGAAATCCAACCCTTTGGGAAACAAAAAATGAAAACAAGAGATTACCTTGTTGGTGCAGGTAGTCAACTGAAAGAAGGATGTAACTTTGGCGAATAATACGATTAGAAACAGTAGCCGCTATCTGGCTATGACTATACTTGAAAAAGTGAATACTAAAGGGGCATTCAGTAATATTGTCTTGAATCAGACAATTGAAAAACATGCGCTATCAAGAGAAGACAGCAATTTATTAACGGAACTGGTTTATGGTGTGATTCAAAGAAAAAGAACGCTGGATTACACGTTAGAACCATTACTTGATCAGAAAAAAAAGCTAGAAAACTGGGTGCTGGAACTTTTAAGACTTTCAGTTTATCAGTTACATTACCTTGAACGCGTTCCAGATCACGCTGTGTTAAATGAAGCGGTAAATATTGCTAAATCCAGAGGGCATAAAGGCATTGCTGGGTTAGTGAACGGTGTGCTTAGAAACGTTTTGAGAAGTGAAAAACCGGATTTTCTTAAAATTGAAGATCCAGTAAAGAGACTGGGTATCCAGTATAGTCTTCCTGACTGGATGATTGAAACAAGTATAAATAAAATTGGGATTGAAGAAACAGAAAAATATGCACAATCTCTTTCTGAAAAATCAAAAGTCAGCTTGCGAGTGAATCAGAAACAAATTACGATCGAAGAAGCTATTGAGCAATTGACAGCAGAAGGTTATAGCGTCAAGAGAAGTATCGTATCTCTTCAAGGTTTGATCAGTGAAAGTGGATTGCCTGCAAAATCGGAGTTATTTAAATCAGGTAAACTGACGATTCAAGACGAAAGTTCAATGCTAGTTGCACCTTCGCTACAATTAGAGCCAGGAGATAAAGTTTTGGATGCTTGCGCAGCGCCTGGTGGTAAGACAACACATATCGCTTCGTATCTAGATGCTCAGCTAGGAGGAGAAGTGCTGGCACTTGATCTTCATAAGCATAAGATCAAGCTCATAGAAGAAAACGCGAAGAGACAGAACGTAGAAGCCGTTGTTACAGCTAGAAATATAGATGCTCGTAAAATTGGTGAAGAAGTTCAAGCTGAATCGTTCGAGAAAATACTAGTGGATGCACCTTGTTCAGGTTTAGGATTGATGAGAAGAAAACCTGAAATCAGATACTCTAAAACAATAGAGGATCTAAGATCCTTGAAAAAAATACAAATCGATATTTTGACACACATGGCCCCTTTATTAAAAGCCAAAGGTCGACTAGTTTATAGCACGTGTACCATAACACCAGAAGAAAACGAAGAAGTTATTCAAGCTTTCCTAGAAAAGCATCCTGATTTCAAAGTAGAACCAGTGATTTTAGAAAGTAACCAATTGAAATTGGATAGTGACGATATGTTAAGACTGTATCCTCATGAATATCAAACGGATGGCTTCTTTATCTGTTCATTAGTTAAAGAGAATTGATACTTGTACATCTAGAAAAAATAAGACATACTAATAGTTAAAAGCACCTATCCAATGATTTGGGTAGGTACATAGAGACCAGAAGAAAGTACGTTATTTATAAATCAGAGGTGAACGAAACTGAACATTACAACTAGATCTAATATTGGTAAGCGAGATTCGAATCAAGACTACGTTTCTACGTTTGTTAATGCAGATAATCAAACGTTAGCTGTTTTATGTGATGGGATGGGTGGGCATAATGCCGGTGATATTGCGAGTGAAATGGCTGTTTTGCAGCTAGGAAATAGCTGGGAACAGTCTGATTTTAAAAATAAAGACATTGAAGCTGTAGAAGACTGGTTTCAAAATCATATTAATGAAGAAAATAAGAGAATTTATGATGCTGCCAATATATTTAAAGACCTTCAAGGTATGGGGACAACACTAGTTGCAGCTGCTGTATTTGAAGAAATGACGGTAATCGCAAATATTGGCGATAGTAGAGCGTATATTATAGAAGAAACTTCTATTACGCGCATCACAGAAGACCATTCTTTTGCCAATGAATTGAAAATGACGGGGCAAATAACAGAGGAAGAAGCATTAACGCATGAGAAGCGAAATACACTTACACGTTCTCTGGGGGTTCGCTCTGAAGTGAAAATTGACTTTTTCAGTTTTTCTAACTCTGGAAAACAATTACTACTGCTTTGTTCTGATGGATTGACGAATGCTATAAGTGAAAAAGATATCCTTTCAATCGTTTCTAAAAACAAAAGTGATGCCTCTAAAGCAGATGAATTAATTGAACAAGCTTTAAAGAATGGCGCAACGGATAATATTACGGTATGTCTGCTAGAACTTGCCCCACAAAGCCTAGGTCTTGAACAAACAGTAGAAAAAAAGGAGGGGAATTAGATGGAGACTGGAGAAAGAATCAATGGAAGGTACAAAGTCATCAAGAGTATTGGTGCAGGTGGTATGGCTAAAGTCTACCTTGCTAAGGACCTTATCCTGGAAAGAGACGTTGCTGTTAAGTTAATGGCTTATAATTTTCATAATGACGAAAACAGTATTAGAAGGTTTAAAAGAGAAGCACTTGCAACGACAGAACTCGTCCATCCAAATATTGTGAATATTTATGATGTTGGAGAAGATGAAAATCCTTATATTGTAATGGAATACGTAGAAGGTACAGATTTGAAGCAATATATCCATGATCACCATCCAATTCCATATAAGAAATCGATTGGTATAATGAGTCAAATACTAGATGCTGTTCGGTACGCTCATCAGCACCATATCATTCATAGAGATATCAAGCCACAAAATATTTTAATTGATCATCATGATTCAGTTAAAATAACAGATTTCGGGATAGCTGTGGCGCTTTCTCAAAATTCTATTACGCAAACCAACTCTTTACTAGGTTCTGTTCATTACCTGTCTCCTGAACAAGCACGTGGAAGTATGGCCACCAAGCAGTCGGACATTTATTCATTAGGGATTTTGTTGTTTGAATTACTAACAGGAGATGTTCCCTTCGATGGTGAGTCTGCTGTTTCTATTGCATTGAAACATTTTCAAAATGAGCTACCGTCTATCAGAGATATTGATAACCGTATTCCACAGCCGCTGGAAAATGTTGTTTTAAAAGCAACGGCAAAAGAAGCAAGCCAACGCTATCAGACCATTGACGAGATGAAAGAAGATCTAATGACGGCACTTTCACCTGAGAGAGCTAGTGAAAGCAAGTTTGTACCGAGAGACTCTGATAAAGAAGATACCATGGTCATTACGCCAATTGTAGTACCTGATCAACCAGAACAGAACCAGTCAGAAAGCGAAGTCAAACAGAACGCTGATGATCCACAGGCTGAAGAAAAGACTCCCCCTAAAAAACGTAAAAAAAGAAAATGGATCTGGTTGGTACTGATCCTTTTATTCTTAACGTTCGTTGTAGGGGCCATTGGATTCTTCACAAGACCTGGAGAAGTCACGGTTCCAGAACTTGCTGGAATGACACAAGAAGCGGCTGAAGAACAACTAACGGAATTAAACTTAACACTTGGCGAACCGATAGAGCAGGCTAGTGAAGAGATAGAATCAGGCGATGTGATTCGCTCTAATCCTGCAGCAGGCTCTACACTGAGAGAAGAAGCTGAGGTTATTCTTTATGTTAGTACTGGACAAGAACCTTATGAAGTTGAAGATTATGAAGGGGAAGTTTACGAAGACATTCGGGCAGAACTGACTACATTAGGATTTACTGTTGAGAGTGTCCAACAAAGTAGTGATACAATAGCAGAAGGAAATATCGTTTCTCAAGATATCAAAGCTGGAGAAGAAGTCATTCCAGGAGAAACAACCATCACGCTAACTGTCAGTACAGGACAGGCAGGTTATACTTTAAGAGATTTGACTGGATATTCAGAAGCGGGTGTTTTAGACTATGCAGATGAACTGGGTTTATCCATATCTAGTACAGATGAACCGAGTGATGAAATTCCTGCTGGACAAGTCAGTAGTCAGTCGCCGGAAGCTGGAACAACCATTTATTCAGGAAGACGTATTTCCGTTGTGTTTTCTACAGGACCAGAAGAAGTCTCACAGTCAACATTTGATGAAGGGATTATTATTCCTTACGAACCATTAGAAGAAGAGCCCGATCAGGATCAAGATCCAGAATCTGAAGAGGAAGAAGAGCCAGCGCCAGAACCTGTGCCAAATCTGATCAGAATCTATATAGAAGACGCAGAAAACTCCATTGATACAGTTTTTAAAGAATACGAGATTACTGAGGATACTCCTGAAATCTTGAGTTTTGTTGTTGAAGAAGGACAATCTGCTAGTTATAGAGTAGAACGTGACGACGAAGTTATAATGGAAGAATCTGGCTTAACGGAATAAAATTATTAGAAGGGAAGGAACTATTTGCAAAAAGGACAGATAACAAAGGCACTTAGCGGATTTTATTATGTAACGGATGATTCCAAAACAATATATCAAACAAGAGCTAGAGGGGTTTTTAGAAATCAGAATTTGACGCCTTTGGTTGGAGATTATGTGGAATTCGAAAGTGGCAACTTAACAGAAGGTGTTATTCAAAATCTTCTTGATCGAAAAAATGAATTAACAAGACCTCAAGTAGCAAATGTAGATGTAGGCATTATTATCATGTCAGCAATTGATCCTGGATTTTCGACACAACTCCTAGACCGATTCTTAGTGATGCTTGAATCCAAACATATAGAGCCAGTTATTTTTATAACAAAATTGGATCTATTAACTGAAGAGCAAAGACTGGAAATGCTTCAATACCAGAAAGACTATACTGAGATTGGCTATCAGTTTATTCTTACAGAAGAGTCTGAAACGAATAAAAAAGAACAAGTTGAAAAAATCTTTAAGGATCAATTTGGAGGCAAGTTGATTGTCTTTATTGGGCAATCTGGAGCGGGTAAGTCAACCTTATTGAACACGATTGACGGCTCTCTTGAGTTAAGAACTGGAGAAACGTCTAAATCTTTAGGTAGAGGTAAGCACACGACTAGACATGTCGAATTGATTCCATTGATGGATAGTCTAATAGCAGATACCCCGGGATTCAGTTCTTTGAATTTCGATGATATTGAAGCAGAAGAATTGACGGAATATTTCCCTGAAATGTGGGCATTAAGATCGGAATGTAAATTCAGTGGTTGTATTCACTTAGAAGAACCTAAGTGTGCCGTTAAAAACGCTGTTGAACAGCATACAATCTCACAATATAGATATGATCATTACTTGCTTTTCTTAGAAGAAATTAAGAACCGAAAACCACGTTATAAGAAAAAAGGAGCGTTTTAATGAAGATAGCACCTTCGATTTTAAGTGCAGATTTTTCTAGACTAAAAGAACAAATTGCTTTAGTGGAACAAGGCGGAGCGGACTGGATTCATGTCGACGTTATGGACGGTCATTTTGTTCCAAATATCACTTTTGGCTATAATGTTGTAGAGGCTATCAGACCGCATACTTCTCTACCTCTTGATTGCCATTTAATGATTGAGAACCCTGAAAATTATATTGAAGATTTTGCAAAAGCAGGCGCAGATTATATATCTGTTCACTTTGAGAGTACACCCCATATCCATCGGGCGTTACAACTCATTAAAACGCATGGTGTGAAAGCAGGAATCGTCATTAATCCTGGAACTTCAGTTGATTCCATTAAGCCTCTACTTCATATGGTCGACATGGTACTAGTTATGACGGTCAATCCAGGATTTGGCGGACAAAGTTTCTTACCTGAAACGACACAGAAAATTAGTGAATTGGATGCGATCAGAAAAGAGCAGCAATTCAATTTCCTCATTGAAGTCGATGGTGGAATTGTACCTGAGACAGCAAAACTTTGTAGAGAAGCTGGAACAGATGTCTTTGTAGCAGGATCTTATGTATACGGAGCTGAAGATCCAGAAGGACAAATAACCAATTTAAAGCATGCGGTGAATTAAATGAGTGTAGTGCACATCGTATTGGGAAGTCCAGACAAGCAAAATGTCCTCCCAGAAAAGAATCTTAAGGATATATATGTAGGTGTTGATAGGGGCGGACTTTTTCTAGTGGAAAAGGGGTATACGCCCGATCTAGTATTGGGAGATTTTGATTCTATAACAAAAGAAGAGAAAAGTCTGATTGAGCATAAGGCAAAAAAAGTGATTCCATTCAAACCTGAAAAAGATGACACAGATGCTGAACTTAGTCTCGTTTATGCAGAAAAACTGTTCAATGTAGAAAAAATATATCTATATGGCTGGGCAGGAGGGCGTATCGATCATCTGATGAGTACGTTAATGATTCCACTACAACCAAGGTTTGAACAACTGGTTTCAAATCTGATATTTGTGGATCAGACGAATTCTATCCACTTCTATAGTTCTGGAGAGTATAGTGTCCAAAAAGAGGCGGATAAGCAATACTGTTCGATCATCGGATTGACTCCCATAGAAGAAATGACGATTGGTAATGGCTTTAAATACACTGTATCAGACACCAATTATGATTATCCAATTGCATTGATCAGTAATGAATTTATAGAACCCCACGCGTATTTTTCATTCAAAAAAGGACTCGTCGCCTTTGTGCAAAGTAGAGACAATACACTTTAAAAAAAATTAGATTTGAGGGAATCAAAATAAAAGTTGCTAAGGAAACTTTTATTCATTCTCATCAAATCTGATTTTTCTGTATCTACGAGTGTTTTAATAGGTAATCATAGAGGAATACGGTAAAGTAAACATAAAAGGGATGAGCTCTATGCCACTAGTAGTTACTAAAGACTTTCTGAATGAAATGAAAGAAAAATATGGGAACGATACAGCTGTTTCAGGTTACGCAGAACAATCAAAACTATTATCTATTCCGATGCCCAAGTTTTACATTGTTGTATTGGATGAAACGAATCTTACATTAGTTCAACTGAATTTCAAGCTAGAAGAAAAAGTTGCAACGGTTATTCCTATTGAGTCAATTGATAGCTTTAATCTTAGTGGATTATATATGAAGAAAGTCGTATTTAAAACTGGGGATCAGACTTATAAATTAGTGATCAGACCTACATTGATTGGTATCAAAGAACATCAAACGGTGTTGATTCGAAAATTAGAAATGTTGAATCGTTAGGAAAAATAAGTAGATCTCTAAAACAAATTAAGGTTTATGATAAGTCTTATTTGAATAATATAACAGGTCTCTTCTAGACTGGAAGAGACCTTTTGTGTATGCTTAGATAGTATTCAAGTATAGTATTAAACAATCTTAGTTAGAATAGTCGCTTTTTAACTTAGAGATAAAATTTAGTTCGTACCTCTACTGACTGACTATTTTATGTTAAAATAGAAAAGCGAAATTAACTGAATAAATAAACAACATACATAGTAAGAAAGAACGTCTTCAAAAATCTATCTAAATTGAATGAGAAGAGGTAAAATTAAATGATCAATAGAAGAAAGTTTTTCAGAGTTAGGATAAAAGGGTTTAAAGATGCCATCATGATTCTTCCAGGAAAAAAAGATACTACATACGAAATTACGCTGGTCGATATAAGCGGAAACGGGCTTTCTTTTGTGAGTAGAGAAAAATTTCTGATATCCGAATTTCTTAAATACAATTTTCAGTTCGATTTAGCAGGTGAAAAGTTTGAGCTGGTGGGATGTATTGTAAGAAAGTATTCAGAAGATGAGGATCGATATATTCGATACGGTGTTAAATTGGTTTCTGTGTCGACTAAAGAAGAATCAGAATTGATCAGAAGAATTAATAAATATCAAAGTAAGCATTATCGAGACAATATCTTTGAAAATGAAGAGGCATAATCAAAATGAGAAGCGAGCCCAGTGCTGGTTTCTTTTTTTGGCTTATAGTTTAACGAAAAATGACAAACAAAAAACCAACAACCATTGAATATTCAACGTTTGTTGGCTCTAAGACTCATTAAGAATTATACGCGTTCTACTTTACCTGATTTAAGGGCACGTGTAGAAACCCATACTTTTTTAGGTTGTCCATCAACCATAATACGTACTTTTTGCAAGTTTGCAGCGAAGCGACGTTTAGATTTATTGTTAGCGTGTGAGCGGTTATTTCCACTTCTAGCTTTACGTCCAGTTACGAAACATTCTTTAGTCATAATTAACTCTCCTCCTTTACGCAATAGCTTCTACGATAAGAAGCTAAATCATACTTATATAAGATACCATAGACATAACAAACAAGCAAGAAAATATTATCATTCTTTCAAGTAATGTACCTTGACAGTGAAATCTCGATAAGAGAGCTAAAACTTATAAAATAGGTATTGTCTTCCATTATAAAACACGATATGCTAAAATATGTTTGAGTATTCAATTTGTAATTCATGAAAATAAAAATCATCTTTAATTGTGATCATGAGAATTTTGAATAGAGAGGGGAAAATCATTAATGACAGTAAATCTGAAAACTCAATTCGGCAATGTTGAAATTTCAAATGAGGTAATCGCAACTGTGGTAGGCGGAGCCGCAACAGAAAATTTTGGTATCGTAGGCATGGCTAGCCGAAAACAAGTACGTGATGGACTCATTGAGATTTTGAATCGTGAAAACTATTCGCGCGGAATTGTTGTAAGACAAGAAGATGAAGAAATTGTAATTGATGTTTATATTATCGTTAGTTACGGTACTAAAATTTCTGAAGTATCAAAAAACGTTCAAGAACATGTGATTTATCAATTAGAAGCAAATCTTGGTATTAAAGCTAAATCAGTAAATGTTTTCGTACAAGGCGTACGCGTATAAATAGAGAATACCATAGTCACAAATCCTTGTGACAAGGGAGGAAATCAATAAAGTGGAAGTATTAAATTTAACATCTGAAGAATTCAAAAATATGGTTGCAGCCGGTAGAACGAGACTGGACGACAATACTGAATACGTCAACTCTCTGAACGTATTTCCGGTTCCAGATGGAGATACTGGTACAAATATGAATTTGTCTTTTACAAGTGGAGCAAAAGCAGTAAAAGAAACAGATAGTGATCATCTAGGAGAAATCGCTCAAGCCTTGGCAAAAGGATTGTTGATGGGTGCTAGAGGAAATTCTGGAGTAATTTTATCACAACTTTTCAGAGGGTTTGCAAAAGAGATTCAAGAACATAAAACAATCGATTCAAAACAATTTGCAGCTGCATTCCAAAATGGTGTGGAGTCTGCTTATAATGCTGTCATGAAACCTGTAGAAGGAACTATTTTGACTGTAGCAAGAGAATCCGCTAAATCAGGTGTGAAAAAAGCAAAAGAAACAGATAATATCATTGAAGTAATGGAAAAAGTTTTATCGTCAGCAAAAAAATCACTTAAAAAAACCCCGGATCTATTACCAGTACTTAAAGAAGTTGGCGTTGTAGATAGTGGTGGACAAGGGCTAGTATACGTATATGAAGGTTTCTTGTCGTCATTAACTGGAGAAGCGCCGGTAGAGGAAACTCCAGAACTTGAAGAGCTTGTTCGTGCTGAGCACCATAGAAGTGACGTTCATGAACACGTGCATACAGAAGATATCACATTTGGATACTGTACTGAGATCATGGTTCGTATCGGTGAAGGCGAAACGGTTGATAGTGAATTTGATTACGATCATTTCCGCAATCATCTTGATAAGATGGGAGATTCTTTACTTGTAGTAGCCGATGATGAAGTTATCAAAGTTCATGTTCATACAGAGCATCCTGGAGAAGTTATGAATTATGGACAAAAATTCGGTTCGCTAATGAAAATTAAAGTAGACAACATGAGAGAACAGCATTCTGCGTTATCTTCTGATACAGCTACGCCTAAAAAGAAAGCTGAAGAAAAAGAGATTGCTGTAGTTGCAGTGGCTGCTGGCGAGGGTATCAAGAAACTGTTTGAAAGTTTAGGAGTCGATTACGTACTTCTAGGCGGACAGACAATGAACCCGAGTACAGAAGACATTGTAAAAGCAATGGGAGAAGTACCAGCTAAACAATATATTATCCTTCCAAACAACAAGAATATCTTCATGGCTGCAGAGCAAGCGGCAGAAGTTTCTGAAGTTGATACAGTTGTTGTGGAGACAAGAACAATCCAACAAGGTTTGACTTCAATGTTAGGCTTTAATGCGACTCATGATCTTGCAACCAACAAAGAAGATATGACAGCAGAATTAAAAGCCGTTGTCTCAGGTCAAGTAACCTTTGCTGTTCGTGATACGGAAATCAATGGCGTTACAATCAAAAAAGATGATTTCATGGGTATTATTGATGGAACAATAAAAGTTTCAGCTACTGATATCAAACAAGTCACTCTAGATACTATCGATCAAATGATTAACGACGAAAGTGAGATTCTGACTCTTCTTTATGGAGAAGATGGCTCACGAGAAGTTGCTGAAGAGATAGGAAAAGCTGTTGGAGAAAAGTATGAAGAGATAGAAGTTGAAATCCACGAAGGTGGACAACCTGTCTATCCGTATCTGATTTCAGTAGAATAAAAGCCATTATTTTAATCGTCATATAAATCTAAAGGGGGAATAGATGAAATAACGAAGATTTATCTTTGTTGTTTTGTCTATTCCTTTCTGGTTTCAGGTAGTGAAAAAAGGAGGGATGTTATGACAAGTAAAAGTATTTCTGATCCCGTAACGGTCTTATCTGGCGTCGGTCCTAAAAGAGTCGATGCACTAAGAGAATTAGGAATTGAAACGATTTATAATCTATTGACATATTATCCCTTCAGATATGAAGACCTTACTGTAAAAGCTATTGACGAAATAGAAGACAAAGAAAAAGTTGTACTAAAAGGACCGCTCGTATCAGACCCAGTTTTAAGTCACTTTGGTAGAGGAAAGAATCGTCTATCTTTTCGGTTGAATGTTGAGCATGTGATTGTTCCGGTTACTTTTTTCAATCAGCCCTACTTAAAACAACAATTGGCAGCAGGCAAAGAAACAGCTATATTCGGTAAATGGGATGCCATTCGAATGCAATTAAGTGGTATTAAAGTATTGAGTAACAGCTTAAGCGATGAAAAAGAAAACAGAGAACCTGTTTACCATACTTCAAAGCATATAAAACAAGCTACACTGATCAAACTGATTCGACAAGCTTGGCAAGACTACCAAGAACTCATTCCGGAAATTGTCCCAGAATCGATTAGGAAAAAATATCAAACTGTTTCTCAAAGAGACGCTATCAGAATGATGCATTTTCCTGAAGAGGATGGGGATAATGAGCGGGCTAGAACAGCTATCATATTTCAGGAATTTTTTATCTATCAATTACAGATGCAGTGGTTAAGGAAGCAACACAAAATGACTGACCATGGAAATGTGATAGATTATGATGTTGAAAAGCTCAGAGCATTCTTTCGATCATTACCCTTTGAGTTGACTGCCGCTCAAAAGAGAGTAGTAAACGAAATCTGTAAAGATTTAAAACTTCCGATTCAGATGTACCGATTGCTTCAGGGGGACGTAGGAAGTGGTAAGACTGTTGTAGCGGCAGCAGCTATTTATGCGGCTTGGACTGCAGGTCTACAGTCTGCATTGATGGCCCCTACAGAAATTCTTGCGACGCAACACATGGAAAGTCTTTCTGAGATGTTCAAAGAGATGGATATTCGTATTGATCTGTTGACAGGATCCACAAAAGCGGCCAAACGTAGAGAACTGTTAGAACAATTAGCAAATGGAGAAATCGATGGACTGCTTGGAACGCATGCTTTGATCCAAGAAGGAGTTAACTTCAACAAGTTAGGATTAGTGATCACAGATGAACAACATCGATTTGGTGTAAATCAACGAAAAGTTCTACGAGAAAAAGGAGATCATCCAGATGTATTATTTATGACAGCGACACCGATACCTAGGACCTTAGCGATCAGTGCCTTTGGAGAAATGGATATTTCTGTAATCGATGAATTACCACCGGGGAGAGAACCCGTTGCAACTCATTGGATCAGACCCAAGCAGTTTACTCAAATGCTCCCGTTTATGGAAAAAGAACTGAGCAATGGATCTCAGGTCTATGTCATCAGTCCACTTATTGAAGAATCTGAAATGATGGATCTTCAAAATGCGACTGATCTATATAGGACCTATGCAGAAAAGTTCGGACCTAAGTATAAGGCGGGATTATTACATGGGAAAATGTCTGCTGCTGAAAAAGACTCCATAATGGAACAGTTCAAACGTAATGAGTTACAGATACTTGTATCTACTACTGTAATCGAAGTCGGTGTAAATGTCCCTAATGCAACGCTGATGATCATTCATGATGCTGATCGATTCGGACTGGCTCAGTTACATCAATTAAGAGGAAGGGTAGGACGAGGTAAAAAAGAATCTTACTGTATATTAATTGCTGATCCTAAAGGGGAAACAGGTGCCCAGCGTATGGAAATACTGACCCAAACAAATGACGGATTCGTTTTAAGTGAAAAGGATTTGGAAATGAGAGGTGCTGGGGAGATATTCGGTAAAAAACAATCCGGTTTACCCGAATTCAAGGTTGCTGACATTGTCGAAGATTTCCAGATACTTGAAAGTGCCAGAAACGAGGCAGCTCTTTTACTGAATAATTCAGAATTTTTTGAAGCAGAAAAGTACCAATTTTTGAGAAATGAAGTAGGGATAGATGAACAAGCAAGATACTCATTTTTAGATTAGTAAAAAAGTACTGAATAGGAGGAAAAGAAATATGAGAATTGCAGTAGATGCTATGGGTGGAGATAATGCACCGCAAGCGCTAGTTGAAGGAAGTATTAAAGCAGCTAAGGAATTCAAAGATATAACGATAGTGTTGTACGGAAAAGAAGAATTGATCAAGAAATATATCAATGAAGAGTTAAGTAACATCGAAATCGTACACACGGATGAGAAAATTACCAGTGAAGATGATCCCGTTCGTTCAATTAGACGAAAAAAAGATGCTTCTATGGTCATGGCAGCAAACTCTGTTAAAAACGAGGAAAATCATGCACTTTTCTCCGCTGGTAATACTGGAGCACTTCTTGCATCAGGAACCTTAATTATTGGACGTGTAAAAGGCATTGAGCGTCCAGGTCTGCTAGCAACCTTACCAGTAATGAGTGACAACCTTGATGCATTCAATCTTTTGGATGTCGGAGCAAATGCAGATAGCAAACCGAGCAACATTAATCAGTATGCTACGCTAGGGACGTATTATGCCAAGTTTGTAAGAGGGATAGACAATCCTCGAGTCGGCTTATTAAATAATGGTACGGAAGAAAATAAAGGAAACGAAGTGACTAAAGAAGCTTACAAATTATTAAAAGAAAACGATGCAATCCATTTTGTTGGGAATGTAGAAGCAAGAGAACTGTTAAATGGAGTAGCTGATGTTGTTGTATCTGATGGCTTCACAGGGAATGCTGTATTGAAGACTATCGAAGGAACAGCACTCTCTATGTCTAAACTGATTAAGAGCTCTATAATGAATAGTGGCATTAAATCAAAAATAGGTGGCTTGCTTTTAAAAGATAGTTTGTCTAACATGAAAGATGTAATGGATTACTCAAAACACGGAGGGGCAGTGATGATCGGTGTTAAAGCTCCAGTAGTTAAAACACATGGTTCTGCAACTGCTGAGCCAGTTTACCAAACAATCAAACAAATTAGAGAAATGTTAGCCTCTAATATGGTTAGTGATTTAGTGAAGTATTATGAGAACGATTAGATTAATGGCAAGGTAACGCTTTATTCTTAGAGTGATAACGTTTGAAATCTGATAAATCAAAATGCTCGAAAAGATGTTTTTAGATTCAACGTGGAAATTATAACTAAAATAAGCTACAATAACTCTTGTGAGTTAGGTTAAATAAGATTAAAAATGAGAAACTAAAAGTATAACTTAAAATGTTATACTTTTGGCCACAATAAGAATAATTGGAGGAATTAGAAGATGGCAGAGCAAGAAGTTTTCGATAAAGTAAAAGGAATTATTGTAGAAAGATTAGGTGTAGACGAAGAGAAAATTACTAGAGATACGACATTTAAAGAAGATTTAGGTGCCGATTCTCTTGATATTGTTGAATTGGTCATGGAATTGGAAGACACTTTCGGAAATGAGATTTCTGACGAAGATGCAGAAAATATTACAACCGTTGGTAAAGCTGTAGATTATATTAAAGCGAATCAGTGATTCGCTTTTTTTTTACCCTTTTATGACAAATTTATGATAAATATGCTGAATATTATCAGGAAAATTAGAAATCGACTTGTTTTTTTAATATTCTGTTATAAAATGATAAATGTGCTATTGAAATTAAAAATTAGAAAGTGTATAATTCATTTTATAATATTAAGTAGTTGATTAAAAAGATAGCAACTATTTAATGTTCTCCTCATTTTTGTCAATGAGGAGAAATGCATAGGAGGTTAAACAGTGGCCGTCGAACGAAACTTACTTGAAGTAAATAATTTAAAAACTGGATTCCGATTCGGTGAAGAGTACCATAACGCAGTTGATGGTGTTTCACTGACGCTAAAGAAAAATGAAATTTTAGCAATCGTTGGAGAATCCGGGTGTGGCAAGTCTACATTAGCTACAGCGATCATGGGGCTACATGATCCTAACAATACTAAAATTACTGGAGAAATTTTATATAAAGATTTAAATCTAACTGACTTGAATGAAAAATTATACAATCGAATTCGAGGAAACGATATCGGTATGATCTTCCAAGATCCGCTAGGGTCATTGAATCCTTTGATGACCATTTACAATCAAATTGCGGAAGCATTGATTTATCATTCAGACTTCGACGAAAAACAAATTAAAGCACGAGTGCTTGAATTACTGAATCAAGTAGGAATTCCAAGACCTGAACAAATCATGAAAGCTTATCCACATGAACTGTCTGGTGGTATGAGACAAAGAATCGTTATTGCAATAGCATTGGCGAATAAACCACCAATTATTATTGCGGATGAACCAACAACGGCACTAGATGTTACAATCCAAGCTCAAATCTTGGATCTGATGAGAGATATTCAGGCCGAAACAGGATCAGGAATCATCTTGATTACACATGATTTGGGTGTAGTAGCTGAAACAGCAGATAGAGTGGCTGTTATGTATGCTGGTCAAATCGTAGAAGAAGCACCAGTGGATGTATTATTCAAAGATCCTAAACATCCATATACACGTTCACTATTAAATTCAATTCCTCATGAACTTGAAGAAGGCGAAGAATTACACGTTATTCACGGTACTGTACCATCTCTTCAAAACTTACCGCGTAAAGGGGACCGCTTCAGACCGAGAATTCCTTGGATTCCAGACGAAGCCTTTGATGAAGAACCAGAATTAACGGAAATTGCTCCGAACCACAAAGTAAGAGGAAATAGCTGGAAACATTTCCACTTTGAAGGGGAGGAAAAATAACCATGGGATTTTTGGAAGTTAAAGATTTAAAAGTGCATTATCCTATTCGCGGAGGCATACTAAACACGATTCAAGATCATGTGCGAGCTGTCGATGGGGTCAACCTTACAATCGAAAGTGGAAAAACTTACGGTTTAGTTGGTGAATCGGGTTCTGGTAAGACAACGATTGGCAAAACAATTATTGGACTGGAAAAAGCTACTTCCGGAGAAATATTATATGAAGGTGAAAATGTTACAAATAGAGCAAGAAGCCGTAAAAAGAAATATGCCAATTACAACAAAGATGTTCAGATGATTTTTCAAGATTCTACTTCATCAATGAATCCCAAGAAACGTATCATTGATGTAATGGGTGAACCAATGCGAAATTATTTTGATTATACTCCTGATGAAATTAAACGTAGAGTTGCAGAATTGCTGGATATTGTTGGTATGAATGCAGAAGCAATGTACAAATACCCTCATGAGTTCTCAGGTGGACAACGTCAGCGTATTGGGGTTGCCAGAGCTGTAGCCAGTGATCCAAAGTTAATCATCGCTGATGAACCGACTTCAGCACTTGATTTATCTGTACAAGCACAAGTTTTGAACTTCATGCGTAGAATCCAAAAGGAATACGATTTAAGTTACTTATTCATTTCTCACGATTTAGGTGTTGTTCAACATATGGCTGATAATATAGCAATTATGCATAAAGGACGGTTCGTAGAGCAAGGTCCAAAACAAGATATTTATAGAGACCCACAACACATTTACACTAAACGACTACTTTCAGCAATACCAGATATGGATCCTTCAACTAGAGAAGCGAAGAAAATCGAACGTCAACGAGTTGAAGCAGAGTACGATGCACAAGAAACAGAATATTATGATGCAGATGGTCGTGTATATGATCTTCAAGAGTTTAGAGGAAGTCATTTTGTAGCGACTAAGCCTGAAGGACCAAATCGTTCTCTTCAAAATGAGGCAATCAATACAGGAGGGGAAGCATAAGCCATGTGGAAAACAATATTTAGAAGACTCTTACTGATGATTCCCCAAATGATCATCTTAAGTTTACTAATCTTTATCATTGCAGAATTTATGCCGGGAGACCCATTTACCGGAATGATTGATCCGAATATCGATCCTGCTCAATTGGATGTTTTGCGTGAGCGATTTGGGTTAAATGATCCATTACCTGTTAAATATGTACGCTGGGTTGGGAATGCTTTACAAGGAGACTTCGGAAGAAGTTTCAACTACAAGACAAGCGTTGTAAATGTAATTGGGGATAGACTCGGGAATACGGTTAGACTTTCTCTACTCTCAACCGTATTGACATACATGATTGGACTGCCTTTAGGAATCCTCTCAGGACGTTTCAATGATTCAGTTCTTGATAAAACGGTTATCATTTATAACTTTGTAAGTTTTGCAGTGCCTACATTCGTTTTAGCATTATTGATGGTATACATCTTTGGATTCAACCTAGGATGGTTCCCATCTCGAGGATCAATCGATGTGTCAGCAGTGACGTTCTGGGAAAGAACTTGGAGTCGAACCTATCACTTGATTTTACCTTCTATTACAACTGCTGTTTTAGGAACGGTTGGAATTATTCAGTATTTACGTACTGAAATCATTGATGCAAAAGTATCAGACTATGTCAAGACAGCGCGCTCTAAAGGCGTACCAATAAATAAAGTGTATTCAAAACATATCTTCCGTAACGCATCACTTCCTATTGCATCCGGATTTGGTTATACCATTGTCGGTTTGTTGACGGGTTCGATCTTTATCGAAAGAATCTTCAGTTACAGTGGTATGGGGAATTTATTCTTAGACTCGATCAATACGCGTGATTACAGTGTAATCTTTGTTCTTGTCCTGTTCTATGGGTTTCTGGGCTTAATTGGAACCTTAATCTCAGATTTGATCTTAATGGCAGTAGACCCACGTATACGTATTGATTAGATATCTATTAAATTGAAAGGAATGAATTTCTTATGGCTTCAAACCAAGATGCAGCGATCATGTCAGAAGACGCTACTGCTTCTTTACCCCCAATGGGATTTAGAGTAATAATAAAAGAATTTGCCAAAGATAAATTGGCATTAGCTTCATTGATTTTAATGGTTATCATTCTTGTAGCGGTTTATAGTGTGTCGTTTTTATTAGATCAACAAACCGTTACAACAGTTAGTCTTTTTGACTCTTATCTACCACCGATGTCTTTGAGTACAGACCCATTTACAGAAGGAACTCAGTACTTACTAGGTACAGATTCAGCCGGACGTGATGTTTTTGGACAACTCATCATCGGAGCTAGAAATTCATTGTCAATTGGCCTAGCGGTTACTTTTATTACGAGTATATTAGGTGTTTTAGTAGGGATTCTAGCAGCTTACTACGCTGGAGCAGTTGATAACGTCATAATGAGAATCATTGATTTTATAATGATCTTACCTCAAACGATGATTATTATTATTTTTGTAACATTAGTGCCAAACTATAATGTATTCTCCTTTATTCTAATCATGAGTGCTTTCTTATGGGTAGGACAGGCGAGGTTCATACGTGGGCGTGCACTAACTGTTGGAAAACTTGATTTTATTAGCGCCTCTAAAACTATGGGCACACCTACAATATTAATTATACTTCGCGAAATGATGCCAAATATCAGTTCATTGATCATTGTTAATTTGACTTTGAACTTTGCCGGTAATATCGGGCTAGAAACAGGATTGTCTTTCCTTGGATTTGGGCTTCCACCCAGTGTACCAAGTTTAGGATCACTAGTTTCTACAGCTCAAAACCCAGATGTTCTGGGTAATAAAGCATGGGTTTGGTTACCAGCCTCAATACTAATATTAGTATTGGTGTTGTGTATAAACTATGTCGGTCGTGCATTACAACGTGCGGCAGACTCTAAACAAAGATTAGGTTAAGAAAAGGGGAGAAAGAAAATGTCAAACAAAAAAAGATATAGCTTATTAGCAAGTTCAGCAGCTGTAGCATTTGTACTCGCAGCTTGTGGTGGGGGATCATCAGATGATTCAGGAACAGATACAGGTACTGGTAATGGGGGAACTGACTCTGCAACTGAAGGAGACGACGCAGAAGGTGGCCCATTAACATTCGAAACACGTGTTGAAAATGATGGCGAAGCCATTGAAGGCGGAACGATGAGTATTGGTTACGTATCTGATTCTCCGTTCACTGGGATATTCAGTTGGGAACTTTATAGTGGTAATCCTGATGCTCAGGTTATGGCGTATACTATGGGGGAACTTGTAGGTTCTGATGAAAATTATCAAATCGACGATTCTGGTGCAGCTACAATGGAACTGGATGAAGAAGCGAATACAGTAACTTTAACTGTTAAAGACGGCATTACATGGCATGACGGAGAACCATTAACAGCGGATGATATTCTTTTCGCGCATGAAATTATAGCTGATCCTGACTACGTTGGTGTTCGTTATACTTCTGATTTACAAAACATTGTCGGTATTGATGAGTACAAGACTGGAGCAGCAGATTCTATTTCAGGTATGACTTTATCAGATGATGAGATGACTTTGACAATCCAATATCAAGAAGTTGGAGTTCAGATGCTCCAAGCCGGTGGTGGTGTATGGACTTACGCAGCACCTCGTCACTATCTAGGAGAAATTCCAGTTGCTGATTTAGAATCAGCTCCAGAAGTTCGTGAAAGACCATTAGGTTATGGTCCATTTAAAGTAGATAATATCGTTCCTGGGGAGTCTGTTTCTTATTCTCGTTATGAAGATTACTGGCGTGGAACTCCGATTCTTGACGGTATCGAATTACAAACCGTTCCAACATCAACTGCGGTAGCAGCAATGGAGAATGCGCAGTTTGACCTATTCATCAGTATGCCTACGGATCAATATGATACATTTGAGAATCTACCTGGTTACCAAATTGTTGGTAGTGATGAAAACTCATATACTTACATTGGTTTCAAATTAGGTGAATGGCAAGAAGCGGATGGGGATGAACCAGCTAAAAATGTTTATAACCCAGATGCTAAGATGGCAGACGTAAACTTACGTCAAGCAATGGCATATGCGATTGATAATGATGCAGTGGGAGAAAGATTCTACCAAGGTTTACGCCGTCGTGCAACTTCTCCAATTATCCCGAACTTCTCAGATTACTTCAATGAAGATGTCGAAGGCTATCCATTTGATGTAGATGAAGCTAATAGAATTTTAGATGAAGCTGGATATGAATTAGCTGAAGGAGAAGAGTACCGTACAACTCCTGAAGGAGAAGAATTGGTTATCAACTTTGCATCAATGTCTGGTGGAGATGTTGCTGAACCAATCGCTGAATACTACATCCAATCTTGGGCTCGTATTGGTCTAAACGTTCAGTTACTGGAAGGTCGTTTACATGAATTCAACTCATTCTATGATCGTGTAGAAGCGGATGATCCTCAAATTGATATCTATCAAGGAGCTTGGGGTACAGGTACTGATCCGACTCCAGATGGCCTTTATGGAGAAACTGCTCCATTCAACTATACTCGTTGGGTAACTGACGAGAATACTGAATACATGGAACAAATGTTAAGTAAAGAAGGCTTTGATACTGAATGGCGTGCAGGCGTCTTTAATGAATGGCAAGAATACTTCATGGAAGAATTGCCAATCATTCCAACGTTATTCCGTACAGCAGTGTTCCCAGTTAACAACCGTGTAGGTGCTTACGATGTTACTGTCGGTGCAGATCCGGATCAACCGGGTGTTGCTTACCACACTTGGTACTTGACTTCTGAAGATCGTGCTACTGAATAATCAATAAAATCAATTAATTACTTTTTATAATAAGAAAACCAGTTAGCTAAACGCTGACTGGTTTTTTTGTAATGTTCGAATTCACTTCATGCACCACTTGTAAGTAATCTGTGATAATATAGTGTTTGGGCTATACAAACAAGTGTTATACATAATTACAAAAGAAGGGAAAAATGATATGTTTTTAGCTTGGAAAGAAATTAGATACTCTAAAACAAGATTTGCCTTGATTATCGGTATCGTAGTATTGGTATCGTATCTGGTTTCGTTTTTGACAGGATTAGCTTACGGGTTAGCTCAAGAAAATCGTACAGCTGTTGATAAATGGGATGCGGATGGTATTGTTTTAACCAATGAGTCCAATTTAAACTTGAATAGCTCAATATTTGAAGTTGAAGAACAAGATTATGTCACTTTAGATGAAAAAGCTATTTTAGGTGTTAGTTCTAATATTGTAAGAATAGACGGATCAGAAGATACAGAGGATAACATCAATGTAACGATATTTGGAATCGAATCGGATGAGTTTCTCAACCCGGACATTGTTGAAGGAGATACGTTTGAAGAGGATACAGTAGTAGCAGATATTTCCTTATCTGAAGAAGAAGGATTGCAAGTAGGGGATATGCTCAAGCTATCTGGGCAGGACCGTACAATAAAAATTGCTGGTTTCACGGATGGAGCAAAGTTTAGCGTAACGCCTGTCTTATATACAACTGTAGATACTTTTCAAAAAATCAAGCAAGACGTTGATACTATTGAAGAGGATCAAGAATTCCCCATTAATGGAGTTGTTGTGAGGAATGAAGGAGATATAGATACAGTTTCAGTTGACAGCGATGATTTGGAAGTATACTCAACTAGCGAATTTATCAATAAACTACCCGGATATAATGCACAAGTTTTGACATTCGGTTTGATGATTGGATTTCTAGTATTAATTGCTGCGCTTGTCATAGGCATTTTTATCTATGTATTAACACTACAAAAAGCTTCAATGTTAGGTGTGATGAAAGCACAGGGAATTTCTTCTGGGTATATTGCAAAATCCGTTATTGCTCAAACCTTCCTGTTAGCTTTAATAGGTATATTCATCGGATTTGGATTAACGATGCTTACAGGGTTCTTTTTACCTTCGGCAGTACCTTATCAGAATAATTATTTGTTCTTAGTTGCAACAATGGTATCACTCATTGTGTTTGCACTACTGGGAGCCGTTTTCTCAGTGAGAACAGTAGTGAAAATCGATCCTTTGGAAGCGATAGAATAGGGGGGAACTATGA
Source organism: Marinilactibacillus sp. Marseille-P9653 (assembly GCF_916618885.1). Taxonomy (NCBI): domain Bacteria; kingdom Bacillati; phylum Bacillota; class Bacilli; order Lactobacillales; family Carnobacteriaceae; genus Marinilactibacillus; species Marinilactibacillus sp. Marseille-P9653. The sequence goes on along the minus strand of NZ_CAKAKH010000001.1, from coordinate 1,706,417 downwards.
AATCGATTGAGTTGAAACAAGTCAGCAAAAGTTTTAAAGATGGTAGTAAAACAATAGAGGCATTGAAAGAAACAAACTTTTCAGTTGAACCAGGAGAATTTGTTGCGATCATTGGTCCTAGTGGATCTGGTAAAAGCACCTTTTTAACGATTATCGGAGGACTACAGCAACCGTCAGAAGGTAGTGTGAGGATTGCTAATGAGAAGTTCAGTGAACTGAAAGAAAAAGAAAGAGCAAAAAGACGCTTCAAAGAGATTGGATTTATTCTTCAAGCCTCGAATCTTGTTCCGTTCTTAACAGTCAAGGAACAGTTAATACTTGTAAATAAAGTAGAAAAATCAAGTATAAATTCGGATAGAATTCACACATTACTAGAAGAGTTGGATATAATGGACTTAGCAGATAAATATCCTGGGGATTTGTCTGGTGGAGAACGACAAAGAGCAGCTATCGCGAGAGCGCTTTATCATGATCCTACAGTGATATTAGCAGATGAACCTACGGCTAGCTTGGATACTTCTAGAGCTTTTGAAGTGGTAGAAATACTTGCAAGAGAAACTAAAAACAAGAAAAAAGCCACAATCATGGTAACGCATGATGAGCGATTGACAGAATATTGTGACTCTGTATATGTCATGAAAGATGGTGTACTTGAAAAACAGACAGACAAAAAGAAAAGAGGAAAAAATGAAGAAGACAGTTAGCGTAGTTGGTGCAGGTGCAGCAGGTTTAGCGAGTGCGATTAGATTGCAACATGCAGGATACGACGTAACCTTATACGAAAAAGAATCGATTCCTGGTGGAAAGATGAATCAGTTACAAAAAGATGGTTTTACTTTTGATATGGGACCAAGTCTGGTGATGATGCCAGATATATATAAAGAAGTTTTTGAATTAGCGGGTCGTAATCCAGACGATTATATTCCAATGCAAAGACTAGACCCAATGTATACAGCCTTTTTTGAAGATGAAAAAATCAATGTTTCTTCAGATTTAACAAAGATTACGCAAGAAATGGAAAACATTAGTGATCAGGATATGGCTGGATTTTTAGGATATCTGAAAGATATCTATGGACGTTACATCGTAGCAAAAGATCATTTCATTCAAAGACCTTTTAGAAATGCAAGTGACTTTTATAATCCTAAAGTGATACACCAAGCGCTTAAATTGAAGACATTTGACAGTGCCAACCATTCAATTGGTAAATACATCAAAGATAAAAGACTACAGCAAATCCTCAGTTTTCAAACTTTGTATATTGGAGTTTCGCCGAATAACGGTCCTTCACTATATACTATTATTCCAATGATTGAGTATTTATATGGTATATGGTTTATTAAAGGCGGAATGCATACGATGGCCACTGGTATGGAGAAGCTATTTTTAGAGTTAGGTGGAAAAGTTCAATATAATACTTCAGTAGAAGAAATTGTTATTGAAAAACAAGAAGCAAAAGGCATTAAAGTCGGTAACGAAATCATTCATTCTGACTTTGTCATGTGTAATGCTGATTTTCCATATGCTATGAAGCATTTAGTGAAAGATCAAAAATCTAAAGGCAAGTATACAGACAAAAAAATTGATAAAATGAAGTACTCTTGTTCTTGCTTTATTATGTACCTTGGTATGGACAAAAAATATGAGCAAATTGAAAATATCCATAATTTTATCTTCTCTAAAGATCTCGATGAAAACTTAGAAGACATATTTTCAGGAGATGTTCTAAGCGATCCTTCTTTTTATGTATACATGGGCTCTAAAATGGATCCATCCCTTGCGCCTGAAGGAAAAGATGGGCTTTATATTCTGGTACCTGTATCAGATTTATCTACTTCTAAGTACGAATGGAATGAAGATACGATTCAATATTATCGAGACAGAGTTTTCATGAAGTTGAAAACCATTGAAGGGTTTGAAAACGTAGAAGATGAAGTTATATCTGAGTCTTATATGACTCCAATTGACTGGAGAGACAAGTTCAATGCGTATAATGGTGCGTGCTTTGGACTTCAACCTACGTTAACTCAAAGTAATCACTTTAGACCGCAAGCAAAAGCGAAGAATTGTGAGAATCTTTACTTCACAGGTAGTAGTACACATCCTGGAGCAGGTGTTCCAATCGTATTGACTTCTGCTAAGATTGCAGTAGATGAACTATTATTAGACGATAAGAAATAAAAAAACACTTTGAGCAAAAAGCAGTCTAGTCATTGCTTTTACTCAAAGTGTTTTTTATAGGTTGAAATAGTTGGTCAAGTAATCTGCTAACCCGTTATCGTGATTCGTTTTTCCAGTAAGATCATCAGCGACAACTTTCAATTTATCGTTACCATTTTTCATGACTACACCGTGTCCAGCATACTGAATCATTTCATAATCATTTTCTTCATCACCAAACGCTAGAATATCTTTGCGGTCGATATTGTAATAAGAAGCAATACGCTCAACACCCATTGCTTTTTGAACACCGGCTGCAACGATTTCAAGACAGGGAGCGAATCCTCCCCATGTTCTGACTTCAACAGCCTCTCCGTAATGTTTGATAATGCGTTCTTCAATTTTAGACTGATTTTGCTGTGTATTTGTGAAGACGCCTACTGAAGTTGGATCAATCAGGAGTGTTTCAGAAGATAATTGCTTACTAACTTTCACACCATCCGGGAAAAAGTCTGGATAAGGAACGTAGTCTCCATGAACATAAATACCGTCCCTAGATTCAGCAGCAATCAATTGAACTTCTGGATCGTCTTTCAATGATAACATTGAAATCGCTAAATCTCTGCTAAGTGATTTATGGTAACCATAATCCCAATCTTTATCTGAAGGATTGTGACACCATGCGCCGTTAAAGTTTACGATGGGTGTTGTCATTTCTAATTGTTTGTAATAATAGTGACTATTTCTAAAAGGTCGACCAGTCGCAATGGATACGATATGTCCTTGGTCTCTTAGCTTATTTAAAACACTGTGCGTTTCTGATGTGATCTGTTGAACATCATTTAAAGTTGTTCCGTCTAGATCGAGTGCAATCAATTTTCGGTTCATCCCAATACTCCTTTTAACTAATAAATATCAGTTAGTCTGATATTAAATAAATTTGATATGTGATAAAATAATCGAAGATATCTATTTAAGTATAACAAACTGAAAATAAAAAGTATATGTAGTAGGAGTGTGTGTATGTTTCAGATCATTCAAAAAACAATCAATGAAATACCGATACTTGAAGTAGTGAAAGAAGACCTCATAAATGAAGAAATTCCGACGGTTATTTTCTATCATGGATGGACGAGTCACAAAGAATCTGTTCTTGTGCAGGGCTATGAGTTAGCTAAAAGAGGGATTAGAGCAATTTTACCTGAAGCTTATATGCATGGAGAAAGAGTACAGGCTACGGATAACCCCCAAGATCATACGGTGTTTTGGAGAGTCGTTTCGCAGAATTTAAAAGAAGTTTCAGACATACGAAACGACTATCTCTCAAAAGGCTTATCTGATCCAGAAAAATTTGGCATCAGTGGATTATCAATGGGCGGGATTACCACCAGTGCCATGTTAACGCAATTTGACTGGATTCACTCAGCAGCAATTTTAATGGGAAATCCTTCGCCGATTGAATTTTCAAAATGGTTACTGACATCAAAATGGTACGATGGTTATGAAAGTGTCGACGGACTCATCAACGATGAAATGAAAAGACAACTGGATACAATCTCGCTGAAAGAACAGCCCCAAAAATTAGCAGGTAAACCTGTGTACTTCTGGCATGGTACGAAAGATGAGCTTGTTCCATTTGAGCAAACAGAAGTATTTATTGAGATGATCAAAGATGAGCCATATGCAGAAAACATTTCATTCTCAATCGGTTCAGGTCATGGTCATAAAGTACCATATGAAATTGCTGTAGAAATGGCAAAGTTTTTTGCTAAAAGTTTCGGTTTATAATGACTAGACAACTGAATACCATGTGGTATGATGAAACAAAGACACGTGAATGAGGAGGTAGGCTAATGTCAGAAGAAAAATCTGTATGGTCAGAAGAAAAACTGAGCGATATAAAAAATCAAATCATGGAAGCAATGGAACAAGTTATTGATCCGGAGCTAGGGATTGATATCGTGAATCTAGGATTAATTTATGAAGTTAATGTCTTTAATGGTGGATATTGTGAAGTCAAGATTACTTTAACGACTATGGGATGTCCTTTAGCGGATGTTATTACAGAAGATATTTTGAACGCAATGGATTCTGTACCTGAAATTACAGAAACAGACGTTAAACTAGTCTGGTATCCTGCGTGGGACACAACTCGAATGAGCCGTTACGCTCGAATTGCATTAGGTATACGATAATAAGATCAAAAGAATTGAGTTCAATTTAAAGCTCAGTTCTTTTTTATTAGAGAAAAACCAAATTATTAGGGAAAAGAAGGAGAAAATATGGCTGAATATACAACGGTCATGCAGGAATCCATTTCAGAAGCTCAAAATATTGCTAAAGTGAGACGTCACCAGTTTATTGAAACGGCACATCTCTTTAGAATTTTTCTGCAGCCAGATCATCTAGCGTATAAGTTATACGAACAATGTGAAGTGAATATGAGTGCTCTGATTGAACAAATCGAAAATCAACTGGATAAGATCCCAATCGTAGAGGGAGCTTCAATTGAATATGGTACTCAACTATCCTCTGAATTATTTGCGCTTCTTCAAAAAGCAGAAAAAATAGCAGAAGAATTCGGAGATCATTTTATTGCAGTCGATGTTGTGATGGTTTCACTGATGTCTCAAAATCATCCTCTGCGTTTTTATTTAGAGAACGTTGGATTATCAGAAAAATTGTTGAAAGATAAAGTTGTAGAATGGAGAGGTGGAGAAACTGTGCAGAGTGCATCACAGGAATCTTCTTATCAAGCATTAGAAACGTATTCTGTAGATATGATTAAACAAGTCAAGGAAGGCAATCAAGATCCTATTATCGGTAGAGATGATGAGATTAGAGATGTCATCAGAATTTTATCCAGAAAGACCAAGAATAATCCTATACTAATAGGAGAACCAGGTGTTGGTAAAACAGCCATTATTGAAGGTCTAGCTCAAAGAATCGTGAGAAATGACGTTCCAGAAAATATTAAGAACAAAAAGATTTTCTCACTAGATATGGGCGCTTTGATAGCTGGAGCTAAATACCGTGGAGAATTTGAAGAAAGACTGAAAGCTGTTTTAAAAGAAGTAAAAAAGAGTGATGGTACCATTATCTTATTTATCGATGAAATTCATACAATTGTGGGGGCTGGTAAAACTGAAGGTAGCATGGATGCGGGGAATTTACTGAAGCCGATGCTAGCTAGAGGGGAATTGCACTGTATTGGAGCAACAACGATCAATGAATATAAAACCTATATGGAAAAAGACAAAGCGCTAGAAAGAAGATTCCAAAAAGTTTTGGTTAATGAACCTTCAAGTGAAGAAGCAATCAGTATTCTTAGGGGATTAAAAGAACGGTTTGAAATCCACCACGGGGTGAACATTCAAGATAATGCCCTAGTCGCGGCGGTTCAGTTATCAAGTCGTTATATGACGGAGCGTTTCCTTCCAGACAAAGCCATTGACCTGGTCGATGAAGCGTGTGCGAGTATCCGAGTTGAGATGAATTCTATGCCAACAGAACTGGATCAATTGACTAGAAGAAAAATGCAACTTGAAATAGAAGAGCAAGCATTGAAAGAAGAAACAGATGATAAGAGTCAGTCAAGACTAGAAATCATCCAAAAAGAATTAGCTTCTTTAAGAGAAGAAGTGGAAAATCTTACATTGAAATGGAACAAAGAAAAAATTTCAATGCAAGATATACAAGACAAGAAATCAGAAATCGATCAAGAAAAACGAAGACTTGAAGATGCTGAATCTGAATATAACCTAGAAGAAGCAGCTAGATTAAGACACGGTGTAATTCCTTCACTTGAAAAAGAATTGCTGGAACTAGAAGAAATTCAGCAATCAAATGAGGCTTCAGAAAATAGACTGGTACAAGAAACAGTTACAGAAGACGAGATGGCTGAGGTTGTAGCCAGAATAACAGGCATTCCTGTAAATAAACTGGTACAAACCGAAAGAGATAAACTTCTAAATCTGAACACTGCAATGAAAACTCAAGTAATCGGCCAGGACAAAGCAGTAGATGTTGTAACAGATGCGATTATGAGAGCAAGAGCAGGAATACAAGATCCAAATCGACCACTAGGCTCTTTTCTTTTTCTAGGACCCACTGGTGTTGGTAAAACAGAATTGGCTAGAACCTTAGCGATGAATTTATTTGATTCCAAAGATCAGATGATTAGATTAGACATGAGTGAATACATGGAGAAACACAGCGTCTCTAGATTAATAGGTTCACCGCCAGGATATATAGGGTACGATGAAGGTGGACAACTGACGGAAGCAGTCAGAAATCATCCTTACACTATAGTGTTGCTAGATGAAATTGAAAAGGCACATCCAGATGTTTTTAACATTTTACTTCAAGTTCTTGATGAAGGCAGACTAACGGATTCTAAAGGACAGTTGATTGATTTCAAGAATACAGTTTTAATCTTAACAAGCAACATTGGTTCCGATCTTTTGCTTGAAGAAACGTCTGAAGAAGGAATCATTGACGAAGCTACTGAGTCTACAGTCAGAAAAAAGTTATTTGAGTCATTTAGACCCGAGTTTTTAAATCGACTGGATGATATTGTGTTATTCTCACCAATTACGAAACGAGACATGGTAAAAATCGTAGAAAAATTAGTCTTAAATTTGGAAGAGAGACTTTTTACTAGAGGTTACCATCTAGAATTAACGGATAAAGCAAAAGAATGGATAGCTGAGGAATCCTACAATCCTGCATTTGGTGCACGACCGATTAAGCGTTACTTGACCAATGAAATTGAAACCCCTATAGCGAAAATGATTATTGCTGATGAGATTAAAACAGATGCAGTCATTACTGTAGATGAAAAAGATCATCAGCTTGTCTTCAAAACAAAGTGATTATTTAAATGAACACTTTCGAAATGGTTAGAAAATCGTTAAGATAATATTGATTACGGATAGGTAAGGAGTAAAAAGAGTGCCTACAAAATTGCATGTAACAAGTACGTACTCTTTACTAAAGAGTACGACCACAATAGATCAGCTGATCCTAAAAGCTAAAGAGCGAGGATACACAGCTATTGCGCTCACCGACCACAATGTGCTTTACGGAGCAGTGGAATTCTATGAGAAAGCTACAAAAGCTGGATTAAAACCAATACTAGGCTTGAAACTGGATATCGAATCGGTGCATTCACCCGAGAATACTTATCCTATTCTTTTGCTTGCTAAAAATGAAGAAGGTTACAAACGATTGATCCAGTTATCAACCAAAGTCATGACAGAAGAGACTTCAGTAGCGCTCGATGATCTGGCGATGTCGACGGATAGCCTTATTGCCATATCGCCAGGAATAACAGGTGAGATCGAAGCTTTACTATTACAAGAGGACATACATTTAGCGCAAAAAGTATTAGAGACGTACAAAAAGTACTTTAACCGGTTCTTTCTCGGCTACTCTCTACACGAATCATTAGATCCAATTAGAAGTGGGCTTGAAGCATTATCAGAAAATTATCAGGTTCCACTCGTAGCAGCTGACGAAGTCAATTACATTGAAAAAGATGATGCGTTTGCTACAGACGTTCTTAAAACAATTGGGGCCAATGAAACGATTGATCTCGATAAAGAATTGGACAATGATCAATACCTGGTCTCAGCAGATGAACTCATCGAACGATATCAGCGAGTTGGATTAGAACACTTCCTTGATAAAGCGGACGAAATAGCAAATAGTACTCATTTAAAGTTAACCTTAAATCAACCAGTACTTCCAAAGTTTCCAATTCCAGAAAACAAAGAGACAGATCCGTACCTTTATGAACTGTGTGAAAAAGCGCTCAATCAGAAAGTAAAGACCGTAACACCAGTTTACACAGAAAGACTGGAAAAAGAATTGGGAATCATCTCGAAAATGGGCTTTTCAGATTACTTTTTAATTGTCTGGGATTTGATGAAATATGCTCACAGCCAAAATATCGTAACAGGTTCAGGAAGAGGTTCTGCTGTTGGTTCACTAGTCTCTTATGTTCTTAATATCACAGACGTTGACCCAATAGCCTACGGTTTACTATTTGAGCGGTTCTTGAATGAAGAGAGATACTCTATGCCAGATATCGATCTGGATTTTCCAGACAATAAACGAGAGCAGATTCTTCTATATGTAAATCAAAAATACGGGAATCAGCACGTAGCTCAAATTGCAACATTCGGGACTTTTGCTGCTAAAATGGCCTTGCGTGATTCTGGAAGGGTATTTGGGTTGAGTACTCAGGAATTAAAAAAATGGTCAGACGCTATACCAGGTAGCTTAGGCATGACACTAACAAAAGCAATGAAAGAATCCTCAAAGTTAAAAAACCTAGTAAATGAGTCAGAACAGAACCTTCTAATTTATGATACGGCAACAAAATTAGAAGGTTTGCCGCGGCATGTATCTACGCATGCGGCGGGAGTCGTCATTTCAGATACGCCCCTTACGGATTCTGTACCGCTGCAAAACGGGAATAGCGATCTTTCTCTGACTCAATTCGCTATGGCAGATGTTGAAAAAGTAGGTTTACTGAAAATGGATTTTTTAGGGCTGAAAAATCTAACCATCTTATCGGATTGTATACAGTTTGCAAGACAGCAATCTAAAGACATTAGTAAACTTTCAGATATTCCACTGAACGATCCTGAGACACTCAAGCTTTTCGAAAAAGGAGATACAAATGGTATTTTCCAGTTTGAATCTCCAGGAATCAAAAGAGTCTTGCGCAAACTTGGACCAACGGATATAGAGGACGTTGTAGCTGTTAATGCTCTGTACAGGCCGGGTCCTATGGAACAGATAGATACATTTATATCTAGAAAAAAGGGATTAGAGCCAATCAGCTATCCTCATAATGATTTAGAAAGTATTTTGGATGTCACCTATGGCATTATGGTCTACCAAGAGCAAGTCATGAAAGTCGCTTCTAAATTAGCAGGGTATTCACTTGCGGAAGCGGACATGTTAAGAAGAGCTATTTCAAAGAAAATAAAGACTCAAATCGATTCTGGTCGTAGGCAGTTTATTCAAGGAGCGCTCAATAAAGGATATACTGAAGAAACAGCGGCGCAAGTTTATCATTACATTGAACAATTTGCTAATTACGGATTCAACCGATCGCACGCGGTTGCCTATTCAATGGTAGCTTATCAATTAGCCTATTTTAAAACACATTATCCGGCTGCTTTTTTTGCGGCACTGATGAAAGCTTCTTCCAATAACAAAACGAAACTTCAAGAATATGTCTTGGAAGCTCGTAAACGCAAAGTGGAATTAAATGGTCCGGACATCAACAGGAGTCAATATTCTTTTTCTTTGCACGAAAATACGATTCAATTTGGTTTGGATATTATTAAAGGTCTTCGAAGGGATTTAATTTATTCTATCTATAAAAACAGAAAAGACCAGGGAGCCTACAAGGATCTGACAGATTTCACGAGCCGTCTAGACCAGAAATGGCGAAAAGAAAATTATATCAAACCACTTGTTTACTCTGGGGCATTTGATGGATTAAGCTACAATCGTGGAACAATGATCCGAGCGTTAGAAGGCGTAATTGAAAGTGTCCGTATGAGTGACGGGAATCTTGAATTGTTTGCTTCTTTAGCTCCAAGAATTGAAGTAACAGAAGACATTGATTCTGAAACGAAGTTGGAACAAGAATTTGAAGTGACCGGGTTTTATTTCTCGGAGCATCCAAGTGAGAAATACAATAAAATCAGAGAGTCTCAAAATATTGATTATATTGCGGATGCTAAAATGAATAAAAATATGAAGTTTATTGGTACAATTAAAGCGGTTAAAACGATTCAGACTAAACGAGGAGAACCGATGTCATTCGTTGAAATAGCTGATCAAACAGCATCGTGCTCGCTGACTTTATTTCCTGAACAACATAGGAAATATATCAAGTCTTTGAAAAAAGATGTCGCTATTTTGGTAGAAGGCAAAGTAGAGGGAGACAGTGACCGCTATAAAATTCTAGTTAGAAGAGTCGAATTGGCTGATACGTTAACATTGGAACAACCTCAGAAGACACTCTTTTTGAAAATTGATTCTCTTGAACAAAATCAATCACTTTTTCAACAAGTTCAGTCTATATTGAGAGAATATATCGGGACAACTCCAGTACTTGTATACGACTCAAACACTGGGAAGAAACACCTATTAAAAAGTTCCTATTCTACGAATGGATCTGAGGAACTGATTAAGATGCTGAGTGAAATATTAGGATCAGAGAATGTCATTCTTCGTTAATTTCATAAAAAACTTAGTTAGTTACCATTTTTATGAGACATCAATCGCAAAAAGTGATAGAATGTTACTTGTATGGAAACTAGATGAATGAATGAGAACGTTTTTCAAAAGTCGTTTTTCTTTGATTAAGTTTTCTCATTATAGCGTTATCATAAATCATACTAACGGATCAATTCATCATAGGTAATTTAATTAATTGTTTTAGATGATTAAAATATGTATTAGAGGTGAAAGGTTGATATGAAGCGTATTGGAGTTTTAACAAGTGGAGGAGATTCTCCAGGCATGAACGCTGCTGTTCGTGCAGTAGTAAGAAAAGCTCTATATGAAGGTATGGAGGTTTACGGAATCAATTATGGTTACGCTGGTCTTGTAGCGGGAGATATACGTAAGTTGACTCGTCGAGACGTAGGAGATATTATCCAACGTGGCGGAACGTTCTTGTACTCTGCTAGATATCCACAATTCGCTACTGAAGAAGGACAACTTAAAGGAATTGAACAATTGAATCGCTTTGGTATCGAAGGATTAGTTGTTATCGGTGGAGATGGATCATACCGTGGTGCTTATGCATTAACAAAACATGGATATCCTTGTATTGGTTTGCCTGGTACAATCGATAACGATATACCTGGTACAGATTATACGATTGGTTTTGATACAACAATCAATACAGTACTAGATGCTTTGGATAGAATCAGAGACACAGCAACTTCTCACGTTAGAACTTTCGTTATTGAAGTAATGGGAAGAGATGCTGGAGATATTGCCTTATGGGCTGGTATTGCTAGTGGTGCTGAACAGATTATTATTCCTGAAATGGGATTTGATCTTACTGCCGTAGCGGATAACATTCGTGAAGGTAGAGAAAAAGGCAAGAAACATACAATCATCGTTTTAGCTGAAGGCGTAATGGATGGAAAAGAATTCGCAGAAAAATTAGATGCTATTGACAACTTCCATGTACGCGTAACAGTTTTAGGACACGTTCAACGTGGTGGTTCACCAACTGCTCGAGATCGTGTTCTTGCAAGTAGATTTGGTGCTAGTGCAGTAGAATATTTAAAAGAAGACCGCGGAGGATTAGCTCTTGGGTTAATCAATGAGCAAATCGTTGCACATGACATTGTGGATACTCTTGATAATATGAAGCACAAACCAAACCTAGAACTATACAAGCTCAACGAAGAAATCTCCACCTAAGAAAAGAATACTCCATACTTGAATTCAACGTACGCTAGACAATTTGCAGATTCGAACAGAAAATGTGATACGCACTAGTTAACGTAAATTAGAACAAAAAATAAAACATATACGAAAGTGGGCGTTATTTTTTATGAAGAAGACAAAAATCGTTTGTACTATTGGACCTGCAAGTGAATCAGTTGAAACACTATCGAAGTTAATGGAAGCTGGAATGAACGTTGCTCGTCTAAATTTTTCACACGGAGATCACGAAGAACATTTAGCTCGTATTAAAAACATTCGTGAAGCTGCTGAAAAAACAAACAAACTGATTGCGATCATGTTAGATACTAAAGGTCCAGAAATCAGAACTCAAAATATGGTAGACGGAAGAATCGAAATCCTTAAAGGAAGTACGATTCGCGTTTCTATGACTGAAGTAGAGGGTACTACAGAAAAGTTCTCAGTTACTTATGAAGACTTAATCAACGATGTAAATCCTGGTTCTAACATCTTACTAGATGATGGACTGATTAATCTACAAGTTACAGATATTGACCACGAAAACGGTGAAATCGTAACAACTGCATTAAATACTGGTATTCTTAAAAATAAAAAGGGTGTTAACGTACCTGGCGTTTCAGTAAACCTTCCTGGTTTAACTGAAAAAGATAAAAGTGATATCTTATTCGGATTAGAAAACGATATCGATTATATCGCTGCGTCATTTGTACGTCGTCCATCAGATGTTCTAGAAATCACTGATTTACTAGAAAAAAATGATAAAACGCATGTACAAATCATTCCAAAAATCGAAAACCAAGAAGGTGTCGATAACTTAGAAGAAATTCTTAAGATTTCTGACGGTTTAATGGTTGCTCGTGGTGATTTAGGTGTTGAAATTCCAGCTGAAGAAGTACCAATCGTGCAAAAACACATGATCCGTATTTGTAATGCTGCTGGTAAACCAGTTATCACTGCTACTCAAATGCTTGACTCAATGCAAGCTAACCCACGTCCTACACGTGCTGAAGCTTCAGATGTTGCGAATGCGATTTTTGATGGTTCAGATGCAATCATGCTTTCTGGTGAAACTGCTGCCGGAGATTATCCAGTAGAATCAGTACAAACAATGTACAACATTGCTATTCGTACTGAAGCTGCGTTACTTGAACAAGATGCTTATGCACTTAAAGCATATGATCAAAGTGATATGACTGAAGCAATTGGACAAGCTGTTGGACATACTGCACGTAACTTGAAAATCAATACAATTGTTGCAGCTACTGAATCTGGACATACAGCTCGTATGATTTCTAAATTCCGTCCTAAAGCAGACATCTTAGCAATTACTTTCTCTGAAGAAACTGCACGTGGATTATCTCTACAATGGGGTGTTATTCCAACACTTTCTGAAAAACCTACGTCAACTGACGATATGTTTAACTTGGCTACTCAAACAACTATGGAAAAAGGATACGCTAAAGAAGGCGATCTTATTATCATCACTGCTGGAGTGCCAGTTGGAGAACGTGGAACAACTAACGTTATGAAAATTCAATTAATTGGTTCTAAACTTGTAAGTGGACAAGGTGTTGGATCAGAATCAGTTATTGGTAAAGCAATCGTTGCTTCAACTGCAGACGAAGCTAATGAAAAAGCTGTTGAAGGCGGCATTTTAGTTGTTCAAAACACTGATAAAGACTATCTTCCAGCTATCGAAAAATCAGCAGCAATCGTTGTTGAACAAGGTGGATTAACTTCTCACGCTGCAGTTATTGGAATCGCAATGGGTATTCCTGTAGTTGTTTCAGCTGAGAATGCTACTGGATTGATCGAACAAAACGAATTAATCACAGTTGATGCTCGTCGTGGAATTATCTACCGTGGAGCAACTACTGCCATCTAATACGCTTTATATTAAGAATGTTCAGTCAATAATGATCATAATCAGACGATGAGATTATAATGATCTTGGAATAAGTTGAATTTCAGATGAGGCTAACTGATCTGGAGTAGAAACAAGACTTACTCCAAGATCTGATCTCATCGTCTTTTGATTTTATAGAAAACAAAAAAAGGAGTGGAATTATGTCTAATTTTGGAAATGTCGTCATGGGCATCGTTACAGATAAAAATGAGAAAGCCACCTTTGTTCAAAATAATGGTGTTACGTATGAAGTTTTAACAAAGAATCACGAAGAACTAGAACTAGGTCAAACAATTGAAGGTTTTTGTTATGTAGATAAAGGCGGAAATCAGTTATTTACAACTGAAATACCTGAAGTAAGAGTAGGGAATTTCGGCTGGGGAGAAGTCATAGATATTAAAAGATCTTTAGGCGTGTTTGTAAACGTTAATTGGCACAATAAAGATCTAGTTATCTCACTTGATGATCTTCCATATGAAGGACATTTATGGCCAAAAAAAGGAGACAAACTTTACCTAACGGTCTCAGTTGATGAACAGGATCGTATGTGGGGACAACTTGCTGATGAAGAAGATTTCTATGCAATCTACGAAAATGGTGAGAAAGAAGCGCACAACAAAGATATCAATGGCTATACTTTCCGACTTAAAAAAGCTGGAACATATTTCATCACAGAAGATCATTTCATTGGATTCATTCACCCGTCAGAGCGTGAACGAGAACCAAGATTAGGCGAACATGTCTCTGGCCGTATTATTGGGCTAAGAGAAGATGGCGTTTACTACGTTTCTATGCTACCCAGAGCTTATGAGGTATTAGATGAAGATGCGGCGATGATACTTGAGGTTCTAAGACGTGCTGGAGATCAATACATTAAATTCAACGACAAAAGTGATCCTCAAGCAATCAAAAATCAATTTGGTATCAGTAAGGGTCAGTTTAAACGAGCGCTTGGGAGATTGTTTAAACAAAGATTAATTGAACAAGATGACTTTGGAACAAAACTGATCAAAGATCCTCAAGAAGAAAGTGAAGGTTAAAAATGAAAGACAGTTGTAAGTCTCTTCTTTCTAGATTATACTGATTATAATTAAACAAAGATTTAGTAGATAAATATAATGGTTTTGATCTAAGGGGATAAAGATGGAAAAGACGGATACAACTATACAATCAATTAAGCAAAAGCTTTATAAATCTGGATTCAAATTGACCCCTCAACGAGAGATCATTTTGAAAGTCTTGGTTGAAAAAGAGCATCTAAGTGCAGAAGAAATCTATCTGGCTGTTCGATCAGAGCATACAGGCATTGGATTAGCAACCGTTTATCGGACGCTAGAACTATTGACTGACCTGAAGTTGATCAATAAAATAGCCTTTCAAGATGGTATTGCAAGATACGATATTAACAATAGCGAACATAACCATCAGCATCATTATTTGTTATGTCTCAACTGTGGGAAAATCGATGAAGTCGAGCAAGATATGCTGATGGATATTGAAAGAAAGATCGAAAAAACGTATCAGTTTAAAATAAAGGATCATCGACTGACTTTTCATGGTCTATGTGGAGAGTGTCTGATACAAGCTGATAATGATCAATAAGGAGTTATGTAAAGTGTCAATTGAACTAGGAACAGAAGCCTTAGAAGACTATCTTACCTTTTTAAAAATCGAAAGAGGGCTCTCTAAAAATTCTATTGAAAGTTATCAGCGGGATCTAAATCAATACATCACTTTTCTAAAAAAAGAAAAAATTGGTTCTTGGAATCAAATTGATCGTTACCTTATTTTGAATTTTCTGGAATCACAAAAAGAAGGTGAGAAAGCGGATAATTCCTTGATTAGGATGATTTCAAGTTTACGAAGATTTCATCAATTTCTGAAACAAGAGAACATCTCCAGTGAAGATCCGATGTTGTATATTCAAACACCTAAGAAAGCTCAGACCTTACCCAAGGTGATTTCAACCAAACAGATAGATGTTTTACTCTCCGTACCAGATGTTTCGAACAAGATTGGTATTCGTGATCGAGCGATTCTGGAAGTTATGTACGCTACAGGAATAAGAATATCGGAGTTAGTAAACTTGAGGTTAGATGAGCTGCATCTATCGATGAACTTAATTCAGACAATTGGTAAGGGAGATAAGGAACGAATTTTACCAATTGGAGAACAAGGCGTTAAATGGGTAGAATATTATCTTGAATTCAGCCGACCAAAGCTTGCGCTGAAATCTTCTCAAGAGTCCCCGTATGTTTTTTTGAATCCGAGAGGCTCTCAACTAAGTAGACAGGGCGTCTGGAAGAAAATCAAGAAAATGGTCTTGCAGGCAGGGATTGCGCAGAATGTAACACCACATACTTTGAGACACTCTTTTGCAACGCATCTACTTGAAAATGGCGCAGATCTTCGTGTAGTACAAGAATTACTGGGGCATTCGGATATCTCAACGACTCAAATTTATACGCACATTACAAAGCATAGATTAAAAGAAGTCTATGACACGTATCACCCTAGAGCCTAAGAAGCAAACGGGTAAAAGATGAACTAACAGGAGGAAATGTAAATGAATTTTGACCGCGTACATTTAATTGTTATGGATTCAGTAGGTATCGGAGAAGCACCTGATGCTAAAGCCTTTAATGACGAAGGATCTCATACACTTGGTCATATAGCTGAAAATACAGATTTGAAATTACCTAACCTTAAAACACTTGGACTTGGTAACATCGAACCATTGAAAGGCGTGGATGAAACACCAACCAGTATAGGATATTATACAAAACTAGAAGAAAAGTCAGTCGGAAAAGATACAATGACAGGCCATTGGGAACTAATGGGTCTGCACATTAAAAAACCTTTCCGAGTATTTCCTGAGGGCTTTCCTGAAGATTTGATCAATCAAATCGAAGAACATACTGGAAGAAAGATTGTTGCGAATAAACCAGCATCGGGAACAGCTATCCTTGATGAATACGGTGAACACCAAATGAAAACTGGCGATTTGATCGTTTATACGTCTGCGGATCCTGTATTACAAATTGCAGCACATGAAGAGATCATTCCGTTAGAAGAATTATATGAAATTTGTGAATATGTTCGTGAAATTACTAAAGATGATCCTTATATGATTGGACGTATTATTGCGCGCCCTTATCTAGGTGAGCCTGGTGCATTTACAAGAACCAGTAACAGACACGACTATGCCTTAAGTCCATTTGGGGATACTGTGTTGGATTCATTAAAGAATGCTGGTAAAGATGTAGTAGCAGTTGGGAAAATCGATGACATCTTTAATGGTCAAGGAATCACGGAATCTGTTCGTACAAAATCCAATATGGATGGAGTAGATAAACTGATTGAGGTTATGCAAAAAGACTTTAATGGACTAAGCTTTACCAATTTAGTTGATTTCGATGCTTTGTTTGGACACCGTAGAGATGTAGAAGGATACGCAAATGCACTTCAAGAGTTCGACGCTAGAATCCCTGAAATCATTAGCGAATTAAAACAAGATGACTTACTAATCATTACGGCTGACCACGGAAATGATCCAACGCATCCTGGGACAGATCACACAAGGGAATTTGTTCCTGTCTTGATCTATTCACCTAGTTTTGAAAACAATGGTGCTTTACCGCAAGGGTTCTTTGCGGACATCAGCGCTACTATAGCAGAAAACTTTGATGTGGCTGCAACAGGATTTGGGTCTAGTTTCTTATCTGAATTAAAATAAGAACAATCTAGTTAAGTAGAGGCAGGACCTCTTACAAATTTGGTTTATCAGGAGGAAGTTTTAATGGAAAAAGAGTATCTAGAGAGTATCGATAAAGCAGCAGCCTATTTAAAAGATAATGGAATGGAAAAGCCGGTTGTTGGTCTGATTCTAGGCTCAGGATTAGGCGAGTTAGCTGAGGAAGCAACAAATCCAGTAGCAATACCTTATGAAAATATCCCTGGATTTCCGGTGTCTACTGTAGAAGGGCATGCAGGACAACTTGTTTATGGAGAACTTGGCGGTAAAATGGTTCTAGCTATGCAAGGTCGATTCCATTTTTATGAGGGTTATGCGCTAGAAGATGTAACGTTCCCTGTTCGAGTAATGAAAGCTTTGGGAATCGAAACATTAGTGGTAACAAATGCAGCAGGTGGTGTAAACACATCCTTTAATCCAGGAGACTTGATGATTATTACCGATCACGTGAACTTCACTGGCGTTAACCCTTTAATGGGTAAAAACGATCCTGAAGTTGGTCCAAGGTTTACAGATATGACTGAAGCTTATGACAAAGGGTATCAACAGCTCATTCGTGAATGTGCTCAAAGTAACGGACTCGAGATTAAAGAAGGTGTCTACTTTGGCTTAACTGGGCCAACATATGAAACACCCGCAGAAATTCGTATGATCCGTACGATGGGTGGCGACGCTGTAGGAATGTCTACAGTGCCAGAAGTCATTGTTGCAAAACATGCCGGATTAAAAGTTGCAGGAATTTCTTGTATCACAAATTATGCGGCAGGCATGCAAAGTCATTTAAATCATGATGAAGTAGTTGAAGTAACAACAAGAGTAAAAGAATCTTTTAAATCATTAGTTAAAGATTTTGTCGCTAAAGTCTAATCATTGAACTGAGACTAGATAGAAAAAAAGATAGATGAGGGTGTTTGAAACATCTTCATCTATCTTTTATTATCTTCGAGTAAAAGCAACGCTAAGGTACTGATTCTTCAATGTAAATTTGATTTTTGGTGTATATGTCTGTATTATTGTCATGAGTATGTAAAAATAAACGGATAATGAAAATCTTTAAAAATATACCTTTTACGAAATAGAGACTAAAGAAATGTGGGAATCAAATAATGGATCAATTCAAAAATAAACAGCTTCCTGAGTTTTCAGGAAACACAACAATTAATGATAAAAATCACCTGGAAATTGGTGGTGTGGATAGCGTATATTTAGCTGAGAAATACTCAACGCCTTTGTACGTATACGATACAGCTCTCATTAAAGAGAGACTTAATGAGTTCAAAGAAGCATTTTCTTCAT
Organism: Marinilactibacillus sp. Marseille-P9653; assembly: GCF_916618885.1. Taxonomy (NCBI): domain Bacteria; kingdom Bacillati; phylum Bacillota; class Bacilli; order Lactobacillales; family Carnobacteriaceae; genus Marinilactibacillus; species Marinilactibacillus sp. Marseille-P9653. The sequence continues at coordinate 1,687,827 of NZ_CAKAKH010000001.1, read as the reverse complement.
ATGAAAAAGAAACACAAGTAGCTTACGCGAGTAAAGCATTCTCTTCACTAGCGCTTTATCAAATGCTAGCTAAAGAGTCTGTATCTTTAGATGTTGTTTCTGGAGGGGAACTATTTTTAGCCATCAAAGCTGGGTTTCCTTCAGAGAAGATTCATTTCCATGGTAATAATAAATCTCATCAAGAACTAGTGGAAGCTTTAAATGCAGACATTGGATGTATCGTTGTGGATAATTTTACAGAGTTGGATATGATCAATCAACTAACCACGCTTCATCAAAAGAAAATAAATGTCTTGATTCGAATCACTCCAGGGATTGAAGCGCACACTCATGAATATATTACAACTGGACAAGAAGATTCGAAGTTTGGTTTCGATTTAGCCTCTGGTCAGGCGAAAGAAGCGGTTAAAGAAGCTCAGTCTCTGAAATATATTGATGTTATTGGATTACACGCCCATATTGGTTCGCAGATTTTTGAAACTACAGGATACGAAGCCGTTATTGAGCGTTTAATGCAACATTCAAAAGAATGGCAAGATCTTTTTAACTTTGATCTTAAAGTATTGAACGTGGGCGGTGGATTTGGTATTCGGTACACAAATGAAGATGCGCCTCTACCCATCAAAGATTATGCTATCAGTATAATGAGAAGTGTTAAACAATATTCAAAAGAACTTGGTCTTGAGTTGCCTGAAATCTGGGTTGAACCAGGGAGAAGTATAGTCGGTGAAGCAGGAACGACACTTTATACTGTAGGTACTCAAAAAACGATTCCTGAAGTTAGAAAATATGTATCAGTAGATGGTGGAATGGCCGACAACATCCGACCAGCTTTATATGATGCAAAATATACTGGTGTATTGGCAAACAAAGTATACGCACAGTATGATACAAAAGTGTCTATTGCAGGAAAAGCTTGCGAAAGTGGAGACATGCTGATTTGGGATCTATCGTTACCTGAGGTGGAACAAGGAGATTATCTAGCGGTTTTGAGTACAGGAGCTTACGGATACTCAATGGCGAGTAATTATAACCGCCTACCAAGACCAGCTGTTGTTTTTGTAGAAGATGGTAAAGATTTCCTAGCAATCAGAAGAGAGCGCTACGAAGACTTTTTAAACTTAGAGCAATCAGTGGACTCGAAATACTAAACCACTTTGAGGAGGTAGAGTATGTTAACGGAATACAAATCGGATTACCATAAGATTACTATGGGGCTATTATCTTATGTGCCAGATCTTAAAGAAACAACGAGATTGACAAAAGAATTGGAATGGTACAAGCAAGAAGACAATCGTCAACTGTATTTATGGAAAAGCGATGAGACAAATGACTTCGCCGGAGTACTCGGTGTTGAAGTGGAAGATGAATTTGTGTTGGTAAGACATATTTCAATCAATCCATCGTACCGAGATGAAGGGCTAGCGCATCAGATACTAGACGCAGCAGCAGCAAAATTCTCACCTAGACAGTTAGTTGGAACGATCGAAACGAGTTCTCTTATAACAAAGTGGCATACTGAAGATTAAGTTAAAGCGACTAAAAGGAAAATAGATATGAGTGAAAATTGGGAAGTGAACTTAGATGTATTTGAAGGGCCTTTAGACCTTCTTTTACATCTGATCAATAAATATGAGATCGACATTTACGATATTCCGATTGCCAGAATTACGGCTCAGTATATGGATTATCTTCACGCAATGAAAAGTCTACAATTAGATGTTGCTGGAGAATACTTAGTAATGGCTGCTACGCTGATGTCTATCAAAAGTCAGTTACTTGTTCCACGTAACGATAGCTGGGATGAAGAGGGAGAAGACTTTATCCCTGAACATGAAGATCCAAGAGAAGAATTGATGGATATGTTGATTGAGTATAGGAAATTTAAAAATGCTGCTAATCAACTTGACCAGAAACAACTGGAAAGATCTGTTTTTTTCACCAAAGAACCTGCGGATGTTTCTGAATTTCAAAAAAATGTTCCTCTAGAGAACGGTGAAATACAATTGCAAGATTTGATTGATGCTTTTAAAACAGTGATGAAAAGAAGCGAATTAAGAGAACCGGAACTGACTACGATTGAAACAGAGGAAATAACAGTAGCAGATCGTATGGAATGGATTGAATCAGAGCTTAGAGGCCGATACAGAACAAAAGTCGCTTTTCAGGATTTGTTTAGCCACTATTCTAGAAAAGACATCGTCGTAACGTTTCTTGCTTTACTTGAACTCATTAAAGAAAACAAAGTAGCTTTTACTCAAGAAGAAACTTACTCGGATATCGAGTTATCTTATATCGGTTAGATTATTAGTAGAGAGGGAGGGGATTAAATGAACGAAACGGCGGTATATGAGTCACTGTTATTTGTGGCTGGAGATGAGGGGCTTACTTTGAAGGAGATGGCTAAACTCACGAATGCTACAACAGAACATGTACTTGTTTCACTCGAAAAATTGCTAAATGATTATAATTCTAGAGATACGAGTGCTTTGACAATTATAGAAACAGCCAATAAATATAGACTTGTTACGAAAGAGACCTACTCTAGCGTCGTAAGTAATTATGCTCAGTCTCCCTTAATGCAGAAGTTAAGTAAGGCTTTACTGGAAACACTAGCAATTATTGCATATAAACAACCCATTACTAGAATGGAAATCGAAGAAATTAGAGGTGTGCAACTTGCAACAGCACTCCATAAATTAAGATTGCGTGATCTTATTCAAGAGGTTGGAAGACTTGAAGCGCCAGGAAGACCCGTTTTATATGGTACAACGGATTATTTTCTAGATTACTTTGGATTAAATACTCTATCAGAATTACCAGAGCTAAGAATGGAAGAAGAAACTGAGGAAACGTCTTTATTTTTTGAAAGTTTCCAGCAGTCATTTGAATAAAAAATAGAAGGAGGAGTTATATGGATAGATTACAGAAAGTCATGGCTCACGCGGGCATTGCATCAAGAAGAAAGTCTGAGAGTATGATTGAAGAAGGACGCGTAAAAGTTAATGGAAAAGTCATGACGGAACTTGGATACCAAGTGAAAAAACATGATACGATCTCTGTAGACGATGTGCCGATTCAAAAAGAAAAACCAGTATACTTCTTGTTAAACAAACCTAGAGGGGTCGTATCAACAGTTGATGATCCAAAAAATAGAGATACGGTTGTTCAATTACTCCAAGAAGTTGAAGAACGAATTTATCCAGTAGGACGATTGGATTACGATACGACAGGTGTATTGTTACTGACCAATGATGGCGAATTAGCAAACAAATTGATGCACCCGAAATATTCTGTTGAAAAAACATACATCGCAAAAGTAAACGGAAGAATGACAAGAGAAGACGTTATGCATCTTGAAAAAGGTGTTGTTTTTGATAAGGTGAAATCAGCTCCTGCGAAAGCAAGAATCATTGATTATGATAGAAAAAGAGATATCTCAACTGTTGAATTAACCATTCATGAAGGTAAAAATCATCAAGTTAAGAAAATGATGCAGGCAATTAAACATCCAGTAGAAAAATTGACTAGAACTCACTATGGATTTTTAACGGTAGAAGGCATGCAGTCTGGTGTATGGAGAGAACTCAAACAATTTGAGGTCAACAAGCTTAAACAACTAGTGGATGAAGAAGTTTAATCATTGATTCTTGACGTATAAGATCGGCTAGAGCGATTCCAGTTGGAATTAGTGGCGCATTCATCTTATCTTAGTTATAATTAAACTTGAGTAGGATATAATATTGTACTAGTTACGTATTATAATATAAAGTCAATAGTATCACGTGCTAAGGAGTGTCTAATCGTGACGGATGAAAAATTACAAGGCAGTACAGAACAGCAAGCGAAAAAAATATTGGTGGTTGACGATGAAAATCGTATTCGTAGATTATTGAGAATGTATCTAGAAAAGGCCAAATATGAGATTGACGAAGCTGAAAACGGAAAAATCGCATTACAATTAGCACTAGAAAATGATTACGACTTAATTCTTTTAGACCTTATGATGCCTGAAATGGACGGAATCGAAGCTGCTGAAGAATTGCGAAAAGAAAAAGATACACCCATTATGATGCTTACAGCAAAAGGTGAAGAATTGAATCGTATTCAGGGATTCGAAGTCGGGGCCGACGATTATATTGTCAAACCTTTCAGTCCAAGAGAAATTGTATTAAGAGTTTCTGCGATTCTTAAGAGAACTCAATCCGGTAGTGGAAGCATGAATAAAGCTGCCGATGTCTCTGATACATTGACTTTACCGCATCTTGAGATCGATAACGATTCTAGACGTGTAACAGCTGACGGCCGATCAGTAAATCTGACGCCGAAAGAATATGATCTTTTACACTATCTGATGTCTTCTCCTGATCAGATTTTTGGTAGAGAACAATTATTAAGAGAAGTCTGGAAATACGAATTCTTTGGTGATTTAAGAACAGTCGATACACACGTGAAACGTTTGCGTGAAAAATTAAAAAAAGAATCCCAAACCGCTGCTAAAATGATTGAAACTGTATGGGGGCTTGGATATAAACTGAACTCATACCCTCATGAAGAAGAGGAGTAGGATAGAAGTATGAAGCTGAATATCGTTGCGATAAGAGTTTGGCTGATTACTTCTGGACTTATCCTTATATCTCTTGTTGCCACATCTTTATTTTATGCCCAATTCTATTCCCAACAGATTAAGCAGAACTATTTGAATGACTACGAATCCTTTATTCATAACGTAGAAACCCTTTCTGAAAGTAATCCTCAATATATAATGACTTATCTTCAGGAAGCTAATGTTATTCATGCGAAGCTCAATTTTGCAATTCGTTCTGAGGGTCAAGATGTTTATAACGAAGAAGAGTGGGATCTCCAATTTTCTGATGATATTTATCAGAGAGTAATCAGTAATCCCAATTTAGTTGAAAAGATCGTGTCTGGTGAAGAAACTCAGATTCGTTCTGATTCAGATCCGGAATATGAAAGTAAAATACCCTATATCTTTCACGTCAAACATATTAATTTTCAAGGTGAACAATTGACATTTTATGCATATGCAGATTTGTCTTTTATCGCTGAAGTTGAACGCACAGTTTTCTATGCGTTAAGTTTACTTATTTTGTTTAGCGTATTTTTAAGTTACGCTTATTATTTATATTTACGTAGACATATATCGGAACCAATCAATGCCATGACGAATATTGCCTTTGATTATGCACGAGATGACTTTAGCCACCAACTACCGGTCTCAGGTAGAGATGACTTATCTGAACTTGCAATGGCAATGAATAAAATGGGGCATTCTCTCGAAACAAATAGAACCGTGGTCAGGCAGGAAAAAGAACTTTTATCTCATATCATGACAAGTATTGATACAGGAATTTTATATTATGATTCCGATCAGAGCCTGATTCTTTCCAATCCTGCTGGAGATTTATTCTTAACGCAATATCAAGTTGAAAAAGGTAATTTTTCAACGAAAGATGACTATATTGATATAGAGTTAAACTTAAAAGAAGCTGTTGAAACAAAGAAATTTTCTCAGTTCAATATTGAAATGGTCGAATTTTATTATGAGGTGACGATCTTACCTCTGATTGAAGACGATACTCTGGAAATTAGAGGCATTCTGGTGTCCACTAAGGACCTGACACATGAACACAGATTAGATAAAATGCGCGTTGACTTTATCAATAATATTTCGCATGAACTTAGAACGCCTTTAGTGATGGTTCAGGGTTATAGTGAAGCGATTATTGATGATATAGCTGAGACAATTGATGAGAAGAAAGAAATGGCTCAAATTATCAGTGATGAATCGCAACGGATGAATCGAATGGTTAATGAAATGCTTGATTTATCAAGAATGGAAGCTGGATTTATTGAGATTGAAAAAGATTCTCTAAACTTGAACCGTTACTTGAGTACACTCGTTTCTAGATTCAATAAAATGGCTTCAGAAGTCGACGTAAGATTAGCATTAGACGTTCCAGAAAAAATAATCGAATTACCTATTGATAAAGACAAGATGGACCAAGTTTTTGTGAATCTAATTAATAATGCAATTAGACACACCGGGATGACGGATAAATCTGCCAAGACGGTTACATTGAGGTTATTTGAAGATGAAAATCTAGAAGAAGTTATTATGGAAGTTAGAGATACAGGAACGGGTATCCCTAAAGAAGATGTTCCATATATCTTTGATCGATTCTTTAAAGCAGACAAATCTAGAAAAAATTATTCAGATAATGCATCAGGTACAGGAATTGGGTTATCTGTTGTGCAGAGTATTATTGAAGCACATGGAGGGCGCTTAAGTGTAGAATCTACACTTGGTAAAGGTTCAACCTTCATCATACATTTACCTATTGATCAAAATTCTACGAGTACTTTTGATTCGTTTTAAACGGAGCTGTTGACAATTCTGTACATTTTTGTATAATAGTAATGTGCTTATTAAAAATAAGCAAAAAAATAATATGATTCATCTTCAGGGGCAGGGCGTAAATCCCGACCGGTGGTAAAGTCCACGAGCGAAACAATTGTTTTGCTGAACTGGTGTAATTCCAGTACCGACAGTATAGTCTGGTATAAAGAAGATGGAGCTTTTTGACTGAATCATTATGTCTATTTAGCTCTGTTCATTTCCTGAGGTGGAACTGAACAGAGTTTTTGCATTTCTAGAGTGCATTCTCTGACCAGTCTCACTTCGAAATGTCGGAACAAAATAGAGGTAAGCATCAATAAGTTCAATACCCTAACCAGGATGAATCCTTCTAGGAGGATTTTCAATGTCAAGCAACAAAACGCAAAAAGTAGTTGGTATCGCAGTATTAGCTTCACTAGCATGGATCATTTCTATGTTTTCGTTTCCTATTTTACCCGGAGCATCTTTTCTGAAGATTGATTTTAGTGATCTCCCAGTATTATTCGGAATGTATATGTATGGACCTATAGGAGGTATGACCATTGCCTTTATTCGTTCTTTACTATCTTTCGTTCAAAAAGGTGGAGACATGGGTTTACCAATAGGTGATTCAGCGCAGTTTATCGCTTCTTTAGCTTATACGTTACCCATATACTTTATTATCACGAAAATGGGCTTACGAACTAGAGAAAAAGTATTAGCTACTATAGCAAGTACATTATCATTAAGTGTCGTTATGGCTCTTTTGAATTGGGTATTCCTAATTCCTGCTTATATGGCTGTCATGGGGTTCAGTGTTGGACCGATTAGAGAGTATCTAGTCTACTCAATTGTTCCTTTCAATTTAATTAAAGGTCCAATTGTAGGCATCATCTTTTTCGTAGCATTTCAAAAACTTAAACCTTGGTTAGTTAAATCAAGAACCAGACTTTATAAAAAACAGTCTAAACGATATGTTTTAGAAAATGAGAATTAAGCTTTATCAACTAGCGAATAGTTATTCTAAAAGGCGGGTCTATATGACCGCCTTTTTTATATTGAAAAAATGGATTTGAACGTGTATTCTGAAAAGAAGAAGAGGTGAACTATGGCTACTCAAAATCGATACTTTTTGTATTTTTTATTATCCTTTTTTAATAATCATTATCCATCGAAAAGCTCTCAGCTAATTCATGTGTTTCATGGAAGAAGAACACCTTCAATATTATACAAAGTTGAAAATGAGCAGCTGTTTCCTGCTTTTGGACTATTCAAAGAATTAAAAAAAGAACATCTAGAACATTATCTACAGACGCTTTCTTCTAAAAATTTACTTCAAGGTAGTGAGGAAGATGGTTACCTTTTAACTTCGCTTGGCTACAAAGCATTGACTCAGTATTTTGAAAATAAAAAGTATCCAGAAGCTATTCGTTCTCTTGAAAATGCCACACTTAGAAATTCGTTTTATCTACAAATACAATTAGTTTCTCAAATATTCTCTGAGAAAAGATATGACAATAAAAAGTATAGTCCTTCCATTAAGGAACCAATTGATCAGGAATCGGTTAAAGAATGGTTGAGTAAGCAGAAAACACCAATGGATCAATTAGCTCTCCAGTGGGCAACCGAATTGTATGACTTGCTTTTAATGTTTACAGAAGAGGAAGCAAGTATGATTGTTGGAAAATTAACTGGGCATGATATCATTGGAAAAACGAATCGACAGCTAGCGGAAAGTCTAGAAATGGAATCTGTAGAATTGAATGTACGCTTAAACGATACCTTCGAACAATTGATCATCCAAGCCAAAGCCTCTGAAGGTCTTTTGTTAAATGATTTTGTAGCCTATCTAGATCAGCGTACTTATTTCGGATTATCTAAAAGTACCTACGATACTTATTTGATGATAAATGAAGGGCATAGTGTAGAGAGAATCTCAGAAATTAGACAATTAAAATTAAATACGATTAGAGAACATATCCTTGAAATTTATCTTATTCACCCAGGCTTCAATATCCAGCCATATATTCCAGCGGATCAATATGAGCGTTTAAATAGTGCCTTTGAACAAAATCCCAAGTATTCCTATAAACAAGCAAAACAAGATCATGAAGATCTGATGTTTATGTGGTTTAGACTAGTAGAGATTGAAAGGATTAGATATGGCAGAGAAAACACTAGAGCAAATACTTTATGAAAAATTCAATTACAAGACCTTTAGATCTGGTCAAAAAGAAGCTATTCAAGCAGCCCTTCAAGAAGTAGACTCGGTGGTTATGTTACCAACTGGGAGTGGAAAATCAATCTGTTATCAATTACCTGCTTATATAAAAGAAGGTCTAGTTCTGATTGTCTCACCACTACTATCATTGATGCAGGACCAGGTTGAAAAACTGAAAAGTAATGGAGAACGGCAAGTAGCAGCTTTAAATAGCTTATCGTCTAGAAACGAAAAAAGAAGAATTATAAAAAATCTTCACAAGTTGAAATTTCTTTATATCTCTCCAGAAATGATTCAATTCGAGTTTTTGATGACAAAACTTTCTCAACTAGACATTGCCTTGTTTGTCGTTGACGAAGCCCACTGCATCTCTCAATGGGGAATGGATTTCCGACCAGATTACCTTAAAATTGGTGAGGTCAAAAGGAAACTCAATCATCCTACAACAATGGCTCTGACCGCAACAGCAACGGAACAAGTTCGTAGTGAGATCAAACAATCTTTGGACATTGATTCTATGGAAACTAGAGAGATTATCCACTCAGTGGACAGATCCTCGATAAAATTAAAAGTAGAGATCTGTGAGGGGAATAAAAAAGATCGCTTAAAGGAACTCGTTCATCAGTTGAAAAGTCCTGGAATTGTTTATTTTTCAAGCAAAAAACTGGCTGATGAAATGGCTTCAGTCTTGAGAACTGAATTAGGGATCCGAGCTGAAAGTTATCATTCTGATTTGACGATTGACGACAAAGTTAAAGTCCAGCAGCAGTTTATAGACAACTCGATTCAAGTTATTTGTGCAACAAGCGCTTTTGGGATGGGCATCGATAAACCGGATATAAGGTACGTTATCCATTATCATATGCCCTCTAATCCTGAGATGTACTTGCAAGAAATCGGAAGATGTAGCCGAGATGGTAAAGAAGGTATTGCCATACTGCTTTTCGAGCAAGGAGATCAGTATTTACAAATTAGACTGCAAGAAAATAGCCTACCCGATGCATCTCTACTAGAATACATTTATAAGTATCAGCACAAAATCAAACAAGAGCAAACAGATCCTAAAGTTCAAATTGCCCAGTATTATGTGAATGCCTCTATCCCTTATAGAGTTGCTTTACACCAGATAGAGTCTAGAGAACGTCTTAAAAAAGAGCAATTAGAATATATGATGCAGTACTTGTTCACCAAAGAATGTAAAAGAGCACATCTGCTTCGATATTTCGATGAGTCAATAACGGAAAAGCCAGAACGTTGTTGCAGCCAGTGCACGGCAGATTTGGAGACTTATTTCTTTGATGAAGAAGAAGATCATTTAGTCGTCAAAAGCGCAACAATTGACTGGAGACTTCGTTTGAAACAATTGTATAAACTTGATGAGGAATCTATGAATTAAGCTAAAATATGATACAATAACTATGATAGAACTTGAGGAGGAATCACTATGAGTAAGAAAGATCGCGAGTCGATGGAAGAACTGTGGTCGAAACGATTTGATGAAGAAGTAGATTATGACGATCAGGCTATGTCTCGAAAAGCTAAACGAGAACGCGAGAAAAGTATTTCTCCTATCCTGACTGTTACAGTGGTATTTCTAGTTTTAATCATTGTTGTAACATTAGGTACATACGCCTGGTATAGTCAAAGAGAACCTAATTTCCCTAATTCACAACAACCGACTGTAGAACAGCCAGCAACTACAGAATCAGAAGAAGAGCCCGAGGCCGAAGAAGAACCTGAAGTAGCTGAGGAACCAGAAGATACTGAAGAAACAGTGGAAGAGCCTGCTGAAGAAACTGTAGAAGAACCCGTGCAGCCACAACCGGATTCTGAGAGTGAGTCAGAAACGGAAACGACTGAAGAAAATCAACCAGCTAGTGAGCCAGCAGAATCTAATACAGATCAAGCAGGTAGTAATGATGCTTCTGAAGAAGCCGATGAAACCACTGAAGAACCAGCAGCGGCAGGAGAAACGTATACGGTAAAAGCGGGGGATAACATGTACCGCATTGCCTTAAATCATGGAATGACTACACAGGAACTGATGCAATTAAATGGATTGTCTAGTGAAACAGTCTTTGTGGGTCAAGTGTTAAAAGTAAACTAATCGACTTAAATAAAAATTGAAAGTGTGAAGTATGTGTTGAATAATCAATTGACTGTGGCTATAGATGGACCTGCCTCGTCAGGGAAAAGTACAGTGGCTAAAAAGATTGCTGACCACCTTGACTTGATCTATGTAGATAGTGGAGCAATGTATCGAGCAATCACCTATATTGCTATAAAGAATCAATTAGATTTGACGAACCAGAATGCAATCGTCAATGAACTGAATCAGTTAGTCATCGACTTTAAGAGATCAGATAACGGTCAACTGGTCTATTGTAACGATGTGGAAGTGACGATGGACATCAGACAAAATGATGTAACGAATGCAGTTTCTCTTGTTGCTGCTCATCCAGATGTGAGAACGGTATTGGTTCAGCGACAAAGAGAGATGGCCTCCAGTAAAAATGTGATCATGGATGGTCGTGATATTGGGACCGTGGTACTACCAAATGCCAGTGTGAAAATCTTTTTGGTAGCAAGCGTAGACGAGCGAGCTGAGCGCAGACACAAAGAGAATTTGGAAAAAGGAATCGAATCTGATTTAACAAAATTAAAACAAGAAATCAGAGAGAGAGATCGTAAGGATTCTACAAGAGCAGTTTCTCCGTTAAAAAAAGCAGATGATGCAGTTGAAATCGATACAACAGCCTTTTCTATTGAAGAAGTGACTGAAAAAATTGAATCTATTATCTTTGAAAAATATCCAGAATATCAGAAATAATGCGTTTCAAATGTTTTAGTGGAAAATTCAGCTTATTTTATGTACAATTAATAGAGTAGAAATATTGGCATTGGGAGGCACACATATTATGACAGATAAAGAAAATACAAACGAATTCGAAAACAACAACACAGTGGATCAAGAATCACAAGAAGTTGCAAAAGAGCAAGTGATTGTAAACTCAGCAGCTGGAACAGATCCAGAAGATGTAATGGCAGAGAACGAAGACGCTCAAGTTCAACCAGCTGTCGGTTCTTCAGATTCTGATTCAGAATCAATGTCAGACGTTTTAAAAGACGTTGTAGACATTACACCGGGAGACCTGGTTCAAGGTGAAGTTCTAGTAATTGATAGCGAAAAACAAGTCATCGTAGGACTTGGTGGAGGACAAGAAGGTATCATCCCTCCAAAAGAACTTTCAACTGAACGTTTTGAACACCCATCAGACGTTGTTAAAGTTGGCGACGTAATTGATGTAGTTGTTTTACGTGACGTAAAAGATAAAGAACAAGGAAGCTTTGTTCTTTCTAAAAAACGTGTAGATCAAAGAAAAGTGTGGGAAGAACTTCAGACTAAATTTGATAATGGCGAAACGATTGAAGCGCCAGTTACTCGTGTAGTTAAAGGCGGATTAACTGTAGATGCTGGAGTAAGAGGATTTGTTCCTGCTTCTCAAATGGATGTACAGTATGTAAGCGACCTGAATCAGTTTGAAGGTCAAACGTATACGTTTAAGATTCTTGAAATCGATCCTAACGAACGCCAATTAATTCTTTCTAGAAAAGCATTAATGGCTGATGAACAAGCTAAAATCAAAGAAGAAGCTTTTGACGCATTAGAAGAAGGTTCAACAGTTAAAGGAACAGTTGTTAGATTGACTAACTTTGGTGCTTTCGTTAACCTTGGTGGCGTTGATGGACTTGTTCACATTTCTGAAATTTCTCATGAAAGAATTGGACATCCTAAAGAAAAATTAAACGCTGGTGACGAAGTTGATGTTAAAGTATTAAGCGTAGATAGAGATAAAGAACGTATCTCATTATCTATCAAAGATACTTTAGCTGGACCTTGGGATAATCTTGAAGAAGAATTACCTGAAGGATCTGTTGTTACAGGTAAAGTTAAACGCGTAACAGATTTTGGAGCTTTTGTAGAAGTTAAACCGGGTGTTGAAGGTTTAGTTCACATTTCTGAAATGGCACACAAACATGTAGAAACACCTCATGAAGTTGTGGCTAAAGATGAAGAAATTCAAGTGAAAGTATTAAGTGTTAGCCCTTCTGAAGAACGTATTTCACTAAGTATCAAAGCTTTGGAAGAAGCGCCTGAGCAAGCATCTAAGCCGGCTGCTAACAAATCTAAGAAACCATCATCATCTAAACCACAACAAGTAACTAAATCTTCGTTTGGTGACGATGATGAAGATGGCACTTTCACTTTAGGTGACCAAATTGGTGATCAATTATCAAGCCTATTGAACAACGACGATCAAGAGTAAGCAAACTATATCTTTTAATTCATTAAAACGATAGCACCCAAACCCGCTGAAACGATTTTCTGTTTTCGTGGGGTTGGGTGTATGTTTTTGAAATGCTGTAATCACTAAATGAACTTACAAAAATCAAGAAAGAAGGTGAACGTTTATGACAAAACCGGTAGTAGCAATAGTTGGACGTCCAAACGTCGGAAAATCAACCATTTTTAATCGTATAGTAGGAGAACGTATCTCCATAGTAGAAGATGTTTCAGGCGTAACACGTGATAGAATTTATGCAAGTGCAGAATGGTTAGGGAAAGAGTTTACGTTAATTGATACTGGTGGTATAACGATGGAAGATGAACCGCTTAATGCGCAAATCAGAAATCAGGCACAAATTGCTATTGAAGAAGCAGATGTCATTATTATGCTGGCTAGTATTCGTGAAGGTGTAACAGATGCCGATGAGCAAGTTGCGCCAATTTTATATCGTTCAGGAAAACCAGTTGTATTAGCTGTTAATAAAGCAGATAATCCAGAATCAAGAACGTACAGTTACGAATTTTATTCATTAGGATTGGGAGATCCATTTCCAATTTCTGGTTCACATGGTTTAGGGCTTGGAGACTTATTAGATGCAGTTGTTGCTGAGTTTCCAGAAGATCTTGATGAAGAGTTTGATGAAGGTACGATTCGTTTCAGTTTGATTGGAAGACCCAATGTAGGTAAATCCAGTCTGGTGAATGCGATCATTGGTGAAGACCGAGTGATTGTTTCAGATATTGCTGGAACAACAAGAGAAGCCGTCGATACAAAATTCGAAACAGATGATGGTCGAGAATTTGCTATTATAGATACAGCAGGTATTCGTAAAAAAGGTAAAGTCTATGAGAACACTGAGAAATATAGTGTCTTGAGAGCCATGAGAGCCATTGAAAGATCTGAAGTTGTTCTATGTGTCATCAATGCTGAAGAAGGTATTAGAGAGCAAGATAAGAAAGTATTTGGTTATGCTCATGAAGCGGGTAAAGGTATCATTATTGTTGTCAATAAATGGGATACGGTTGAAAAAGAAACAAATACACTTAGAGATTTTGAGTTAGAAGTTAGAGAAGAATTCAGATATTTAAGTTACGCTCCAGTTATCTTTGTTTCAGCAATTTCTAAAAAACGCCTAGATAAGCTTCCTGATATCATTGAACGCGTTTATAGAAATCAGCATCTACGTATTCAATCGTCTATCTTAAACGACGTGGTGATGGATGCTGTAGCAACTAACCCAACACCAACAGATAAAGGTAGAAGGCTTAAAATTTACTATACAACTCAAGTGAGTGTGAGTCCGCCGACTTTTATTATCTTTGTAAATGATCCGGAATTACTACACTTTTCTTATAAACGTTATCTGGAGAATAGGTTTAGAGCAACATTTGATTTTGAAGGTACGCCTATTCATATTATAGCACGTAGACGTACGTAGACAGCCTATCTGCTTATTTTGCTCGTACCTAGGATATCACTAGGTAAACAGCCTATAGACAGTGTAAGCTTCTGTAAATCGAAATTAAAAATTTCTTTATAAGTCAAGTGAAAAAGGTTATGACGAAAGAAATAAAGTTTAGTGATTCTTTTCAACAAAATCATTGCAGTATCAACGTTTCTATGGTATCTTTTTAAATGAAATGTCGTAAGAAGACTATTTCACCCAACACATTCATTTTATGTTTAAAGGGATGTTTTTGAAAGATCGTAAGTCACATCTGATGGCTTACATAGATCTTCTTATGAGGAGGTGAAAATGTACGATGGCTAATAAAGCAGAATTAATCGAAAAAGTTTCAGCAGCAACTGACCTTACTAAAAAGGACGCTACTGCTGCAGTAGAATCAGTATTCGAAACAATTAAAGAATCACTAGCTAACGGAGAAAAAGTTCAAGTAATTGGCTTCGGTAACTTTGAAGTTCGTGATCGCGCTGCACGTAAAGGACGTAATCCTCAAACTGGGGAAGAAATCCAAATCCCTGCAAGCAAAGTACCTGCATTCAAAGCGGGTAAAGCTCTTAAAGATGCAGTAAAATAGTACGTAGAAAAAGTATATACTTTTATAGAGTCGCTGTTCCTTCGGGGGACAGTGCTCTTTTTGTTTTAAGACCTAAATATATAGATGGACCGACATAATGAACTACAAAATACATAATTGCTTGAAGACTTTTAATCTAGCAATATAGCCCTTATTATTTGACAATGATGAGGGTGTCCTTTAGTCTAATAAGAGACAAAATTATAAGAAACTGAAGGGATGAGTGTTGATCAATGTCCTCCTTTACCAAAGAGGAAATTTTAAAGCAAGCTAAAGAGAAAGAGGTACGCTTTTTGCGTCTTATGTTTACAGACATAGATGGCATTATAAAAAATGTAGAAGTACCTATCAGTCAGTTAGAAAAAGTGATGGATAATGAAATTGCCTTTGATGGTTCATCAATTGATGGATTTGTAGATATAGATCAAAGTGATATGAAACTTCATCCAGACCTAGATACATGGTTAGTTTTTCCGTGGGAACTTGAAACTGTAAAGGGAACCATCGCTAGATTTATCTGTGATGTCTATAATCCGGACGGAACGCCGTTTGCTGGTGATCCAAGAAGTAACCTTCGTCGAGTGTTGAAAGAAATGAATGAGGCTGGATTTACAAAGTTCAATCTAGGACCAGAGCCTGAATTCTTCTTATTTAAACTAGATGAAAACGGGAAACCTAGTAAAACTTTAAATGACAATGGTGGATATTTTGATTTAGCACCAACTGACTTAGCAGAAAATTGTCGTAGAGACATTGTTTTAGAATTAGAGGCGCTTGGCTTTGAAATTGAAGCTAGTCATCATGAGGTCGCTCCTGGTCAACACGAAATCGACTGGAAATACGCAGATGCAATAGAAGCTTGCGATAATATTCAAACATTTAAACTGATTGTCAAAACGGTAGCGCGTAAACATGGCTTACACGCTACTTTCATGCCTAAACCAACAGCAAATATTAGTGGTTCAGGAATGCATTTTAATATGTCTTTATTTACCGAAGAAGGTAATGCGTTCTTTGATGAAGCTAACGTCGATCAATTAAGTAATACTGCCTATCAATTTATCGCTGGTATACTGGATCACGCCAAGTCGTATACAGCTATCTGTAATCCAATCGTTAATTCATATAAACGATTAACGCCCGGATTTGAAGCGCCTGTATATGTAGCTTGGTCTGGTACGAATCGTACACCGTTAGTACGAGTGCCTGCTTCTAGAGGCATGTCTACACGAGTAGAATTGAGAAGTGTCGATCCTAGTGCGAATCCTTATCTTGCTCTGGCTGTGTTACTCAAAGCTGGATTAAAAGGAATTAGCGAAGCGAAAACGGCTCCGGAACCAGTCAATAGAGATATTTTCAACATGGATCAAATCGAGAGAAATGAAAATAACATTGAATCTCTGCCTAGAACGCTATACGAAGCTGTTCAGAACCTCAAAGCAGACGAAACGATTAAAGATGCTTTAGGGCAACATATCTTTGAGCGTTTTGTCTCTGCAAAAGAGTATGATTGGTCTAACTACTCACTTGCAGTATCAGAGTGGGAAACAGAACGATATTTTGAGTTATACTAAGTTTTGAATCAAGATCATTAGTTAAATAAAAAGAGCGATATATTGGCTTGAGTGGTTTATAAACGAAATCACTTTAAGTTCTGATATATCGATTTTTTTGTATGTGATACAAAAAATGGTATAGTTCAATTTGGTTAATTATCGAAATTTGATAAGGCTTTCATATTTGGAATAAAAAGTAAATGACTCTTTCCCTTTTACTTATTCAGTAGCGGTTGTTTCACTAACCGTTCAATGCTATTCTTCGTAAGTAATATTTGATAGCCAAAAGAGATAAACGAACCATCTAACTATTAGGAGGAAATAAATTGACAACTATTACTAGAGAATACATAAAAGATCAGGTTAAAGAAAAAAATGTTCGTTTTTTAAGACTAATGTTTACAGATATTTTGGGAATCATTAAAAATGTAGAAGTACCAATCAGTCAGCTTGATAAGGTATTGGATGGTCAAATGATGTTTGATGGTTCATCTATTGAAGGATTTGTTAGAATTCAAGAATCTGATATGTACTTAAGTCCAGATTTGAATACATGGCTGGTCTTTTCTTGGGAAACAGATTCTTCTAAAAAAGGAAAAGTTGCTAGATTGATATGCGATATCAAAAATCCTGATGGAACATCTTTCAGTGGAGATCCTCGTACAAACTTAAAACGCATTTTAAAAGAAGCAGAAGATATGGGCTTTACAGAATTCAACTTAGGACCTGAGCCTGAATTTTTCTTATTCAAATTAAATGAAAACGATGAAGTAACAGAAAACTTAAATGACAACGGCGGATACTTTGACCTTGCACCTAATGATCTTGCAGAGAACTGCCGTAGAGATATTGTATTAGAATTAGAAGATCTAGGCTTTGAGATTGAAGCTAGTCACCACGAAGTTGCTCCAGGTCAACACGAAATTGACTGGAAATACGCAAATGCGGTAGAAGCATGTGATAATATCCAGACTTTCAAACTAATTGTTAAAACAGTTGCTAGAAAATATGGTTTACATGCAACCTTTATGGCTAAACCGATTTTTGGAATCAATGGATCTGGTATGCACTGTAACATGTCATTATTCAACGAAAATGGAAATGCCTTCTTTGATGAGAATGGTCCCATGCAATTAAGCGATACAGCGTACAAATTTATGGCTGGTCTAATGGAACATGCTTCAGCTTTCACTGCCGTTACAAATCCAACAGTGAACTCATACAAGCGTTTAGTTCCAGGATACGAAGCACCTGTATACATTGCATGGTCTGGAAGAAACAGAACACCAATGATTCGTGTTCCAGAATCAAGAGGATTGTCTACTCGTTTAGAGGTACGTTCAGTGGATCCTACGACTAACCCATACCTTGCGTTAGCTGTCATGTTAAAAGCTGGCTTAGATGGTATTAGACGCGATTTGAAAGCTGTCGATCCAACAACGGATAATATCTATGAAATGGATACTACAGAACTGGATGATAAAGGGATTGAATCTTTACCAGGCAGTCTACATGAAGCTGTACAAAACCTTAAAAAAGATCCAGTGATTATCGAAGCATTAGGTGAGCACATCTTTAACAACTTTGTAGCGACTAAAACAGTAGAGTGGGATCAATACAAAGCCACAGTAAGCCAATGGGAAAAAGAACAATATTTGAACCTATATTAATTGAAGAGTTCTGATGGGAAAGAGGATGCTGAAAAGCATCCTCTTTTTGCGATGAATTAAAATCCAAATATAGAAAGTTTGTGGATACGTAAAAGTTTCTAAATAGATAATACCCTCAACGGATTTAGAAATAGTTTAAAGTTTAAGCATAGTATATAGATAGGAAATGACTATAAGTTGAAAGAAGGTTAGGAAAGTGAAAATGGATATTGAGAAACTGTTCAGTATATGTCTAATAACTTCACTTCTGAGTATAATGATTGGCTATTTCCTGTGGAGTATTTTGATACCGATTCAGGATTATAACCTATCTACAGATGAGCAATTGAGAGAGGCGCAAAAAGAAGCTGCGATAAATGCTCCTTTAGGGAAGCTTCTTCTGTTTTTAGGATTTATTGGATTAGCTTTTACAATTTTAGGATACATATGGATGTACATACATATGTATAAAAGCAGACATAGATAGTATAACTTATGTTTGGGACAGTGAAAGATAAGGTTACAATTTATTTTAAATTTTATAAAAATAAAAAAAGTCTACTACTTTTTAAAAGTAATAGACTTTTTTATACAATTATTTATACATAAACAATTATCGAGTAAATCTTACGTTCTGAGAGGGATTCGAACCCCCGACCGTTCGCTTAGAAGGCGAATGCTCTATCCAGCTGAGCTATCAGAACAATAACAGCAACAGAGATTATTATATAAGGTAATTGGATAAAAGTCAACAGATATTCAATAATTTTATTTTATTATACAAGCCTTCTTGTTTGTTGGACTAAAATTACTTTGATACTATTGGATTAATAACAGTATTAGGAGGAAACAATATGAAAATCATTTCAACATTTCAACTAGAAGAAGATGTTTCTAAAAAAATCAATGATCTTGAAATTGAAAATCAACTGATCCAAAAACATTTAACTGTATATACAAAAGAAGAACAAGTTCAATCTTTAAGTGAAGAATTAGAAGTCAAAGTAGAGGGCATCAATGAAAATGAAGTGTCCGTTGCCAATGCATCGGATGTTTATGAGCTGAATGATTCAGATGCAACACTATTTGCAGACACGATCCAACGTGGCGGATATGTGATTCTTCAAGATGATTCGAATAAGAACACAAAAAGTCATAATGACAAAAAAGAGCCTGCTAGAGAAGATGAAGACGAAAAAGGCGATTTCGAAAAATCAATCGATGATCATCTTTCAGCACCTGGTTTCGGAGTCGATTTCAAAGAACCAGGAACGGATGCTGAAACACATGAGGATAACTTTAATCCTGACAATCACAGCCAAGATCTGAAGCCAGAAAACTAAGACCAGCTCATTTCGATCTGAATGAGCAACATTTTTGAAGAAGGATTTAGTATAGTAGTAGAAAAGAAGGATCCAAGTGCGGGTTCTTCTTTTTTCTATTTTCATAAAAAGAGGTGAAGGATTAGTATGAAAATCGACAGAGGAGACTGGCTAAAAATTCCTAATCTATTATCTTACTTTAGAGTGTTACTGATTCCAGTATTCAGCTATATTTATTTAACAGCTATTACGATCGAAGATTATATGATAGCAGCAGGAATTTTATTTATATCGGGTTTAACAGATGCTCTTGATGGATATATTGCACGCCATTTCGATCAAGGAACGCAGCTTGGAAAACTTATAGATCCAGTTGCAGATAAACTCACTCAGTTGGCTGTAGCAACTATGTTGTTTATCAAATGGCCTATTGTAATGTACTTACTTTTATTATTCATCATAAAGGAATTCAGTATATTTTTAATGAGTTATCTACTATTCAAAAAGAGAAAGATCATAGACGGAGCAAAATGGTTTGGGAAAATTGGTACAATTGTTTTCTATAGTTGTATGTTCATACTCGTTATCATGCCAGAAATGTCAGAAAGAAATATCATCGCATTGATTCTACTAACTAGTATTTTTCAAGTCATTGCATTTATAGGATATATCAATCTATTTTTCAGTATGCATAAACAGGTGCAATAAAAACTGCTCAGGGTTATACTTTTATAAATTTTACAATGAATGATATAATGTAGGCGATTAAAAGAGGAGGAATTTTTTTGTTAAAGATTGGTATAGTGACAGGAACCATCAGAGAAAATCGAGTAAACTTAGATGTTGCAAAGTGGGTGAAACAATTAGCTGTAGAGCAAGATGATGCGGAATTCGAAATTGTAGATATAAAAGACTATGACCTACCTGTATTTGCAGAACCAACTTCTCCGGCTTTTACTGATGAATTAGTCGAACGTGAAAAGCAACTTCCATGGTCTAGGAAAATGGAAGAAAAAGATGGTTATATTTTTATCACACCAGAATATAATCATGGTATTCCAAGTGCTTTGAAAAATGCACTGGACTTTCTATATGAAGAGTTAAACGATAAAGCAGCTGGAATTGTGAGTTATGGATCATCTGGTGGGGTTCGCTCTGCAGAGCAGCTAAGAACAGTTCTATCAGAGTTTCAAGTAGCGCATGTTCGAACGAATCCAGCTTTATCCATTTTTTACGATTTCGATTATCCGAAACTCAATCCGACCGAAGCACAAACAAAAACAGTAAAAACGATGATTGAACAGTTATTACCCTGGACAGAGGCTATGAGAGGTGTCCGAGATAAGAAACATGCATAATTTAAAAAGCATAAGGTAAAGCCGAAATAAATGTTGTGAAGTAATACGAATTCATATATTATTAAGAATAAACAAGTAGGTGATGATATGACAAGAAATGAAGACTCGTTAAAAGCATTAACAACGATATTAAGAGCAGCTTCGAGTGTAGAGAGAGTTGTGAAAGAAGACATGGTATCTTATGGATTGAACGCAACTGAATTTACAGTTATGGAGTATCTTTACAACCGTGGTAAACAGCCGATTCAAATGATCGGGAAGAAAATTTTATTGGCTTCAAGCAGTATCACTTACGTTATTGATAGACTTGAGGAAAAAGGACTTGTGCAACGAGTCGCCGATGTGAAAGATAGAAGAGTCACTTTTGCTGAATTGACAGATGAAGGTCAACAGAAAATGACAGAAATTTTTCCACAGCATGCTGAAACAATCGAAAAGCTATTCAAAGAACTGTCTGATAGTGATTTGAACAAGTTGAGAGCATTACTTAAAGAAGTAGGATACAAAGCAACCAAGTTAATCAAATAAGTAGTGAGAGGATTATTTTAATGTCTATGTATTCTTTTAAACATATATACAACGAACCATTGATGGGAAATAAAACCATTTTCTTACTTTTGCATGGTACCGGTGGAGATGAGAACGACTTAGTTCAACTTGCAAAACTCATTGATCCTCAAGCAGGTATTTTAAGCCCTAGGGGAAATATCGACGAAAATGGTATGAACCGATTCTTTAAAAGAAAAGCAATGGGTGTTTTAGATGAAGACAGCTTAAAAGAAGAAACGGTTAAGATGTATGATTTTTTAAATACTGCTTCAAAAGAATATGATTTTAATAAAAAACAATTAGTCATCCTGGGTTATTCTAATGGTGCAAATATTGCTGGAAGTTTGCTATTTCATTATAGTGATGCTTTTTATCAAGGTATGTTACTACATCCAATGGTGCCATTAAGATCTGTTCAATTACCAGATTTATCCAACCAGAGAATTTTTATTGGTGCTGGTGAAAATGATCCGATTTGTTCGCCGGAAGAAACAAAAGAGCTTGAGCAATTATTGAAACAAGCGAATGCAAGTGTACAAATGTATTGGGGGAGAGACGGACACAGTCTTTCTAATGCAGAACTTGAAGCAGCTTCAATGTGGTATGAAAACCTGTAAGGCATCTTAAAACAGCTGATTCATGCTTTAGAATGACATTAATCGATTAAATGACGAATTTATGTTATAATAGATTAGAAACATTTAATATAGATCTGAAATTCTAAGACTAAGGAGATTTTTATGGCTAAAGAAAAAATTACCGATGAAGTTCAAATTTTAGTTGAAACCGAACTTCGAAAAGGTGCCAGCAACTCCCGAATTGCTAATTTACTGGATTTGCCTTATAAAGAAGCTGTCGAGATTATTGAATCGATAAAAGAAGATCTGAGACCGGATATTGGAGACGAAATCGTCTTTTTCTTTAGAGATGAACCAATGGAAGGTGTCATCGAAAAGTTGCTTATGAATAGCGCAATTGTTAAAATCAACTGGGATCAGTCAGCAGAAAGAATGCATGACTTGATGGAAGAAAAAACAGTTGTAAACTTCAAGGATATTGAAGGATTTAAAAAGCAAGTAAGCGATGAAACAGAAGAATTAGATTAAATAGTGTAATCAAATAACTTGAAGACCTACTCATATAGAGCCGGTCTTCAAGTTATTTTGTTTATTAAATTAAAATATTCTTATTTTAAATTTTAGTAAAGCTTGATATTACGGGATATGCGTGAGCAAAACTTAAGAAATAAATTTTTTCTTGACACTAATTCAAATGTATATTATATTTTGATAGTCAAATAATTTGATAATCAAAGTATATTGACTGAGTGAAGAAATGGAGGAGTTGGTGTGGACCCATTAGTTAATGAAATCAATAAATATCTCGTTACGATATTCAATGATGTATTGATGATTGAAGAGAAAACACTACAATCCAGTAGGTTTAAAGATGTTTCTATCAAAGAGATGCACACGATTGAGGCAATAGGCATGTACGAGCAACTTACAACCAGTGAAGTAGCAAAAAAACTGGGTGTAACAGCTGGGACATTAACCGTTTCGGTCAATAATCTAGTGCGAAAAAATTACGTAGAAAGAGTACGTACGGATCACGATAGAAGAGTTGTAAAACTATCTCTTAGCCCTACAGGACGTTTACTGTATAGACTTCATGATAAGTTCCATAGAGATATGGTAAAGGAAACCATTGCAGAGATGGACAAGGATCAATCAGAAATTCTAATGCTAGGCTTGAAAAATTTACATGATTTCTTAGAGCGTACAAAGGAGCAGTTACCGAAGTGAGTAATCAAGCGAAAGTTAAAATTTGTTCAGTTGGAAAATATATTCCTGAAAAGATTCTTACAAATGAGGATCTGACAGAGTGGTTGGATACTTCTGACGAATGGATTAGTTCACGTACAGGTATAAAGCAAAGACATATTAGCACAACTGAGAATACCTCTGATCTAGGCACAAAAGCAGCTGAGAATGCATTAGCTAATAGTGGTGTAGACGTAAGTGAAATTGGATTGATTATTGTCGCAACAATGTCACCTGATTCACAGTCACCGTCAGTAGCGTGCAAGATACAAGCAAACATTCAGGCTACAAATGCAATAGCATTTGACTTGAACGCTGCTTGTTCTGGATTTGTGTATGCCAGTTCGGTTGCTGAGAAAATGTTATCGGTTGGTTCTTATCGTTACGCGCTAGTTATTGGTGCAGAAGTGATGTCTAAAGTAGTGAATTGGTCGGATCGTTCTACCGCAGTACTTTTCGGAGATGGAGCAGGAGCTATGTTACTTGAAAGAAACGAACATACTCAAAGCTTTATCAATGAAGACATTCATGCTGACGGATCTAGGGGAAGCGCGCTTACTTCTGGAGAAAGTTCGGTTCAGAATCCGCTGACTCCTGAAAAAGAAACGGATGCTCACCTGAAAATGAGCGGACGTGACATTTTCGATTTTGTTGTCAGATCTGTTCCAAAGAGTATTAGCGATGTAGTTGAAAATAGTCAACTTCAACTTGAAGACGTCGATTACTTTTTATTACATCAGGCGAACGCTCGATTGATCAAAGCAGTGTCTAAGAAATTAAAACAGCCATTAGAGAAGTTTCCTCAAAATATCCAGCACTATGGAAATACATCGGCGGCTAGTATACCGATATTATTGGAAGAATTAATAGAAAATGGAGACATCCAGCTCGGAAATAATCAAACTATCGTGCTGACCGGCTTTGGTGGCGGGTTAGCATGGGGATCACTGTTAATCAAACTATAAAAAAATTTGGAGGAACAAATAATGTCAACTTTCGAAACTATTCAAGAAATCATCGTGGATCAATTAGATAAAGAAAAAGAAGAAGTACAATTAAACACAAACTTCCGTGAGGAATTAGAAGCAGACAGCTTAGACTTATTCCAAATCATTAACGATATCGAAGATGAATTTGATATCAAAATTGAAACTGAAGAAGGATTAAACACTGTTCAAGATATCGTTAAATATGTAGATGAGCAACTAGCTTAATCAATATTTAGAAGGGAGCTCCTATATGAATCAAGCACTAATGGAAAAAATTGGAATCAACTATCCTATTATCCAAGGAGCAATGTCATGGGTGGGAACACCTAGCTTAGCGGCTGGGGTCTCCAATGCTGGTGGATTAGGCATGATAGGGGCTGGTCATGAACCGGGAGAATTCGTACGTAAACTAATCCGTGAAACTAAAGAAATGACAGATAAACCCTTTGGAGTAAACGTTCTTCTTCTATCACCTTATGTTGATGAAGTGGTTGAAGTCGTTTGCCAAGAAAAAGTTAAAGTCATTTCCACAGGTGCGGGTAGCCCGGGTAAATACATGAAAAAGTTCAAAGAAGCTGGTATCGTGGTCATTCCAGTTGTTGCTTCGGTTGCTCTTGCAAAACGAATGCAAAATGAGGGCGCGGACGCAATTATCTGTGAAGGAATGGAAGCCGGTGGACATATCGGTAAATCTACAACTATGACACTTGTTCCTCAAGTGGTTGATGCAGTTACGATTCCTGTAATCGCTGCAGGCGGTATTGCGGACGGAAGAGGCGTTGCAGCTGCCATCATGTTAGGAGCTTCAGCTGTCCAGCTAGGTACTAGATTCGTTGTAGCTACTGAAAGTATCGCCCATGAGAACTTCAAGAAGAGAGTCATAAAAGCTAGAGATATCGACACTGTTGTAACAGGTCTCATCACCGGTCACCCAGTTCGTGTTTTAAGAAATAAACTAACACGAGAATATCTGCAAGTCGAAAAAGAAATCACAAGTGACGAGAATCCAGATTTTTCTAGGTTAGAAGAATTAGGAAAAGGCGCACTTAGACGAGCAGTTGTTGAAGGGGATAAGGATACAGGTTCTTTCATGGCAGGACAGAGTGCTGGACTAGTCAAAAAAGAACAGTCGTGTAAAGAAATTGTAGAAGAACTCATGCAAGAATACAAAGAGTTAACATCCAATCCTGTAGTATTTGCATAACAAAAAAAGACCATCTATACTTTGAAAAATTCAAAGTATAGCGGTCTTTTGATTATAAGGGGAATGTAGAGTGTATAAGCAGGATTAATGCTTTATGACATTCCCTGGAAATAATCAATAAAAGAACGATAAAGCTTCGTAGTAGAAAGGATATCTGTAATATGTCTACAGCATTTTTATTTAGCGGGCAAGGCGCTCAATACGATGGTATGGGTAAAGAATTATATGATCAATATGGAATTGTAAAGCAAACCTTTGATAAAGCAAGTGAAGCACTATCGATAAATATAGCTGAATTAGCTTTTAATCAGAATGAGAAATTACATTGGACACCATTGACGCAGCCAGCCATTTTAACGTTAAGTCATGCGATTGAACAATTGATGCAAGAAGCCGGAATCAAACCCGATATGGTAGCAGGATTGAGTTTAGGTGAATATACTGCACTGGTTTCCTCAGAGGTTTTTACATTTGAAGATGCAGTAAAGCTTGTTCATAAAAGAGGACAGTTTATGGACGAAGCCGTCCCAGAAGGTGTCGGTGCAATGGCCGCAGTTATGGGATTAGAATCTGAAGTCGTTGAAAAAATATGTGACGAGATCAGTGAGACGCATTATGTTCAAGTAGCAAATTATAATATGCCAGGTCAAATTGTTGTAGCTGGAATACAAGCTGGTGTCACTCAAGCCATTAAAGAGCTTGAAGAGGCAGGTGCTAAAAAAGTGATTCCGCTTAACGTAAGTGGCCCATTCCACACAAAATTACTTGAGCCCGCAGCGAAAAATTTGGAAGTAGAGCTAAAAAATATTAGAACAAAAGAATTTCTCTATCCTGTATACAGCAATACGAATGCGAGAGCTTATGAAAATATAGATGAAGTTATACCGACACTAGTTCAACAAGTAATGTCTCCAGTAAGGTTCGAACAGATGATTCGTCAGATGATCAAAGACGGAGCGGATACTTTTGTAGAATTAGGACCAGGCAAAACGTTGAAAACATTTGTCAAGAAAATAGATCGTAGTGTTTCAGTTATGAATGTAGAGAATGACAAGCAATTGCATAAAGCAATTGAAGCGCTTGCGCGTACCAACTAATAATTAGAGGTGAAAAAGTGGTAGATAAGATTAAAACGGTTATCGTTACGGGAAGTTCACGAGGCATTGGAAAAGCGATTGCTTATGCTTTTGCTAAAGAAGGCCACAATATTGTATTGAACGGCCGTAAAGAAATTTCAGAAGAACAAATTTCTGAATTAAGTGCGTTCGGCGGAGAGATCTTTGCTTGCGCTGGAGATATTAGTGATCCTGAGTTTGCAACAAAACTTATTAAAGACACGAAGAAAAAATTTGGTAGTGTGGATGTTTTAGTCAATAATGCAGGCATTACGAGAGATAACTTACTTTTAAGAATGACCGAAGAAGAATTTGATCAAACGATTGATATTAACTTAAAGGGTACATTCTATACAACTAAAGCCGCTTCAAGATTTATGCTTAAGCAAAAAAGCGGAAGTATTATTAATCTAGCGAGTGTTGTAGGACAAACTGGGAATGCTGGACAAGCTAATTATGCTGCAAGTAAAGCAGGCATTATTGGTTTCACTAAATCCGTAGCTAGAGAATTAGCGCCAAGAGGGATTACAGTCAATGCAATCGCTCCGGGGTTTGTTGAATCTGACATGACCGATGTATTAGCAGATACGGTTAAAGATACGATTATGACTCAAATTCCACTACAAAGATTAGGTCAACCAGAAGAAGTGGCAGAAGCTGCTTTGTTCTTAAGTAAACAAAACTATATTACCGGACAAGTCATCAATGTTGATGGCGGAATGGTAATGAACGGATAATTAGGAGGATATTAAAATGCGTAGAGTCGTTATAACAGGTTTAGGTGCAGTAACACCTTTAGGAAACAACGTCAATGAATTTTGGGATGGTTTGAAGACAGGTAAAAACGGAATCGGACCTTTAACAAAATTTGACGGAACACCAATCAATGTCCATGTCGCTGGAGAAGTTAAAGATTTCAAAGCGAAAGATAGAATGGATGGCAAACTGGCTAAGAGAATGGATGTATTTTCTCAATATGGTGTAGTAGCAGCTCTTGAAGCGATGGAAGATTCTAAGTTAGACGTTGATTCTATTGATGTAAGTCGTCTTGGCGTAATGGTAGGCTCTGGTATCGGTGGATTGAATGCGATGCAAAACCAAATCATTAAAATGCATGAAAAAGGATTAGACCGTGTAGCACCTTTCTTTGTACCAATGGCAATTGGTAACATGGTAGCAGGAAATATTTCAATTGCTACTGGTGCCAAAGGACCAAACTTATCGATTGTTACAGCATGTGCTTCTGGAAACAATTCTATTGGTGAAGCCTTTAGAAATATCAAACATGGCTACGCAGATTATATGCTTGCGGGTGGTGCTGAAGCGAGTATCAACGAAATCGGAATGTCAGGTTTTGCTGCCTTAACTGCCTTATCAAATGCTGAAGATCCAGATAGAGCTTCAATGCCATTTGATAAAGATCGTCAAGGATTTGTTATGGGTGAAGGTGCTGCGGTACTATTGCTTGAAAATCTAGAGAGCGCTCAAGAGCGTGGCGCAAAAATCTATGCTGAAATTGTAGGTTATGGCGCAACTGGAGACAGCTATCACATGACTGCTCCGACACCAACTGGTGAAGGTGCTGCTAATGCGATGATTCATGCAATGAAAGAAGCGAATATTGAGCCTGCTCAAGTAGGATATATCAACGCTCACGGAACATCTACTCCTGCAAATGATTCTTCTGAAACAGTAGCACTTAAAAGAGCGCTTGGAGAAGAAGTAGCATACAATGTACCGATTTCAAGTACAAAAGGTAGTACAGGTCACCTTTTAGGTGGAGCGGGAGCCATTGAAGCAGTAGCTTGTATTAAAGCATTGCAAGAAGGTATACTTCCTCCAACAATTGGTCTTGAAACAGCAGATGAAGATTGTGATCTAGATTATATTCCCAAAGAAGCAAGACATAAAGAGATCATGTATGCTTTAAATAACTCATTAGGCTTCGGAGGGCATAATGCAGTTACTCTTTTCAAGAAATGGGAGGATGCTTAACACATGGACTTTGGACAAATCAAAGAACTTATTGAAAAAATAGATGCTTCAAGTTTGAAAATCTTTGAATTATCGAACGAAGCGGTATCCATCAAGATGAGTAAGAATGATACAGCAGCAGTTTCTAATGAAGCGCCGCGACCAGCAGAAGTTGTTGCGCCTAAACCAGTGAGCAACGCATCAAACGCGACTGACACCGTTTCGACAGTTAAAGAAGAAGTTACACCAGTCAGTGAAGATTTAGAAGGCGTTCATGAAGTAACAGCCCCTATCGTGGGGACGTCTTATCTTGCTTCTTCTCCAGACAAGCCTGCTTTTGTTAAGGCTGGAGATATTATCGAAAAAGGCCAGCCTTTAGTCATCATTGAAGCGATGAAAGTCATGAATGAAATTAAAAGTGATGTGAGTGGGACAGTCTACAAAGTCTTAGTCGAAGATGGTCAGCCAATCGAATTTGGTCAACCGCTCGTTCAAATTAAAGACGTAAAATAGAAACACTTATGTAAAAAACAATCCAAACTAACTATTCGAGGAGCACTTATAAATGACTACTATGAACATCAAAGAAATCCAAGAACTAATTCCAAACCGTTATCCAATTTACTTTATTGATAAAGTAACTGAAATGATTCCTGGTGAACACGTTACAGCAATCAAAAATGTTACAATCAATGAAGAATTTTTCCAAGGACATTTCCCTGGCGAACCTGTAATGCCAGGTGTCCTAATTGTTGAGAGTCTAGCTCAAGCTGGATCTATTCCTTTACTTAAATTAGATCAATTCAAAGGTCAAACAGCTTATCTTGGTGGACTAAACAAAGTTAAGTTCAGAAAAAAAGTTGTTCCAGGTGACATCTTGGAATTAAAAGTAGACATCGTTAAACTTAAACAATATGCTGGTATCGGAAAAGGTGTTGCATATGTTGATGGGAAAAAAGTTTGTGAAGTTGAAATGACGTTCATTATTGGCCGTTAAGAAACTTTGTTTAAAACACCTTACAATCTATTTTATATAGATGTACAATTTTGATTTTAAGGAAGGTCATATAATGTTTCAAAAGATATTGATTGCCAATCGAGGAGAAATAGCCGTTCGAATTATCAGAGCCTGTCAAGAAATGGGCATTCAAACTGTTGCTGTTTATTCAGAAGCAGATGAAGATGCACTTCACATGCAACTGGCTGATGAAGCAGTTTGTATAGGACCAGCAAAAGCAAGCGACTCTTATTTGAATATGCAAAACATTTTAAGTGCTGCTGTGATTACTGGAGCACAAGCCATTCACCCGGGATTTGGATTTCTTTCTGAAAATAGTACCTTCGCAGCCATGTGTGAAGAAGTCAATATTGTTTTTATTGGCCCTGATAAAGAAACCATTGATCAAATGGGGAACAAGGCAAATGCACGAGAAATGATGCGTAAAGCAAATGTACCGATTGTACCTGGTAGTGATGGATTCTTGGTCACTGACGAAGAAGTTCTTGAAACAGCAGAGGAGATTGGGTATCCTGTTATCGTTAAAGCCGTAGCCGGCGGTGGCGGTAAGGGTATGCGTGTTGTCGAATCTGAAGCACAATTGATCCAAGCTTTCAATCATGCTAAATCTGAAGCGAAAGCTGCTTTCGGTGATGACCGTATGTATATGGAAAAAATCATTTCTCCTGCTAAGCACATTGAAATTCAATTACTTGGCGACCATCATGGTCATGTGATTCACATTGGAGAAAGAGATTGTTCAATGCAGCGTAACCACCAGAAAATTCTTGAAGAAGCACCTTCTCATGTACTTACAGAAGAACAAAGACAAGAAATTGGTGCAGCTGCGGTAAGGGCTGCTGAATATGTAGGATACAAAAATGCTGGTACAGTAGAGTTTCTAATGGATGATAGTGGGGCTTTTTATTTCATGGAAATGAACACTAGAATTCAAGTAGAGCACCCAATCACCGAAATGATTTCAAATTTCGATATCGTACAAGAACAGATAAAAATAGCAAATAACGAACCATTGTCAATAGATCAGGATACACTTCAGTTAAGCGGTCATGCATTAGAGTGCCGTATCAACGCTGAAAATCCTGCGTTCAACTTCGCACCCTCACCAGGTGTTATAAGCTACTTAAACCTGCCTTCTGGAGGGAATGGATTAAGAGTTGACACTGCTTTATTTGCTGGTGGAGAGATCCCACCTTATTATGACGCTATGATCGCTAAAGTCATCACGCACGGTAAGACAAGAGAAATTGCCATTGCTAAGATGAAAAGAGCTCTAAAAGAAATGATCGTTGAGGGAATACAGACCAATTTACAATTCCAGCTTGATCTGCTTGATGACGAAACATTTTTAAGTGGTAAGTATGATACAGAGTATCTTGAAAAAAGTTTTATTCCTAAATGGCAGAATGAGTTAGAGGAGGGATAAGTATGCGCCTTTTTAAAAAGCGTCCTTACATTTCTATACAAAAAGCAACACAGGACTCTGAAAGAGCGCCATTTGTTCCTGATGGTATGTTCGTTAAATGTCCCAACTGTAAACAATCCATCTATTCAAAAGATCTAGGAAACGAAAGAATTTGCCCTAACTGTCAGTATGCTTTTAGAATCAGTGCACAGGAGAGAGTAAACCTGACAATTGATGAAGGAACTTTTGTGGAGTGGGATGAAGATATCGTTTCGATAGATCCACTGAATTTCCCAGGTTATGAAGAAAAGCTGAAGAAAGTTCAAATCAATTCTGGATTAAGAGAAGCGATTTTGACTGGTGAGGCTAAAATCAGTGATCATAAATTAGCAATCGGTATTATGGATTCTAATTTTATTATGGGAAGTATGGGTCAAGCTGTTGGTGAGAAAGTCACCCGTTTGTTTGAAAAAGCAGCAAAAGAACAGTTACCCGTCGTGTTGTTTACAGCATCGGGTGGAGCTAGAATGCAAGAAGGGATTTTATCCCTGATGCAAATGGCTAAAACGAGTGCTGCAGTTAAGAATCATTCAGATAAAGGCTTGTTGTATTTAACTGTCCTTACAGATCCTACAACTGGTGGCGTAACGGCTAGTTTTGCAATGCAAGGCGATATCATCCTGGCTGAACCGGGTGCTTTGATTGGTTTTGCTGGAAGAAGAGTCATCGAGCAGACTATCAAAGAATCTGTACCTGATGACTTTCAGTCAGCTGAAAAAGTGCTGGAAAATGGGTTTGTTGATCATATCGTACCTCGTAAAGAATTAAGAGACATGATCGGTAAACTATTAAACATGCATGTACCTTTAACTCGCTAAGCCGATTCTTATAAACAATTGATTCGAGTGCAAGAGAGTATATATTTAAGAAAAAGAGGTGGTCATATGGCAGAGGCAATAGATATCGTATCCATTGCTAGACAAACAGACCGCATCACGACGACTGAATTGATCGAAGCGATATTTGACGACTTTGTAGAACTTCATGGGGATCGCTCCTATAAAGATGATGTTGCAATCGTTGGTGGAATCGGGATGTTGAATGGACAAGCCGTCACTATTATCGGTAATCAAAAAGGTCACGATCTTGAAGAAAACATGAAAAGAAACTTCGGTTCTCCACATCCTGAGGGATATAGAAAATCTCTTAGACTGATGAAACAAGCTGAGAAGTTTAATAGACCGATAGTGACATTTGTCAATACTTCAGGAGCTTACTGTGGTGTAGAAGCTGAAGAAAGAGGTCAGGGCGAAGCGCTAGCTAGAAATCTTCTTGAAATGAGTAATCTTTCAGTACCTATATTATCTATTATCATCGGTGAAGGTGGTAGTGGGGGTGCGCTCGCTTTAGCAGCGGGAGATCAAGTTTGGATGATGGAATTTTCAATCTATTCTATATTATCTCCAGAAGGTTTTGCTTCAATACTATGGAAAGATTCAAAACGTTCTGGCGAGGCAGCTGAAATTATGAAGTTAACTTCATATGATTTACTGGATTTAGGCGTAATTGATCGAATTGTTTATGAAAATGATGATCAAGGCAAGATAGACAGTAGCCAAGTTTTAGCGTCAATGAAGGAAGAAATCATCAAAGAACTTGCGACATTATCTCAATTGCCAAAAGATGAATTGATTCAAAAAAGGTATGAGCGTTTCCGAAAATTTTAATGAACATTTGTTTAAACCGATGAGTATTCGACACTCATTGGTTTATTTTTTTAAATGTTTATTTTGAGAAAGCAACACATTCTGATTATAATAAAGAAACAGAAAGAAGGGATAGCCTATTGGTGAGAAAATAGAGTTTCCAAAAAACTATGATCGGTATCTATTTAAAGCAGAAAATCATCTGAAACTTAATGAGTTACCAAAAGCGTTAGAAGCCATCGAACGGGCCTATGAACTAAAAAGAGAAATCGAGGGTAATTTACTGTATGTAACCATTTTAATACAAGCGGAAAAGTACGATGAAGCATACGACATGACAGCTGATTTCGAAGAACAGTATACGCAAGATCCCGAGTATGGATCATTATTTATGTATCTTCTGATCAAAACCAACCAATTAAAAGAAGCTGAAAGGTTTCTTAACCAGTTAAATCAACTAGATTCTATACAGGAATCAGAGAAAAGCAGTTTAAGAGAACAATTGGATGAAGCACTTCTTCTTGAAGAAGAAAAAGGTAACGCTAAAAAATTAGAAGTACTCAAAAAGCTATACGCCTTTTCAGAATATTCTATAGAGGAACAGCTAAACTTAATTGGAGAATCTGTAATTATCGAAAACAAAGAATTGTCTGGCGTTGTAAATAGTTTGTTCGGGAATCCCTTTGTAGATGAACACATCAAAGCATTGTTTCTGCAGCGATTGATTCAAAGTGGATACGAAAGTAGCGTCACATTAAATGTATTAGACCAAGAAGTCACGGTAAATCCGAACACCTTGGAAGAATTTGATCAAAATCCACTTATCAAAACCTTAAATTTAGAGCTTGAGAGCGCTCTTGAAAAAGATCCTAGCTTAATGATGATGATCAAACCAGAACTTAATGGACATCTTTTAAGATTATATCCAGTGATTGATACAATCATTGAAGATATCAAAGTCTGGGTGGATATTTATGTGGATCGTTATGCTTTTGAAGAATCTGTTAAATCTGCTGAATCAAACAGACCAGATGAAAAGATAAGAATGAAGAAATGGATTGATGCAATTACTTTTGAAAACACTTGATTTGTGCGGTTTGTATTTACTTTTAGTCTAAACTATTGTATGATAACCTAGTATGCGTAATATGCTAAGTGAATAAGATGTCAAAATAATTCGAGTTCGATTTTATATCGATCTTGAAGAGTATAGGTTAAATTTTATTGAATTTGACAAGTATCTCACTTAATTACAGATAATAAAAAAGAATTTCGGAGGGTAAAATAGTTATGGCAACTAATTTTGAAAAAACAGGTGCTACATCTGGACGTTTAACATTTTCAATTGATCAAGAAACAGTAAAAAATGGATTGGATCAAACATTCAAGAAAGTTCAGAAAACTCTTAATGTTCCAGGATTCCGTAAAGGCCGCGTTCCACGTAAAATGTTCAACCAAATGTACGGAGAAGCTGCGTTGTATGAAGATACATTAAACGATTTATTACCTGATGCTTACTCTAAAGCAGTTGAAGAAGCTGGAATCGATCCAGTAGCTCAACCAAACATTGATATCGAATCAGTTGAAAAAGGTCAAGACTGGAAATTAGTAGCAGAAGTTACTTTGAAACCAGAAGTAGAGCTTGGACAATATAAAGAATTAGAAGTAACTAAACAAGACCGCGAAGTTACTGACGAAGCAGTTGAAAAAAATCTTGAAACTCGCCGTGAAAACTTAGCGGAATTAACAGTTAAAGATACTGCTGCTGAAAATGGCGATACTGTTGTAATCGACTTTGAAGGATTCAAAGGAGATACTGCTTTTGATGGTGGAAAAGGAGAAAACCATTCATTAGAATTAGGTTCAAACTCATTTATTCCAGGATTCGAAGAACAACTTGTAGGCGTTAAAGCTGGAGAAGAAAAAGACGTAACGGTTACTTTCCCTGAAGAATATCAAGCAGAAGACCTAGCTGGTGAAGAAGCTGTATTCAAAGTTAAAGTTCACGAAGTTAAGTCTAAAGAACTTCCAGAATTAGATGACGAGTTTGCTAAAGATGCTGACGAAGAAGTTGAAACTTTGGATGAGCTTAAAGCTAAAATTCGTAAAAACCTAGAAGAAGGTCGCACAAATTCTGCTAACGATGCCCGTGATGACGAAGCTATCCGTAAAGCAGTTGAAAATGCTAAAATTGAAGAGATTCCTCACGAAATGGCACATGACGAAGTACACCGTCAAATGGACATGTTCTTGAACAATCTACAACAACAAGGCATTTCTCCTGAAATGTACTATGAAATGACAAATTCAACTGAGTCTGATCTTCACAAGCAATTTGAAGGCGAAGCAGAATTTAACGTTCGTACAAACCTTGTTTTAGAAGCAATCGTTGAAGCTGAGAAATTAGAAGCTGACGAAGCTGATATTGAAAAAGAAATCAAAGATTTAGCTGGTCAGTACAATATGCCTGAAGAACAAGTACGTAGCGTACTGTCTCCAGACTTATTGACTAGAGATATTTCACTTAAAAAAGCAATCGATTTGATTACTTCTACTGCGAAAGAAACTTTAGAGCCAACTGAAGAATCAGCTGAATAATCAATAAAATTAGATTAGTTGATCTTACAATCAGTTTCTCTGTAAATGAGACAACTGATTGTAACTATATGAAAAGGGAATGCTATTGCAGCATTCCCATTTTTCATAATAAAAGTAGTCTTTATATAGAGTCACAGTATTGGCAAGCACACATGTTCTATGTTACTATATGAAAAGTGAGAAGATTTTGAAGAATTGAGGTGAACCTGCCATGTTTGATAATGATGAAGAACAATCTGGAAATATCTCTTGTTCATTTTGTGGTAAATCACAAGATC
Organism: Marinilactibacillus sp. Marseille-P9653; assembly: GCF_916618885.1. Classification (NCBI taxonomy): domain Bacteria; kingdom Bacillati; phylum Bacillota; class Bacilli; order Lactobacillales; family Carnobacteriaceae; genus Marinilactibacillus; species Marinilactibacillus sp. Marseille-P9653. Next base: position 1,652,274 of record NZ_CAKAKH010000001.1, on the reverse strand, counting down.
AAGTTAAGAAGATTGTTGCAGGTCCAGGAGTATACATTTGTAATGAATGTATAGATCTTTGTAAAGAGATTATGGATGAAGAATTTAATAAACAAGTTTACACTGAAGATACTGAGGTTCCTAAACCTCAAGAAATTAAAGCAATTCTAAATGATTATATTATTGGCCAAGATGCAGCCAAAAAAGCTTTGTCCGTTGCTGTGTATAATCATTATAAACGCGTCAACAACTTATCAAATCAAGAAGATGATGTTGAATTGCAAAAAAGTAATATCTGCTTAATTGGCCCTACAGGATCTGGTAAAACTTATCTTGCTCAAACGCTAGCTCGTATCTTGAATGTACCATTTGCTATTGCAGATGCTACGAACTTAACAGAAGCGGGTTATGTTGGTGAAGATGTAGAAAATATCCTATTAAAACTACTTCAATCTGCTGACTATGATGTTGAACGTGCACAGTACGGTATTATCTACGTCGATGAGATTGATAAAATTGCCAGAAAATCTGAGAATGTATCGATTACTCGAGATGTAAGTGGTGAAGGTGTTCAACAAGCTTTGCTGAAAATCTTAGAAGGAACAACTGCAAGCGTTCCTCCTCAAGGTGGACGTAAACATCCTCATCAAGAACTGATTCAGATCGATACAACAAATATCCTCTTTATCGTTGGTGGCGCTTTTGATGGAATTGAAACGATGGTCAAAAATCGTCTTGGGGACAAAGTGATTGGATTTGGTGCTTCAAATACTCGCAAAGGATTCGATGAAAATGCTAGTATGATGCAACAAATCATTCCAGAAGACCTGCTAAAATATGGTTTAATACCAGAGTTTATCGGTCGTCTTCCAATTACTGCTGTTCTTGAGAAACTGACGGAAGAAGATCTAGTCGAAATTCTGACCAAACCTAAGAGTGCATTAGTTAAGCAATACATGAAGTTGATGCAACTTGATAATGTGGAGTTAGAGTTTGATGACCAAGCATTAATAGAGATTGGTAAGAAAGCAATAGAACGAGATACAGGTGCTAGGGGTCTACGCTCGATCATTGAAAGTATCATGATGGAAATCATGTTTGAAGTACCAAGTCGAGACGATATTCAAAAAGTAATCATTACGCCAGAAGTAGTCGTTGGAACGGGTAGTCCCGTCTATTACGATCATGATGGAGAACTGGTCACTGTTTAAGATGTTTAGGAAAGATGTCTCTTATTAGGGGCATCTTTTTTTACATTAATAGTTCGATCTTTGTCACACGTTTGTAACATAAGAGAGGTGTGTGACACACTCTTTAAATAAGTTCTTTAAAATATTTTTGATTATGATATACTTATACAGGATTATATCAATCGAAATAAATTATATTTAGGAGAAAAATAGATGAATACAGATAAAATTCATTATGCAGAAATCGTAATCAGCGCAGTTTCTCCGCTTCAATATCCAGACGATGGACTTCCAGAAATTGCATTAGCTGGACGTTCTAATGTAGGTAAATCTTCTTTTATCAATACAATGGTAAATCGAAAAAAATTAGCGAGAACCTCTGGTAAACCAGGAAAAACGAGAACGTTAAATTGGTTCAATATTGAAAACTCTTTATTCTTTGTAGACGTTCCGGGATACGGCTATGCCAAAGTCTCGAATGCGGAACAAAAAAAATGGGGAGACATGATGAATATCTATTTCTCAAGCAGAGAAGAACTGACTTTAAGTATTCTGCTCGTTGACTTAAGACATCATCCAACAGAACTTGATATTCAAATGTACGATTTTTTGAAGTACTATGATTTACCTGTATTAGTTGTAGCGACTAAAGCAGATAAAATCAAGAAGTCAAGACGAAATAAACACATCAACCAAGTTGTTCAGACTCTTCAATTAGCTACTGAAGATAAAGTCATCATGTTTTCTTCCGAAACACGGGAAGGAAGAGAAGAAGTCTGGAATGAAATACTTGCTAGTACAAGGAATGATCATAATTGAAACTATTAATGTATGGTGTAAATCAAGATACCGTATCTATTGATGATATCGATCGATATAAACTTAGTGAGCAAGAAAAGATGACGCATCTAGAAGATATTAGTGCATTTTCAGGAGTACAGGAAGTGTGTATCATATCTTCAGAGGTCCGTAGCGAGTACTATTTGAATGTTGACGAAAAGAGTTTCAAGCATGGTGATCTTTTAAGGTATCTTTCTAAACACACAGATAAACCTTTAAAAGAAATCATTTTGGAAACTTATAGTAAATTCAATAAAGATGTTATCAACCACTTATTATCAACTTTAAGTGGAATGGAGACTAAAGCTAAAGGTTCTCTCGCGACGCTAAAATATGCTGAAGCCGCTATGAAATCAGCTGATGAAAAACAGGTTCTAGGCAATGTCCTTAGAAAACTATTCCAAAAAGCTATTGATTTTTCAAAAAAAATGCGTATTTCTGAAGCCATGCGTCCTCTCTATCTTACAGATCCTTCTAAAACGATTGAGATACTTAAAGATAGAATGGATTCACTTTCAGAACAGAAATTTGTGTTGTTTGGGACAGATTATGATACGGTTCATCTAGCTAAGTTACTACTGGATTTGGATGCAGAATCGATTACAGTGATCCATCAGGATGCTGAAATCAGTCAAAAAATGATTTCTACGCTAAAAGATTGGGTACATTTAACAAATTCAGAAGAAAAACAGACCCGTCTACATGCTGCAGATTTAACTTCTGTCGGTTTTAGATTTTGTAATGCGGATGGTATCATTGTTGCTTCTTCATTTGATAGTGAACTTTTATCCGAAGAACTTATGATGCGTATTGAAAACATACGGCAAACCGAGAAAAAGCAGGTTGTTGTAGATTTCTCAGAGGAAAAACAGGAAGCCTTTAACTTATTAGGTTCTCTAGTACAGTATGAAGCCCCGAGTACGTATCATAATAATGATTTTTCAGATGAAGAAATTTCGAATGCAGAACTCTTTTTCGAAGAAAATATGACGCAAGTAACTGAACGTTTCATGGAAGAATATCAACAAATGACTGAATTGTCTTTAAATCAGGACCCGAATCGAGCTTATTTCAATTTAGCAGTTGGTTCAGAAGGATCCTTTGACTCAATATCCAGGCCATCAAAAGCTTAATTGTTAGTTGAAAGCTGACCGGTGCTTATAATGGATTGAATTGAATACAAAGAGAAGCGGGCCTGTCCCGCTTTTATTATGCTCTCATTTAAGATGATTAGTATTATAAGATGTAATAGTGTAAAATGAAAAGTAAGAGTACTGCACAGGAGAGAAGGATTTATAGATGTCAATGTTTTTAGATCAAGTAAAAGTAAATGTTAAGGCAGGTAATGGCGGAGACGGCATGGTTGCTTTTAGACGTGAAAAATATGTACCAGATGGCGGACCGGCTGGTGGAGACGGTGGTCTCGGAGGGAACATTATCTTTGTAGTGGATGAAGGTCTTAGAACCTTAATGGATTTCAGGTACAATAGACACTTCAAAGCTAAAAACGGGGACAACGGAATGTCCAAAAGTAAGCATGGCCGCGGAGCACAAGACCTTTATGTGAAAGTACCACCTGGTACAATTGTAAAAGATGCAGAAACCGGACAGATGTATGCTGACTTAGTCAATCACGGTCAAGAAGCTGTTATTGCAAAAGGTGGACGTGGCGGACGTGGGAATATTCGTTTTGCGACACCTCGTAATCCAGCACCGGAGATCGCTGAAAATGGTGAGCCTGGTGAAGAAAAAGAAATTGAGCTTGAATTAAAAGTTCTTGCTGATGTAGGTTTGATTGGTTTCCCATCTGTTGGTAAATCTACTTTACTTTCTGTTGTTTCAGCGGCTAGGCCAAAAATTGGTGCCTACCACTTTACAACAATCGTACCAAATCTTGGCATGGTAGAGACGGATGAAGGTCAAAGTTTTGTACTGGCAGATATGCCTGGACTGATTGAAGGTGCTTCTCAAGGCGTGGGTCTAGGAATTGAGTTCCTTAGACACATTGAGCGTACAAGAGTACTCCTTCATGTTGTCGATATGAGCGGAATCGAAGGAAGAGTTCCAATCGATGACTATATTACAATCAACAATGAACTAGAAGAATATGATCTTAAGTTAAGAGAAAGACCGCAAATCATTATCGCCAATAAAATGGATATGCCAGACTCTGCCGAAAATCTTCGTATTTTCAGAGAAAAATTAGATGAACTTGAAGGGTCATATGAACTCTATGAAGTCTCAGCTTTATCTAAACGTGGATTAACGGCTGTATTATCTAGAACTGCTGAGTTACTTGAAACGACACCTGAATTCCCACTTTATGATGAGGAAACTGAACAAGAAGAAAGAGTATTGTACAAACACACTCCTTCAGTTGATCACTTCAATATCATGAGAGAGCCTGATGGTACTTGGGTACTTTCAGGAGAAAAACTTGAAAAACTATATAAAATGACGAACTTTGCCCACGATGAATCGATCATGAGATTTGCTCGTCAGATTCGTGGAATGGGTATAGATGAAGCACTTAGATCAAAAGGTGCTAAAAATGGCGATATCGTTCGAATTGATAACTTTGAATTTGAATTCGTCGAATAAAAATCATCAAGTTTGAATTAGAAATAGGGGACAGTTATGGATTTATTATTTTTAGGAACTGGGTCCGGGGTTCCGGCTAAACACAGAAATGTTTCAAGTATCGCATTGAAGCTGCTTGAAGAAAGAAATAGTATTTGGATGTTTGACTGTGGAGAAGCTACTCAGCACCAGATTCTGCATACTACCTTAAAACCTAGAAAAATCGAGAAAATATTTATTACGCATATGCATGGAGACCATATCTTTGGTCTCCCGGGTTTGCTCAGTAGTAGAGCTTTTCAAGGTGGAGAAACACCATTAACAATATATGGTCCAGTAGGCATTAAGCAGTATGTTCTGTCAAGTCTGAGATTTTCAGCTACTCATATAAAATATCCAATAAAATTCGTTGAATTTAGCGATAATGAATGCATTTTTCAAGACACACAATTTAAAGTAACGGTTAAAAAGTTAAAACATGGTATTCCTTCTTATGGATTTAGGATTGAAGAATCTGATCATGAAGGTACATTACAAGCGGATGCATTGAAGGCTGCTGGTGTACCTTTTGGTCCTATGTTTGGTAAACTTAAAAATGGCGAAAAGGTCATACTTGAAGACGGTACGGTTATTGATGGAAAAGATTTTGTAGGACCTTCCCAAAAAGGAAGAGTGGTTACAATTCTTGGAGACACAGTGAGAACAAGTGCGAGTATCGAGTTGGCAGAAAATGCCGATGTGCTAGTTCATGAGAGCACATTCACGCATAAAGATGTTAAACTGGCAACAAGTTATAATCATTCAACGAATGTCCAGGCTGCCGAGACCTCTAAACAAGCAAATGCAAAAAAACTTTTATTAACGCATATTAGTGCTCGTTATTTGAGTAATGACGTCTATGAAATGCAAAAAGAAGCACAGACTATTTTTTCGGAAACTTATGTTATGCAGGATCTTAAAGAAATCTCTATCCCACTTGCAAGAGAAGGAGACGAACTTAAATGATGGAACTTAAAGATAAAGTCGTTTTGATTACTGGTGCTTCATCAGGAATTGGTGAAGAAATGGCATATGCTGCTGCTAATAAAGGTGCAACCTTAATTTTATGTGCAAGACGAAAAGATAAACTTGAAGAAGTCAAAAATCGATGCTTGAGTACGACGACTTCGGATGTGTATATTTATCCTTTAGATGTTTCTGATCCTGATGCAATTGAAGAAACAATGAATAAAGTGAAAACAGAAGTTGGTACGGTAGATGTATTAATTAACAATGCTGGTTTTGGTCATACAGAAGAATTCATTAAATACGACTTAAACAAAGCAGAAAACATGTTCAGAGTAAATGTTCTGGGCGTTATGTACTTAACTCAACTAGCGGCTTTGCAAATGGCTGAAAAACAAAGTGGACATATCATAAATGTTGCTTCGATTGCTGGTAAAATAGCTACACCTAAATCTGCTGTCTACTCTGCTACTAAATTTGCTGTAATCGGCTTTAGTAACGCACTGAGGCTCGAATTAGCACCACTGAATATCAAAGTAACAACAATCAATCCGGGACCAGTAGATACTGCCTTTTTTGATGAATTTGATCCATCTGGAAGTTATCTGGAGAAGATCCAAGCTTTTGTACTGACTAGCCAAGAAGTAGCTGAAAAAACCATCGATATCATTGGTATCAATAAAAGAGAAGTCACTTTACCATTAAGTTTGAATATTGCTTCTAAATTTTATTCTATGTTCCCTAGACTGGGAGATTACATCATTTTGAACAATTTCGATATGAAGTAATTCACTATAAATGAAATAATTTACTTAACATGTTATTCTTCAATTAGAATAGGTTAAAAGGGGACAAGAATAATGAAAAAACAATGGAGTTTTGTTGGTGCGTTTATTTTATTTTTATTGGTTGCGATCTTATCTGTATTGAATGTTGATCCAGTACCCATTAATTTTGGTTTCGCAACATACGAATGGCCTTTGATTATCGTCATTTTAGGAGCTCTTCTTTTAGGAGCGCTTATTGCAACATTACTGTCAACTGTTAAAATTTACCAAGAATCTAAAACACGTAAAGAAGCAGAAAAATCTTCAACTCAAGCTAAAGAGCACGAAAACGCTAGAGTAAATGAGCTAGAAGATAGATATAATAAAGAAATTGATCAGCTTAAACAAGAAATTAGAGTTAAAGAAAAAGCGCTTCAAACAGAAAAGTCTAAAAGCACGATGAATACAACACCTACATCTGTTGAAGATGAAACTTTATAATATAAGATAGGAGAACCCTATGAATAAAGAAAAAATTGCCATTATGGCAGATTCCGGAGCAGATGTTCCTGAGGAGATTAAAGAGAAATATAATATTAAAGTGATCCCCTTAAAGATTATCTTCAAAGACGGTGAATATACTGATAAGGTAAACATCACAGCTGAAGAAGTCTATAAACGTATGGAAAATGAAATTCCTAAAACGTCTCTTCCGGACGGAGAAATCATTAAAGGGATTTTCGATGAAATCAAAGCTGAAGGATACGAAAAACTTCTAGCCATTACGATTTCAAGTGGTCTTAGCGGAACAAATAATATGGTTAGATTAGTTGCAAAAGACTATAAGGGGCTTGATGTTTTTGTTTTAGATACTAAGAATATTGGTATCGGCTCCGGTCTATCAGTTGTTGAGGCTGCTCATCAAGTTGAGAAGGGATTAACGTTTGAGGAAATCAAACAGAACCTTCAAAAAAGTGCAAATAAAGCAAAAGTTTACTTCCATGTTCCAACACTTGAGTATCTTCAAAAAGGTGGGAGAATTGGATTGGTTCAATCAGTACTAGGAAGTGTATTGAACCTTAAGCCAATCATTACTTGTAATGAAGATGGTATCTATACTACAATCGCTAAAGTACGAGGGAAAGCCAAGTCTATTAACAAAACAATTGAGTTAGTTGAGACTTATGCTGCAAACTCTACTAAATACAATATAGGCGTTGCTTATGGTGGAGAGACAGCAATAGAGGAAGCCAAAGCTATTCGGGAAGATCTTAAGAAAAGATTGCCAAACTATGAACATATCTTTTTCGATCAAGTTAGTCCAGCACTCGGTGTGCATACAGGACCAGGTTTGATCGGGATAGGCGTCCAGCTTCTAGACGAAAAATAGAACTAAAAGCAAGAGCTCTGGAGTAAGTATTGCCATTGCTCATGCTTTTTTTATTGTGAGAGTAATCGATTCAAGGAGTGGATATATTGACTTTTAAACAATCAAAGAAATGGATCATTAATTCTAAAAACGACTCAGAAAAAATACAGGAGCTTTCTGAACAATTAAATCGTTCACCCTTTTTTATTAATTTGTGCCTCAATAGAGGGTTGGAAACCAAGGAAGAAATCCTTAGATTTATCAGTCCAGATGAGTCTTGGTTTCATGATCCATTTTTATTGCATGGTATGCAAAAAACTGTAGATAGAATTTCTGAAGCGATTGAATCTGGCGAAAAAATTATGATATACGGAGATTATGATGCAGATGGTGTAACTAGTACAGCAATCATGTACGAAACACTGGAATCCATTGGTGCAAACGTGGAGTACTTTATTCCTGATCGCTTCGTCGATGGATATGGTCCCAATGTAAAAGCCTTTACCTATTTTCAAGAAAACGGAACGCAACTGATTATTACAGTAGATAATGGAGTCGCAGGACACGAAGCCATTCAAAAGGTTCAAGAAAATGGTGTAGATGTTATTGTCACTGATCATCATGAAATACCTGATTCGCTTCCAGCAGCTTTTGCGGTCATTCATCCAAATCACCCAGAAGGCACTTATCCATTCAGAGATTTGTCTGGAGCCGGAGTAGCTTTGAAGCTAGCTACAGCGCTTTTAGGAGATTTACCAATCGAACTACTAGATTTAGCGGCAATTGGAACAATCGCTGATTTGGTCTCCTTAACAGATGAGAATAGAGCCATTGTGGACTTTGGATTAAAAGCACTCAAGCAAACTCAAAGAGTAGGTGTTTTGAGTCTTTTTAATGCTTTGTCACTTTCTCTTAAGGAAATTGACGAAACAACTATCGGTTTCAAAATTGCTCCGCCTATCAATGCAATTGGTCGATTAGGAGACGCAACGCCCGTTGTAGAATTACTGACAACTTTTGATGAGGAAAAAGCACAAGAAATTGCGACCTTACTGAATACTAAAAACAAAGAAAGAAAAGAGATTGTATCTAAAATATCAGGAGAAGCACTTGAGCTTTTAAAAGAACAAGAAACGTCTTCCGTTTATGTTTTAGCAAAAGAAGGATGGCATGAAGGTGTATTGGGCATCGTCGCTAGCCGAATTGTCAGTGAAACTGGGAAACCAGCTGTTATATTGAATATTAATCCTTCCACTCAAGAAGCTAAAGGTTCTGCTAGAAGCATTAAAGCCTTTAACCTCTATGAAAGTGGCAACAAAATAAGAGGTTTATTCAAACACTTTGGTGGACACCAAATGGCAGCAGGGATGACTTTACCAGTTGAGAATATACAAGCTTTAAAACAGGCATTGAACGAAGAAGCAGAAAAACTTCAAGAAACAACTGATTTTATGGACGAATTGGCTGTAGAAGAAGAAAGTAAGATAAAAGATATCAATGTGGAGGCAATCAAAGAGATTGAACTGCTGAAACCTTTTGGAACAGATAATCCAAAACCAGTATTCCTTTTTTCAGAGGTTACACCCATAGATGCTAGAGCCATTGGAGCAGATCGCACGCACTTGAAATTAAAAGTAGATCAAGAGGGTACACCTCTAGATGTTATTGCCTTTAATTATGGATCAATCGCGGATGCATTAAAATCAGATACACCAATTTCAGTAGTTGGTACAGTAGAAATCAATGAATGGAACGGAAATAAAAAACCTCAAATGCAGTTAACGGATATGAAGTTCTTGAATCAAGTCATCATAGACAAGAGAACCACTGATCTAAAGAAATCAGATCTACTGATGGAAGGCGTTACGTATCTTTTTTATGATAAGCAGAATTTTACTAAGTATAGTCCCTTTGTGACGGATAAATCGGATAGCTTATTGATTGCAACAACGGAAGATGCTTTGAATTTTGATGCTCAAAGAGCTTATGTCATTGTAGATTGTCCTGAGTCGTTGGAACTAGTTAAAAATACGGTACTTCATAATGAAGAACAAACCTTATACTGTATCTTTTATACAAAAAGTAAAGATTATTTACTTGGTATGCCTTCAAGAGAACAGTTTGCTAAATTATATAAATTTTTAGCAAAACATAAGAATATTAACCTTAAAGAAAAAGGAACATTACTTGCAGATTATCTAAAAATGGATAAAACGATTCTAAAGTTCATAATCAGGGTGTTTTTAGAAGCCGGATTTGTTACAATAGAAGGCGGACTGCTCAGTGTGAATTCTGAGGCGAGTAAAATGGCTATTGAAGAGACAAAAGTTTACAAGCAGAGACTTGAAAATATCGCTGTTGAAGAAACCGTTGTTTATAGTTCATTCAAAGAACTGACAGAGGCACTGAAAAATATAAAATAAATGCGTTTGTATAATAAAAGGAGACTTATAATGGATTTAAAAAATTATGTAGCAGATGTTCCCGATTTTCCACAGGAAGGTATTACTTTTAGAGATATCTCCCCATTGATGGCTGACGGAAAAGCGTACAGTGAAGCGACTCAAAAAATCGTAGAATACGCTAAAGACAAAGAAGTGGACATGATTGTTGGACCAGAGGCAAGAGGCTTTATTGTTGGTTGTCCTGTAGCTTTTGAATTAGGGATAGGCTTTGCTCCATGTCGTAAAAAAGGCAAACTACCGAGAAAAACTATTGAAGTGAACTACGGTTTGGAATATGGTAGTGATGTCCTTCAACTACACGAAGACTCAATCAAACCTGGACAAAAGGTTTTAGTGTGTGATGACCTGTTAGCTACTGGTGGAACAATTGCTGCTACGATAGAGCTTGTTGAAAAGCTTGGCGGCGAAGTTGTTGGAACAGCATTCTTCATCGAATTGAAAGACCTTAAAGGTCGAGATAAAATTAAAGGTTACGATATCTTCACTCTAATGGAGTACTAAAAGTAAAAAGTACTGTATATGTCTTAAGACTGGAAGTTGAAATCAGTCTACGACAGTACAGTACTTTTTTATTGATTTTCAAGTAATTTCTTTTTGTGTGCATTTCCCCATTGATGAAGGGCATCAAGAATGGGTTCCAAGGTTCTACCATACGTAGTAACGGAATACTCGACTCTAGGGGGAACTTCTGGAAAAACTTCTCTGGTAATAATCATTTGGGATTCTAGTTCACGTAATTGCTTAGTCAACATTTTTTGTGTGATTTCCGGAATAGCTCTCTTGATTTCACTGAAACGCATTGGGCTGGTGTGCATCAAATTCAATAAAATAACAGGGGTCCACTTACCAAACAAGATGTCTAAAGGTTCGTTTACTTTGCAATGTTCCGGTTCTAAATCAGATATCATCTGTACACCTCCAATAGTATATTAAGTATACTATAGCACTATAAAGTACCTACTTCAATAGATAGAGAATCATGATATAATTAACTTACTAATTATAAGAGGAATGATTAAATTATGATCAACAATCGAATCTTACCAAAAATTGATGAAAGCAAAGGGCTTGAGTTTGGTTTATACACACTTGGAGACCACTTACCAAATCCACATACAGGAAAAAGAATTTCTGCTCAACAAAGAATCAAAGAAATTATAGAGACAGCTGTACTGGCTGATGAAGCAGGCTTAGATATTTTTCAGCTTGGGGAATCTCATCAGGATCATTTCGTATCGCAAGCACATATGATTATCTTATCAGCTATAGCACAAGCAACAAATCAGATAAAAATATCATCAGGGTCAACCATTATCAGTACGTCTGATCCGGTTCGTGTTTTTGAAGATGCAGCAACAATTGATCTATTATCTAATGGTCGCATGGAAATCGTAGCGGGCCGTGCTTCAAGAGTTGGATTATACGATTTACTAGGATATGATCTTAGGGACTACGAAGCGTTATTTGAAGAAAAGTTCGACTTATTACTAGGAATCAATGAAAATGAAAGATTGAGTTGGAAAGGGGAATACCGTGCACCTTTAAATGATGCACACGTTATACCTAGACCAGAAAACGACCAGAATGGCCTACCAATATGGAGAGCAGTGGGCGGCTCTTATGCTTCTGCACAAAAAGCAGGATTAATAGGTGTTCCGATGTATCAAGCTCACTTGGGCGGACCGGCATCTGAATTCAAGAAGCCGATTGATCTTTACAGAGAAACGGCAGCAGAAGCTGGGTACGATATTAAAACATTACCAGTAGCAACAGCAGGCTTCTTTTATGCCAGCACTAATAAGATGGATGCATTTAGAGAATACTATCCCCATGTTAATGAAGGAATGAAGAAAACAAATGGACAAGGATTTCCTAAGCAAGCATTTGCTCATGGACAAGACTATAGAAGTGTCATAAACGTAGGAGATCCTGAATTGATTATTGAAAAAATACTTTATCAGCATGAATTGTTTGGGAACCAGCGCTACATTGCCCAACTAGATTTTGGTGGTGTTACCATGGATGATATTAAGAAAAATATTGATATTATTGGTGAAAAAATCTTACCAGCGATTAGAAAGTACACTAAAAAATAAGGAGTAGATTAGATGGATATCGTCGTATTAGCAGGTTCAAACGTAGGAGAGAAGTCTTCTATAGTGGCTGAAAAGGTCATGACTGAACTTAGAGTAAAGTATGGCGGAGATCATTTATACACGCTATTAGATCTTAAAAATTATGAGATGCAATTTAGTGATGGAAGAAATTATCTTGATTATACTGGAGATAATAAACTGATCACAGAAACCATTATGGCAGCGGATATCCTTATTATCGCGACACCGATATTTCAAGCATCCATACCCGCAGTACTAAAAAATGTCTTTGATTTACTACCACAAAGCGCTTTACAGAATAAAGTTTCGGCAATCATTGCAACAGCAGGGTCAAATAGACATTATTTGATACCAGAACAGCAACTTAAGCCAATCCTCAGCTATATGAAATCCAATATTGTTCCAAATTATGTTTTCTTGCTGGATACAGACTATACAGCTGGAAAAATTAATAACGACGATATCCATTTCAGACTTGAAAAACTGATTGAGGATACAGTTATACTGGCAACCGCTTATAAAGGAATCTGGGAATCTCAAGAAGAAGCATACGGATTCTAAAAAAGGCAGACATGACTATGAAGTGTTTTACCTTCATAGCATGACTGCCTTTTCGTTTTAATCTATTTTAGTAGATATGGGATCTGTATAAAGAAACAACCTTACCTAAGATAGAGACATCAGATAATATAATCGGATCCATCGTATCATTTTCTGGTTGAAGGCGAATGTAGCCTTGTTCTTTATAGAATCTTTTACAGGTTGCTTCTTCTTCATCGGTCATAGCAATAACGACGTCACCATTCTGAGCAGATTCTTGTTTTCTAACAATAACTTGATCACCATCAAAGATTCCGGCATTAATCATACTATTACCACGAATCGTTAACATGAAAAGATTGCCTCTTTCAATTTCTAAATCATTAGGAATTGGGAAATAATCGGTTGCTTCTTCAACAGCTAAGATCGGTTCTCCGGCGGTAACAACACCTAATAATGGAATATGATTTTCAAATTCATCAATTCCAATTTTGATTAACCCTTCTTTAGTGAATTCAATTGCTCTAGGTTTTGAAGGATCCCTTAAGATAAAACCATTTTTTTCTAGTCTAGCTAAATGGCCATGCACAGTAGAAGTGGAAGACAATTCAGTGGCAGACCCAATTTCTCGAACGGTAGGTGGATACCCTCTTTTGTTTACTTGTTCATGAATATAACGTAAAATTTCGATTTGCTTTTCGCCTTTACGGCCTCTAGTAGTCATATCGTAACACCTCATCCCTTCAAATTATCGTTTAAATTAAGTATAATAGTAGTCTAGTGTATGATTCAGTGAATATGAGTTCACAATGTTCGTAAACTTTAGTAAAATTATATCATATACCGAACATCTAATCAAACGAATGTTCGAAATAAGCGAGCATTTCCCTAGGAAATTAGATTTTCAAGCAATTTTGTATTACAATGGTTGTTCGCAATAGGATGTACTGAAAGAAAAAGTCTAGGCTAGAAAGCCTAATAGGAGGATATAAAATGTTAGCAAAAGACCAATTAGATAGAATCAATGAGCTAGTTAGAAAACAAAGAAGTGAAGGATTAACACCGGAAGAAGTATCTGAACAGAAAGACCTAAGAGAAAAATATATCAAAGCTTTTAGATCTGGTATGAGAAATCATATAGAAGGAATGAAAATTGTAGATCCAGAGGGCCAAGACGTTACCCCTGAAAAACTCAAGGGAATTCAAAAGGACAAAGGGATCCATAATAGAGATTAATCTACTACTAATTGAAGATGTACGGACAAATTTAAGTATGTTCTATGAAAGCGTTGAATAAAATTAATTTAAATAGTACAATGATTAAGAGCGTTACCACTTTTAGCAACAGGAAGGAATGAGTTACTTGTTTGATAAAACTGATCAAATGGCTGTAGATACAATTCGAACTCTTAGTATTGACGGCGTTCAAAAAGCAAATTCTGGACACCCTGGATTACCAATGGGTGCTGCACCAATGGCTTACACACTATGGACACGTCACTTAAATGTTAATCCAAAAAATTCGAAATGGTTCGATCGCGATCGCTTCGTTTTGTCTGCTGGACACGGATCAATGTTACTTTATAGCTTACTGCACTTAGCAGGATACGATGTAACAGTTGATGATTTGAAAAATTTCCGTCAGCTAGGTAGTCGTACACCAGGACACCCTGAAGTACATTATACTGATGGTGTTGAAGCAACGACTGGTCCTTTAGGGCAAGGTGTAGCGAATGCAGTAGGTATGGCTATGGCAGAAGCGCACTTGGCTTCAACTTATAATCAAGAAGATCACAACATCGTTGATCACTACACGTATGCACTATGTGGAGATGGAGATTTAATGGAAGGCGTATCTCAAGAAGCAGCTTCTCTTGCGGGACACCTTAAATTAGGTAAAATGATCATGCTTTATGATTCCAACGATATTTCTTTGGATGGACCTACTTCAAAAGCTTTCACTGAGAACGTTGGGAAACGTTTTGAAGCTTATGGATGGGAACATATTCTTGTTGAAGATGGTAACGATCTAGACGCTATCGACAAAGCAATCACAGCTGCTAAACAATCAACGGATAAACCAACTTTAATTGAAGTTAAGACTGTTATCGGTTTTGGTGCTCCTAATGCAGGAACACATACTGTTCACGGCGCTCCTCTTGGAGCAGAAGGTGTAACGGCTGCTAAAAAAGCTTATGGATGGGAAGGCGAAGACTTCTTTGTACCAGAAGAAGTTGCCCAAAGGTTCAAAGAACTTATGGTTGAAAAAGGCCAAAAAGCAGAAGAAAACTGGAACAAAGCGCTTGAAGATTATACAAGTGCGCACTCAGAACTCGCTGAGAAATTTAAACTAGCCTTAAGTGGAAATCTTCCAGAAAATTGGGATGAATCATTACCAGTTTATTCTATAGATGACAAAGCTTCTGCTACAAGAGCAACAAGTGGAGAAGTATTGAACGCATTGTCTGATTCAATTCCAAACCTTTGGGGTGGATCTGCTGACTTATCAGGTTCGAACAACACGATGATGAAAAATCAAACTGATTTCCAACCTGGTCAATATGAAGGAAGAAATATCTGGTATGGTGTTAGAGAATTTGCTATGACAGCTGCCTTAAACGGTATTTTATTACACGGAGGAACAAAATCATACGTAGGAACATTCTTCGTATTCAGTGATTACCTTCGCCCAGCTGTACGTCTTGCGGCTCTTTCTAGAATTCCTGCGATTTATGTATTGACACATGACTCAGTTGCTGTAGGAGAAGACGGTCCGACACACGAACCCGTTGAGCAGTTGTCTAGTTTCAGAGGTATGCACAACCTTTCTCTAATCAGACCAGCGGATGGTAATGAAGTAGCGGCTGCTTGGGAGATTGCTTTGAAATCTACTGACAGACCTACAATGCTCGTGTTAACTCGTCAAAACCTGCCTGTTTTAGAGAACTCTAAAGAAATGGCTAGAGAAAATGTTAAAAAAGGTGCGTATGTTATCTCACCTGCTGAAAACGAAACACCTGAAGGTATTTTGATTGCTACAGGTTCTGAAGTTGCCCTAGCAGTTGAGGCTCAAAAAGAGTTGAAAGCTCAAGGCAAAGACGTTTCTGTTGTTTCTATGCCAAGTACAGACTTGTTCGACATGCAATCTTCTGAATATAAAGAATCAGTATTGCCTGCTTCAGTAACAAAACGTGTTTCTATTGAAATGGGCTCATCATTTGGATGGGACCGTTACACTGGAACTTATGGTAAGAGTGTCGCAATCGACAAATTTGGTGCAAGCGGCAATGGACCAGCTGTAGTAGAATCATATGGCTTCACACCAGATAACGTTGTTCAAACGTATCTATCATTAGGCTAATCAAAATAACAAATCAAACTAATAGAGATCAAGATTGATCTACCTTAAAGAAGAGAAAGGCTGCTGCCTTTCTCTTCTTTAATATCAGTAATTAGTTGTCTCATTTGAGTGTTTTGAAATATAAAATTCACTTTTGGTTTATTTTTCTGTCTAAGTTGTGTAGAATAGTTGAGTGAGTGTTTCGAATCATACTTGCTTTTATAGAAGTCCAAAAGATGATTCTGAATATACTAGAACGTATAGAAAGGAGTTAATGAAATGAATACAGGACTTGCAATAACTTTAATTATCCTAGCTTTAATTGTTGGACTGGTTGGAGGATTCTTCATCTCTAGAAAATATATGATGGATTACTTTGAAAAAAACCCACCAATTGATGAAAATATGCTACGAATGATGATGCTGCAAATGGGTCAAAAACCTTCTGAAAGAAAAATCAATCAGATGATGAGCCAGATGAAAGCACAAAACAAAAAGAATCCAAAAAATAAAAATAAGAAGTAATAAGTTTTGACTAATGAGCTTATTTAGTCAATAATCACATTACGAATCAATTATGTGTAGCGGGCAGCGTCTTTGCCCGTTCTTTTTTTCAACACGTATGACACGGTGTCATAATTAGTTATATTGGGTAAAGGGGTAAAAAACTAGAGAATAGGAGAAAAACGTACATGGATATATTCAAGCGGTTAGGATGGTTTTTCCGTAGAGAAAAAAAATCATACATGATTGGGATTTTTTCCCTCGTTACAGTGGCATTACTCCAACTGATCCCTCCTAGAATCATAGGAATCGTAGTGGATGAGATTGAGACAAATAGTATTACGAGCCAGTCATTAACATTTTGGCTGGGTATTCTGGCGGCGTCTGCAGTTGGACAATATGTATTTAGGTATATTTGGCGCATGAAAATTTGGGGAAATGCTGCAAAACTGGAACAGTTAGTAAGAGAGCAATTATATAATCATTTTACCAGTATGGACAGCCAGTTTTTCCAGAAGTATCGTGCTGGAGACTTAATGGCACATGCTACAAATGACCTAAGAGGTTTGCGAATGGTCGCGGGTGGCGGTATTTTGACAATGGCGGATGCCATTAGTGTCGGGTTGACAACATTACTGGCAATGATTTTCCTCGTTGATTGGAGACTGACGCTTTTAGCGGTATTCCCATTACCTTTACTAGCAATCACTTCAAGAATTTTAGGTCGAAAACTACACCTACGATTTAGAGACGCTCAAGCTTCTTTTTCACAATTAAATGACAAGGTACAAGAAAGTATTCAAGGTGTGAAAGTCTTGAAAACATTCGGACAAGAAAAAGAAGATATCGAAGAATTTAAGATTCAAACAGACAACGTTGTCGCTAAAAATAGATTGGTTTACAAAATAGACTCCCTGTTTGATCCGGCCATTACGCTTATTATGGGGGTGTCTTATTTCCTTACCATACTAGTCGGTGGAATTCTGATTACTGGAAATGAAATTACAATTGGTGATTTTGTCACGTTCATCAATTATATAGGGATGCTCGTCTGGCCAATGTTCGCCATAGGTAGATTGTTCAATATTATTGAAAGAGGGTCAGCTAGTTACGACCGGATAGAAAACCTTTTAAGAGAAGAATCTTCTATTGTAGAAAGAGATGGATCGATAGAAACACCTATAAACGGTGATCTTGATTTTGATATCAAAAAATTCTCTTATCCAGATGATGAGACAGTTACTTTACAAAATGTTCACTTCAAGTTAAATAAAGGTCATACAATGGGGCTTGTCGGTAAGACTGGAGCAGGTAAAACAACCATATTAAAATTACTGCTGAGAGAGTATGATGCTTACAAAGGGCATATTCAGTATGGCGGTCATGATATTAGAGATTACACGTTAAATGCTTTACTCCAACAAGTTGGATACGTGCCTCAGGATAATTATTTATTCTCAACAACGATCAGGGATAATATTCGATTCGCTGATCCTACCATGCCTCAAAGTGTTGTAGAAGAAGCTGCTAAGCTTGCGGATATACATGAAGATATTCTTAACTTACCAAATGGATATGACACGCAAGTAGGTGAGCGTGGTGTTTCACTTTCAGGTGGTCAGAAACAAAGGATTTCCATTGCGAGAGCGATTATTACAAATCCAGAACTCATGATACTTGATGACTCGCTTTCAGCAGTAGATGCGAAAACAGAGGAAAGTATTCTTTCTGGATTAAAACGTAAACGCCACAACCAAACGACAATTATCGCTGCTCACAGAATAAGCTCTGTTATGCATGCGGAAGAAATCATTGTAGTAGAACAAGGGACCATTGTAGAGCGCGGAACTCATAAAGAATTACTAGAGTTAGACGGTTGGTATAAAGACATGTATCAACAGCAACAACTTGAACAAAAACTGGAAGGGGAGGATATATAATGGAGCAGCAAGAAACCGCAAAGAACACAACGATGCCTTTTAAGCAACAGATGCATGTGCTTAAAAGAATTCTAAAATACGCTCATCCTTATAGATTCCAGTTTGTATTTGCCATTGGGTTAAGTATTATACTGGCAATCATCAATGCCATTCTTCCTAGAATCATACAAGTATTTATAGATGATCATATTACACCAGGTACAGCCACCTTGAGAACAATTATTTTCTTTGCAGCACTTCATTTTGGTGTTACATTGATTAGAATGATTGTATGGTATTTTGAATTGTACATTTTCAATATGGCTTCTGAAAAAACGGTTAAGAACATTAGAGAAAGTCTCTACACCAAATTACACAGTCTTGGCATGCGCTTTTTCGATCAGACGTCTACTGGATGGATCATTACAAGAGCAACAAATGATACAGAAGCGATGAAAGATTTTTGGAATGTTTTCTTGACCATTATGCAAGGTGTGTTCGGTGTAGTTATTTCATTAGGCGCAATGTTTTTCCTAGACGCATCGGTCGCTATATGGATTTTACTCTTTGCACCCGTTTTATTATTAGTTATCAGATTCTATCAAGTCTATAGTTCAAAAACCTATATTGAAATGAAATCTAAGTTAAGTTCTTTGAATACGAAACTTGCTGAGACCATCAATGGTATGTCAATTATTCAGCAATTCAGACAGGAAAGACGACTGCAGAAAGAGTTTGAGGAGACGAATCAATCTTACTATGATTCGAGATATTCAATGGTTAGAATCAATGCGATTCTGTTAAGCCCAGTGATTAACTTCTTATATACTTTGGCAGTTGTCCTGATACTCGCTCTTTTTGGAGTCAATGCACTGCAAAGTCCTGTAGAAGTTGGGATTATTTATGCTTTTACGTCCTATGCAAATGACTTCTTTAGACCATTAACAAGACTGATGGATAGTTTAAGCTTGTTCCAAGACGGGATTATTTCAAGTAGCCGTATCCTGACTGTTATGGACAATGAAGAATATGTACCTGAGCAAGAGGACAAACCTGATGCAACCATCGAAATAGGGAAAATCGAATTCAAAGATGTTTCATTTTCATATGATGGAAAGACAAACGTCCTTAAAAATATCAACTTCACAGTTAACCCAGGAGAGACGGTGGCTTTAGTGGGTCATACGGGGAGTGGAAAGTCCTCAATCATCAATGTCTTGATGCGATTCTACGATTTCCAGAGCGGGGAAGTTCTGATTGACGGTCGATCCATTAGAGAATACCCGATGAGAGAATTGAGACATAAGACAGGATTAGTCCTACAAGACTCCTTCCTTTTCTACGGAACAATCAAAGACAATATTAGAATTAAAAATGATCAAATCAAAGATCGGGAGATTATACAAGCAGCAAAATTTGTCCAAGCAGATCAATTTATTGAAGATTTACCTGGACAATACGATGCGAAAGTGGTTGAGCGTGGTGCAAGTTTCTCAAGTGGACAGAAGCAATTGATTTCGTTCGCGAGCACCATTGTTAGAGATCCAAAAATTCTAATATTGGATGAAGCAACAGCTAACATTGACACTGAAACAGAAGCTCTTATACAAGAAGGGTTGAACCGTATGAGAAAAGGGCGGACTACAGTCGCTATTGCCCACAGACTCTCAACAATTAGAGATGCCGATCAAATACTTGTATTAGATAACGGCAGAATTATCGAACGTGGTTCTCACGATGAACTGATTGCCAGCGGTGGAAAATATAAAGATATGTATGAACTACAAAATATTGGATTACAGATGAGTTAGAAAAAAGAATGGCCCTCAACATTAGAGGGCCATTCTTTTTTGTTATTTCTTTAATTGGTCAAGTGCTTCAAAGGACTGTTGGATTTTGTCTGAATAATACTGATTGATATCTTCAATGCCTTCAATCTTTCTTTCTACACAAAAAGGGTCACCAATTTTAACGACAGCTTTTTTTCGAGTGAAAATTTCTTTGATTGAATAAGGGCCTTCGTAAACAACAGGAACGATTTGACGTTTACTCATTCTCGCGATTGTTACAGCACCACCTTTAAGTTCTTGGGAGTGTCTTGTACCGGTCGGGAAAATCACTAAACTTAATTTGTTTTCTTTCAATATTTTAACCGGTTGTTTTATCGCACTTGGTTTTGGATTATCTCTATCTACGGGAAACGCATTTAACTTGGAGATAAACCAACCAAAAAATTTATGATCAAATAATTCTTTTTTAGCCATAAAACAGAATTGACGCGGACTAGCCGCCAATGCGATAAAAATAGGATCAATTAATGATCGATGGGGTGCAATGATCACGTAGGTTTCATCTTTAGGCAATTTCTCACGATTGATATAAGTTGGCTTACCATTAAAAATCAATATCAGAATTCGTACAAAGCCACGAACAAAAGAAAAGAACACGGATAAACACTTCCTTTAACAATTTCACTGAACCTCATTAGTATGCGATAATCATATAGAAGAATCAAGTTTTATTTTTTTGATTTGCAATTTGTATTTCTAATGTGTATACTTAAAGACGGTGTAAAAATACATCAAATTTCACACTTTGTTGGATGTAATGAAAGGTGCTCTGTAGCCATGGAGTCTTCATACAAGTGAAAACAGAGGAAGAAAAAAACCATAATGGAGGAATGTACAAATGGCAGTAGTATCAATGAAACAACTATTAGAATCAGGAGTTCACTTTGGACACCAGACACGTCGCTGGAACCCGAAAATGAAACGTTATATCTTTACAGAAAGAAACGGTATCTACATCATCGATTTACAAAAAACAGTTCGTATGATCGATCAAGCATACAACTATGTTCGTGAAATCGCTGAAGATGGTGGAACAGTTCTTTTCGTAGGAACTAAAAAACAAGCTCAAGATGCTATCAAAGAAGAAGCAATCAGAGCAGGCGCTTACTACATCAATCACCGTTGGTTAGGTGGAACACTTACTAACTGGGATACAATCCAAAAACGTATTACTCGCTTAAAACAACTTGAAAAAATGGAAGAAGATGGAACTTTCGAAGCACTTCCTAAAAAAGAAGTTGGTCTTTTGATCAAAGAACGCGATCGTCTAGAAAAATTCTTGGGCGGAATCAAAGATATGCCTAAACGTCCTGACGCTCTATTTATTGTTGACCCTCGTAAAGAGCACATCGCAGTAAAAGAAGCTCAAAAATTAAACATCCCTATCATCGCTATGGTAGATACAAACTGTGATCCAGACGAAATCGATGTAATCATCCCTTCAAATGACGATGCAATCCGTGCAGTTAAATTATTAACTAAAACTGTTGCTGACGCTATTATTGAAGGTAACCAAGGTGAAGAAGGATTTGAAGAAGAAGTTAAATCTGACTCACTTGATGAAATTGTAGAAGTTGTAGAAGGCGACAACGCATAATTTTTAATCTAACTACTAAAAATTAGGTACAATTCGATTAGGAGGAAAAACATTGGCAAACATTAAAGCAGCTCAAGTAAAAGAATTGCGCGACAAAACAGGCGTTGGAATGATGGACGCTAAAAAAGCACTTGTAGAAACAGACGGAGATTTAGACGCAGCGGTAGATTACCTACGCGAAAAAGGTGTTTCTAAAGCAGCTAAAAAAGCGGACCGTATCGCGGCTGAAGGTTTAGCAAACGTTTATGCAGCAGGAAACTCTGCAGCAATTGCTGAGATTAACTCAGAAACTGACTTTGTTTCTAAAAATGAAAAATTCCAAAACCTTGTTAAGGGTATTTCTAAAGCAATCGTTGAAAACAACCCTGCTACTGTTGAAGAAGCATTGGAAGTTGAAATGAATGGTGAAACTGTTGGAGCTGTCATTACTGAAGCAACTCAAACAATCGGAGAGAAAATCACTCTACGTCGTTTCGCTCGTTTAGAAAAAACTGACAACCAAGTTTTCGGTGACTATGAGCACATGGGTGGACGTATTACAGTTCTTGCACTTGTTGAAGGAACTGACAACGAAGAGATCGCTCGTAATGTTGCTATGCACATTGCAGCAATCAACCCTAAATACATCACTCGTGATGAAGTGCCTCAAGAAACACGCGATCACGAATTAAGCGTGCTTTCAGAACAAGCTAAAAACGAAGGAAAACCAGCTAATATCGTTGAAAAAATGGTCCAAGGCCGTTTAAGCAAATGGTTAGCTGAAATCAGTCTTGTAGATCAGCCTTACGTTAAAGATTCAGACAAAACTGTTGGTCAATACTTGAAAGAGAATGGCGCAACAATCAAATCATTCATCCGCTATGAAGTTGGAGAAGGAATTGAAAAACGTTCTGAAGATTTTGCTGCTGAAGTACAAAGCCAACTAGCTAAAAAATAAGGCATAGTCTTTAAAATGGGTGGGAACGTAGTAATTAGCGTTCCTGCCTTTTTTAGAGTCTGATACATACAAAAGCCTTTTTTTGTAATGACCAGCAAGATGGAATATGGTAAAATAATCCTGTATGACTGATGGAGGGAATAAGATGTTAGAACCTAAATATAAAAGAATTATTTTGAAATTAAGTGGAGAAGCATTGGCTGGAGACTCCGGTTTTGGTATACAACCTCCAACTATTGATGAAATCTGCCAAGAGATCAAAGAAGTACACGATCTAGGTATTGAAATGGCCATCGTTGTTGGGGGCGGAAACATATGGAGAGGCCATGTAGGCTCTGAAATGGGTATGGAACGTTCTCAAGCTGATTATATGGGTATGATTGCTACAGTGATGAACGCTTTAGCCTTACAAGATTGTCTTGAAAACAATGGCGTACCGACACGTGTTCAGACTTCTATCGAAATGAGACAAGTTGCTGAACCTTACATCCGTAGAAAAGCGATTCGTCACCTTGAAAAAGGTCGTGTGGTTATTTTTGCAGGTGGAATTGGTAGTCCGTATTTTTCAACAGATACCACTGCAGCTTTAAGAGCAGCCGAAATCAATGCTGATGTAATCATGATGGCTAAGAACAACGTTGACGGTATTTACTCAGCTGATCCGAATAAGGATGCGAATGCTGTTAAATACGAAAAACTGACTTATCTAGAAATCATCAATCAGTCACTACAAGTAATGGACACAACAGCTTCATCGTTAAGTATGGATAATGATATGCCACTAGTTGTATTCAATTTGAATGAAACAGGAAATATCAAAAGAGCAGTATTAGGAGAAAATATCGGAACAACCGTTAGGAGGACACATGATGAGTGATGCAATATTAAAAGACACACAATCAAGAATGAAAAAAGCAGAACAATCTTATGTACGTGAATTGGGTTCAATTAGAGCCGGAAGAGCGAATCCAAGCCTACTGAATAGAGTGAATGTTGAATATTATGGTGCAGAAACGCCATTGAATCAATTAGCTCAAATTTCAGTTCCTGAAGCTAGAGTACTGTTGATCACACCTTATGATCAAAGTTCAGTTGGAGACATTGAAAAGGCATTGAATCAGTCTGACATCGGTATTCCACCTTCAAGTGACGGAACAGTGATTCGTCTGGTTGTTCCAGCGCTTACTGAAGAGCGAAGAAAAGAAATTGCTAAGCAAGTAGGGAAAGAAGCAGAAAATGCTAAAATCTCTATTCGCAATATCCGCCGCGATGCAATAGATGCATTGAAAAAAGCAGAGAAAAATGGAGAGTTAACTAAAGACGATCTTCATGACTATGAAGAAGAAGTTCAAAAAGTTACCAATAGCAGTGTAGCTGCAATCGACAAATTATCTGCAGAGAAAGAAAAAGAAATTTTAGACGTATAAAAAAATGCAAGGAGATTTTTTATAAATCTTCTTGCATTCTTTGTTTTATTTACATAAAGTGAAGAACGGTTTATAGTTTATCAATAATATACTTATTGACTAATTTAGTCACAACGGTCGTAATAATTAACCCAATAATATATTTTTTAAGATTCTGTTTCATGCTAAAATGCCTCCTTAAGATTGTTCAAAGATATATTATAAATAGTATATCAAATAAAGAGCTGATTTAATAATCTAAAGATTCATAAAGGTGTTTGACCTTGTGTTTATGCTTAAATCTGTACGACAAAAAGAATCCTTATAGTAATTTTATATATTTGATGTGGTAATTTAAAGGATTATTTACTACAATAGAATAGATGTATATTGAATACTTGGAGGTTTTGATGTGGGAGATCAACCACAATTCATTAAAGATAATAAATTTATTCCAGATCACGTTGCTGTTATTATGGATGGTAACGGTCGCTGGGCGCAAAATACAGGGAAAGACCGTAAAGAAGGTCATCAAGAAGGTATGGAAGCGATTAGACGTGTCTCAATACGCGCGAGTGAAAGAGGCGTCAAAGTCTTGACCTTGTATGCTTTTTCTACTGAGAACTGGAAGAGACCACCACAAGAAGTGAAATTTCTTATGCAGCTGCCTGTTAATTTCTTTGATCGCTTTGTTCCTGAACTTCAGGAGAACAATATTAAAGTAAATATGATAGGATTCAAGGATAAAGTACCTGGTCCAACCAAACGTTCAATTGAAAAAGCAATCAGTGAGACTAAGGACAATACAGGTATGATTCTAAATTTCGCCTTCAACTATGGTGGAAGATCGGAGATTGTTGAAGCCACTAAATCTGTAGTAGATAAAGTCTTGAGCGGAGAATTGAGTAGAAAAGATATCACAGAAGACGTATTGCAAGGTGAACTGCTTACACGTTCGATACAGCCTTATGATGAGGTTGATTTGTTGATCAGAAGTAGCGGAGAACAAAGGTTAAGCAATTTTCTACTCTGGCAAAATGCCTATAGTGAATTTTATTTTTCAAAATTATTCTGGCCAGATTTTACAGGAGATATTCTAGATGAAGCTTTACTAGACTATCAAAATAGAAGCCGTCGCTACGGAGCACTTTAAAAAAAGAAATTCAGGAGGAGACGGATGGTACAACGTTCTTTAACAGCCATTATCGCATTATTATTTTTTGTACCGATCATCTGGATCGGTTCATGGGTATTAGAAGCATTCATTGTTTTATTAGCCATTACAGCTCTAATAGAAATACATCAGATGAAAGGGATTGATCCAATATCGATTCCGACAGGTGTATCTTCACTAGCTCTGATTTACATTATCTTATATTCACGTATCCATGAGCTTTTGCCGGAATTGTCTCAGAGCGGTTCAGTTTTCGCATTATTCATTGTTCTTTTATTAGGACTCACCTTGATCATTAAAGATTATACGATTGAAGATGTCGGTGTTTCTTTCATGGGCATACTCTATTTAGGTACAGGATTCCATTCTTTTATATTGACTAGAGAAAACAATCTTCACTTACTCATTTTATCTTTGATTATCATCTATTCTACAGATACAGGAGCATATCTGGTTGGTAGAAAAATAGGGAAGCATAAATTAGCGCCGTCTATTTCGCCTAATAAAACTGTAGAAGGATCTATTGGCGGGGTAGTGATTTCACTACTAATATCTATTATTTACTTGTTGTTTTTCCCTTCGGCGTATTCATTAATCGTCGTCATTCCATTAATTGTTATTCTTTCTGTAGCTGGTCAGATTGGTGATTTAATTGAATCTGCAATCAAACGACACTTTGGAACAAAAGACTCTGGGAATATTCTTCCCGGACACGGTGGGATTTTTGATCGATTTGATAGTTTGATATTTGTTTTATCCGTGATATTTATTATGGGATTGGTTTAATCGTAGATCTTAAAGGAGAATAGAGATGATTCAAAATATATTGGTCTTTTTACTAGTATTCGGAATAATCGTTGTTGTTCATGAATTTGGACATTTTTACTTTGCCAAAAGGGCTGGTATTCTGGTCAGAGAATTTTCGATTGGATTTGGACCAAAAATCTTTTTCCATAGAAAAGGAGAAACAACCTATACAATCAGACTACTACCAGTTGGTGGATATGTCAGGATGGCTGGATATGAAGAAGAGGCCGACCTAAGAGCAGGTATGCCGGTTTCTCTGTTTATGAATAAACAGAATCAAGTTGAAAAAATAGATATACAAAATAAAGTTCAAAACGTAGACAGTTTGCCAATCGAAGTCACTAGCTTTGATCTTGAAGATCAGTTGTTTATTGCTGGGAGAGCCGAAGGACAAGAAGACATTCAAACTTTTGCTGTTTCTGAAACAGCTCTTTTAGTAGAAAAAGATGGAACGATTCTTCAGATAGCACCTAGAAAACGTCAATTCCAATCAGCGTCACTTCCTAATAGAATGTTGACCAACTTTGCTGGACCATTAAATAACTTTATCTTGTCAATCGTAGCCTTTATACTGCTGGCCTTTATACAAGGAGGCGTACCATCACAAGAAGCTCTCATCGGAAACGTTTCACCTGATACGCCAGCTGCAGAAGCGGGACTTGAGGATGGCGATAGAGTGCTCTCAATCGATGGAACAGAAGTAGAATCATGGAGAGAAATGGTAACGGTGATTTCAGCTTCACCTGATACTGATCTTGATTTCGAAGTAGAAAAAGCTGACGGAACAATTTCAGAAACAATCGTTACGCCTGAAGTCAGAGAAGGTTCGGAAGGTGCTTTGATTGGAATTGAAGCTTCTTTTGATTCATCTTTTTGGAGCAAAATTCGTTATGGATTCACACAACCCTTGTCTATTGTGATACAGATTCTTACGATTCTCGGTTCATTTTTAACCGGTGGATTCAGTCTCGACCAATTAGGAGGACCGGTTGCAATTTATGCGACAACTCAGACAGTTGTTCAAAATGGCTTATTTGGTATTGTAAGCTGGATAGGATTCTTGAGTGTTAACTTAGGTATTATGAACCTTTTACCAATACCCGCTTTAGATGGCGGTAAGTTGCTACTCAATATTGTGGAAGGCATCCGGAAAAAGCCGATCAGCGAAGAAAAGGAAGGCATTATTACGCTTATTGGCGTAGGCTTCTTACTTGTTCTGATGTTAGCTGTCACGTGGAACGATATTCAAACATTTTTCTTAAATTAGTATTTGAAGGAGACAAAAATAATGAAACAATCAAGGATTTTTGCGCCAACACTTAGAGATACACCAAATGATGCGGATGTTATCAGTCATCAATTATTACTCAGAGCAGGATATATCAGACAGATCTCGTCTGGTATTTATACTTATCTTCCACTAGCGAACCGTGTTCTTGAAAACATCAAGTCTATTATTAGAGAAGAAATGGATAATATCGATGGATCAGAGATGCTACTTCCAACCTTAATTCCTGCAGATCTATGGAAAGAGTCAGGAAGATACGAAACTTATGGAGAAGACCTGATCAAATTACAGGATCGTCACGAAAGAGACTTTATCCTGGGACCTACGCATGAAGAAACGTTTACGAGCTTGATCAGAGATGAGATCAAGTCATATAAAAAACTACCTTTAATGCTTTATCAATTCCAAACGAAATTCCGCGATGAAAAAAGACCGAGATTTGGCTTAATGCGTGGTCGTGAGTTTATCATGAAAGATGCTTACACATTCCACGATAGTTATGAAAGTCTGGATGAGTCGTATAATGCAATTTCTCAAGCCTACTCTAATGCGTTCACAAGAATTGGATTAAACTTCCGTTCAATCATCGGTGATGCTGGAGCAATGGGTGGAAAAGATTCTATCGAGTTTATGGCTTTAGCTGATTCTGGTGAAGATGTTGTTGTGTATTCAGATTCCAGCGATTATGCTGCAAATCTAGAGATGGCTACAAGCTTGTACAAATCTGCTCCTAAAACAACTGTCCAACATGGAAAAGAATTAGTTGATACACCAGATACAAAAACAGTAAGTGATGTTGCAGCGTTCTTAGGTGTCAACTTGGATCAAGTATTGAAATCTGTTCTTTACGTAACCAACGATGAAAGACCTGTTTTAGCGATTGTTCGTGGAGACCATGAAGTGAATGAAGTGAAATTACGTACGGTTGTAGAAGCTCAAGAAGTGGAGCCAGCTTCAGAAGAGCAGATCACCACAATCTTCAAGACAGTAGCGGGTTACGTTGGACCGGTGGATTTGACGGAAGAAGTAACTGTCGTAGCTGATTTGTATGTTCAAGATATTTCAAATGCTGTTTCTGGAGCGAATCAAGAAGGCAAACACTATAAAAACGTTAATCCTGGAGAAGATTTCAAACCAGATCACTACGCCGACATTCGAATCGTAGCTGAGAATGAATTAGCCCCTGACGGCGAAGGAAGACTACAATTCACAAGAGGAATTGAAATTGGTCACATTTTCAAGTTAGGTACACGTTACTCAGAATCAATGAATGCAACTGTGCTTGATAATAACGGAAGACAAACGCCTGTAATCATGGGTAGTTACGGTATTGGGGTCAGTCGTCTTTTATCTGCTGTTGCGGAACAGTATGCAGATGAAAAAGGACTTGTATGGCCAAAAGCCATCGCACCGTTTGATGTACACATCATTCCGATTCAAATGAAAGATGACGCGCAAAGAGAATTAGCGCAGGAATTGTATGAAGTTCTTGAAAAAGAACAGTTATCTGTACTGATTGATGATAGAATAGAACGTCCAGGCGTTAAATTCAAAGATGCTGAACTGATTGGTATTCCTGTTAGGATAACTGTTGGTAAAAAAGCTTCTGAAGGGATCGTAGAAGTGACTTTCAGAAAAAGTGGAGAAATGGTTGAAATCATGAAAGATGATCTTATGGACACATTAAGTATTTTAAATCATAATAAATAAAAATATATCAGGAGAAACCAGAGTAGTTGTTAAAGACTTTCTACTACGAAGAGAGTGTCTTATAGGATTTTGGCTATAAGACACCTACTTTTCGGTGGAAAGGATTTTAAACTTATGAAAGGATTCTCCTTTTATTTGTCACTACGTTTCAGGAAAGAAGGCAAGTATTTTGAGTTTAAATCAATCGGAATTATTCAAGACACTTCTTGAACAAATCAATTTTCATCCTACACCAGATCAGAATCTTGTTCTTGGTAATGGAGAAGTCGAATCAGTCGTTGTCCGCAAACAGTCGAAAGTATGGCACATAACCTTAAAATTTCCAGATATTTTACCTTTTGAGACGTTTATTCAATTAAAAGATAATCTTCAAAGAGGATTCAAAGAAATCGCAGAAATTCAATTGTCTATTACAACAGAGAATCCAAATATTACGGAAGAAAAGTTGGTTCAGTACTGGAAAGCTGCTTGTCAAGCCAGTGAAATCGACTCTCCTTTGTGTAATGATATGTTTGAAAATGGCTATCCCGTTTTAAATGGTAAAAAAGCTTTATTTTATATTGAACATGAGCTGACTAAAGAAAAATTCTCAGAAGAGTTTTTCCCTAAAATCGAAGCACAATATATCAAAATGGGTTTTCCTAAACAGTTCAAAATTGTGCCTATGGTTGATGAAAAATTAAGCGATGAAAAGTTAACTGCATTTAAACTTCAAAAAGAAGAAGAGGACTTACAACTTGCTGAACGACTAACTAAAAATATCGAACAGGCTACAATCAATAAAGAAAAGAAAAAAGATTCTGCTCCTTCAGGTCCAATCAAATTAGGTAGAAATATTCAAAATAATGAACCTGTTAAACAAATGAGTGAAATTTTTGAAGAAGAACGAAGTGTGACAATAGAAGGATACGTGTTTGATGTTGAAGTAAGAGAACTCAGATCTAAACGTAAACTACTGATATTTAAAGTAACAGATTATACTTCTTCTTTCACTTGTAAGAAATTTTCCAATAATGCCACTGATGAAGAAATTTTTGAGAGTTTCAAAAAGGGTATGTGGTTAAAAGTCAGAGGGAGTGTTCAAGAAGATACCTTCATGAGAGATCTTGTGGTGAATGCTCAAGATATACAGGAGACAAACCATGAATCACGAAAAGACACGGAACCAGCTGACGAAAAAAGAGTTGAATTACACGCGCATACGACGATGAGTCAGATGGATGCTACTGTTAGTGCTACAGACTTAGTTGAACAAGCAGCTAGATGGGGACATAAAGCCATTGCTATAACGGACCACGGCGTTGCCCAGTCTTATCCAGATGCCCATTCTGCAGGTAAGAAAAACAATGTCAAGGTCATCTACGGGTTAGAAGCTAATTTAGTAGATGATGGTGTTCCAATTGCTTACAATGCTGTCGAGGAAGACCTTCAAGAAGCTACTTATGTTGTATTCGATGTGGAGACAACAGGTTTGTCGGCTATCTACGATAATATTATTGAGTTAGCTGCTGTGAAGTTGCATAAAGGAAATGTCATTGGAGAGTTCCAGGAATTCATAGATCCAGGACACCCTTTGTCAGATACGACAATTAATCTGACCGGAATCACGGATGATATGGTTAGAGGATCAAAAACAGAAGCCGAAGTTTTAGAAGGCTTTAAGGCGTTTAGTGAAAACACCATACTTGTCGCACATAATGCAAGTTTCGATATGGGCTTCTTGAATACTGCGTATCAGAAAAATGATATGCCCGTAACTAAACTACCTGTAATCGATACGCTTGAACTTTCTAGATTTCTTCACCCAACATTTAAAACACATCGACTAAATACTTTAGCTAAACGTTATGGTGTCGCGCTAGAGCAACATCACCGTGCAATCTATGATGCCGAAACAACGGCTCATTTACTCTGGGCGTTTTTAAAAGAAGCAGCCGAAGAATTTTCAATCGAGTCTCATCATCAATTAAATGATTATATGGGACAAGGGGACGCGTATAAAAGAACGAGACCTAGCCATGTAACCATACTGGCTCAATCTCAAAAAGGATTAAAAAATCTCTTCAAACTGATTTCAGCTTCACTTACAGAGTATTTTTATCGTGTACCACGAGTACCACGTTCTTTACTAGAAAAGTATAGAGAAGGACTGATCGTTGGTTCTGGATGTGCGCAAGGTGAAGTATTCGAGGCTATGATGCAAAAAGGTTATGACGAAGCTAAAAAGTTAGCACATCATTATGACTATCTTGAAATCATGCCGAAAGGTGCTTATGATCATTTACTAGATAGAGAAATGGTTAATAGTGAGAAAGATTTGGAGGATATTTTATCGAATATCGTTCAAATTGGTAAAGAACTAGATATTCCTGTAGTTGCTACAGGAAATGTTCACTATTTAAATCCAGAAGATTCTATTTATAGAGATATTTTACTGGAAACTTTAAATAAGGGCGGATTCAAGAAGTCAAAAAATCCAACTGTTCATTTCAGAACCACCGGTGAAATGTTGGAAGACTTATCGTTCTTAGGAAAAGATATTGCGAAACAAGTTGTTGTAACCAATAGTCAAATGATTGCGGATAAAGTTGAAGACGGTATTTCACCAGTAAAACAAGACTTGTTTACTCCAAAAATGGAAGGATCAGAGCAAGAAATTCGTGATATGAGTTATAACGAGGCGCATCGGTTATATGGAAACCCACTTCCAGAGATTATAGAAAAACGTCTTGAAAAAGAGCTGGATAGTATTATCGGAAATGGATTTTCCGTCATTTATTTGATTTCACAAAAACTGGTTCATAAAAGCGTGAGCGATGGATACTTGGTAGGTTCTAGGGGGTCAGTAGGGTCAAGCTTTGTAGCGACGATGACAGGGATAACAGAAGTAAATCCTATGCCACCTCATTATCGTTGCCCAGAATGTCAGTATTCTGAATTCTTCACAGAAGGAGAAATAGGTTCTGGCTTCGATTTACCTCCTAAAAAATGTCCGCACTGTGAAGCTCAACTCGTTACCGATGGTCAAGATATCCCATTTGAGACGTTTTTAGGTTTCAATGGAGATAAGGTACCCGATATTGATTTGAACTTTTCAGGAGAATATCAGTCTAAAGCGCATCATTATACAAAAGAACTTTTTGGAGATGAATATGTCTACAAAGCGGGAACAATTGGAACGATTGCAGACCGAACTGCTTTCGGATTTGTAAAAGGGTATGAACGAGATAATCAGATGACGATTCGTTCGGCTGAAATCGATAGACTGGCTAAAGGTGTGACAGGTGTTAAAAGAACAACGGGTCAACACCCTGGAGGTATCATCGTTATTCCGGAATATATGGATGTGTATGACTTTTCTCCAATCCAATATCCAGCAGATGATCAAGATGCTAATTGGAAAACAACGCATTTCGATTTCCATTCTATCCATGACAATGTATTGAAACTCGATATACTTGGTCATGATGATCCGACAATGATCAGAATGCTACAGGATTTGTCAGGAATTGATCCTGTTACCATCCCACCAAATGATCCTGGCGTCATGAAATTGTTCAGTGGTACAGAAATTCTTGGTGTAGATGAAAGTCAGATCTTTTCTAAAACAGGAACGTTAGGTGTACCAGAATTTGGTACGAGATTTGTTCGTCAGATGCTTGAACAGACGAAACCGACGACCTTTGCAGAATTATTACAGATATCCGGACTTTCTCATGGTACGGATGTGTGGCTCGGTAATGCTGAAGAATTGATTAGACAACAAGACATTCCTTTAGCAGATGTTATCGGATGTCGGGATGACATCATGGTTTATCTGCAGCATAAAGGGATCGAAGACAGTATCGCGTTCCAGATCATGGAGCATGTGCGTAAAGGTAAAGGTATACCCGATGAGTGGCAAGTGATCATGAGAGAGAACAACGTTCCCAAATGGTACATTGATTCTTGTTTGAAGATCAAGTATATGTTCCCGAAAGCCCATGCGGCAGCCTATGTCTTAATGGCACTTCGAGTCGCTTACTTTAAAGTTCATCACCCACTTTATTATTATGCAGCTTATTTTTCTGTTAGAGCCAGCGATTTTGATCTTCAGGCAATGACACAAGGAAAAGCTTCTATAAAAGCAAGAATGAAAGAAATTACGGATAAAGGTTTGGACGCATCAACAAAAGAGAAAAACTTGTTGACGGTGCTTGAACTCGCAAACGAAATGGTAGAGCGTGGCTATGAATTCAAAATGGTTGATGTTGAAAGATCACATGCTTCAGACTTTTTGATTGAAGATAATGCTTTGCTTGCACCCTTTAGATGTATTCCATCTTTAGGTGGTAACGTCGCAAATGCAATCGTGGATGCTAGACAGGCTAGTCCATTTCTATCCAAAGAAGACTTGTCTAAGAGAGGGAAAGTCTCTAAAACGGTCATTGAATATATGGATGTTAATGGCGTCTTAACTCATCTTCCTGATGAAAATCAATTGTCTTTGTTTGATATCTAGTAAGATAAGAAAATGAGCAAGCTGTTGAAACCGCTACTTGTTCTCTACAGAGGAGCGCACACAAGTTGCGTGAGCAATCTATTTATGCTAAAATAACTAGTGTGTAAAGGAATATTCTTCGAGAGTGAGCGTATCCCGCTCACTCTTTTTAATGAAAAATTTAACAATCAACTATTGAGAGGAGATGCTTTTTGAGTACAGTAGATAAAGTAACAGCTATTGCCGATCCAGTTGCTGCAGAATTGGGTTATGAATTAGTAGATGTGGAGTATGTCAAAGAAGGTAAGAACTGGTTTTTACGGTTATATATCGACAAAGATAGTGGCATAGATCTCGACGATTGTACTCGTTTCAGTGAGAAGATCGGCGAAACTCTGGATTCACAGAAAACGGATCCTATTCCGCATCCATATTATCTAGAAGTGTCTTCACCTGGTGCTGAGCGCCCTTTGAAAAAAGACCAAGATCTAAGAGATGCTGTTGAAAAATATGTTCATGTATCATTGTATCAGCAGATCGATGGAGAAAACATCTTTGAAGGGACTTTGAAAGAAGTTACAGACGATAGTATTAAACTTGTAATCAGAATCAAGACAAGAGAAAAAGAACTCACTATCGAAAGAGCCAATATTGCGAAAGCAAGATTAGCAATCAAATTTTAACACCAGATGATCTATAACGGAATTCAGATAAATCATTCATAAGTAAGGGAGTAGTAAAATGAGTAAAGAATTAGCGGCAGCCCTAGAAACGCTTGAAAAAGAAAAAGGCATTTCCAAGGAAATCGTAGTAGATGCATTAGAAGCCGCATTGGTTTCTGCTTACAAGAGAAACTACGGGACTTCTCAAAACGTAGAAGTTGTTTTTGATGATGACAATGGTGAAATCAAAGTATATCAAGTTAGAGAAGTATCTGAAGAAGTTTACGATTCTCAGTTAGAAATCAGTTTGACAGATGCTTTGGAAATAAACAAAGCTTACGAAGTCGGAGACGAGATTCGCTTTGAAGTCACACCAAAGAATTTCGGTAGAATTGCAGCTCAAACAGCAAAACAAGTCATCATGCAGAGAATGCGCGAAGCAGAACGTTCTATCGTTTATAACGAGTACATTGAATATGCTGATGATCTTATGACAGGAACAGTTGAAAGACAAGATAATCGCTTTATTTATATCAACCTAGGTAAAGTTGAAGCTGTTTTATCTAAGCGTGATCAAATCGAGAATGAGCGTTACAACACACACGACAGAATCAAAGTTTATGTGAGTAATGTAGAAAATTCTACTAAAGGACCTCAAGTCTTTGTAAGTAGAACACACCCAAATCTGATCAAACGTCTATTTGAACAAGAAGTTCCTGAAATATTTGATGGAACAGTAGAAATTATTTCAATTGCACGTGAAGCAGGAGACCGTTCTAAAATTGCTGTGATGTCACGTGACGAAAACGTTGATCCAGTTGGAACTTGTGTTGGACCTAAAGGTGCTCGTGTACAAGCAATCGTAAACGAGTTAAATGGTGAAAACATGGATATCGTCGAGTGGGACGAAGATCCAGCTGTCTTTATTAAAAATGCATTGAACCCAGCGCAAGTTGTTGAAGTCATGTTTGATAAAGAAAACAAAAGCTGCGTGATCGTTGTTCCAGATTACCAACTGTCTCTAGCCATTGGTAAAAGAGGACAAAATGTTCGTTTAGCTGCTAAACTGACTGGTTTCAAGATTGATATCAAATCAGAAAGTGATATGGAAGAAGTATCAGAAGAACTGACAAATGATTCATTCTTTGAAGCGCTAAACGAAGGTGAAGAAGTTGCAGAGCAAGAAGTGGATGCATTGGAAAATGCTGAAGATTCGTTTTTTGAAGCGACTGAAGGTGTTGAAGTTGAAGATATCGACGATATTCAAGCATCCGCATCTGAAACGGTTAATTCTGATGTTTATGCTAACGAAGCACCAGATATGGATCAGCCGGGGGAACCTGTCGAAGATACTGATTTTGAAGAAGGCGAATTAAATCCAGAAGACATGGAAGATATGATTGAATACGCTGAACAACGTGACGGCATGGATGAAGAGTTAGACTCTACTGCGTCAATGGAAGAAATTCAGGAAATAACTCAAGATACTGATGAAGATGAAGAATCGTTTTAATTTATTCGACTGAAAAGCTTGTTTGAGTTATGATATAGATAATATTAATGATTTAAAGAGTTATCATTAAAGGTGGGATGACTATGCGGCAACGTAAAGTACCAATGAGAAAATGTGTTGCATCCAATGAAATGAAACCAAAAAAAGATATGGTACGTGTTGTCAGAGACAAAGAAGGAACAGTGTCTCTTGACCCTACTGGCAAGCAGAATGGAAGAGGTGCCTATATCTCACTTGATCCTGAATTAGTGAAAAAGGCTCAAAGCAAACAAATGCTGAACCAGGCACTGAATGCTAAGGTTGAAGACACTTTTTACGAAGAACTGCTTGAGTATGTAGAGTATCAGAAGGCTAGAATGGAACTGAAAAATGGATAATGTACAAAAAAGTCTAAACTTATTAGGCTTGGCACAGCGTTCGGGTAACCTGATTTCAGGGGAAGCGATCGTTCTCAATGCAGTTAGAAGTCGTCAAGCAAAGATTGTCATATTGGCATCTGACGCTAGTGAAAATACCAAAAAGCAATTTTTGAATAAATGTGAGCACTATAGTATCCCAGTACGAGAAGATTTCGATAGAAACGCGATATCAAACGCTATTGGGAAAATACGAACAGTCGCTGCCATTACAGACGGAGGATTTGCACGGTCCCTTCAAAAATTGCAATAATAGGAATAGGAAGGTGATTGCATGGGCAAAAAACGCGTCTATGAATTCGCAAAAGAAAAGAATATCGAAAGTAAGCAGATTATCGAAAAAGCAAAAGAGCTTGGTATCGATTATAAAAGTCATATGTCTTCTATGGATGACGGAGATGTTGATAAATTGAGTAAGGCTTTCACTCAAACAAGTCAACCATCTGCTTCAAGCAAGCCAGCAAATAATCAAGCAAATAAAGTACCGAAACAAACAAACCGTTCTAATTCAAACAATACTAACAACTCTGTCAGAAAACCAGCTGCTAATCAGAACGGAAACCAGAATGGTACTGACAAATCTCAGAACAGTAAAGGACAAAACAAAATACAATCTCAAAATAGAGCACCAAAAAAATCGAATACTGATTCGAAGAAATCAACTACTGATAACAAAAAATCAGCACCACAAGCTAAGGCGGCTCCAGCAGTTCAAAAGAGAACAACTGATGAGCAACAAAAACAACAGTTCCAGCAATCTAATAAAAGAAACTCTCGTCAGCACCGCGGCATTAACGGTGGACCAGCAGGCGGAAGAAGACGTAAAGGCAAGAAAAATCATCAACCTTCACAAGTTCCAGCGACTCCACGTAAAAACAAAGAGTTGCCTAAAGTACTTGAGTATACAGATGGAAATACAGTAGCGGAAATTGCTAAAAAAATTCACCGTGAACCAGCTGAAATCGTGAAAAAACTGTTTATGATGGGTGTAGTCGCAACACAAAACCAATCACTTGATAGTGAAACGATTGAATTACTTGCTTCTGATTATGGAATTGAAACAGAAGAAAAAGTTCAGGTTGATTTAACAGATTTCGATACATTCTTCAACAAAGAAGTTGTAGAAGAAAATCTTGTTACTCGTCCAGCAACAGTAACCATCATGGGTCACGTTGACCACGGTAAAACGACTTTACTAGATACATTGCGTAATACAAATGTAACTGGTGGAGAAGCTGGGGGAATCACTCAGCATATCGGTGCTTATCAAGTGGAAGAAAAGGGCAAGTTGATCACTTTCTTGGATACTCCTGGACATGCTGCGTTTACAACAATGCGTGCTAGAGGGGCAGATATCACAGATATCGCAATAATCGTTGTTGCTGCAGATGATGGTGTTATGCCTCAGACGGTTGAAGCAATCAATCATGCTAAAGCTGCTGAAGTACCAATCATTGTTGCGGTAAATAAAGTCGACAAACCTGGAGCAAATCCAGATCGAGTTATGCAAGAATTAACTGAATACGAACTTGTTCCAGAAGACTGGGGCGGCGATACGATTTTCGTTCAAATCTCAGCTCTATTCAACAAAAACCTAGATGAATTATTAGATATGGTTTTACTTGTAGCAGAAGTTGAAGAATTGAAAGCAGATCCTACACGTCAATCAATCGGATCTGTTATCGAAGCAAGACTTGATAAAGCTAAAGGACCTATTGCTACATTACTTGTTCAAGAAGGTACACTTTCTCAAGGAGATCCAATCGTAGTTGGTAACACATTTGGTCGCGTGCGTACGATGACAAATGATAAGGGACGTAGAGTTAAATCTGCCACACCTTCAACGCCGGTTGAGATCACTGGTTTGAACGCTACACCACAAGCTGGAGATCGTTTTGTAGTCTTTGAAGACGAAAAAACAGCTAGACAGGTTGGAGAATCAAGAGCAATTGTTGCAACTGAAGCTAACCGTTCTAAAATGAATAAAGTCACCCTTGAAAACTTATTTGAAAGTCTTGAAGAAGGCGAAATCAAAGAAGTGAATGTTATCGTTAAAGCGGATGTACAAGGTTCAGTAGAAGCACTAGCTTCAAGTCTGAAGAAAATTGAAGTAGAAGGCGCGAAAGTGAACATTATTCACACTGGAGTTGGTGCAATCAACGAAAGTGATGTCACATTAGCATCTGCTAGTTCTGCGATCGTAATCGGATTTAACGTTCGTCCTACGGTTCAAGCAAAAGAAAGTGCTTCTCGTGAAGAAGTAGATATCAGAACACACCGTGTAATCTACAATGCTATCGATGAGATCGAAGCTGCGATGACAGGTATGCTAGATCCAGAATTTGAAGAACAAGTTACGGGTCAAGCAACAGTTCGTGAAACGTATACTGTTTCAAAAGTTGGAACGATTGCAGGATGTTTCGTCAGCGATGGCGTTATCAAACGTAGTAGTTCTGTACGTCTAGTTCGTAATGGAATCGTTCAGTTCGAAGGCGAACTGTCTAGTCTGAAACGCTTCAAAGACGACGCGAAAGAAGTTAGAACTGGTTTTGAATGTGGTATTACAATTGAAGGATACAACGATATTAAAGTAGACGATGTTGTTGAAGCATTCGAAATGGTTGAAATTGAAAGAAAATCCTAATATGATGGTATCAGCCATCAAAGATGATGGATTGAACTAGAAGACATATATAAGGATAGGTGAGCAAATATGCCAAATTATCGAGTTGGGCGAGTCTCCCAAGAAATTCAAAAAGAAATCAACGATATTATGCAAAAGCGAGTAAGAGACCCTCGTGTTCAAGGAATCACGATAACAGATGTTGAAGTTACCGGAGACCTACAACAAGCTAAAGTATATTATAGTACGTTGAAAGATGATGAAAAGACAGTTACTGATACTCAAGAAGGCTTAGAAAAAGCTAAAGGTTTGATCAGAAAAGAACTTGGAAGTCGTCTGTCTATTCATAAAACACCAGAATTATTTTTTGCTCGTGATGAATCCGTAGCTTACGGTAGTCATATTGATGAATTATTGAATCAATTAAAAAAAGAAGATTGATCCAACATTCATTTGAATAAAAGATCAAATCGAATCATAATTGATTGAAGTGGAAAGAGAGTCAACTGTCTTAACTGGCAGTGATTCTCTTTTTCCACGTTCAATCACTTTACATAGAGATATGCTATAATAGAAACATTGAGTATTGGAGGAATGGGCATGGAGGGGATCATACCTTTATGGAAAGAAAAAGGCATGACAAGTCATGATTGTGTATATAAACTGAGAAAAATACTGAAGACTAAAAAGGTCGGCCATTCTGGCACACTGGATCCAGATGTAGAAGGTGTATTGCCTATTGCTATTGGTAAAGCGACAAAAGTACTAGAATATATGGTGAATACGGGTAAAACATATGAAGGTGAAGTAACATTAGGTTATTCTACGACTACTGAAGACCGTTCAGGAGAAATAGTTGATAGACAAGAGGTAGATCTTGAATTGTCACTGGAAGCGATCGATAAAGCTATTACATCTCTAACAGGAGAAATCACACAAACCCCACCAATGTATTCAGCAGTGAAAGTGAACGGAAAAAGGTTGTATGAATACGCTCGAGCTGGAGAAGTGATTGAGAGACCTTCGAGACAAGTGACCATTCATAGTTACGAAAGAACGTCAGATGTCGTTATAGATGAAGAGCAAAAGACCCTTTCGTTCAAATTTAAAGTTTCTTGTAGTAAAGGGACGTATATTCGTACGTTAGCCGTTGATACAGGTGCCTTGCTGGACTATCCAGCGCATATGTCTGATCTAAGGCGAACAGAGAGCGGAGGCTATCAGTCAGCTCAGGCGGTCACTTTAAGCCAAGTGCAAGAAGCAGTAGATGAAAATAAGCTTTCAGCTATATTGAATCCTCTAGAATCTGCATTAACATCTTTCCCTTCACACCACCTTTCTGAAGAGGAATGGAGCAGAGTGAAAAATGGGACAGTATTCATGAAATCAGAGTTGCCTGTTTTTTCAGAATTTCCAATTATTTTTTATAAAGACAGCAAAGCTGTTGCAATTTATTCAGAGCATCCAACAAAATTAGATAGGATCAAACCAATCAAAGTATTGAGAACAGAAGTGTAGGTGAACGTATGAAAATTATTAAGATCCATCATCCTTATGATCCATCAGCGATTTTTCCAGACGATATTGTATTAATATTAGGATTTTTTGATGGTATTCATAAAGGACATAAAGCCGTTATTGAAACAGGCGTAAAATTAGCAAAAGAAAAAGGGTTAAAAGCAGCTATGATGACGTTTAACCGCCATCCGGCATTTGTATATAGAAAATTTGACCCGGAGTATCACTATTACCTCACACCCATCAAGAGAAAAGAAGAATTACTTGAACAGACAGGGATTGATATTTTATATGAAGTCGATTTTACTTCAAGCTTTGGTACTTTAGCGCCACAAGAATTTGTAGATCAGTATATCGTTGGGTGGAATGCTAAGGCAGTCGTAGCGGGCTTTGACTATACGTATGGTAAAGCAGACATCGCGAATATGGATAATCTAAGTCAGTTTGCTAAAGGTCGATTTGAAATTCATCAAGTGCAAAAACAACTAGCTTCTGAACAAAAAATTAGTTCTACTCGTATCAGAAAATGTATTGTAGAAGGCAACATGAACGAAGCAAATGATCTTTTAGGTTATATTTATGAAACTTCAGGCTTTGTCATCCATGGAGACGCTAGAGGGCGCACAATTGGCTATCCAACAGCAAATGTTTTATCAGATCCAGATGTCTTTATGCCGAGAATTGGTGTGTATGCTGTTAAGATGTTTGTGGATGACGTGTGGCATGATGGAATGGCTTCGATTGGTTACAACCCGACATTTGGTTATAGAAAAGATATTTCTGTTGAAGTAAACATTTTCGATTACAAAAAAGAAATCTATGGTGAAGATGTTCGAATCAAATGGGTTAAATACTTGAGAGATGAAGTGAAATATGAATCCAAAGAAGGATTGATTGATCAACTCATTCTTGATGAAAAAGAATCTAGAGCGATTTTATCAAAGGTCAAAATAAATCAAATTTAATAGTTGACAAGTTAAGGATCATTTGTTAAATTATAGTTGTGTTAGCACTCGGTTATGTCGAGTGCTAATTTAATGAAAGTGTTAAGGTAGAAGGCTTTTAAATCTCTACTATTAAATGATTGAAATTTTAGATGTCTCTAGCGTGCTTAGGGAGATGATGCACATGTTGACAAAGAGACAGTTGGCTATTTTGGAGACAATCATCAGGATATACACAACAACAAGTATGCCTGTTGGTTCAAAAAGATTAGTCGACGAAACAAATATCGATGCGAGTTCTGCAACGATTCGGAATGAAATGAGTTACCTTGAGAAAATGGGCTTTATCGAAAAGACGCATTCGTCTTCGGGTAGGGTACCTTCTTTGAAAGGTTATCGATTTTATGTCGATCATCTCATTCGTCCAAAAAAGGTCGAACAAGATCAGATTGTTATGATCAATAATACATTTGATAGTCATGTACGTCAGATGGATGATTTGTTTCATCAGTCCGCTCAATTATTGTCGCAGTTAACAAGTTACACAGCTTTCGTTCTTGGACCTCAAGGAAAGACGAGTAAATTGACTGGTTTCAGACTTGTATTACTGAACCATCAACAAGTTATGGCCATCATTCAAACGGATACGGGCGCAATAGAAAACACAGTTTTCCAGATTCCCGAACACGTCAATGAGTCAGATATCGAAAAAGTGACAAACATTTTTAACCAGCATTTAGTGGGAATATCGCTATATGAGGTTTATCAGAAACTTCAAAACGATATACCGCTGCTGGTCAACAAGTATGCTGCCACTGCTTCAGATATGTTGATGACCATTCAAACTGTCTTTGGTGAGTCACAAGAAGAACGGCTGCATGTTTCAGGGAAAATGAATCTACTTGATTTCACTGAAAACATGGATAGGAAAAAATTGAAGTCTTTGTATGAATTGCTGGATAACGATCTGGATCTGAACACGATTTTAAGTCGCGTAACAGAAGATTTTGAAGTCAAGATCGGTAGTGAACTCAATCACGAATTGTTTGATGAATTCAGCTTAGTTACGGCTACTTACAAAGTAGACGGTCATGGGGACGGAATCATAGCTGTTCTCGGGCCGACAAGTATGCCTTACGACCAGACTTTTGGTGTATTAGAAGCATTCAGAAAGCAATTATCAGCTAATTTACTCAGATTTTATTTAGAATAATGTTTAAAGTGAGGGACTATATATGGAAGATAACAACGAAGAAATTTTAGATCAAGAAGTTGAAGCGACAGAAGATGAAACAGAACAAGTTGAACTTGATCCAGTACAAGAAGAACTTGAGAAAACAAAACAAGAACTAGAAGAAGTTCAAGACCGTTATATCCGACTTCAAGCAGAACTAGCAAACATTCAAAAGAGAAACCAGAGAGAAAGAGAACAAGCGACTCGCTACCGTTCTCAGGACCTGGCAAAGCAATTGTTACCAGCATTAGATAATATGGAACGTGCATTAACCATTGAAGTTGAAGATGAAGCTGGCAAAAACTTGAAAAAAGGGATTGAAATGGTTGTGGAAAGCATCAATCATGCGCTTAAGTCAGAAGGCATAGAAGTCATTGAAGCAGAAGGCCAGCCGTTTGATCCAAACTTCCACGAAGCATACACTCAAGTGCCTGCTCAAGAAGGTCAAGACAGCAATGTTGTTGCACAAGTATTTGAAAAAGGATATAAATTAAATGACCGTGTTTTACGTGCGGCGAAAGTAACCGTAACACTTTAATTGTTAAAGTTATTTAAAAATAAAAATTTTAAAAAGCAAAGGTGAGATTATAATGGGTAAAATTATTGGTATTGATTTAGGAACAACAAACTCTGCTGTAGCAGTTCTTGAAGGTGGAGAATCTAAGATCATTCCTAACAAAGAAGGAAACCGTACGACTCCTTCCGTTGTTTCTTTTAAAGATGGCGAAATTCAAGTAGGGGAAGTTGCTAAAAGACAAGCAATCACTAACCCGAATACTGTGATTTCAATTAAACGTCACATGGGTGAAAACTTTAAAGTTGAAGCTGAAGGAAAAGAATATTCTCCTCAACAAGTTTCTGCTTTTATTCTTCAACATTTAAAAGCTTATGCTGAAGATTATCTTGGCGAAGAAGTAACAAATGCAGTTATTACTGTACCAGCTTACTTCAATGACTCACAACGTCAAGCAACTAAAGATGCCGGTAAAATTGCTGGATTAGAAGTAGATCGTATCGTTAACGAGCCGACTGCTGCTTCACTAGCTTATGGTTTAGATAAAGTAGATACAGATGAAAAAATTCTTGTATTCGACTTAGGTGGCGGAACATTTGATGTTTCCATCCTTGAATTAGGAGACGGGGTCTTTGAAGTATTATCTACTTCTGGAGACAACTTGCTAGGTGGGGACGACTTCGACGAAAAAATCATCGATTACCTTGTTGCTGAATTCAAAAAAGAAAACGGCGTAGATTTGGCTAAAGATAAAATGGCCTTACAACGTTTGAAAGATGCGGCTGAGAAAGCTAAAAAAGACTTATCAGGCGTTTCTTCAACTCAAATCAGTTTACCTTTCATTAGTGCAGGAGATGCTGGTCCATTACATTTGGAAATCACATTAACGCGTGCTAAATTCGATGAAATTACTGATGACCTAGTTGAAAGAACAAAACACCCTGTTCGTCAAGCACTTAAAGATGCTGGACTTTCAAAATCAGATATCGATCAAGTCATCTTGGTTGGTGGATCAACTCGTATCCCAGCTGTTGTAGATGCAGTTAAAAAAGAAACAGATAAAGAACCTAACCGTTCTGTTAACCCTGATGAAGTTGTAGCAATGGGAGCAGCGATCCAAGGTGGGGTTATCTCTGGTGACGTTAAAGATATCGTCTTACTAGATGTTACACCACTATCTTTAGGTATTGAAACAATGGGTGGCGTATTTACTAAACTGATCGACCGCAACACAACGATCCCAACAAGTAAAGCTCAAACATTCTCAACAGCAGCGGATAACCAACCAGCAGTTGATGTTCACGTATTACAAGGTGAGCGCCCAATGGCTAAAGACAACAAAACTTTAGGTCGTTTCCAATTAACAGATATTCCTGCAGCACCACGTGGTGTACCTCAAATCGAAGTTAAATTCGATATTGATAAAAATGGTATTGTAAATGTATCTGCGAAAGACCTAGGTACTGGTAAAGAACAAAACATTACGATT
Source organism: Marinilactibacillus sp. Marseille-P9653 (assembly GCF_916618885.1). Classification (NCBI taxonomy): domain Bacteria; kingdom Bacillati; phylum Bacillota; class Bacilli; order Lactobacillales; family Carnobacteriaceae; genus Marinilactibacillus; species Marinilactibacillus sp. Marseille-P9653. The sequence continues at coordinate 1,607,497 of NZ_CAKAKH010000001.1, read as the reverse complement.
AAATCTTCTTCAGGCCTTTCAGATGAAGAAATCGAACGTATGGTTAAAGAAGCTGAAGAAAATGCTGAATCAGATAAACAACGTAAAGAAGAAGTTGAAATCCGCAATGAAGCTGACCAACTTGTATTCCAAATCGACAAAACCCTTAAAGATCTAGACGGTAAAGTCGACGAAGCAGACGTTAAAAAAGCTGAAGAAGCTCGTGATGAATTGAAAACAGCTCTAGAAAACGATGATCTTGAAGAAATCAAAGTGAAGAGAGATACTTTAAACGAAATCGTTCAAGAAATGTCAGTAAAACTTTACGAACAAGCGGCTGCTCAACAAGCAGAAGCTGAAGGACAAGATGCTGGAGCTCAAGCAGAATCTTCTGATGATGGTGTTGTAGATGCTGAATTTGAGGAAGTCGACGACGAAGAATAATAAAGACTTCTTTAAAAGAACGATCTGAACTGCAATTCAGTTTATTCATGAATCAACCGAATAGTCTGTACGATAAAAAGCCAAAGCTTAGTGCTTTTGGCTTTTTATTCGGATTGTAGTATAGTCATATAGAAGCAAAACATCTAGTAACTCTTAAGAGTATGGAGGATCAAAATGGCAGGAAAAGAAGATTTTTATGATCTTTTAGGGGTATCTAAAGATGCCTCAAAAGATGAAATAAAGAAAGCCTACAGAAAATTATCGAAAAAACATCATCCAGATATCAGTAAAGAAGCAAATGCTGACGAAAAATTCAAGCAAATCACTGAAGCTTACGAAGTATTGAGCGATGATCAAAAACGTGCTGCATACGATCAATACGGCCACGCTTCAACAGATCCGAACTTTGGAGCTGGTGGCGGTTTTGGCGGTGGATTCGGTGGAGGTGCCGGCGGCTTTGGCGGAGGCGGATTTGAAGATATCTTCGATCAATTCTTCGGTGGAGGCGGAAGACGCTCTAGGAACCCGAATGCTCCTATGCAAGGAGATGACTTGCAGTATGTAGTGGACTTGAAATTTGAAGAGGCCATTTTTGGTAAAGAAACCACTGTACGCTATAAGAGAGATGAAGAATGTAATACTTGTGGCGGTGACGGTGCAAAACCAGGAACGAGTCCTCAGACATGTTCTCAATGTGGTGGTGCAGGTGCAATCAACGTTGAACGTAACACACCATTTGGCCGTGTGATGACTCAACAAGCTTGTCCGACTTGTAATGGTACTGGACAAGAAATCAAAGAGAAATGTGATGTTTGTCATGGTTCGGGTCACACGAAAGAGCAACATTCTGTTAAAGTAACCGTTCCAGCTGGAGTAGAAGATGGCAATCAAATGCGTCTTCAAGGTCAAGGGGACGCTGGTAAAAACGGCGGACCTTATGGTGACTTGTATGTTGTATTCAGAGTAGCGGGATCAAAAGAATTTGATCGACGAGGACCAGAAATCTATTATGAATTGCCAATCAACATGGTACAGGCAGCTCTGGGAGATGAACTTCAAGTACCGACTGTTCACGGTAAAGTGAAATTCAAGATTCCTGCTGGAACACAGCCTGGCACAACTTTCCGTTTAAGAGGAAAAGGTGCACCGCGCTTACGTGGTACAGGGAATGGTGACCAACATATTACAATCAATGTAGTGATACCAAAAGATATCAACGACCAGCAAGCAGAACAATTGAGAAAATTTGCCCAAGTTAGTGACTATGATGAAGTTGTAGAGCAAGACGAAGGTACATTTTTTTCAAAAGTGAAAGATGTATTCAAAGATAAACACAAATAATCAATGAAGAGACGGCTAAGTAGTCGTCTCTTTATTATATGTTTTTGAATTTGATTGTACTCTATTCTCATCGTTGGTATAATTAAGAGAACGCTCGTGAAGACGAAGGAATGAGGACTTTATATAATGGATAAAAATCTTGCTCGAAAGAGACAGAAACAAATTAGAAACTTTTCAATTATTGCCCATATCGACCACGGTAAATCTACGCTTGCTGACCGTATTTTACAACAAACACATACGGTAGCTGATCGTGAAATGCAAGACCAATTGTTGGATTCAATGGATCTTGAAAGAGAACGTGGCATCACGATCAAATTGAATACAGTTGAATTGCAATATACTGCCAAAAATGGAGAAACGTATATCTTGCACCTGATTGATACACCGGGACACGTCGATTTTACCTATGAAGTATCTAGAAGTCTGGCTGCCTGTGAAGGCGCAATTCTAGTAGTGGATGCGGCTCAAGGGGTAGAAGCTCAGACGCTTGCCAATGTGTATCTTGCCCTTGAAAATGAACTGGAAATCTTGCCTGTAATCAATAAAATCGATTTACCCGCAGCAGATCCAGAACGTGTAAGAACTGAAGTTGAAGACATTATTGGATTAGATGCTAGCGACGCTGTTTTAGCGAGTGCAAAATCTGGTATCGGAATTGAAGATATTCTGGAACAAATCGTTGAAAAAATCCCTGCTCCTGAAGGAGACATCGATAATCCATTACAAGCACTGATCTTTGACTCAGCGTATGACCCGTACCGTGGGGTTGTACTGAATATTCGTGTGATGGATGGTGTCTTGAAAAAAGGGGACACGATTCAAATTTTAAGTAATGGTAAGAAATTTGAAGTAACTGATCTTGGAATCTTTTCGCCTAAACCATTATCTAGAGATTATTTGATGGTCGGTGATGTTGGTTATGTTACGGCAAACATCAAGACGGTTCGTGATACGCGTGTAGGGGATACTGTTACTCTAGCAAATAACCCAACAACTGAAGCTTTACCTGGCTATCGTCACATGAATCCAATGGTATTTTGTGGTATGTATCCAACAGATTCAGCAAGATACGAAGACTTAAGAGAAGCACTGGAAAGACTACAGTTAAATGACGCTGCACTTCAATACGAAGCAGAAACGTCTCAGGCTTTAGGTTTTGGTTTCCGCTGTGGTTTCTTAGGAATGCTTCACATGGACGTAATTCAAGAAAGATTAGAGCGCGAGTTCAACCTTGACTTGATTACAACAGCACCATCCGTTATTTATCACATCAACAAAACTGACGGTGAGAAAATTACCGTATCAAACCCAGCAGATATGCCTACACCTCAAGAAATTGAATCTGTAGAAGAGCCCTATGTTAAAGCAGTTATCACAGTACCAAACGATTACGTAGGTGCTGTAATGGAAATTGCTCAACGTAAACGTGGTGAATTCTTGACGATGGAATACTTGGATGATATTCGAGTAAATGTATCTTACTATATTCCTTTATCCGAAATTGTCTATGATTTCTTTGACAGACTGAAATCAAGTACTAAAGGATATGCGTCACTGGATTATTCTGAAGCTGGTTATAGAGAAAGTACATTAGTGAAAATGGATATTATGATCCACGGAGAAACAGTCGATGCCTTGAGTTTTATCGTGCATAAAGACTTCTCTTATGCTAGAGGACGCTCTGTAGTAGAGCAACTAAAAGAAACGATTCCTCGTCAGCAGTTTGAGATTCCGATCCAAGCAGCTATTGGACAGAATATTGTGGCGCGTTCAACGGTTAAAGCTTACCGTAAAGACGTTACAGCTAAGCTATATGGTGGAGATGTCACTAGACGTCAGAAATTACTCAAGAAACAAAAAGCCGGTAAAAAACGTATGAAGAATGTCGGCAACGTAGAGATTCCTCAAGAAGCGTTCATGGCAGTATTGAACTTGGATGATGAGTAAGAACTTACACACCAACTTTTAAATCCAATATCATCGAAAATAGTATAAAATCCTACCATCCTCTTATTTCAGTAGAGGCTGGTAGGATTTTTAGTTATCTATCTACTATTATTGTTCTTTAAAACTCTAGGCGAATTTGATAGTAGAATATGTATGAATTCTATTGTCTACTTCGTCAAATGTAAAGTATCAATTAAGTAAAAACAATTTTTAAAAATGATTCTTAAATATTAATTCTCCATCTTCAGTTACATCAATGATGGTTAGTATATGAGAATACCTTTTTGAATTTCCTCCAATATAATGGTTAACAGTATCTGTTTTCAAAGTCCCATCTTTAAGTGCATATTCCATCAAAATATTGTAATCTCTTTCTATTTCTTGAGAGCTAATGGTTTCACCGGTTTCTCCTGGCTGAATTGCGGAAATTGAGCCAAATTCAAAATCTTTTTCTGGTTCTGGATCATCAGGGATACTCGGAGACAAGTAAAATTGAATGGAGGGTACTAATTCATCACTATCATTTTCAACACTAATGGAATTTTCTATTTGAAAAGGCCCATAAAAAAACCGAAATAATAATCCACCTATCAATATAACAACCAATGAGAGCAAAGCAATAATTGTTTTTTTATACATCATATTTTTCACCTCAGTTATGGAATTTTAACTTACTGTCACTAAGTCAATAAGGTATTCTACATCAAAAAATACTATTGTATGAAAATTTTCTTTTAACTATAATTTAACATCTTTTATCTTAAAATATGTGCTAGACTATTTTCAGGAGTGAAATTTCTCATCAATGAATGTCGTTGTATCTTGGTTAATTAAAATTGATAGAAAACCATTGGACTTCATATTAACATATTGACGCTTGATAAAAACGAAATGAGGTGATTGAATGATAGAAGTAAAAATAATTGATGCTACAAATAAAGAGGATATTAAACTAAAGAATGAAGAGTTTCAATTATGGGGACGTATGATTCCTTCCTATGAGAATGAGAAGTGGGCGTATACAGTACATGAATTTGCACCAAAAGATGTGAGCCAAATGTGCTTCCCTGACGAAAATTACCAATACGAAGAAATGAGTAAGAATAGCATTTTCATAGGAGCCTATGATGAAGGTGAGTGTATAGGACTTGCGATCATGCAAGAAGCGTTTTTTAAGTATATGTATCTTTACGACTTGAAAATAAATAAAACACACCGCAAGCAAGGTATTGCCAATATGCTAATAGAGAAAGCAAAAGAAGTGGCGCATCTAAAAGGGTACCGCGGGATATATACGCAAGCACAGGATAACAACCTTTCAGCTTGTATTTTTTACGTGAATACAGGGTTCCATATAGGTGGTCTTGATACGAAGGTATATAATGGAACCGTGCAAGATGGCAAAGCAGATATTTTGTTTTATCTGGATATTTGATAACACGAACCTATCAGTATAAATGCCCATCAATTTTATTAAACCGTTCAATCATTTGTTCATGAGCCGTTGTGTAGCCTGAGCGCCCCATTAAAGTGCAAATACTTTCGATATCGGTTAAACGGGCTTCTCTAATCATTGTAATCAGTCCTTAAATTTTTGATATAATAGGGGATTTCAAATCTAGTAGCTATAGTGATATACTATGTGAAGTACTTGTTAGTAAAAGGACTATAGTCGATTAAAAATTCAATTGTTTTTAATGATATGTAAAGGGTTTAAAGTTAAATAATTTCTAAAAATAACAGAATATTTTAAAAAATATATAGCGTTTATGATACAATATATTATATAGAATTATAAAGGGGGAAGTCCAGCTTAATGGACAGTGGGGATTTATCGAGTATATTGCTCTTAATAGTATTAATCGTTTTATCGGCTTTCTTTTCTTCATCAGAAACAGCCTTTACTTCAGCTAACAGAATTCGGTTGCGAAATGAAGCGGAGAGTGGAAACAAACAAGCTAAAAGAACCTTACACTTAGCTGAAAGATTTGATTCCGTATTATCTACGATTTTAATCGGAAATAACATTGTAAACATTGCGACATCAGCCATCGCTACATTGCTTTTTGTAAAATGGTTTCCAACGTATGGTGCTACAATTGCGACGATCGTGATTACAGTTATTGTGTTAATCTTTGGAGAAATTACGCCAAAAACAATTGCGAAGGAAAAATCTGAAACAATCGCCAAATTTGCTGCTCCGGTTATCCAAGTATTTATGACTATATTCAGACCAGCAATTTGGTTTTTTGAAAAATGGAGAATGTTATTAGATAAGTTATTCGACTTTGATGGTCAAGAAACGATCAGTGAAGATGAGTTGCTTTCAATGGTTGACCAGGCTGAATTAGGTGGAAGTATAGAAGATCACGAACACCAGCTTGTGAGATCAGCGATAGAGTTTGATGACCTTGAAGTCTCGACGATTTTAATGCCTAGAGTGGACGTTGTCGGGTGTGATGTTAATGAAGACGATCGCAAAATAGAAGAATTATTCAGTACGCACAATTTTTCTAGATTGATTATGTACGATGACACGATTGATCACGTTGTCGGCATCCTTCACGAAAAAGATTTTAATCGCTACCTTAAAGCTAAGGAGCGAACGGGTAAGGCAACTTCTATCTTGACGATTATAAAAGAAGTGATTTTTGTACCGCCGGTTATGAATTTATCTAGATTGCTTAGAACGATGCAGTTAAAGAAAACGCATATGGCAATTGTAACGGATGAACACGGTGGGACAGTGGGAATTGCCACCATGGAAGATGTTCTTGAAGAACTTGTAGGTGAAATTTGGGATGAATCAGATGTCATTGAACAAGAAATCTTTGAAGTTGTTGAAGGTGAATCTTATAAAATTAAAGGAACGGCCAAATTAGACAAATTGTTTGATTTGTTCAGGTTAGATGATTCTGATGAATTTATTTCCAATACCGTTAGTGGATTTGTCATTGAAGAATTGAACCGGGTTCCATTTGAAGGTGACCAGTTCACCTATAAAAATATGGAAGTAACCGTTCTTGAAGTGAAAAATAGAAGAGTGCTTGAAATTCAGGTGGACTACAAGAGTATGGATCCTGATTCTGAGTAAAATAGTGGAAGCATGTTGATTATCAGCGTGCTTTTTCTTTATCTATAAAATCTGTAAGGCGAGGGTTAATAGTTTGAATTTAAATGAAATCGATCAAAATAAAAGTACAGAAGAAATCGCAAAACAGTTACTTGGCTGCTTAGTTATTAAAGAAACCGAAGTAGGAAAAGTATCTGGGTGGATTGTAGAGACAGAGGCTTATCTAGGTGTAGAAGATGAAGCGGCACATACGTTTTATGGGAAAAAGACACCAAGAGTTGCGTCCATGTATGAAACAGCGGGTACCGTTTATATTTATAGCATGCATACACATCATATGCTCAATATTGTGACTCAACCTGAAGGAATTCCTCATGCGGTACTTATACGTGCAATTGAACCATTTGAGGGTGAAGATTTGATGTTGATGAACCGTCAGAAACAAGGGGTTGAATTAACAAATGGTCCTGGGAAAATGACAAAAGCTATGGGAATCAACATGGCTGATAACGGAACTACTATAAAGGAAAAACCACTCTATATAGATGAATCGATGAAGAAGATTCCTCAAGTCATCGAAGCTTCTCCTAGAATTGGTATTCCCAACAAAGGAATATGGACACAAGCGCCTTTGAGATACACAGTTGTCGGTAATCCATACGTTTCAAGAAAGCGCGGAAAGGTTTCCGTAGATAATGGATGGAAGACTGTGTTAAAATAAACTGACGCATAACTATAGGAGGGTACAAATTGAAATCAGATCTCGCAACTTATATAGACGATGAACTAAAATCAATTTATCCGGTATTTCAATGGAAAGTTGTAAAAAATACAAAGAAAAGATTGATTGAAGTATATATTACATTCAACGTTAAGGTCGATGAGTCTTTACAGGTTCAAGATGTGACTGGTCGTTCCAACATGCCAGGGTCGATTCAATTTGAAGACGTTATCTGCTTTTACGATCCAGCATACGCACACATTAAGCCGCAAAACTATTTAGAAGCGGTTATCATGAATAGTCATACTGGAATCGAAAAAGGATACGTGGATGCTTGTATTAAGCAATTAAATATCGTAGCTGAAGCAGGAATAACTGAACTTGAAAAATTTGCTTTGGATAACGTATCTGGAGAGTTTAGGCTGGTTTGGAGTGACCGAGATCTTGAAGGTGCTGTTCAAACACTTAAATCACTTGATCGCTATGATGAAGAAAAAATCCAGATGAAACTGGACGAAGAAGAATCATTTATAGATCAAATCAAAAAGGATGAAGCGAATGGTGGAGTGGAAAGAATATAAAGTTTTTATCAATGGTGAGGCCTCTGAAGCTGTCTCTAATATCTTAGTTGAGCTAGGATCAGCTGGTGTATCGGTTGCTGATCGGCAAGACTTTCTAGTTCATCCTGAATACGTTACGGATTCACTTTGGGAATTAAATGAAGATGACTTTCCTGAAGATGGTGTTTTAATTAAAGGATATTTTTACGGCAAAGATGCTTCTGAAGAAACGAAAGAACGGTTGATCAAAAGAATCGAAGAGTTGAAAAACTATGATTTAGACATCAAGGAATTTCAAGTGGAAACTGTGGATGTCGTAGAAGAAGAATGGGCTAATGCCTGGAAAAAGCACTATCATCCTGTTTCGATCACAAGGTATATGACAATCGTCCCTCAGTGGGAAGAGTATACGAAAAAACATGAAGACGAAAAAATTATTACACTAGATCCAGGACTGGCTTTTGGGACCGGAACGCACCCAACAACACAACTATGTTTACAGTCTCTAGAATCCATCGTGCGCGGTGGAGAACATATCCTTGATGTTGGAACTGGATCAGGGGTCTTGACGATTGCTAGCGCACTGCTTGGAGTAGCTTCTATACAAGCATATGATTTGGATGACGTAGCTGTTAAATCTGCTTTAGATAATGTCAAACTAAACCAATTAGACGCTGATATTTCCATCAAACCTAATGACTTGTTAAAAGGAATCGATGTACAGGCAGATATTATCGTTGCCAACATCCTTGCAGAAATTATTTTGAAATTGATTCCGGATGCTTTCAAGAATCTTAAACCCGGTGGGCAATTCTTGTCTTCAGGAATTATTTTAGATAAAAAAGAACAAGTGCTCGAAAGTCTAGTTGCAAATGGATTTGAAATTCAGCAAATCAATCAGATGGGTGATTGGATAGCCATTTTAGCCATCAAACCTGAAGAAGATTAACCATATTATTTTAAATCACTCACTTAGAAAGCAGGAATTTATCAATGGAAAACTTAAAAAGCTATATCGATCACACCGTACTTAAACCAGAAGCAACAGACCTTATTATTCAACAAGCCTGTTTAGATGCAAAGAAATATGATTTCAAAGCAGTATGTGTCAACCCGACATGGGTATCTTATGTTTCTGATTTACTTAAAGGTACAGATGTACAAACTTGTACCGTTATCGGATTTCCATTAGGGGCAAACACTACAGAAATTAAAGTAGCTGAAACGAAACAAGCCATTGCTGACGGAGCGAATGAAGTCGACATGGTTATCAATATTGGTGCAATGAAGAGCGAAGATTTTGGATTCGTACATGACGATATTAAAGCAGTTGTTAAAGCTGCTGGTCATAAAGCCATCGTTAAAGTGATTATTGAAACATCTTTGCTTGAACGTAATGAAAAAATCAGAGCTTGTGAAATCGCTAAGCGCGCAGGTGCTGATTTTGTTAAAACGTCAACTGGCTTTTCAACAGGAGGCGCGACAGTCGAGGATATTAAATTGATGCGTTTATCTGTTGGTCCTGAAATGGGCGTGAAAGCTTCTGGAGGCGTTCGTACTTTAGAAGATGCTAAAGCAATGATCGAAGCTGGAGCGACTAGAATCGGAACATCAAATGGTATCGCCTTAGTCGAAGGCGTAGAAGGTTCTGAAACTTACTAATCTACAGCAGTGTGTTCTTGACTGGTTGAAAGTACAGCTTAAAAACGATATAATATACCTTAGAACCAGCACTGTAAAAAGTGCTGGTTTTATTATCAATACAGTAAAGTTCAACACTAATTTATTCATAAACTATTTAAAAATGAAATCATGAGAAAAGAAGGTAGGATTTATGTCACAAAAAAAAGACTATACTCCTCAAGAAGTTATAGCGCTTTGTTTAACGTATATGAACAGCAAGCACGTAACGTTTGTTAAACAGGCATATGACTTGGCAGAAGAGGCGCATAGAGGTCAGATTCGCAAGTCAGGAGAAGCTTACATCATGCATCCTGTCCAAGTAGCTGGAATCCTTGCAGATCTGAAAATGGATCCCGTAACCGTTGCTACTGGTTTTCTTCATGATGTAATCGAAGACACAGATTATACCTATGCAGATATTTCTAATATCTTTACACCTGAAGTAGCAGATTTAGTAGATGGTGTAACAAAGTTAGGGAAAATCAAATTCAAATCCAAACAAGAACACCAAGCTGAAAATCACCGAAAAATGCTATTAGCTATGGCTCAGGACGTCAGAGTTATATTAGTAAAACTGGCGGACCGCGTTCATAACATGCGTACACTCAAACATCACCGTCCCGAAAAACAAAGAGATATTGCTAAAGAAACACTTGAAATTTATGCACCATTAGCAGATCGCTTAGGTATCAGCCGTATTAAATGGGAACTGGAAGATACTTCATTAAGATACATGAATCCTCAACAATATTACCGCATCGTTCATTTAATGAATTCAAGAAGAGAAGATAGAGAACGCTACATCGAGGATTCAAAAAGTGCGATCGTTGAATCCGTTGAAGAATTAGGCATTAAAGCGAATATCACTGGACGACCGAAGCATATCTATTCTATCTATAAAAAAATGAAACATCAGAAAAAACAGTTCAATGAAATTTATGATCTTTTAGCAATCAGAGTCATTGTTGATTCTATTAAGGACTGTTATGGAGTTTTGGGTGCGATTCATACCAGATGGAAACCCATGCCAGGTCGTTTCAAAGATTATATTGCGATGCCAAAAGCAAATATGTACCAGTCTTTACACACGACTGTACTAGGTCCAAATGCAACGCCTTTGGAAGTTCAAATCAGAACAGTTAAAATGCACGAGATTGCTGAGTATGGTGTGGCAGCTCACTGGGCTTATAAAGAAGGCATTACAGAGAAAATCGATAATGATGACATGTCTCAGCATATTTCTTGGTTCAGAGATATTTTAGAGCTTCAAAGTGAATCAAATGATGCTAGTGATTTCATGGACTCCATCAAACAAGACATCTTTAAAGATAAAGTGTATGTATTCAGTCCTAAAGGCGACGTTATGGAACTACCGTCAGGCTCCAGTACACTAGATTTTGCCTTCCATGTGCATACAGAAGTTGGAAGCAAGTCCATGGGGGCTAAAGTAAACGGCAAAATCGTTCCGTTAAATTATAAATTAAAAAACGGGGATATTGTAGAAATGTTGACGTCTCCGAATTCATTCGGTCCAAGTAGAGACTGGTTAAATTACGTCAATACTTCTAAAGCCAAAAATAAAATCAAACGCTTTTTCAAAACGCAGGAAAAAGAACAGAATGTTGAACGCGGTAAAGATATTCTTGAAAAACAGATTCTTGACATGGGATTCAATCCAAAAGAAGTGATGAAAAAATACGCAATCAAAAAAGTTGCGGAGCGTTTTAATTATCAGCACAACGATGATTTTTTCGCGTCTATCGGTTTTGGAGAATTAAAAGTGGTTACCGTCGCGAATCGTTTAACAGATAAGTTAAGAAAAGAACGTGAAGAAAAAGCACTGCAATTGGATGAAAACAATCCAATAGAAATGAAACAGAAAAAAGAACCGGAAAAAATGAAAATCAGGCATGAAGGCGGCGTAATGATCCAAGGTGCAGACAACTTGCTTGTTCGTTTAAGTAAATGTTGTAACCCTGTACCTGGTGATGATATAGTCGGCTATATCACAAGGGGGCGTGGTGTTTCTATTCACCGAGTAGATTGTCCAAATGTCCATGCTTCAGAAGATGCTGATCAACGTTTAATTGATGTTGAATGGGAATCTACAGGAACTGAAAAGTCTTATAATGCAGAATTACAAGTACAAGGCTATGACCGTTCCGGGTTACTGAATGAAGTGCTACAAGTCATCAATTCTCAAACTGGAAAACTGAACAATGTAAATGGAAGAATTGATAACAATAAAATGGCGATTATTCGTGTGACGATAGGCATTCAAAACTTGGCAGAACTTGAAAAAATTGTTGATAAAGTGAAATCCATTCCCGATGTCTATTCTGTTAAGAGAATCACATCCTGATTTTCAACTTTATTTAATGGTATATTGGGAGGGAAAGCATTGCGTTTAGTTATACAAAGAGTTTTAGAAGCTCAAGTAAAGATCGATAATGAAATTGTAGGTTCCATTGATAAAGGGTTAATGATTCTTGTGGGTGTCGGTGAAAACGACTCAGAAGAAGATGTAGATTACCTCGTTCAAAAAGCGAGCAATATGCGTATATTTGAAGATGAAAACGGAAAGATGAATCTTTCTCTACAACAAGTAGAAGGTTCAATCTTATCTGTTTCTCAGTTCACGTTATATGCCGATACGAAAAAAGGGAATCGTCCAAGCTTTACCCGCTCGGCTAAGCCCGATAAAGCGATCCCGTTATATGAGCAATTCAACGAGTCTCTTAGAAATCAGGGAATTAGAGTTGAAAAGGGTCGTTTTGGAGCGGATATGAAAGTTTCCTTGATCAATGACGGACCGGTAACTATTACAATTGATTCTCAAAATAGGTAAAATGATCTGATAAAAAACTTCAGTATAAAAAAGGGGCCCCGGCTAAATGTGTTGTATTCACTCATTTAGCCGGGGCCTTTTTCGGTTCACGTATTTATAGTATTCACTATCTCACTTCTTTTTATTCAATAACTTAGTCAATGGATATATACCTGCACTTTGTAATACAAATGAGATCAGGATAGAAGCGAATGCCAAGGAAATCAAGATCGGTATTTCACCAGCTGAACTATCCAATGTCCATAGAAGAAGAATCACGGACATGGATCCTTTGATTCCTGACCATGAAAGCATGATCAGAACGGAGAGAATATTACTGAATTTTTTTCTCCATTTAGGCACAGAGTATAAAGTTAAAGCCAAGACTGCAAAGCGAGCCAAAACGGAAAGGACGAAAATAATCAGGGCTAAATACCAATAATCAAAATTCAAGTAAGCGGCTGATTGTATTCCGATAAAGAGAAATAAGATAGAGGATAACAATGGATCGATTACATTCCAGAAGCCTCCTAGCGCGATTCTAAAGGGTCTCTCTTTTTCTTTTTTTGAAAAGGTATTAGATAGCATGATTCCTGAAACCACCGTTGCGAGTACACCAGAAAAGCCAATTTCTTCAGCGAGCAGGAAACTACCGTATGCAATCAATACACTTAACATGACTTGATAGGGTTGATGGGAAGTAATATGCACAGCCTGACTTAATATCCAGCCAAATACCAACCCAACAACGACTCCGCCGATGGCTACAAAGGCAAAATCTTCTACGAAATGAAGGGTAGAAAATCTCCCACCTGATTCTACAAGCGTTAAAAAAACAGTGAATAAAACAACACTCGTTCCATCATTCAACATGGATTCTCCCTCGACAACATCAGCGATTTCATTTGAACCCGAGCTGTGTTTGAGAATAGATACAACTGAAATCGGATCAGTAGGAGCTAGTATAGCCGCGAGTAAAAAAGAGATACTCCAACTGAATGGATAGAAGAAAGAAGTTGCATAGTAGATACCAGTACCTAGTAGAAGAACTGTCGCAATCATCCCTAGAGTACTTAAGGAAATGATTAGTAAGGCATTTTTCTTAAAGGCTTCAGCCGAATACTGATAGGCTGACACAAAGAGTAGGCCTGGGATAAACAATTCGTAAAGAATATCTTTAGAGGTCTCAAATCCTGAAAACAAGGGCAAAAAGGAAAGACCGATACCGATAAAAACCAGCACAACGGGTACAGGAAAATAATACTGTTTTACGTCTATGGTGAAGACGATCATACTGACAAATAATAAAATGATTAATTGGTGAATCACTAATTGCATAAAAATACCTTCTTTCTATTTACTGAGTTATGTATTATTTATTACTTTAACATAATTTTATTTTGAACTTAAAAAATGTTTATGATATCTAAGTCATTAACCACGTATAAAAAGATAAACAAAAGACGGTCAAAAGATAGAGTGAAGCATTCTTCTGACCGTCTTTTATATAATGTATTTATGTTCATTTCAAGCTAATTTGAGAAGTAATCTCTTAATCCCTGGTAGATTGATTCTACAACAGTGGATTGATAGGACTGAGTATTTACTTGCGTGACATCGACATCATGATTCAAGTATCCCAGTTCCAATAAGATAGATGGTTGGGCATTGTTTCTTAAAACGTAATAATCTCCTAAACGAACACCGTTATTAGATAGTGGGCCATTCTGTGCTAGATAAGCGTTGACTGTATCTGCCAGATCTTTTTCGTTGTCGGAGTAATAATAAGTTGTTGTGCCAGTCATCGAATTAGCGATTTCCATCGCATCGAAATGAATACTAATATAAGCATCTGCTGAAGCTTTGTGAGTAAGGTAAACTCGATCATTCAGTGATATAAATGTATCATCATCTCTAGTTAGTAAAACATTTGCTCCGGCGTCTTGAAGACGACGTTGAAGTATTTTGGCGGTACTCAAGGCGATATCTTTTTCGTACAAGCCACTTGCAGAAATAGCACCTGGATCTTTTCCACCGTGACCGGGATCAATCATAATGGTAGCTTCTGATAAATTTGTGACCGCTCGGTTAGTTTGTCTTTCCACTTCTTGAACATTCACTGTCTCAACATTGGATAAACTTGTAACCCAGTTGGCGACAAAACCCGTTCTACCATCATCTAACTGAACTTTATACCAGTCTTGTTCTTGGTCTAAATAAATTAAACGGGCATTAGGCTCAGCTGTTGTTAAAATTTCTGCATCTGTTGAAGCAGCTGCTCGGATATTGGTTTGGACATCACCAACGATGACTTCTTGTGTTGAAGAAGTTTCTTCCGTAGGTTCAGCTGATAATGTATCAATGATTTCCACGTAGTCTTTGTGAATCCAAGCAACTTTACCAAGATACAATACTTGATACCAGTCACCCTCCTCGAAGAGTATAGACAGTTCAGTGTTCTCAAAAACAGTACCAAGGATTTGAGAATCTGTTGTAGCATATTGTCTAATATTAATTTCTTTACCGGTAACTCTGCCGTATCGTTGAGTTTCAGAAGTGATTTCATCATTCTCTACGAGCCATCCAGCGACCCAGCCGATTTCATCGTTTGAGAGCCTAACTTTATACCACTGGTTTTCTTCGTCAAGCACATTCAATCTCTGATTTTCATTGACTTGAGTTACTACATCATAAGAGAGACCAGGTCCAATTCGAACGTTTAATATACTTGCTTTGACCGTAACGCTGTTTTCATTCGCTAATACGATTGTTGAAGCTACCGTAATGCTGAGTAAGAGTAAAATAATGGCTATAAAAAGATTTTTTTTAGGTAAGAATTTATGTAGGGAAGGTTCATTCTGATCCATTCCAGTCATCCTTTCAGAAACACAAAATAAACGCATTTATTACTTTCTATTATAGCAATTAAATTCTTTGATATGCAATATGAATCAGTCACAGTGAAAATAAAAAACCTATATTGACATTAGATTGGCTTTCTTGTAAGCTTATATTCAATATACAAACATAATAAATTACAAATAGACCGTTGAAAGAGACAGTAAACTAAAAGTTACCGATAAAGAAAGGTTCTCCCTGGCTGAAAGAGACCCCTAACTTTTATTTGAAAGACACTCTGGAGGTATGACAGTGAAAAGCTGTCACGTTTAAAAGGCGTTAACTGTTGAGAGAAAGTATGTTTACTTTCTGAAATTAGGTGGTACCACGTGAGTATACTAATATACACGTCCTACTTTTATACAATTGTGTAAAAGTAGGACTTTTTTTATAGATTTTTTTAACAATGGAGGATTAAAATGGGCTATCAAAAACTTAAAGGCACACCAGATTTCTTACCTGAAGACACGAACAAATGGCAATTTGTAGAGTCAAAATCCAGAGAACTATTATCACGCTATCAATTCAAAGAAATACGTACACCGATTTTTGAGCAGTTTGAATTGTTTGCACGTGGTGTTGGAGAAACAAGTGATATTGTATCTAAAGAAATGTATGACTTTTACGATAAAGGAGAAAGACACGTAGCGTTGCGTCCAGAAGGTACAGCGGGTGTCGTTCGTTCTTATGTTGAAAATAAATTATACGGACCAGAACATCAGAAACCGACTAAATTTTATTATATTGCCCCAATGTTTCGCTATGAGCGCCCTCAAAAAGGACGCATGAGACAATTCCACCAGTTAGGTGTTGAAGTATTCGGTAGTCAAAATCCTGAAACAGACGTTGAAACAATGGCGCTGGCAATGGATTTGTTTAAATCTTTCCAGATCAAAAATCTTAAACTAGTGATCAATTCATTAGGAGACGTTGAAACAAGAAAAGTATATCGTCAGGCATTAATTGACTATCTAGAACCTTTTAAAGAAGAACTCAGTAAAGATTCAAAAGAACGATTATACAAAAATCCTTTAAGAGTATTAGACAGTAAAGATAAAAATGATAAAAAAATCGTTCAGTCAGCACCATCGATATTAGATTATTTAGATGATCAGTCGTCAAAACACTTCGAAACGGTCAAAGCCTCTCTTGAAGCACTGGATATCGAATATGTTATAGATTCTAACATGGTAAGAGGCCTAGATTATTATAATGACACGATTTTTGAAATCATGACAGAAGATCCTAATTTTGGATCAAACACCACAGTTTGTGCGGGTGGTCGTTACGATAAGCTTGTAGAAGAAGTCGGAGGACCTGAAACAGCAGGTTTTGGCTTTGGAATTGGCTTGGAACGTTTAGTTATGCTGCTTGAGAACGCGCAATTTGAGTTTCCTGTAATTGATGCATTAGATGCCTTTATCGTTACAATCGGAGAATCAACAAATAAAGAAGCAACGAAACTAGCACACGCCTTAAGAAAGAACGGAATGAACGTTGAACGTGAATTCTTGAATCGTAAACCAGCAAAACAATTCAAAACAGCTGATAAGTTAAATGCTCAGTATGTATTTACTTTAGGTGAAAACGAACTCGCTGAAGGAACAGTTAACATTAAAAAACTTTCTACAGGAGAGCAAATCAAATTAGCCTTGAGCGATTTGTATAGTGAAGATCATGAAGATCTTACTGCTGAAATAGAATCTAGATTAAAAAAATAGGAATGGTGAAGCATATGAAAAGAACGATGTATTGTGGAGAAGTAAGAGAAGAGCAAGTTGGAGAAAAAATCACACTTTCTGGGTGGGTTCAAAAAAGAAGAGACTTAGGTGGAATGATCTTTGTTGATTTAAGAGATAGAGAAGGTCTTGTACAAGTCGTATTTAATTCAGATAAATCAAAAGAAGCTTTTACGATTGCGGAATCTTTGCGCTCTGAATTTGTTGTTGAAGTAAGGGGTACAGTGGTTAAGAGACGGGAAGGAACAGTTAATACTTCATTACCTACTGGAGAAATCGAACTTGAAGCAACAAGCTTATCTATTTTAAATAAAGCTAAAACTCCACCATTTGACTTGCAAGATACAAACGGTGTGTCAGATGACCTTAGACTGAAATACAGATATTTGGATCTTAGAAGAAACAAAATGAAAGAAAACATGATCATCCGTCATAAAGTAAAAAAAGTATTCAGTGACTTCTTAGATGAACAAGGATTCTTGGATATCGAGACACCTTACCTAACAAAATCAACGCCGGAAGGGGCGAGAGACTATCTTGTACCTTCAAGAGTGCACGAAGGAAAATTCTTCGCACTTCCCCAGTCACCTCAATTATTTAAGCAACTATTGATGGGCGCTGGACTAGACCGTTATTACCAAATCGTTCGTTGTTTTAGAGATGAAGATTTAAGAGGGGATCGTCAGCCAGAATTCACTCAAGTCGATATTGAAACAAGTTTTGTCGATGAAGAAGAAATTCAAGAATTGATGGAACAGTTGCTCGTTGAAGTCGTTAGAAAAACTAAAGGTACAGAAATCACTAGACCATTTGCGCGTATTTCATATGATGAAGCAATGAACCGTTTTGGTAGCGATAAGCCAGACACAAGATTTGCTATGGAACTTGTTGAATTGGGAGATGTAGTTGCAGATTCAGATTTCAAAGTATTCTCTAGTACTTTAGAAAACGGTGGAATTGTTAAAGGATTGACCGTCAAAGGTGCTGCAGATCAATTCTCGCGTAAAAATATTGATGCACTAGGAGAAGTTGCTTCTATATACGGTGCTAAAGGATTAGCTTGGATGAAAGTTACTGCTGAAGGCTTTAGTGGGCCGATTGCTAAATTCTTTAATGATAAACCCATTACCACTGAATTACAAGAAAGAATGCAGGCGGAAGAAGGGGATTTGCTATTATTTGTAGCAGATAAGCCTAAAGTTGTGTTTGACGCGCTTGGAGCGATCAGAACGCATCTTGGTAAAGAACTGAACTTGATCGATGAAGATGAGTTGGCCTTTTTATGGGTAGATCAATGGCCACTTCTTGAATATGATGAAGAAGCGGGTAGATATAGTGCTGCGCATCATCCATTCACGATGCCACTTGAAAAAGATATTGAAAAACTAGAAACTGATCCTCAAAGTGTTTATGCGAATGCCTACGATATCGTATTAAACGGATATGAGATTGGTGGAGGCTCTATTCGTATACACCAAAGAGAGTTACAGGAAAAAATGCTTAGTGCATTAGGATTCTCAAAAGAAGAAGCGGCTAACCAATTCGGATTCTTATTAGATGCTTTGGAATACGGATTCCCACCTCACGGAGGAATCGCCTTTGGATTAGATAGATTAGTGATGATCCTTGCTAAAGAAAAGAATATCAGAGAAGTTATTGCCTTCCCTAAAAATGGAAAATCAATTGATCCACTGACAAATGCACCTTCTTTCGTATCTGATAGCCAGCTTCAAGAATTATCACTAGAAGTAACGAAAAAAGAAGGAGATTCATAAAAAATGGTTCTTATCGGTTCACATGTAGGGATGAAAGGTAAACCTATGTTACTAGGATCGGCAGAAGAAGCCGCATCTTATGAAGCCAAAACGTTTATGATTTACACGGGTGCTCCTCAAAATACAAGACGCAAAGATATATCAGAAATGAATATCGAGTCAGGTCAAGCTTTTATGAAAGAGAATGGCATTGATGTTAATGATATCGTCGTTCATGCACCTTATATCATTAACTTGGGGAATACGGTTAAACCTGAGAATTTTGGTTTTGCAATAGAGTTTATGAAAGAAGAAATCAAAAGAGCTGAAGCTCTCGGGGCGACTCAAATGACGATGCATCCGGGTGCTCACGTAGGTGCAGGTGTAGATGCTGCGATTGATCAGATAGCAAAAGGGTTGAATGAAATTCTTCATGAAGATCAAACAATCCAGATTGCACTGGAAACTATGGCGGGTAAAGGAACGGAAATCGGTAGAAACTTTGAAGAACTAGCTAGAATCATTGAAAAAGTAGAGCTGAAAGATAAAGTATCCGTTACTTTAGATACGTGCCATACGCATGATGCAGGATATGATATTAAAGATGATTTCGATGGTGTATTAGAAGAATTTGACCGTATTATTGGACTAGATCGATTGAAAGTCCTCCACATCAATGATTCTAAAAATGTGAAAGGTGCCGCGAAAGATCGACATGCTAACATTGGATTTGGAGAGATCGGATTCGAAGCGCTGAGTAAAGTCGTGCATCATCCTAAACTAGTATCTGTTCCAAAAATTCTTGAGACCCCTTATGTAGGGGAAGATAAGAAAAATAAAAAAGCACCTTATGGTCATGAAATTCAAATGCTCAGGAATAACGTATTCAATCCTAATTTACTTCAAGAAATTTTTGAAGAAAAAGACTGGAAGTAATTCAATATCTTAAACTCGAAAAACTGGAATCTAACCATTCAGTTTTTCGAGTTTTTTTATAGAAAAAAGGTCAGTCTATGTTGTTAGACTGACCTTTATCGTTATATTTAAGTGAGTAAATCTAGACTTTTTCGTTAACCGGTAGTTGCTTGATATATTTGGTTGGTGTTTGACCGGTAATTTTCTTGAACACTTTCGTGAAATAAGAATGACTATTGAATCCAGATAAATTAGCAACTTGGCTTAACTGGTAGTTTCCAAGATGGAAATAATATTTAGCCAAGTATATTCTTTGCTGGTTCACATAACCAATAAAAGTCGTACCTGTTTCTTGTTTGAATTTACGAGCAAGATGTACAGGGTGCATACCAAAAATTGAAGCAATATTCGTTAAAGTCAATTCGCTAGTAAGGTTTTCAGTGATATAACTTACTACTTCTGTCATCGCACTAGAATAAGTCAAAGTAGAGAAATCAATCACTGCCTGGCAGTATTCTCTATAGATTTCATAATATACATTTTCTCTTAGATATTGAATAGATTCAGCATCTTCAATAAGAATAGAGAAGCGCTCAGATATCAAGTGAAGATAAAGTGGTAATACGCCCCCATTTTTTGCAGCAATTCTACAGTAAGTGTTAACGATGATTAATTGATTCTTGAAATTTCTTAATTGATGTTCAATACCTTCTTCTGCAAGATACTCAAGTACCTCATCAAGATTAATAATGTTCAGCGTATCTTCAAGCATTTCACGATTTCCTTCAGTAATAGCATCTGTTACTTGGTCCTCAATCAAGTAACGGTAGCTGAAAGCATCGCTATTCAACTTTTTAAGTTTATCAACGCGTTCTTTTTTGAATAGTTCTTTTACTTCTACCTTATCCATAATACACGACCCTTCTTTGTAAAATTAAGTTTATTTCTCCCATCTATCTTGATTAAATATACCACAAATTCGGAATAAATAAAGTTCTTTTTTTAAAAAAGCGGACTAAATTAATCAAATTTTATTCTGCAATTTTATTCTAATATACAAAGTCCCATTAACTGGTGGTTGTAACTAAATTAATTTATCAGGAACTTCCTAGTCAATTTAGAATTAAAATAACACTTATTATAAACTTGTACATACAATTTATTGTAATTTTATAGTTTAAAAAAATATCTATTCACTTGTAAAAAACGCTTATCTTGTCATATGTATGACATTTTTATCAATGATGATAAGTAAAACTTATCGTTACAATATTGAAGTACATTAAGCCTTATCTTTTTACAACATTATAATGCGGTGGTAACATTCTAGGTAAGACAACCTTATCATTTCGTAGTTGATAAGGTAACTAAGGAGATGATTCATCAGATGGAAAGAAGATTTGAAGGTACGTTTCAGACTAAAAAAGAGATAAAAGCTGAAATAAAGAGATTAATCAATGAAGAAAACTATTCTGCCGACGAACTTTTAGTCGTAACAGTTAAAGATAATAATGAACTGTCGAAAAACGATACTTTGGAATCTGTTGAAGTTGATTTAGTAGATTCAGAAGAAAATGGTTCATTCTGGGAGAAAATCAAAGAAACCTTATCTTTTGGAACATATGACTCCGACGAAGCTCATAACTCGCTTGAAGAACATGGCGTTCCGCATGAGATTGCTGAACACCATATCGAAGCACTGCAAGCTGGCGAAATTGTATTACTAGCGAACAGTGATGCACCAAGTCATACGGAGTTATCAGAAGTAAATAAAAACGTAACTAATGAGGAGAATGATCAAGATATGAAAGATAATCAGACTAATCCAATAGAAGAAGAAAGCAAAGAAGTAGATGCCGTAACAAACGAGCAAAAAGATGTAAAACCTACGGATGTGGATACGAGCGAAACAGATCCTAAAAATATGAGTGGCGGTATTGATCCTTCACAAGCTCAAGATACTAGAGAAGAAGATAAAGTAGAAACAAATGAATCAAATGAGTCTAATCAGGGTACTGACAAGTCAGATGATCAGGATCACACTACAACTGAAGATAGTGGAGAATCATTAGATAAAAATCCTGATTTAACTGGGGAAGAGACAACTGTTGTATCAGAAGAATCTAATCATGGCTATCCTGAAAATGTAGCAAAGGGTGTCGTAAAACCTGAATCAAATAGTCCATTGAATGCTGAACCAAAATCTGAAAAAAGTCCTTCAGAAAACACTGAAATGCCAGAAAGTGATGCTAAGTATACCGACGACGATGCTAATGATGCCGGTATGAAAGAAGAACCAACAGAAAAATAAGCATAAGTGAATGCACTATACTAAAAACAACTTAAAGGAGTAATGACAAATGACTGAAGAAAATATCGTAAAAACTCAAGAACCGAAAAAAGATTACTTGATGGATGACGAATCAGAAAATATGCGTCGTGAGCCAGTAGTTGAAAATGAAGAATATAAATCAGCCGATAAACTTAAAGATAAAGTGGCAATCATTACAGGTGGCGATTCTGGAATCGGAGCAGCTACGGCTATACTTTTTGCCAAAGAAGGTGCAAAAGTAGCTTTCACTTATCATTCTTCCGATGATGATGCTGAAAAGACTAAAAATCGCCTTCAAGAAATTGGCGCTGATGTATTAGTATTTAAAGGTGACGTTGGTGATGAGAAACACGCGGCTGAAGTTACTCAAGAGGTCGTCTCTAAATGGGGATCTATTGATATTTTAGTGAATCATGCCGGGGAGCAAATGTATCAAGAGTCTATCTTGGATATAACTGCTGAACAAGTGGACAGAACTTACCGTACAAATATCTTTAGTATGATTTATTTTGTTAAAGCTGTTTTCCCTCACATGAACGAAGGTGGAAAGATTATCAATACTTCCTCTGTAACAGCTTATAAAGGTAATCCAAATCTACTAGACTATTCTGGGACGAATGGAGCGATTGTATCCTTTACGCGTTCATTGTCTCAAAACCAAGAGTTCACTAATAAAAAAATCAGAGTGAACACTGTAGCACCAGGACCAATCTGGACACCACTTATTCCAGCAACATTCCCAGAAGAAGAAATTGCTAGTTGGGGTAAAGATGGTGCACTTGGAAGACCAGGGGAAGCTTATGAATTAGCACCTGCTTATGTATTCCTAGCAAGTGATGATTCTAGTTACGTAACTGGGCAAACTATCCACGTTAATGGTGGAGTTATTGTTAACGGATAATTTTAGAAAGAATACTTGGAGGTTTAAACTATGAGTAAAGTGGATAAAACATCTAATAATGATTTAAAAAGAACCGGTCAGCCGGATGCAACGCCTGATAGACGTGATCCTGCTAGAGATGAAGTTACGAGTCCAGATACATCGTCTCCATTAGGCTTTGTGAAAGATCGTCCTTCAAGATCCGGACTGGATGAAGATGATCGCAGAGTTTATGAAAAAGCAAAAGGTGATCAAGTTGGTAATGATGTAGAAAAAGATCTTTAATCTGAATCACAATAGTATAGAGTCTACCTGAATCTAGGTAGGCTCTTTTTTGAGAACAAAAGTTCTTTTAATGACTCCAGAACCTATAGGAATCTTATTACCTGTGTTATAATAGAGATACTATATTTGGAAGGTGATAAAATGAATCGTTCGGATAAAGAAAAAAAATTCAATGAACAATTGATCAGACTACAACCGAATCAGCCACAAGAAACAAAAAAAGTAGGCAAAGAAAGTGGTAAAAAACCTTCTATCCAAAAAGAGACTAAATCAGTTAATGAAGAGAAAATCACTAGTATCCAAGCACAAAAACGTCCGGGTCGTTATAACATTTTTATCAATGAAGTATATGCTTTCCCAGTAGATGAGGAATTGATTATTCGACATATGCTTCATAAAGGGATGGTTGTATCAAAAGAATTTCAAGAATCCCTCCAAGAAGAAGACGTTTCTAGAAAAGCTTATCAAAGAGCGCTAGTTTACTTGAGTTACGGTATGCGTTCTGAAAAAGAAGTAAGAGATGACTTGATAGATAAAGAATTTGAAGAATACGTCGAAGAAATTATAGAACAACTAAAAGATCAGAGATTGATTAATGATCTGGACTACGCCAAGAGTTACGTAAGAACAGCGGCCAATCTAAATAGAAAAGGTCCGAAGACGATCATGAATGAATTGAACCGAAAAGGGATCGACAAATTACTAATAGAAGAAGCCATGCTAGAATATTCATTTGAAGATCAGTTTGATAATGCGTTCAACTTAGCAGAAAAATCATGGAGAAAATCTAATCAGAAGTCTCAAAGAGAAGCGATTCAGAAAACAAAACAGTTTTTACTTCAAAAAGGCTATGATATGGATATTATCCAAGAAGTGGTCAATGAGATGGACACAGAAAAATCAGAAGACGAAGAGTATGATGCATTAGTCGTGCAAGGTGAACAAGCTTGGAGACGTTACTCCAGCAAGGCAAAGGGATATGATCTGATTAGAAAAACTAAAACGAGTCTGTTTCAAAAGGGATATCCATCCGAATTGATTCAAAGATTCATCGAGATGAAGGAAGAAGAAAATGAAGAATAACCATTTAACAACTGAAGAATTAAAAACAAAATATGATATTGAAATGTGGTCACAAGATAAAATCGATTCATTTAGAACGGTTCTACTAGACTGGTATGATAAAGAGAAAAGGGATTTACCTTGGAGAAAAACGTCAGATCCATACAAAATATGGATTTCTGAAATTATGCTTCAACAGACTAGAGTAGATACGGTCATTCCATACTACAATCGTTTCTTGGAATTGTTTCCAACCATTGCGGATCTCGCCAGCTCAGACGAAGATACGCTTCTAAAAGCTTGGGAAGGGCTTGGATACTACTCCAGAGTCAGAAACATGAAAGCAGCAGCGATCCAAGTCGTTACTGAATTTGATGGAGTATTTCCTACCGAACCTGAACAAATTAAAAAGCTTAAAGGCATTGGACCCTATACAGCAGGAGCGGTTTCAAGTATTGCGTTCAACCATGCTGAGCCTGCCGTTGATGGAAATTTGATGAGGGTGCTTAGCCGACTTTTTGAAATCAACGTTGATATTGCGAAACCTGCTAGTAGAAAAGTCTTTGAAGAGGTTATGTACCATATTATTGATCCAAACAGACCAGGCGATTTTAACCAAGCACTAATGGATCTTGGAGCAACAATCTGTACGCCTAAAAATTATGATCCTTCAAAAAGTCCTGTAAAAGAATTCAATGCTTCTTACCTAAATGAAACGTATCTCGAGTATCCTTTCAAAAGTAAAAAGAAAAAGAAAAAAATCGTCAATTATTTTGCAATGATGATTAAGAATAATGAGGGAGCTTATTTGCTAGAAAAAAGGTCTGAAGACAGACTACTGGCTAATATGTGGACTTGCCCTTTAATAGAAGAGCAAACCATACTTGATCAAGTAGAATGGAAATCTTTTACTCAAAAAGATCTGCATGAGATTGATGAGATAGAAGCGAAGGCAGTAACTGAATTTCTAAAGCAAAAGTATAATGTAGATGCTACTGTGAGTCAGAATTCAAATGGATCGGTCAAGCATATTTTTACGCATTTGCACTGGAATATCTACTTATATGAAGCTACTTTAAATCAACTGGAACAAGATATACCAACAAATTGTGAATGGGTCAATGAAAGCGAGTTTGATCAATTCGTATTCCCAGTATTACAACAGAAACTCCTGAAAGCATCCAAAGAAATCACTTTATTTTAAAATACTCCCACAAATCTGCAGACGAAGCAGAGTCCTTTAAATTGCATTATATTTCAGGGGATTCGATCAGGATCACTTTTCCCTACGGATAATTAACGGATTGTGATATAATACGTGGTGAGATGAATCCGAGAATATTATTGTAGTAATATTACTTGGATAAAGAAAGTTGGTACATGGATGCAGTTTCCAAAAGAAGGAGATTTCATCACGATCAAAAGCTATAAACACGACGGAAGTTTGCACAGAACTTGGCGAGATACTATGGTTTTGAAAACAACTGAGCACTCATTGATTGGTTGTAATGACCATACACTTGTAATTGAATCTGATGGTAGAAGATGGAGAACTAGAGAACCTGCGCTTGTTTACTTCCATAAGCACTACTGGTTCAATATCGTTACAATGATTCGCCAAAAAGGAACTTCTTATTACTGTAATATGGCTTCTCCATTTCTTATTGATGAAGAAGGTGCGAAATATATTGATTATGATCTAGATGTAAAAGTTTTTCCAGATGGAGAAAAACGTTTGCTGGATGTTGATGAATATGAAGAGCACGGTAAAAAATGGGATTATCCAGAAGAAGTTGATCTTATATTGAAAGAGCATATCAAGGTACTTGTTGAATGGATCAAAGAAGAAAAAGGTCCGTTTTCAGAAGGCTACGTTGATTTATGGTACGACCGATATAAACAACTAACGGGTAAAAAATAATTGTGATGAAACAAAGTTAAACAGCAAGAGTCTTTCTTAAAGACTTTTGCTGTTTTTATTGTAAAGATAGAGGAAAGTATGATATGATTTTTAAGAATCTGCTTGAGAGGATGTTAATTTGTGAAAAAGAATATTTTTTTAACTGTAATATTAGGAATTGCTTCGATTCTGATTATCTTTTTTGGTAGACAATATGCAAATAATCAGGAAGAAGAAATGCTTCAAAATAGTTTGAGTGCAAATGATACAAATGAATCAGAGGGAGAAGGTAGTACAACTTCTGAGCAAACTGCACCTGATGCACTAAGTACTGAAGAAAAGCTTGCTGAATATGAATCGAATCTGGATTCATTATCTATTCTAGAGACGATTGATTATACAACGTTGACTAATGAACAAGCTAAATTAGCTTACTATGGTCCAATCGATACATCCTTAGAATGGTATGGACAGATGAATACAATCATTCAAGATAACGTAAGTGGTCCTTTAGAAATTGAAGAATATACATACCCAGAAACAGATACATATGACTTGTATATTCAACGAACAGTTGACACTGTGGTAGAATCTGGAGCGGATGTTATTATCTACCGTATGCCTGCTTTGGAAGACAAAAATAGAGATATTGGTCTTTCAGAAACTAATCAGTACCTAACCAGTATTATGAATGCTTTAACAGAAGGACTACCTGATACTGAAATTTTCTTTATGGAACCAGCACCAATCCTATCGGAATTTGATAACCCTAACTCTAGATCATTGAGTTATAGAAGTTATATGAATGAGATGAATTCAGTGGCAAGCGAGTTTGGAATCCCTGTTATCGCTATTCACGACCAGTTCACTACACTGGCTGAAGAAGAGGGACTTGAACTGGACTCTTTATTCGATGAAGAACAAACGAACCTTAATGAGCAAGGAAATACGTTAATACAGCAAGCCATTGAAAGTGAAGTTTCAAACACAACAGACGAATAAAAAGGGATATAAAAAACTTCCATTACTGAACCGAGATGGTTCAGCTAATGGAAGTTTTTTGCTGTGAAATTTAATGAAGATCTATGATTTTATCTTCTTCTTCATTGTGATTTTTCTTGTAACTGCTGACCAATTTGTTTAAATGCTGAAGGCTTTCTTCGTAATCCAAAACGGAAGACATGATATGAATAACTGCATTACTTTGTCCATATTCATTTTCCAAGTAGGATTCTAGGTTCGCTTCATTGAAAAAGGAGTCCATAAAGGATTTTCTTAAGGTTGCTTTATGCGTAATGAAATTGACTTCTTCAGGCAATACACGACCGTTCCATTTCAAGATAATCTGTTCATGCGCCGACATCAGTGTTTCTAGGCGTTCAATGAGTAAATGTCTCAATTCTTGAGGGAAGTGATTATAAACATTTTCTGCTTGATGTAGAGTCTGCACTAGATCATAGGCTTTTTCAGTTGTTCGAATAAATTGCCGATAGACAACGATCGTTCTAGCGAGAGAGTACTCAGAAGATCTAAAATATTTTCTAAGATCGCCATCAACCAAATGATCAAGATATAAATTCATTTTGGAAATACTGGCTTCTAAATTTTTCAAGTCTTTACGCATCATAGGATATTGAATATTTTTTCTTAAACTCGCGCGTATGAATCTCGTTAAGTCATCGGTTACTTGATTATTCAAGTAAAAGAGTTTTTCATCGTATTTAGGTGGTAAGACAACACCATTAACAACAAAAGCTGAGAATACACCAATGATTGTACCCAGAACGCGTATTGAAGCGCTCATAACAATTGGATAATCGGTTGACATCATAATGATGATTAGTGTGATGATAGAAGAGACGATCACGTTGTTTAGTTTGAATTGATGAAGAATTGCGATTAAAATTGCAGAAGCTAAGCCAATCATAAAATAGGAATTACCTAAAGCAATGACGGTAAGGACGGCAACAACGCCTCCTATTATATTCGCTAGTAATCTGTCTTTCAAAGTTTGGAAAGATTTTTTCACGGAAGGTTGCATAGAAACTACAGCTGATATCCCAGCAAGTGGAACACCTTCTGAGATATTTAATAAAGAGGGAATAGCTAATGCTAAAAACACGGCTAAACCGGTTTTGAATGTGCGGGCTCCAATTTTCATTTTATAAGTTCACTGCCTTCGAATAATATGGATAAAAGTATGAATGATATAATAGTATAGCAACTAGAATGATTTCTCAAAGGTTATTTTCGTTATTCCGCATTTTCTTGCATTAAAAGTAGTAAGAGAGTATCATGAAGAATAAATAGGCCGAATGTCGGAAATGTTATAAGTGAATAAAAAAGGATAGATAAAAAATGAGTTATTTAGTGAATCAGTCTATTGAGAGACTGAAATATAACAATGTAAGGATTACGCCACAAAGGCATGCAATCTTAGAATATTTAATTGATATGGATACTCATCCAACAGCAGATGATATTTATAAAGCTTTATCTAGTAAATTTCCTAGTATGAGTGTTGCGACAGTTTATAATAATTTGAAATTGTTCATCCAACTTGGTTTGGTGAAGGAAATGAAATATGGGGATGCCTCTAGTCGCTTTGATTTTGCTTCAACCGAGCACTATCATGCTATTTGTACAAACTGCGGAAAAATAGAAGATGTGTACTATCCTGGACTTGATGACGCGGAAGAGGTTACGAGTAATCTAACCGGTTTTAAAGTGACATCTCATCGACTGGAAATCTATGGATTATGTCCTGAATGTCAGTGAAAAGCTTGAAAAGACTACGTAAATTTTACGTGGTCTTTTTTTGTACGGCGTGGTTGAGAATGTAGTATAATAAAACCAATTACGAAAGAAAGAAGGGCAAGCCAGTGAAAGAAGTTATGATTATTGCCAATCCATCTTCTGGTAAAAAACAAGCTGAAGAGTTTGCGATTAGAGCTCAATCAATATTCAAGGAGAATGGACGTACGGCAGATATTAAAATCACGGAAAAAGAGGCAGATATCGGAAAATTTGCCAGAGAGGCTTGCGAAGAAAAATATGAAATTATTATTGCGCTCGGAGGAGACGGAACTGTTTCTGGACTAGGAGATGCACTTAAAGATGAACCTTATAGACCCAAAATTGGTATCATTCCAACCGGTACAGTGAACAATATCGCTAGAGGACTTGGTATTTCCACAGATATGGCTCAAGCAGTAGAAGATCTTGCAAATTGTGTGGACAAAAAGGCAGATGCAGGGTTAATCAATGGTCGCTTATTTTTAAGTTCTATTTCGGCGGGTTCTATTCCAGAAACTGTTTGGGAAGTGAGTAAAGAATCAAAAGAACGATTTGGATCATTAGCTTATTTCTTTGAGGGAATAAGATCCCTAACAGAAGATGAGACATTTGAAGTGGAATTAACGGTAGATGGAAAAACGAGTCAGCATGATTTAAGTTTACTATTGATTGGCTTATCAAATTCCATAGCGGGTATCCCTAACTTTTTCAAAGATGCAACCTATGATGATGGACAATTATACCTTTTTGGATTAGAAGAATCGACTTTAGGAGAAAAGATTACAGCAGTGACCTCTTTATTTAAAGACGATGAGAATAAAACAAATGAGGAAAATAAAGGGTTCGTCTGGAGCTTTAAAGAAGCCATTATTAAAAGTAGTCATGATGGACATGTAGCTTTAGATGGGGAAAAAGGACCAGCTTTCCCGTTAGATATAAAGGTTCTTCCTAGTCTTTTCACTTTCTTGGTTCCGAAAAATATGAACTAAAAGTAAGCATATGATTCGTTCTCTTTCAGCAGTATTGGTATAATCATTCTAATCTATGTTGGAAGTGAGCGATTCTATGAGTGAAAAACAATGGTGGAACGAAGCAGTTATTTACCAGATTTACCCAAGAAGTTTTAAAGACTCAAATAATGATGGTATTGGAGATTTAAAAGGGATTATTCAGAAACTGGATTATATTGAAAGTCTGGGTGTGAATACGCTTTGGATCAACCCGATTGTATCCTCTAATCAGGTAGATAATGGATATGATGTAATTGATTATAAACACATCGATTCATTATTTGGAACCGAAGAAGATGTAGATACATTTTTCTCGGAGATGAAAAGACGAGGGTTAAAAGTCATCTATGATCTTCCTCTTAATCACACCTCAATTGCGCATCCATGGTTTAAAGAGGCGCTGAAAGGTCCAGATAACCCTTATCGCAATTACTATATCTGGGCAGATGCGTCTGATGATGGAACTTATCCAAATAACTGGACAGCAGCTTTCGGTGGTTCGGCTTGGTCAAAAGAAATGAATGGAGACCAGTATTTCCTTCACACATTTAAAAAAGAAATGCCGGATTTAAACTGGGATCATGAACCTTTAAGAAAAGAGATGATTGGTATACTCAATTATCTAATGGATAAAGGAGTAGACGGCTTCAGATTAGATGCATTCATTTATATTGATGTTGATAAAGAATTTCCAGATAAAGAAGCTGACCAAGAGACTCAAGACGTAATAGAGTATGGTGGGAATCTAAAACAATACCTCAATGAACTCAATCAAGCGCTAACGGATCATGAAAATGAGATTTTCTTGATTGGAGAAGCAACAAGCGCAGATGCCGAAAAAATCAGAGAGTACACCAATAATAGTATTTTAGATGGTGTTATTACACTCCAGCACTTTACAGATGATGAAACACTGAAAATTGAAGAACTACCTCAAATGAACCAACACGTTCCGTTGGATTTCGAAAAATTCAAGAGAATTCAAAAAGAGATTCAAGAAAGTCTGAAAGATAAATGTGGTCCGATATTGTTTTGGAATAACCATGATCATCCAAGAGCACCTCAAAAATATGGGGATATGGACAATTATAGAGACGAAACAGCTAAAATGATGGCCACATTACTGTATCTGCAAAAAGGAATCCCGATTATTTATTATGGTGAAGAAGTTGGGATGAACAATGCCTGGTTTGATGATCCTTCAAATATTTCAGATAATAGTGCATATAGTTTTTACCAAGAAGCTAAAGCATTCGGATGGTCGCATGATAAAATCATGGAGAACTTGAATCTAACAGTCAGAGACGCTAGTAGAGGCATTATGCAGTGGACAGATGAAAAGGGATCAGGATTCACAGAAGATGCAGCACCGTGGATTATATCCAATCAGGAAGCCATTTATAACGTGAAAGACCAAGAAGAGTTAGAATCTAGTATCTTAAACTACTACCGTAAACTGATTAAGTTGAAAAAGACCGATTTGTTTACTAGAGGAGACTGGAAGCTTTTAGATACGCAAGATAAAACTTACGCATATGAAAGAACTTTTGGAGATTCTACTGGACGAGTGTACTGTAACTTTTCTGCAGAAGAAGCTGAAGTTACAATTGACATGCAGTTTGATGAAGATAGCCTTGTGTTATCAACGCATGAAGCTGATTTGACTAACGACAAGATTTTTTTACCACCTTATAGTGCATTTGTTTTTGTATCAGAGTAGATAGGTAAGGCTCGTCAGTGTGAAAACTGATGAGCCTTTTCTTTTTCAGAAATTAGTATGTGAAAAATAATGATAACTTATTGACATTTAAAGTAGTCAATATTATAATAATGGAGTTGCTAAAATCTTATTCCGCAATAGCTCAGTTGGTAGAGCGCGCGACTGTTAATCGCGTTGTCGCAGGTTCGAGCCCTGCTTGCGGAGTTTCACAATGGAGAATTGTCCGAGTGGCTTAAGGAGCACGCTTGGAAAGCGTGTATACGGTATTCCCGTATCAAGGGTTCGAATCCCTTATTCTCCTTTTGGGGTATGAAAGAGAACAGGTTAAAAAAAACAGCCTATTAACGTTGATTTACTAACGTTAATAGGCTGTTTTTCAAAGTTGTCTATTATAAATGATTGATAAATCTAACTGGTTAAAAAGGGGGAAGGTTTTAAAAATGAAGCGAGCAACCAAAGAAAGAATACTTGAAACAGTAAAGACTATACTTATTACATTAACATTGATTCCAATTGTAGAAAAAATACAAAATCAGGAAGTGAATGTCTTTCTGTTCATTTTTTTGGGAATTCTTATTGCTTTGGTTTCATACATAATGCTTACCGTGATTTTCAACAAGCTATTTTTAAAATAATAAAGGAACCATATTGACAAAGGGGAAAAAGTCCTGTAATATATCTCTTGTTGCTGCAATTTTTTTATTGCTGTTACACAAGTTAAGGCCCCTTGGTCAAGCGGTTAAGACACCGCCCTTTCACGGCGGTAACACGGGTTCGAATCCCGTAGGGGTCATCCATTTTTCAGGCGCAGTAGCTCAGTTGGTAGAGCAACGGATTGAAGCTCCGTGTGTCGGCAGTTCGACTCTGTCCTGCGCCATGATGCGCAGAAGAGTTCTTGATTTAGCAAGAGGATAGGGGTATAGTTTAACGGTAGAACAATGGTCTCCAAAACCATCGATGTGGGTTCGATTCCTACTACCCCTGTGGTTCAATTAAATATTATGGCGATTGTGGCGAAGTGGTTAACGCACCGGGTTGTGGTCTCGGCATTCGTGGGTTCGATCCCCATCAGTCGCCCTTTGGTTTTTGGGCTATAGCCAAGCGGTAAGGCAGCGGGTTTTGATCCCGTCATTCCCCAGGTTCGAATCCTGGTAGCCCAGTAACGAAAAAACGATATCTCAATTTGAGATATCGTTTTTTTAGTGCGCCTGGCATGGGCGACAACTTGGTGGTGAAAGTCCACTACAGGCTTGGCAGTAGGAACTGTTAGCGAAAGACAAGGGTGTCCGCCGTGAGGCGGAATCTGAAGGAAGTCGGACGCAAATGCTCGCACTGACGAACAGAAACTTCATATCAAGGCTGAATCAGGACGGACGAGCTTGCTAAACAAAGTAAAGTCCAATACTGCACGAATCCTGTACAGTAAATGAAGCAGTGACATGAGCGGAAGGTTGTCGTTCTTACCCGGGGAGGTCTGTCTAGCGACCGTTCGGTCGTAGTAACAACGAATAGGCAGAAGTCAGCCGAGGTCATAGTAGGGAAAATGTACTGAAGGACCAAACAATATCTAATACAAAGTATAGATTGGAGGTTAGAAGGGACGTTTACTGCAGAAAACAACCGAACGGTTAGCAATTTACAGAGGGATAAGGTGGAACCGAAAGAGTATGTAGATGTGTAGAGTACCCTTCTAGGTCAAATGAAAGAACTGTATCGTAAGTCTCCATCTTTGATGGAGCTCGTTGTAAGTAGAAAGAATCTATCGACAGCTGCCACGAAAGTTAGACGTAATAAAGGAGCAGCTGGGATAGACGGTATGACAGTATGGGAAGTCGAGGAACATATTGAAGAAATTTATCTGCCATTGAGGCAGAAACTCCTTAATGGAACTTATAAACCTCAACCCGTTAAACGAGTTGAAATTCCTAAGCCAAACGGAGATAAACGTAAACTCGGTATTCCTTGCGTTCGTGACCGTGTTGTACAACAAGCTATCAAACAAGTGATTGAACCACTGATTGACCCGCACTTTCTTCCGCAAAGTCATGGATTCCGCCCGAATAAAGGAACCCATACAGCATTGAAGCAATGTGTAGATTATTACGAAGAAGGATATAAATTCGTGGTCGATTGTGACTTGAAACAATGTTTCGATACATTAAGTCATGATAAACTGATGTACCATCTTGAAACCTTTATTCAAGATAAAGCGATTTTAAAGGTTGTCCGTAAGTTTTTGATGAGTGGTGTCATAGACCTGTCTGGCGAATTCGTAGAAAGTAAAACAGGCGCACCGCAAGGTGGCGTACTCTCGCCCCTTCTCAGCAATGTTTACTTACATGAACTGGACAAAGAACTAGACCGTCGTGGTCATCGATTTGTTCGTCATCTATGTGAAATCTAAACGAGCAGGTGAACGTGTGATACAAAGTGTGACACAATTCATCGAGAAAAATTTGAAACTAATCGTTAACAAAGATAAGAGTAAAGTCGGGTCTCCTACTCGTTTAAAGTTCTTGAGCTGTCTGATAAGGAAAGTGAATGGAACCTGTCGTTTTATCCCTACAAATTCAGCCAAATAGAAATTTAAACGAACACTCAAACGACTAACGAGTCGTAAACGTTCCGGAACCTTTGAAGTTATTATAAAGGAAATCAATCAAGTGACTCGAGGGTGGATTGGCTATTTTGGTCTTGGATTTATCAAAATGTTCATAAAACGGATAGAACAATGGTTACATCATAGAATCAGACAGCTGATACTCAAAAGATGGAAGAAAAGCAAAACGAAAATAACGAAGTTATTCAGCTATGGATTGGATATGGATAGTGCTAGAAGAATCGGATTTTCCCGCAAGAAGTACTGGAGGCTATCCATGACGCCTGAAGTTCATCAGGCACTTACAACGAAAAGACTCCACCATTGGGGCTTAGTCTCTTTAAGCTCCTTGGTAGAGTCAGCTTACGCAAGGTATTGAACCGCCGTGTACGGAACCGTACGCACGGTGGTGTGAGAGGACGGTAAATCAATTAATGATTTACCTCCTACTCGATTTGTCTGCTTTTTGCGAAGGGAAGACGGTGACCTTTATAATTGAAAATCTGTCCAAAATAAGAAGGCTTTGCTAGTACGTCATAATTTAATACAACGAACTGGTTTCTATTATTAATCCTACCAGTCAGTGAAAGGCGTGTACCTTTTTCAACTTCGTAAAGAAAAGCATAGGCCTGTTTACCTGTAATCAGGCAGTTAAGTTTGTGTGTAGGTGTAGAGAAAGTGAATCTGCATAGGGGGATAGCATCAGTTGTTTTAAGAACTTTGATTTCTTCTGAAATAACGTACCCTTCAGTCATGATGACATTCATGTGTAACCCTCCAAAATGATATAGTAACCGAACGTTTGTTTATATTTAAATTATAAACAAACGTTCGGTTAAAGTCAATGCTGTCATTTTACTTGGTATATGAGAATGGTTTAACTTAATAAATGAGAAAAAGCAACGTACTTTAATATGGTACGTTGCTTTTCTATTAACGAATACCTATTACCAAACTATCTCTAGCTGTTTCTACGACTTCGGTACTTATTTTATCTAATCCATTTATATCCATAATTCTATCGTAAGCGATGAATAGCTTGGTACCTGTGAAACCTAACGGCCTCCTGTTAAACTTAAGATATCTTAAGTACGCAGGAGGTTTTTAATTTGGAAAAGAGTAAACAGTCTATCGTTCCTGTAATATTACAGGACAATCAAACCCATCGTCGAACTGTGGAGAACTCCTCAGCACAAAAAGTAGTGGCCCATTTGAAAAATGGTCAAACAGAGCTGTTTATATATGAAGGGATCAAACCCTCGACGCTGAGAGTTCTCCTTTCGGAGATGACGATCAATGAAGCTCGTTAATTTTACTCAAGTAGAGAATATTTTTATTGTGTGCGGGAAGACGGATATGCGACGCCAAATTGATGGCTTAGCCGCAACAATCACTGAAGAATATGATATGGATGTTTACAACGACGCTCTCTTTCTCTTCTGTGGTGGAAATAAAGATCGGTTCAAAGCTCTTTATTGGGAAGGCGACGGCTTCCTGCTCTTATATAAACGTCTAGAGAATGGTAAATTGAATTGGCCGCGTAACCAGAACGAGGTTCAACAATTGACGACACAACAGTTACGTTGGCTCTTAGAAGGACTATCAATTAACCAAAAAGTCTCTGTTAAACCTGCAGTTAAAGGGAGTATAGCCTGAAGTAGGAGAGAGAAATTGATAAATAAATCAATGACTCTCTCGTTTTCTTTTCCTTATTATAGTAAAATTTAAGTACTATTTATGTGAGGAGAAGCAACCAACATGTCTATCAAGAGCGAAAAACAGTTTGAAGTGATTATTGAAAAGTTAGATCAGCTTTTAGAAGAAAACAAACAACTGAAGACCCTTATCGCTCAAAAAGATGATGAGCTCTCTTTACAGAAAGAACAAATCGAATTCTTAACTCAGAAATTGTACGGCCCAAAGAAGGAAACATTGAAGAATGATCCTAATCAAGGCAACCTTTTCAATGATCGCCTTTTTAGCGAACCAGAGCAGACTGGTGATCAAAGCGACGAAGATGAAGTCATTATCACAACAGAACGTCGCCGCAAGAAACGTAAGGGATTAAAAAACCAGCAGTTATCGTCTCTTCCTACCGTTGACTATATTCATGAAATCGAATCTTGTACGTGTCCAACGTGTC
This sequence comes from Marinilactibacillus sp. Marseille-P9653, assembly GCF_916618885.1. Taxonomy (NCBI): domain Bacteria; kingdom Bacillati; phylum Bacillota; class Bacilli; order Lactobacillales; family Carnobacteriaceae; genus Marinilactibacillus; species Marinilactibacillus sp. Marseille-P9653. The sequence goes on along the minus strand of NZ_CAKAKH010000001.1, from coordinate 1,570,886 downwards.
AATCAGCTATGAAAGAGGTCAGCACACAACTCATCCGTCAGGAAGTGAGATTTATCCCGGCGAGAGTTGAAAACCACAGACATTTCCAGAAAACATATGCCTGCGCGAACTGTGAGAAGAGCGGAACGCGGACGCCTTTTGCGAAAGCTGAAATCCCCCGATTTCCTTTAAATAATACAGCCGCTTCTGCGTCATTGATAGCGGAAACCATGTATCAAAAATTCGAGCAAAAAGTCCCGGGCTATCGCCAAGAGGCTTATTGGAATCTGCTTGGCTATCCGATCCCTCGGCATACCATTGCGAACTGGCACATTAAAACGTCCCAGTATTATCTCGAAGCGCTGGTGGCTGTCATGCGACAAGAACTGTTGAACCAGAAGGTTCTACACGCCGACGAAACGACATTCAAAGTACTGAATGATAAAGACCGACAAAAGTCTTATATGTGGTTATTCAGTACCGGTAAATACAGCGAACGTGCTATACATATCTACAAGCTTGGTCCATCACGCAGCGGATCTGTCCCTAGAGATTTCTTAGAGGAGTACACTGGGTATCTGCATAGTGATGGATTCTCCGGGTACAACAATCTTCCGGAGATGACGATGATTGCCTGTCTGGCGCATATCAGACGGAAGTTCTATGACGCACGACCAAAGAACTATTCCAGTAAGAGTGTCGCTCATAAGGGAGTCACGCTGTGTAACGAGTTATTTGCGCTGGATAAGTCCCTCAAGGACTTAACTGTTAGCGAAAGGTATGATCAGCGATTAAAACTATTGAGGCCGAAGCTTGAGGCCTTTTTTGACTGGTGTGAATCCCTGACTGCGCATGGGAAACTTGGTACAGCGATCAATTATGCGCTGAACCAAAAAGAACGCATGATGAACGTCCTAGAAGATGGCCGTCTTGTGCTTTCCAATAATTTAGCCGAGCGTGGAATCAAGTCGCTTGTCATGGGCAGAAAAAACTGGCTTTTCTCTAAATCGTTTGATGGTGCACATGCCGTCGCGACTATTTTAAGTCTCGTTGAAACAGCTAAATCCAATGGATTACATCCACGAAAGTATCTCGATTACTTACTAACTCACTTGCCAAACCGACAAAATACACCTTTGGAGGCTTATTTGCCATGGAATCCAAAGGTACAGATAGAATGTCGCTAGACATTCACCCTGCAAATAAAAATCGGACATCTCTCAGTATAGAGGTGTCCGATTTTTATTTGTAGGTGCTCAGCTATTCATCGCTTACGTTTAAATTATAGATTTTTTTAAAAGGTTATGATAAATTAAAGTTACAAAAATATTGTTTTGTAACTTTAAGGAGGAATTTTATCGCACAGTTTAAATTGCCTAAAAATGAATATTTAAAAGTCGAAAGTACTGAATTTGAATATAAAAAGCTTGGACAAGAAGAAGGCATACCTCTTGTTTTTATTATCCATTTTAGAGGAACAATGGAAAATTGGGATCCCTTAATGTTGGAAAATATTGCTAAAGAACGTCCAGTAATTTTATTTGATAATGTGGGTGTAGGATATACAAATGGAGAAACACCGAATTCTATCAATGTAATGGCGGAAGATACGTATAAATTTATACATGGTCTTGGTTATCAACAAGTTGATATATTAGGATTTTCAATTGGAGGTATGGTTGCGCAATCGCTAGCTATTCATCATCCAGATTTAGTAAGAAAGTTAATATTATCAGGAACAGGTCCTGCCGGTGGAATTGGCCCATCACATCCTAAAATGGAGGAAATGATGTATAAATCAGAAGGATCTGAAGAAGATGCGATTGAAACGTTTTTATTTCTTTTTTATCCAGAAACAGAAAAAGGACGTGAATTGGGTAAACAATCATCAAAGAGAATTTTTTCTCAAAAAACCAAGGACAGTACGTTACAAGTAAGAGATGCACAGTTAGTAGCAATTGCTCAATGGACGAATGAGGATTTTGATAATGCTAAAAAAGAACTGAATAATATAGAAAATCCTACATTAGTAATTAATGGAGATAATGATATTATGGTCCCTACCGAAAATAGTTTTATGTTAAGTCAAAATATATCGGATGCGCAGTTAATTATATATCCTAACGCGGGACATGGACATCTATTTCAACATCCTGTAAGATTTGCGAACCATGTAAATACATTTTAAATGAATAATAATATTTTATACATTGTATTTTATTAAATCCCAAAGGGTTTCGAATCTTAGCTTGTAGTCTGGTTTATTCCATGTTTCTTTAAACATTGGAAGGGTAAAAGTCGAAAATACTGAAAAAATGGCTTCTACTTTATATAAAGGGTCTGTTTTATAATCCATTTTATTTTGAACACGTATAAAGCAAGGATTTAAAATTTCTTTCAATACGTAAGGATCTTTTTCAACATAATAAGTATTTAGTTCAAACATTAAAGGATTACTATTATAGGCCTCCTTTTTCGCATTTACGAATTGCCAAAGATAGTCATGTAGCCATAATTGTTTATCAGTATACTGATTATCATCTATACCTATATTTTTAATAATAGACTCATTAAACCAATCTTCACATACAGCAGTCCAAAGCTCTTTTTTATTCTTAAAATGCTTATAAATTGCTGCATGTGTAATTTCGAGTGATGAGGCTATTTTAGAAAGAGATACTTCAGGTTTTTGAGTTTCTTGAATTAGATTTCGAGCTGTATCAATAATTAATCGTTGAGTTATTTTTTTCATAACAATAATAATATCACATATTATTAAAATATAAAGAGGAGTGGCTAAATGAAAGCTGTACAAATTGAAAAATATAATAAAAATTTAGAAGTAAAGGTTAGAGACATAGAAGTTCCAGAAATTAAGCCTAATGAAGTATTAGTGAAAGTTGCTTATGCAGCTATTAATCCTTTAGAAAAGTTGATTATAACTGGAAGTTTAAAATTAATACAAGATTATAAAATGCCTGTAACTTTAGGAAATGAATTGACAGGCGTTGTTACTAAAATTGGCAGTGAGGTGAAAGACTACCAAATAGGCGACGAAATTTACAGCCGACTACCAATCGATAAGATAGGTGCATTTGCAGAATATGTTGCCGTTGATGCTAATGCTATTTCTAAATTACCAAACAATTTAAGTCTTAAAACAGGAGCAGCAGTGCCATTAACAGGTTTAACAGCATATCAAGCAATTACTGAAGAATTACAGGCTGAATCTGGAAAGACATTATTTATTCCAGGTGGATCGGGTAGTTTTGGACAAATGGCTGTTCCAATAGCGAAAAATTTAGGTTTAAAAGTAATTGTTTCTGGTAGTCCAAGGTTAAGAGAACAATTTATCGCAAAAGGTGTAGATCAATATATAGATTATAAGAGCGAAAATTATTGGGACACTTTATCTAATGTGGATTATGTGATTGATACCCTAGGTGCTAACGAATTCGATAAAGAATTATCCGTAATGAAACCAGGAGGAACAATAGTCAGTTTAATTAACGCGCCCAATAAGCACTTTGCTGAAAAAAATGATTTCTCAATGTTTAAAAAGACGTTATTTACAATTGCAGGTAAAAAATTTGATAAAAAAGCCAAACAAAAATCTATAGATTATCGCTTCATTTTTGTACGTTCTGATGGTGAACAACTGAAAGCACTAAGTAAAATTATCGAAAGTGATCACATTATTCCAGACGTAGATGATCAAGTATTTACAATAAACGAAATCAATAAAGCATTAGACTACACATTTAATCATCATACAAATGGTAAGGTTTTATTAAAAATTGATGAGACACAAGGATATGTCTAATGATGAAACCATTAACATATCAAAATGTACCTAATGAATTTGTAACATCTAAAAAAAATACACAATACGCCTACAGAATTTTAGGACAAGGTAATAATAAAACCCTACTATTACTGACACATCTAGCTGCGACGATGGATAATTGGGACCCGAAACTTATTAATGCTTTAAGTGAAAAATATAGAGTGATTGTATTTGACAACAAGGGCGTCGGATTATCTAAAGGAAAAGTTCCTAATACGATAGAAGAAATGGCAGAAGACGTTTTAGAATTTATAGATGCACTGCAATTGAATACCATTAATGTTCTAGGGCTTTCGATGGGTGGAATGGTTGCTCAAGAGTTAGTAAAAATTGCTTCTGAAAAGATAGATAAGCTCATCTTAGTAGGGACAGGACCAAGAGGTGGAGAAGGTATAGAAAAAATCATTCCAATTGCTAATAAATTAAGCTTCAAAGCAATACTTCACGCTAAAGATCCTAAGTATTATTTATTTTTCAACCAAGATGATATTGGCAGAACTAAAGCAACTGAATATCTTAAAAGGTTAAAAGAAAGAAAAATAAATAGAGATAAAAAAATAACATTACCTCCATACATCAAACAATTAAAGGCGATAAAAAAATGGGGTAATGCGAATAGAGAGTCTTTAAATTATATTGATATGCCTACGCTCATTGTCAACGGAGACAATGATAAGATGGTACCTACTCAAAATAGCTTTATGTTGGCAGATGAAATTTCATATTCAGAGATAAAGATATATCAAAATGCTGGACACGGTTCTTTATTCCAAGAGCCAGTAGATTTTTGTGAAAGTGTAAATGAATTTATAGGAGAGTGATGGTTTGTCTGTTTTATTTCAAGAAAAAACATTACCTAACGGTAATATTACTAAGAATAGGTTTTTTAAATCAGCAATGAGCGAGACATTAGCTACTAAAACAGGCGTTCCAACGCCTACGTTGATTAATTTGTATAAAAAATGGGCACAGGGCGGCGCAGGTATTTTAGTAACTGGCAATGTGATGGTGGATAGTAATCATATTGGTGAACCTGGCAATGTAATTTTAGAAAGTGCATCACATTTAGAAAAATTTAAAGAATGGGCACGAGCTGGGAAAGTAAATAATACTGAAATTTGGATGCAATTGAATCATCCAGGAAAGCAGTCACCTAAATCTTTAACTAAGCAACCTGTTTCACCAAGTGGTGTAGCAATGAAAGGGTCAATCGCAAAAGGATTTAACCAGTCAAGAGCATTACATGAAGTGGAAATTAAAGCGATAGTTCAGCAATTTATAACAAGTGCTGTCCTTGCTCAAGAAGCAGGGTTTACTGGTGTTCAAATACATGCAGCACATGGCTACTTAGTAAATCAATTTCTATCACCTATCGAAAACCAACGAACGGATAAGTATGGTGGTTCCAGCCAAAATAGAATGAGAATATTAGTTGAAATTTATGAAGGAATAAGAACTGAATTAGGTGAAGACTTTAATATAAGTTTAAAACTTAATTCAGAAGACTTTAAAGTTGGAGGATTTTCGAAAGAAGATTTTATTGACGTTGCTAAAAAGCTAAATGAGTTAAAGATAGACTTGATAGAGATATCTGGTGGTAACTATGAAGATCCTAAAATGGCTGGTAGCCACAAAGAAGCAGCACCTTATTTTATTAGTTATGCATCCTTATTAAAAAAAGAAGTGAGCACGCCTATTGTCGTTACCGGTGGCTTTCGCTCTGTAGCATCAATGGAAGATGTAATTATTCAAAATAATACGGACTTTATAGGAATGGCAAGACCGTTTATATTGAAACCAAACATTGTTAATGATATTAAAAGCAATGATTTTTCGAATATCACTCTCCCAAGATTAACTACCGGTATTAAAAATATGGACAAAGCGCTAGGCCCAATATTAGCAAATAGTTATTACAATCAACAAATGAAAAGAATTGGCAATAATAAAAGTATCATAATAAAGAAAAATGCATGGCTTCCTTTATTATCTAGTTTTAGCCAACATGGCAAGACTGCCTTAACTCGTTTAAGAGAGTAAACATATAAATCAAATAAATGTTAATGGATAATTCAGATGTAGGTAATCATAAATAAGAAAAGCAATGTTTACTAGTGCACATTGCTTTTCTTATTTATTTGGTAAAATCATTCTCATATATAAAGTAAAGTTACAAGTCAATGCCTAAGGGTGATAATGAATGAGTTTGTTGAAATCTGCTTCTAAATCATTTAGTATTGAATTATTCGAAATGAAAATATAGTAATTTAAAGAGAGAAAGATAAAGATGAGCAAAAATAAAAGTAAAGTGATGTTAGGCATTGGAATTCTTTTAGTTCTTCTAGGCGGATATGCGTTTTTCCTTGACCCTATTATAGGTGGAGTTGGTTTTTTATGTGGTATCTGGACCATGTTTTTAGCAATAAAAGCATTACGTGGAAAACCATTATTTAAGAATTCAACTGAAGAGGAAGACGAAAAAAGGTAGCACTCGGGCTACCTTTTTGTTTATTCATTTTCTGAATCTTCTTCAGGTGGGGTAGTGGTATCTTCTTCATCAGAATCACCGTTATTATTCCCGTTATTTCCTGAGTTATTGTTTCCATTGTTCCCGTTATTGCCGTTGTTTTGGTTATTATTTCCACCGTTATTAGCGGGTTCTTCTGGTTCTGCATCATCATCTTGAGGATCAGGAACGTCTTCGGTGTCTTCTTCAGTATCCTCTTCGTCTTCAACTGGTTCTTCAGTATCTTCCTCGGGCTTTTCAGGTTCTTCTTCTTCGTCTTCATCCGGCTCTTCTTCCTCAGCTTCTGAAATCGTAAGAGTCGTTGTAGCGGCAGGTCCAGTTTGACCGTATGCCTGAACAGAAAGACTGATTTGCATCGTTCCAGGATCTGGTTCAGAAACTGTATAAGATGTTTCACCCGTACTGATCTCTTGACCATTTACAGTTAGAAGGTAAGCAAGTGTTTCTTCTTCATTTGTTAACTGATAGTCGTTCCAATTAATGGTGACTTCGTTAGCTTCTTCATTATAACTTGCGTTTAGTCCGCTTGGTGCAGATAGTTCTTCACCAAATGAAGTCGAGATAGAAGACGGTTCAGTACCAGCTACAAATAATTCCGTTACGATTGAACTTGTTGGTGCATTTGGTCCAGGTAATTTAGCTGGGTTTGAACCAGCTTCAACTCTAACTTCAGATACAGAAGAGGGTTTAGTCCAGTCCGTATTATCTAAACCTTGAGAAACTTGGCTCATCAGAGCTTGATAGATGTCTCTTGGCAATTGCCTTGTACCATCATTGTTGCTCAACCAGTTACCTTGTTCATATTGCTTGTCATAACCGGTCCAGACAGATAGCGAGTAGTTAGAAGTATAGCCAACATACCATGAGTCAGGAACTGCATCTGAAGGAATATTTAGTTCTTCAATCTTATCAGTGGGGTAGTTTGTCGTTCCGGTCTTACCTGCTTGAGGTACACCAGGAATGCCGACTGTACTATTGTAATTTTCAGCAACATCTTTAAGCATATCCGTTATCATATAAGCCGTATAATCAGACATCGCTTTGTTGGTTTCTGGTGTTAAATCAATTTCTTGACCATCTTGAGTGGTTACTTTAGAAACCGTGTAAGGCTCTGTATAGTTACCACCATTTGCAAAGGCTGAGTATGAAGCCGCTAATTGCAAACCGGAAATCTTTCCACTAATGGCATTTGAAGGAACAGGTTCAGAAGAATCAGAAATCTCTGCAGGATTAATACCCACGCTTGTTAAAAACTGTTCAATATCTGACATTTCCAACTCCTCAGTAAACAATCGAGCAGTTGGGATATTTCGTGAATCTACTAAAGCTTCACGCATACTAATTTGTCCTTTGTAGCGACCATCATAATTTCTAAGGGGTGAGCCGTCAGGGTAATTCCATTCTTCATCCACTAATTGATGATAAGTCGAAAACTGTTTGGATTCAATTGCAGGACCGTAAGTCGTTAAAGGTTTAATGGTTGATCCAGTTTGACGATCAGTCTGAGTCGTTCTGTTTGTCAATAACTGTCCTTCTTGCAAACGACCTCCGACAAGTGCTTTCACTTGTCCTGTGTTAACGTCAATTAAAGACATCGCAGTTTGAACTTCGTCATCTGGAAAAGCCACATAATCATTTGTGTTTGCTACATCAAAGGCAGCTTGTTGTGCGTCCATATCAATATTTGTTTGAATCGTTAATCCAGCAGTTTGTGGATCTAAACCGGTTTTTCTTCTAGTTTCATCTAATACTTCAACTAGATAACTATCAAATACTTGATTATTTTGTTCTTCTTCCGTACGATCTTTCAATCCTTCAGTAACAGGGATCGCTTTAGCTGTTTCTGCTTCTTGAGCAGTAATATGGCCTTCATCCCGCATAACATTCAGTACAACGTTACGACGATTTTCAGCTGCCTCAGGATCTACATAAGGATTATAACGGTTGGGAGCTTGAGCCATCCCAGCAAAAAGCGCTGCTTCTTGAACTTCTAGTTCAGAGACTGGCTTGTCATAGTATTCTTCAGCAGCAGTGGAGATCCCATAAACATTACCGCCTAAATTGATTTTATTCATATAGAGTGTAAGGATTTGTTCTTTTGAGAGTTCACGTTCAAGTTGAATGGCTAGCCATGCTTCTTGAGCTTTTCTTCTCAACGTTTGATCTTCTCTAGCAGTTGAAAATACAGAAAGCTTGACCAGTTGCTGAGTCAAGGTACTACCACCACCGGAAATACGTCCTTTGTTGGTTACAAAGCCCACAGCTGCTCGAGCGATACCAACTGGATCGATACCAAAGTGATTATAAAAGTTTTGATCTTCAATCGCAGTCATGGCTTCTTTCATGACTTCTGGATAATCTTCTGCAGAAGCATAATCACGATTTTCTGCACCTAACGTATAAAAGACTTCGCCGTTAGAAGCTAGAAGATCGGTTGAAAAGTCACCGTTTAAGTTTTCATTGGTGATTTCTGGAGCACTGGAAGCGTAATAAGCGAAAAGTCCACCTCCGGCAACAATGGCTAAAAGAAATAGTAAGACCAAAGAAAGAAAAATCCTCTTAAACCAAGATTTCTTTTTTCCAGTTTTCTTTGGCTGTTTTTTATTCTGTCTTTTGTTTTGTTTATTTTTCTGCTTATTTTGGGTACGAGACATGTTTTGATCAGACATAAGTTTCTCCTTTACTGTTCGAAATGTTCATTGAAGCATCTAAGATAATGGCTATCATTTATTTGATGCTAGTCGGAATTTGCAATATATATAAAGCTTTAGTTTCACTATACAGAAGAAATATTAAGAAAAGTTTGATTGGATCATTTGATCAACCGCATCGAGATAAGGTAGACGTGGTGAAAACCCATAATTTATTTCTATGCCTTCTAATTCAATTTGCTTTAAAGGAATCGATTTTTTCCCTTTTTCTTCAGATTGCTGATTCCACCACCAGTGCAGCTTATCAAAAGGTAGAACAAATACACGATTCAATGAACTAAACCTCAAAAGAATAAAACAAATCGCTTTCTGGTCACAGCAGGCTTTCATATGAAGAATTTGGTGTTCATGGAAGTTCTTTAATGGAAAACTCGTTTTGTTTTTTGTTTCTTTAGCTTCAAAATCTAAATAAAAGCCTTTATAAACACCGTTATAATCGGTTGTTGAAGCTTTCTGGTAATAAGCTTCCGTAATTTTGGCAGCACTTCTTTTAGGGTAATTTACGTTAACAACTTGGATCGGAATAGGCTTTTTATGAATAACAGCTAAACCTTTAGCTAAGTATTGTTCATTGGTCACATTTAGATCATTTTCCAATGTCATACCACGATTACTGTAAGTTGTTTTTTTAGTTTTCGCTTGCTTTTTTGCTTGTACTTTGTCAACATTAACCTGATAAGACTGACCGTTAGGATACTTAATATTCATTGTGCTCACGCTCCTTTAAGAGTGATCAACTAGTATAATACCAAACAAATGAACGGTTTGGGAAGAAAGGTGTGAAATTTTATCAAAAATTTATACGTAAGTGGCTACAGATCTTATGAACTTGGTATATTCAATGATAAAGATCCTAAGCTATTTTATATAAAGGCATACTTGAAATCTCGTCTACTTGAATACATCGATACTGGATTAGAGTGGGTCCTGATCAGCGCGCAATTGGGAACAGAATTATGGGTTGGCGAAATCGTTATAGAGTTAAGAGAAACTTATGATATTAAATTAGGTGTCTTGTTGCCGCATGCAGGATATGCTGAAAATTGGAAAGAAGGCAATAGAGCCGTTTTTGATCAAGTCATCGCTAAAGCAGACTACAGCAACTTTACTTCTAGTCAACCTTACCAGAATCCTTCGCAATTAAAAGGGAATCAGCAATTTCTTATTGATCATACTGAAGGGTGTTTACTTTTTTATGATTCAGAGAAGGAAGGTAAGCCAAAGTTCTTGCTAGATATGATAAATGGATACAAAGAGACACAGTCTTATGAGATTGATTTTATTGAATTTGATGAACTTCAGTCTTTTGTTACTGACTATGAAGAAAATCATTTTGAAAGCTAGCTTTTATTTATTCTGATAATTTGGTACAATTAGATTACAAAGTGACAGATTTCACTTTTTTATACAAGATTTACCTTAAACAGGTTAAAAGTAACCGAGGAACTAGGGGTGCAAAAATGATGAATAGAGAATTAACTCAAAAAGAGATTGTTGAAAAAGACTTTAAAACAACTATGCGTGGGTATAACCAGACTGAAGTAGATGAATTTCTAGATGTCGTGATTCGTGATTATGAATCTTTCCAAAGCGAAATCAGCCAGTTGAAAACAGAAAATGACCGCTTAATGGATAAGTTAGACGAATTTTCTAAACAAGTCGCAGCTAAACCACAAGGTCAAAACTCAAATGGTTCATCTGTTACAAATTTTGATATTCTTAAAAGACTATCTAATCTTGAAAGACACGTATTCGGTTCTAAACTAGACGACGAGTAGAAAGTTAAATAAATGTGCAAATCATGGATAATCGCACGTTGTTTCAAACAATGTGAGGAAAGTCCATGCTCACACAAACTGAGATGTTTGTAGTGTTCGTGCGTAGCGAAAAAATAAGCTACGGCTCTATTCTCACGAGTAGATGACGGCAGAAAAAAGAGCTAAGGTTTAAGCTATGCTTGAGTATTCTTGAAAGTGCCACAGTGACGAAGCAGTAGGGGAAACGCTACTGGTGGAACGCGGTAAACCCCTCGAGTGAGCAACCCAAACTTATGGTAGGGGCACTTTTCTCCTGGAAATGAACAGAGGGAAGAGGCAATTTTAAATTGCAGACAGATGATTATCTCTGAGAAAACGGCCTGATCATTTTCTCTAGACAGAACATGGCTTATAGTGATTTGCACATTTGTTTATGATGTGTAGCAGCTTTTCTTTTGAGAAGCTGCTAGATAAACAAACATCATTTTGATTCAGGAGCTATCCTCCCCGAATAGGGAGGATTTATTTTTTGCATTTTTATGTATGAAGGGATCGAGGTATGAAAGAACTTTTTGTTATTCCAATGGTACTGTATGGTGTATTAGTGGGTATTATGATCAGTATGAACAGAGCTAAGTCAAAGTCTGAGAAATTAAGTCAAACAGTTGCGACCGAAAACTTAATGGATACTATGTTTGGAAACGAACTATCTAAGAAAAAAGGAGTTGTTATCAGAATAGTATTATTTCAATTTGTCCTCTTATTCGGTTATACTTTGATTAGTTTATGGATGAATTTTACCGTACCAATAACGAGATATTTTACACTTGTGATGCTGCTTTTACTAGTAGTTGAATTGCTTACTCGAATGATTACGTTACTAAAAGCAAGCAGCTCAAAAGAATTAGTTGAACGGAAAAAAATTTCTGACATTGCGCCTTACATATATCTAGTAGTAATCGCAGTCAGTATCGGAACAATACTTTAAAACAAATGAAATGAAAGTAGGGATGAACTTGACGTATAAACTTTTAGCAACAGCAGCTAGCGGGATTGAAGCGCTGGTTGGTAAAGAATTAAAAGACATGGGATATAAGGTTGAAGTAGAAAACAGTCGTGCACGTTTCGAAGGTGAAAAAGAAGACATTGCGAAAACCAATTTGTGGTTAAGAACGGCTGACCGAGTCAAAATCATTGTTGGAGAGTTTGAGGCTACCACATTTGATGACTTGTTTGAGCAAACAAAAGCATTGCCTTGGGATGATTTCTTATCAATTGATTCAGCTTTCCCAGTTTCTGGAAAGTCTCATAAATCAACGCTTTATAGTGTGCCTGATGTACAGAGAATCGTAAACAAAGCTATTGCAGATAAGATCAAAGATGTTTATCACAGAAGTGGTATGCTTCCAGAAAGTGGCGCGAAAGTTCCAATCGAAGTATCGATTTTGAAAGATAAAGTATTATTGACGATTGATACGACAGGTCCAAGTCTTTTCAAACGTGGCTATCGTTCTGATAAAGGTGGCGCACCGCTTAAGGAAAATATGGCGGCAGCTCTAGTTATGCTGACAACATGGAGAAAAGATCGTCCATTTGTAGATCCAGTATGTGGATCTGGTACGATTGCCATTGAAGCAGCATTGATTGGTCACAATATTGCTCCTGGATTCAATCGTTCTTTCTTATGCGAAGAGTGGGACTGGATGCCTGAAGAAATGTGGGCAAAAGTGAGACAAGATGCTGAAGATCAAGCTGATTATGACGCAGAATTAGATATACTGGGTACAGATATTGACCATAGTATGATTGAGATCGCGAAAGAAAATGCTATGGAAGCGGGGCTTTCTCATAGTGTCAGATTCAAACAGATGCAAGTTGCTGATTTTACAACAGATAAAGAATTTGGTGTGATTGTAGCTAATCCTCCTTATGGTGAACGTTTAGGCGATCCGGAACAAGCAGCTCAGATATATCGTGATATGGGTAAAGCGTTCAAACCTCTTAAAACTTGGAGTAAATATATCATTACAAGTGATTTGGACTTTGAAACGCATTACGGAGAAAGAGCGACTAAGAAGCGAAAACTCTATAACGGATATCTTAGAACAGATTATTTCCAATATTGGGGAAAAAGAAAATAAAAATGCGTTAAACAAAGACCACTTTCTCAAAATGAAAATTTGAGAAAGTGGTCTTTTAATGTTTTTAGATTAGAAGCTTTTCTATTGATAAGGGATTAAAATAACTGAAGTAGTAGTCAAGTCCAGATTTCTGTGTAAAATGTACGATACTTTGTTTTAGTCTGATTAGTTTGATTCAAACTGGATATATTTTCTCGGAGAACTGATCCAGTTTTCATGCACGTCCATCAGGACGGCTCCAATTAAGCGATTGGCTGAAGCAGTATTGGGGAAAATACGGATGACTTTTTCTCTCCGTCTGACTTCCTCATTCAATCGTTCGAGTAAATTTGTGCTCTTCAATCGGTTATGGCTTTTGCCTAAAACAGTGTACTGGAAGGCATCTTCGAAACCTTCATCTAGTGTTCTACAGGCCTTTTGATACTTTACTTGATCAGCGTATTCTTCAACCAACGCATTTTTAGCCTTACGGGCTAAATGAATATCTGAGAATTTGAAGATCTCTTTGACTGCTTCTCGAAAGGGTTTAGAACCTTTCTTAGGAGCTGTACTTAAAATGTTTCGCATAAAGTGAACCTGACATCGCTGCCATGAAGCATGAGTGAAGGAAGTTTGAATAGCTGACACAAGTCCTTTATGCGCATCAGAAATCACGAGCTTGATTCCTGATAGTCCTCTGTTTTTCAGATAGTCGAAAAAATTTGACCAGGTTTCATGACTTTCTTCATTTTGAAGCATAATGCCAATGATCTGGCGATCGCCTTCTTCTGTAATCCCTATAGCAATATGGCAGCTTTGAGAAAGGACGCGCTGTTCTACTCGTGCTTTTATGTAGAGAACGTCTACCATGAGGTAAGGGAACTTCGTTCCTGTCAGGGTTCGATTCTGCCATTCTTTAACGATCGGATCTAATTGAGCGGTCAGAGAAGAAACAAAGGACTTAGAGACCGATTTTCCACACAATTCTTCTACGATCTGAGAGACTTTACGAGTGGAGACACCTGATACATACATCTCTAGCATAGAAGCTAGCAATGCTTTTTCATTTCGTTGATACCGCTCAAAAACAGTCGGAGAAAAGACACCATCTCTTGTCCTTGGAACCTTAAGTTCCAACGTTCCTACGCGTGTTGTCAATGCTCTTTCGTAGTAGCCATTTCGCTGTCCCGTTCGATTCTCGGATCGTTCGTAACCCTCAGCCTGAATAAATTCTGTTCGTTGGTGCTCCATTAATTGGTTAAAGACGGTCGTTAAAATCAGCTTTGAAGCATCGTCTTTCACACTATTCTCAATTAATGCTTGTATCTGTTTCGGTTCTAGGTTAATCTGTAGATGTTGGGTCATATGATTGCCTCCAGGTATGTTTTTAGTGGTTAAAAACATTGTACCGCACAGGCGATCATATGGCCTTTCTTTTTACACAATTATATGGACTTTATCGAAGTAGTTGCTTTATAATGAGATAAAAATATAAATTAATGTAAAATTGTTGGTTTAATTTTGAAGATAGATTTATTTAGAGGAGGCAAAAAAATGGGAAAAATTAAATTTACATATGGTGAACATGTTTCACAGTTTGGCGAATTACATCTACCTGAAACTTCAGGACCTTGGCCGGTCATTGTTAGCATTCATGGAGGTTTCTGGAAATCAAAATATCATTTGGATGAGAATAATGACCTAGCAGTGGATCTGAGTAAGCGAGGATATGCTGTCTGGAATATTGAATACAGACGCGTAGGAGAAACTGGTGGCGGATGGCCGGGAACTTTTTTGGATATTATTGCAGCTATTAATCATCTTACTCAGTTAAAGAGTTTATACGATTTAGAGCTTACTAAGGGGGTAACTTTGATAGGACATTCAGCTGGAGGTCATCTAGCATTATGGGCATCGTCAAATGATAAATTCACAGATGAAACTATCGAGCTAAAGGTACCTATAAAAAAAGTCATTAGTCTCGCGGGTGTAACTGATCTAGAACATATGCTACTTATTCATAATAGCCAGAAACCATTAATAAGTCCAGTTTTGGAATTAATTGGCGGCACTGTAGAAGCGTTTCAAGATCGGTACGATAAAGCTTCGCCAGCAAATTTACTACCCCTTCGAACTCCTCAGGTTCTAATACACGGTACAGAGGATCGACATGTTCCGGTCGAACTTAGTACGGATTACTACACTAAAGCAAAAGCAATGGGAGAGGAGATTGAGATAGTCAGACTCTCAGGTATTGAGCACTTTGGAGTTGTCAATCCAGCCTCTAAGGCCTGGAAAAGTGTTCTTCAATATTTTTAAAAAGAAAAAGTGAAATGATCTTTCAATGATGTGTGACGTTTAAGACAATCGGCGTCTTTCTTTACTTTGCTTGTTTTGACAGGTAAACTTGTAATACAGGACAGTAAGTAGCATTGAATCAATAGATAAAGACTTTTTGAAGTGTAAAAAAAATCAAACTGTTTGAATCACTTACTTCAACAAATGTATCATAGGAGGATTATTATGAGTGAAGAATTAAGGTTAAAAGCCGTAGAAAAAGAAGATGTAGACTTTATGCATCAAATGAGAAAGAATCCAGATATTATGGAGTTTTGGTGTGCTGAGGCCTATACGTCCAAAGAACGATTGCTCAAAGAGTATGAAGACAATCAAAAAAGTGATACAATCAGACAATTCATTATTTATGATGGAGACCAGAAAATCGGCTATACCAGTCTGTTTAATATTAATCCCCGCCACAGAAGTGCAACTTTTGCAATCATGTTAGATCCTTCCCATCACGGAAAAGGATATGCTACTCGTTCTACGGAATTAGTGGTCAAATACGGTTTCAATCAGTTAAACTTAAACAAGATTTCACTGGATGTTGTAGATTATAATGAAAAAGCCATTCATATCTATAAAAAAGTGGGATTCGAAATCGAAGGAGAAAGAAAGCAACAGTATTTCATTAAAGGTGCATATACGAACGGATATGTTATGGGACTTTTAAGAGAAAACTTCAACCAGTAATTTAAACGATTAAGAAGCCTACATCACTGTATGCAGGCTTCTTTTTAATTCTCTGGCTTATGTTTTAGTTCTAGCCGTCCCATCCATAGTCCAAGAAGTAAACCAATTATAAATAATACAACTGAGAAAATTAGACCGTATAGAGATAGTTGAGACCATTGATTTTGACTTGGAAAAATAATCACGGTTGAAGCGATCACGATTCCCAAGATAAAGTGAAAAATCGTTGTATAATACAAATTCATCAAGTGATTGACCAACTTGGAAAGAGCTATCACACATACAAGTGCACCGAGCCCAACAGGTAATAATATCATCCAATCCAGTCGACTGATTCCGCGAGTTAATGGTTCATAGAGATTCATGTAAATCAGAAAATTTGAAGGACTTAGACCTGGTACAATAAAACCCAAAGCGAAAATAAAACCTACCATAATCCACGTCACAGGTGTCTGGGCTACTTGTATATCCAAGAAGGTGTTGGCTGAGACTAATAAAATAAAAGAAATAATAGCCGTAAAAGCAGTAAGGTAAATATGCCAATTTTTCTGTCCATGAAACTTAGCTTTTCTATAAAGCAAGGGAACAGTACCGAAGATACAGCCCATGAAAAACAAAAGAATGAAAACGGGATGATTTCGTAGTAAGGATTCTATTGGATAGGCGAGTACGATGATTCCAAATAAGCCACCAAGTCCAACAGGTAAAAAGAAGAGCAATTTACTTTTGAATTCTTTCTTAATATTGGAAATAAACTGAATGATCTCTTCATAAATTCCAAAAACTGCTGCTAAGGCGCCGCCGCTAACGCCAGGTAAAATAGCACCTGAACCGATAAATATACCTTTTATAAAACGAATGATCCACTGTACTAATTCATTTTTCAATTTAGCTAACCTCCATTATTTTCCAATCATAAATGATAGCTCTTTAATTAGCAATTCAAATCAGGTACTTACGAATAATTTAATATTTCAACACATCTGGTCGTCTATGATAGTCATAGTTGACTGGTAGAAAAACATTGTTATACTAAGATTAATAAAATTTCATGTAGATAAGAAGGTTAGTCATGGAAAGTAGTGATGACGATGCGACAACGGAGCAATCAATTGTTAAAGATTTTGATTTTTCCGCTTGGATATATACGAAATATTATTCTAATGAGGATGGAAGTCGATTTATTCAATATTGTGTTTTACGTTTATAAAGTATTCCAGTGCAATGAAGCCCCACACAATCAAATCAAATACACTTGGAGGTAAATCAGTTGTCCGATATTTCTTTGCTATGGCTTTTTGTTTTACAGTTTGTCTTTATATTTCTAAATGCGATTTTTGCTAGTGCAGAAATTGCTGTCATTACAATAAACGATAATAAATTAGAAAGACTTTCACAAAGTGGAGATGTTCGTGCGAAAAGACTGAAAAAGTTAACAGAAAATTCTTCAGACTTTCTAGCAACGATTCAAATTGGGATTACATTAGTCAATCTACTGAGTAGTGCGGTGGCTACTGAAAACTTTTCGAGTCGATTAGTCAACCTACTTTCAAGAATTGGAGTAGAAATTCCAATTGCTATATTGAACCTTACATCATTAATTGTCATCACATTGCTATTAACTTTCTTTACAGTCGTATTAGGTGAGTTGGTTCCTAAACAGTTAGCATTGAGAAGTCCAGAAAAAGTAGCACTTTTTCTTTCTGGATTAGTAACCCTTATCTCAAAAATTTTCACACCCGTTGTTCGACTGTTTTCTCTTTCTACAAAAGGAATTCTGAGGATTTTTGGTATCAGTTCAGAGGATGATGAAAGTGAAGATACTGAAGAAGAAATTCGTTTGATGCTAGACATAGGTGCTCAAAAAGGACAAATACAACCAGATGAAGAACATATGATTCAAAATATTTTTGAATTCGATGATACTCAAATAGAAGCAATCATGACGCACAGAACTTCTGTTGTCTTTTTATGGATGGACGATACGGAAGAGGACTGGGAAAGTACGATTAGAGCTGGGAGACATTCGGTTTATCCAGTATGTAGTGAATCTACCGACAATATCGTGGGTATTTTGTACACAAAAGACTACTTCAGAGTGGATGACAAGAGAATAAGTTATCTAAGAAATGAAGTGATTCGTCCTGTGAACTATGTACTAGAAACGGTTCGAGCAGACGTACTTTTCAGAAATATGAAGCAGACTAAAGATCGCTTTGCTGTTGTGATTGATGAATATGGTGGCACAAGTGGGATTATAACGATGAACGATTTACTTGAACAAATTGTGGGAGAATTCAGTGATGATATCCTGATGTCCAATGAAACTCTTAATATCAAGCCACTTAATCAACATTCATGGCTTGTAAGTGGAAACACGAGTATCGAAGAATTGAATCGAAAGCTCCTACTGAAGATTCCAGTGGATCAATATAAGAACTTAAATGACTTTTATCTTTCAAATAAAGAATTTATTGAAAAGCAAAGCACACAGTTATTCACAGAACAAGGGTTTATTATGAAAAATATTCATATAGAAAATGATCGGTTAAAGAATGCGATCATCGTTCTCTCAAAATAAAGAACAAGAAGTGATCAACTGTCATAGATCACTTCTTGTTCTATTTTAACTTTAAGATAGCGATTTATTCGATTTTAAACTATTTTCAAGCAAATAAAAGTGAAACCTGTTATGATATAAGAGCAATATATGGGATACTAACGAATTGCTTTCTGCAAACCTTGCTTTGCAAGATTATCGGCACCTTTGTTTTGCTTTTCTGGAATCCAATTGATTTCATAATAGGAAATGGATTCAAGCAAGGCCAAACATTCGTTTAAATAAGGCTTGAAAGTCTCGCTTTTCACATACTTTTTTTCTATAGAGCGAGCGACGACCTGACTATCGGTAAAAAATTGAGTAATAGAATGAGTCTGGTCATTTTCTACGAGCCAGCTGATTGCTAGCCTCATAGCTTCAAATTCTGCAGTATGGTTATCCCATTGACCTTCTAATGGTAAAGCAAGTTGCGTGTACATACCTGCTCCAGTTATAACAATGCCGATACCGGCTGAACCAGGATTGCCATTGACTGCAGCGTCAGAATAAACTTTTAACATAAGCCACCCTTTCAATTATTAAAAAATAGGAGTTCAATGATTATGAAAATAAAACAAAAATCAACAAAACAGGTCTCAAACAAATATACTCTCATTTTAGAACCAGCGTTCCAGTCCATGTATATCTCAGCTATATTCATTTCTTTTTGTTTAGCCATCATCATTACAACAACGGTTACTAGACCAAACTGGGGTACAGCGGTTTTTGCGATTCTTACGATTGTCTTGGTGTATTTGAAGAAAGAGACTTATCTAACAATTAGTGAAGAGTCAATAAATTTTCGCTATTTTGCTGGACTAAAAAAGGATTCAATTGAAATAATAGAAATTGATCAGATTATTTTAACAGATTCCAGAACAATCGTTAAATTAAAAAGAACTAACCAAGCGCCTTATATCATTTATATGCCTAAAGCAGCTCAAGAGCAATTAGCCTTATGGGCGCAGCAGCAGAAAATTAGTTTAGGAACTGATATGATAGAATATAGTAAAAAGGACTAGACAATTGTCTAATCCTTTTTTTAATTATAAAGATTCTGTAGAGGTTTCAATTTCGCGTACTTGTGTTGCTTGAGGACCACGATTACCTTCAACGATTGAAAATTCAACTAACTGACCTTCTTGAAGAGTCTTGAAACCCTCTTTTTCAATTCCAGTAAAATGAACAAATACATCATCATGATCGTTGTATTCTATGAAACCATATCCTTTTTGATTACTAAACCATTTTACTTTACCTGAAGTCATGATAATCCTCCTATGAAAATTAATGGGTTCAATAAGCCTAATACGCTTATAAACAGTATATACAAATTTGTGTTTATAAGCAATCACAGACTGAAGAGCTATATGTTTTAAAAAAATCAAGTTAGGTTTTATAGAGAACTCAAATTATTTCATTATATGTTCCGTATGATATGATAGAATAGTAGTACGATAATATGAGGGGTGGGTCTAGATGAAAGAATTGAAAATAGAAAATTTGACTCATTCGTATGGGATGAAAACATTATTCGATTCAATCGATTTTTCAATAACAGACGGACAAAGAATTGGTTTAATTGGAGTAAATGGGACTGGAAAAACAAGTCTCCTAAACATTCTTACAAGACAACTATCTCCAGATAAGGGAGAAATCTCAAAACCCAATGACTATACTATTGGATATCTGGAACAGAAGAATACTTTAGACGAAACGAAAACAGTTTTAGATACAGTTTTTGATGGAACGAATGCGATCATGTCAGCTGTTAGAGATTATGAATCTGCTTTGCAGCAGTTGACGAATGATCCGACTGATGAACGTGCACAAAATCACTTTGCTTCTGCAGAACAGAAGATGAATAGCGCGGATGCATGGAACGCTAGTGCTAGCGCTAAATCTATCCTAACTCGTTTAGGCATTACGGACATGCAGTCAATCGTAGGTCAACTATCAGGTGGTCAACAAAAAAGAGTTGCACTGGCACAGGTACTGATCCAAGAACCAGACTTGTTGATCTTGGATGAGCCCACCAACCACTTGGACTTCGAGATGATCCAATGGTTGGAAAACTTTTTGATGTCTTACAAAGGAGCACTGCTACTTGTAACGCATGATCGATATTTCCTTGATCATGTCGTCAATCATATGGTTGAGTTAACTCATGGTCGATTGGAAAGATATGTCGGAAATTATCAGGAATATGTTCGGTTAAAAGCTGAGCGAGAAGAAACTCAAGCGGATAAGACGCATAAACAAAAGCAACTTTACAAGCAAGAACTAGCATGGATGCGTGCGGGGGTTAAAGCCCGTGGTACAAAACAACAAGCTAGAATTGACCGCTTTACTGATTTGAAAAAAGAGGTTTCCAATACAGATTCTAATGGTTCACTTGATTTGAATTTGTCAGGTAGCCGATTGGGTAAAAAAGTTCTTGAGCTTGAAAATGCTAGTTTCAAACGTGATGATCTAGTCATTTTGGATGAGTTCAATCTCTTGATTCAACAAACCGATAGAATCGGGATAACAGGAGAAAATGGATCGGGGAAAACGACGTTCTTGAATATCCTTGCCAATCAAATTCCACTCGATAGTGGGATTTTTGAAGTAGGAGAAACGGTTAAGATTGCGTATTACACCCAGACGAACGAATCTATGGACGAAAATAAAAGAGTGATTTCTTATTTACAAGAAGTTGCGGAAGAAGTTCGTTTAGCAGATGGGACAAGTGTGAGTGTGACTCAGTTACTGGAACGATTCTTATTTGATCGTTCAAGTCATGGGACTATGATCGGTAGACTATCTGGTGGGGAAAAAAGACGACTATATTTGTTGAAGTTATTGATGCAACAACCGAACGTATTACTGCTGGATGAGCCAACGAATGATCTAGATATCCAGACGCTAACTGTTCTGGAAGAATATATTCAAACCTTTAGTGGTGCGGTTATAGCCGTATCGCATGATCGCTATTTCTTAGATAAGATGGCTACTAAATTACTTGTATTTAATGGTAATGGATCAATCAGCGAGTATTATGGTAAAATGACAGAATTTTTAGAAGAAAAGAATCAAGAAACGAATACGGCTTCTACAAAGATTAAAAATCAAAATAACCCACCTGTTCAGAAATCGTCTGATAAGAAAGAAAAAACAAAGTTATCTTATATGGAGAAAAAAGAATGGGATACAATAGAAGATGAAATTGCGAAACTTGAAGAAGAACTAGAAGAGATTCAATCTGAAATGAATCAAGCAGGTAGCGACTACGGTGTCATAGGTGAGCTCACACGCCGTCAAGAAAACCTTGAGCAAAAATTGGAAGTTAAAATGGAACGATGGGAATATTTAACCGAATTTATTTAAAGAGGAGAAAATTTTATGGAACAAGAATATCTGGATCTAGCCCAAAGAATACTAGATGAAGGAAGTATTAGAGATGACCGAACAGGTACCGGTACAAAATCTGTGTTTGGACACCAGATGCGTTTTGATTTACAAAAAGGCTTTCCCTTGTTAACAACTAAAAGAGTCTTTTTTAAGTTGATCAAAAGTGAACTGTTATGGTTTCTTAAAGGAGATACGAACATCAAGTACCTTCTTGAACACAACAACCATATCTGGGATGAGTGGGCATTTGAACGTTACGTTCAATCAGAAGATTATACAGGACCGGACATGACCGATTTTGGCTTGCGCTCCCAAAAAGATGAAGTCTTTAACAAAACCTATCAAGAAGAAAAAAAAGCCTTTAATCAAAAAATATTAGATGATGAAGCTTTTTCTGAAAAGCATGGGACACTTGGTAATGTATACGGAGCACAGTGGAGAACTTGGCCAACCACAGCTGGTGGAACCATTGACCAGATTCAAAACGTCATTGACTCTATTAAAAACAATCCAGATTCAAGAAGACATATCGTTTCTGCATGGAATCCAGAAGAAGTACCAAATATGGCACTACCACCTTGCCATACGTTATTCCAGTTTTATGTTCAAGATGGTAAGCTAAGTTGTCAATTATACCAAAGAAGTGGAGATGTTTTCTTAGGTGTTCCGTTTAACATTGCAAGCTATGCTTTATTAACGCACTTAATTGCTAGAGAAACGGGTCTTGAAGTAGGAGATTTTGTGCATACTCTTGGAGATGCGCATCTATACTTGAACCACATGGATCAGATTAATAAACAACTATCTAGAGAGCCGATGCCATTTCCTACTTTAGAATTAAATCCAGAAAAAACAAGTATCTTTGACTTTGAAATTGAAGATATTAACGTTACGGGCTACAACCCCCATAAAGGTATTAAAGCACCTATAGCAGTGTAAAAGAGGTGGCAAAATGGACTATAAAGTACTAACTGAAAAAGATCTGACTCAATGTACCATGCTTTTTGTAGAGGTATTCAACCAGGCTCCCTGGAACGATAACTGGTCACTTGAAAAAGCTACTAATTATGTCCAAGATATTTTCAATACTCCTGGTTTTAAAGGGGTAGGATACTTTCAAAACGGGGCCTGTCAAGGAGCACTTCTTGGGAACACTAAACAGTGGTATAGCGGAAAAGAATTCTTTATTCAAGAAATGTTTATAGGACTAGAAATTCAGGGAAAAGGCATCGGTAAAAAACTGATGACAGTCTTGATGAACCTCTTGAAGGAAGAAAATATTAAAGATGTTGCACTGCTCACAGATCGAGGAATAGATGCAGAGTACTTTTACAAAAAAGTTGGATTCAATGAAGTTGAGCGCTTGGTTTTCTTAGCAAAATCGGCTGAATAAAAGATAGTTGTCTATAGCAATTAGTTTGGTTGTTATAGACAACTAATAAGGAGAATGTTTTAATGTTAACATTTGTATGGGCGGAAGACGAAAATGGCGTCATTGGTAAAGAAGGTGGCCTTCCATGGTCTCTTCCTAACGATATGAAATTTTTCAAAGAAGTTACTTTAACGGGAAACGTCTTAATGGGTCGAAAAACCTTGGAATCTATTCCGAATCCACCTTTAAAGAATCGGATCAACGTCGTGTTAACTCGAAACACTGAATTCGAAAAAAAGGATATTATTGTTCTTAATACTAAAGACGAAGTGCTTGAGCTCGCTAAAACGATGGATAAACCACTACACATTATTGGTGGAGCAGATATCTTTAATCTGTTTGTAGATGATGTAGATAGATTGTACCGTACCTTGATACATGAAACGTTCGAAGGGGATGTTTATATGCCTTCAATAGACTATGATTTGTTCGATCTAGTTGAAACAGTAGAAGGTAGTGTAGATGAAAAAAATATTCATGCCCATACTTTCCAGATTTTCGAACGCAAACAAGCTTAAGCCTTTTAACGTAAACAAAAAAGACTGACGATTAAAACATCATTGTTTTAATCGTCAGTCTTTAATTTTTATCTGAAACTTTTAAGTGTATAGATAAATTGAGAAGAACATACAGACTGTACCTGCTAATACAAATAAATGCCATACTACATGCATGAATTTAACGTACTTCATTCTGTAGAATATCGCGCCTACAGTAAAAGACAATCCTCCTGCGACTAACCAGATGAAACCAGTTGTCCCAAGTCCCTGGTATAGATAATTCAAGAAGAATAAGGAAATCCATCCCATAATGATGTACAACCATACAGACAGTCCTTGGAATTTTTTGAACCATACGGTTTTATAAATCACGCCTAATAAGGCGATAGACCAGATCATTACAGTTAACAGAATACCTAGACGTCCTGAAATTGTAATAAGCGTATATGGAGTGTACGTACCTGCTATCAATAGGAAAATACTACAGTGATCTAGAACACGGAAAAACTGTTTTGCTTTCGTGAACGTTAAACTGTGGTACAACGTTGAACACAAGTACAACAAAATGAGTGTTGTTCCGTAGACAATGTAAGAAGTAACTTCAACTACACCACCCATTTCAAGTCCTTTTCTGACTAGAAAAATCAACCCGGTTATGCTCAAAATCACACCTAAACCGTGGGTGATTGCATTAAGTACCTCATTCCATATCAAGTAGCCTCTAGAAAAAGCTGTTTCTGATGTTTTTTCTGGCATATTATACCTCCTCTACAACCTTCACTTCTGTACGTCAATACGATAATTTGGTATACTATCTTTTGGGTACTTTCAAATAGTAACCAAATCATTTTGACAAATTTAGTATAGCATATTCATCTTACTGAAAGCGACTTTTAGATTTTTTTATCTAGTTCAATTTCAAAAATAGAAGATTTTTAATCTGGAAAGGACTTCTTTATGAGAACATTAAAAAAAGTAGGATTTAGCTTGATCAGTATCATTTTGTTTGCACTTTTAAGCTATGTGGTTTTGGATTTTCTTGTTCCAAAGTCCAATTCATCTAGTTCTGAAAATGAGGAAATAGCGCAGCAACAAAGTAGAGTTTTCTTGGACTTAGTTGCTGTAGGCGATTCTTTAACAGAAGGTGTAGGCGACAGTACACAAAGAGGTGGCTACGTTCCGTTAGTTGCAGACATGTTAAGAACCAATCCTAATGTCAAAAACGTTCAAACAGCAAACTATGGTCACGCAGGAGATACTTCTAGTCAATTAATGAATTTACTGGAAGAAAACGAAGAGGCACAGGCAGATTTAAAAGAAGCTAACATTATTACTTTAACGGTTGGGGGGAATGATTTAATCAGGAACTTCAGACAAGTGGGGTTAAATGGATCTGTTGAAGATTTTGAAACCACCATACAAGAGTATGAAGAAAATTTAAACAGCATCTTTTCTTTATTGAATCAGTATAATGATGAGGCTTCGATTTATATATACGGGCTGTACAATCCTTACCATTACTACTTTGCGGAATTTGAAGGGTTGCAGGCTGTCTTTGATTTATGGAATGAGAGGACTGTAGAGATTGCCGAAAATACTGATAATGTAACATTTGTAGAAATTGATTCATTATTTAATCCAAGTGATGCGCCCACTGAAACAGAAGTGGAATCAAATAGTGGTGATTCCTTAGAAGACATTCAAGATACCAATCATCCATACTTGTTCGAAGACGATTTATTTCATCCGAACGATAGTGGTTACAAGGTTATGGCTTCAGCCTTAAGAGAAGCAATTGAAAAAGAACTTGAAGATACTGACTCCTTGCTCAGTATGAATAGATAAAGAAAGGAAGATTAATATAGTGGAACAACGCTCAGATAATTCAAGTAATAAGAAAACAGTCAATGTCTGGAAATGGGCCTTTTTGATTTTAATCGGCTTAATTATAGGTGCTGCTATATGGTTAGCTGTTCAATTACAACCAGTGAGTGTAGGCGAAGAAAATACAGCACCACTTGTGACAAACGACGATGATTTGATTTTTGAAGTCAGTACAACGAAGGCTGATGTAACAAGGCTGACGAATGAGTACCTTGAAAAAGAACTGGACGATCAATATGCGGGCTTTAGTTTCTCTTTAGAAGAATCTGCTGAGTTAAATGGGGAAATCGAGGTTTTCGGATTCCCAATACAGTTTTCTCTATATATGACACCGTATGTTTTAGAGAACGGCAATTTACAGCTAAGAGGGGATTCAATCAATATTGGATCACTTAACTTGCCGATCAGCTTCGCTATGTCCCAATTAGCAAGACAGGTCGATTTTCCAGAGTGGATTGTCATCGACAGTGAAAATCAGTTCATCATTGTTAATCTTAATGAATTTGAGTTAGATAATGGAACGCGTTTCTCTGCTGATCGAATCAATTTAGAAGAGGATGATATTCGGTTGAATATCCATTTGCCAGTTGAGGCAGTAAGATGATAAACTAGCTCAGATGAGTCATCGTACTGAAAATATAATAAAGAGGTGTTGAGATAGATGGAAAAAGCATTATTTGCAGGTGGATGCTTCTGGTGTATGGTAGAGCCATTTGAAGAACAAGATGGCATTGTATCTGTGTTGTCAGGTTATACAGGAGGACACGTTGAAAATCCAAATTATGAACAAGTTAAAAGTCAAACAACAGGTCACACGGAAGCTGTGTTAATTGAATTTGATCCTGATAAAGTAACGTATGAGTCACTTATATCATTATATTGGGATCAGACGGATCCAACTGACGCAATGGGACAATTTATGGACCGTGGGGATAGTTACAGACCAGTCATTTATTATTATTCAGACACTCAAAAAGAAATTGCTGAGACTTCAAAAGAAAAGCTACAAGAAAGTGGAAAGTATCAGGACCCTATTGTTACTACAATAGAAGAAGCTGGTGTTTTTTATGAAGCTGAAGAAGAACACCAAGAGTTTTACAAAAAAAATCCACGTTTGTATAAGCAAGAAAAAGCTGAACGGGCTGAATGGGAAGCTGCAAACTCCAAAGGAGCAAAGTAATGATTCGACCGTTTTATCATTATCTTATGACTGAAAGAGATCCCAGAAAGAAAGATGCTGTAACGCTTTTTGCAAATCATGCAGAAAATGACGGTAGCTTTCCAAAGCAATCGGAAGACTATGATGAAATCAGCGCTTATCTGGAACTAAATGGACATTATCTGCCGAGTATGGATGTTTTTGATGAAGCTTGGGGAAGTTACATTGATAAAAATTCAAATTAAGTTCAACTATTAAACGATTAGGGAGATGCAACGATGAGTACACATATTGAAGCTAAACAAGGCGATATAGCAGAAACGGTTCTATTACCAGGAGATCCTTTAAGAGCAAAGTATATCGCAGAAACTTTTCTAGAAGATGTTGTTCAATACAATACGGTTAGAAATGCTTTTGGATATACGGGAACTTATAAAGGACAGAAAATTTCCGTGCAAGGTACTGGCATGGGCATTCCTTCAATCATGATCTATGTAGAAGAATTGATTCAAGATTATGGCGTTCAGACATTGATGCGTGTAGGTTCAGCTGGCGGAATGAAAAAAGAAGTAGAAATTAGAGATGTGGTATTGGCGCAAGCGGCTACTACTGATTCAAGTGCTGTTCGAAATACCTTTGAAAACCAGGTAGACTTTGCTCCAATAGCGGATTTTGGTTTGTTGAAAGATGCATATGATATCGGGACTGCAAAAGGAATGAAAATCAAAGTCGGAAATGTCTTGAGTGCAGACCGTTTTTATAATCAAGAACTCGATAAAATGAAATTAGCAGATTATGGAGTACTTGCTGTTGAAATGGAAGCGGCTGGTCTTTATCTGTTAGCTGCTAAATACAATAAAAAAGCGCTGGCTCTTTTAACGATTAGTGACCATTTAATTACTGGTGAAGAGACGACTTCAGAAGAAAGAGAAAGAACATTTGACGACATGATGGTTATCGCACTAGAAACGGCTCTAAAAGCCAATGAAGCTTAGCTTAATAAGGGATTAGTCGAGAAAAGAGGAAGTTCATGGAACAAGATCCAGGAAATAAACAACCTAAAAAAGTCAGTTTGACGACTTATATTCTTTCGTTAGTTGTAGTATTGGTCGTAGGTATTGCAGGAACTAGTCTGGCCGTTAGAGGATCAGATGAGCAGTCAGAAAGCACGATTAGTACACAACCAGAAATGCAAAACCAATTACCAGATGAATTAATACAAGTTGAAGAACTCTATTCAGTGCTGATGGAGAATTATTTCGAAGAAATTGATTCTCAAGTGCTGATTGAAGGTGCACTTGAAGGTATGGCTGGTTCAATCGGGGATCCCTATACGGAATACCTAGATGTCAGTGAATCAACTTCTTTACAAGAAAGTACTGATGGGGAATTTGAAGGAATTGGCGCAGAAGTTATGAAAGAAGGAGAATTTGTTCGAATCGTTTCTCCAATAGCTGGCTCACCAGCAGAAGAAGCAGGACTGCAGGCGAATGATATGATCGTAGAAATTGACGGTGAATCAGTAGCAGAATTGTCCTTATCAGATGCAGTAGCTCTAATCAGAGGACCTAAAGATTCTGAAGTGACCATTTTACTTCAACGTAGCGGTGAAGAGTTTACCGTAACCTTGACTAGGGATGCTATTCCTGTAGAATCAGTCGTTTATGAGATGGACAGCAATAATCCATCGATTGGTCATATTCGTATTACGAATTTCAATCGACCAACATATGAAGAGCTTGTTAATGCTATAGAAACTCTAAAGGAACAAGGTGCCGAAAAGTATGTATTTGACGTTCGGAGTAACCCTGGCGGCCTTCTAGATAGTGCTTTACAAATTTCCAATATCTTTGTTGAAGACGGCAAACCATTGATGCAGTCTCAAGGCAGAGGCGAAGAGCCGTTTGTCTACCTTGCAGATTCTGAAAATCTTGGAGAGTACAAGTTTGAAGGCGAGGCGGTGCTGCTTATTAACGAAGGTAGTGCAAGTGCGTCTGAAATTATAGCAGGTGCGCTTAGTGAATCGGCGGGCATTCAATTGATCGGACAAACAACATTTGGTAAAGGTACAATACAAAACGTTGCACCGATTGTTGATGGCGAAGGCGAAGTGAAATATACGACAGGTAAATGGTTGACAGCTAATGGCGAGTGGATTCATGAAAAAGGGATTGCTCCTGATATTGAAGTCGCAATGCCTGAATATCAGAACTTACTCATTGTGAATAGTCAAGAAACTTATCAAATAGAGGATAGCTCTGAAGAGGTTGCCAACTTGAATGCTGTTCTTGAAGCACTTGAATATCCAGTAGGAGACTCTGGGGACACGTTTACAGAAGAAACGCAATCCGCTGTCAGAAGTTTCCAAGAAGATCATGAATTAGAGGTTGATGGTATTGTTACTGGATCTACGGCTACAAAACTCGTTGAAGCTTTGAGAGCCTTGATCGAATCAAATGACACACAATATGAAGAAGCAGTAAAAATCTTAAATGAAGAATAAAGACTCGAAGCGATTTATGAATTTATAAATCGCTTTTTGTCTGAATAAGATAAGGGTTACAATCAACAGATGACTGTACAATTAAAAATGGCTTGATAAAAATGGAAAATATGAGCTATAATAAGTTAATCAATCATTTCAATTACTTTATTCAGAAAGAGGATGCATATGCAAGAAAGTCTTAAAAAATTAAGACGTAAGCGCATCGCGAAAGTCTTGTTTGGCCTCGTTTTAGTCGGTGCCTTTTTAAGACTTTATATTTTAATACCTACAGATGTTACTGGAATATCCATGTATCCAACATTTGATTCAAATGATAAAGTAGTGATGTCGACCGTATCTTCAATAGAACGATTCGATATTCTCGTGTTTACAGATCCGATGAATAAAACGGTTGTTAAAAGGGTTATAGGACTGCCTGGAGAGTCTATACGGTATGAACAAGATCAATTGTACGTGAACAATCAAGTCGTAGCAGAACCTTTCTTTGACCGTGATGAGATTAATGAGGAGCCTGGACTTTGGACTTCAAATTTTGATCTTATTCAAACAGGTGATCAGAGAGTCCCTGAAGGCGAGTATTTTTTAATGGGAGACAATCGTCGTTATAGTTATGATAGTCGTTTTTATGGTAGTATATCCAGTGAATCAGTTATAGGTAAAGTTGTTCTGCTCTATTATCCCTTCGAAAGAATAGGATGGCATTGAACCAATTTTTGAAAAATCCCTATATCATTATGTTAGAGAGAAGGTTGATTAATGAGTGATCAACAATACGAAGAAACCAATTACGAACCTAGAAAAAGTAAGCATGACAAAAAAGCTAAAAAACCCGAGAAGAAACGCACATTTTTTCAAGAAGTCATTAGCACGTTACTGTACATTGCTGTTATAACCGGCTTGATACTGCTCTTTCAAACGTATGTCTATACCTTTGTTAGCGTGGAAGGCGAATCGATGGCGCCGACGCTTGAAGAGGGAGATAAACTTTTACTCAGCAAGATCGGGGAAGTTGAACCTTTTGATATTATCGTATTTCCCGCACCAGACGAACCTGAAAAACAATATATTAAAAGAGTCATTGGTGTCCCTGGAGACGAAATAAGATATAGCAATGATACGCTTTATGTGAACAACGAGGAAGTTGAAGAACCTTATCTTGAAGGGTTAGAAGAACTGGATGCTCCTGTTATTGGAGGAACTATCAACGAGTTCTCACTTGAATCTCTTCAAGGTGTTCAGACGGTACCTGAAAATGAGTTTTTCGTTATGGGTGATAATCGCGGAAATTCTAGAGATAGTCGTTATTTTGGTTTTGTGCCAGAAGATTCGGTTACTGGTATAACAAACTATAGACTATTACCTTTCGAACACTTTGGCCGTATTGATAATAACGATTAAAGCAAAAAGATAGTTGGTAAATGAAGGGAGACCTTCTGTACCAACTTTTTTTCATGAAATAAGCTAATTCATGATACACTGATAATAGATAATGTGTTAGGAGAAAAATAATGACAATACAATGGTACCCAGGTCATATGGCCAAAGCTAAAAGACAATTTCTTGAAAAACTTAAGTTAGTAGATGTGGTATTTGAACTGGTTGATGCTCGAATCCCTTATTCAAGTCGAAACCCTGATTTAGTAGATATGATTGGAGATAAGCCAAGAATCACCATATTGATGAAAAGCGATTTAGCTGATATGAAAAAAGTTAATGAATGGATCAGATATTACGAGTCTCAAGGCATTTATGCAATTTCCATCAATGCAAAAGAAGGTCAGGGGATGAAAGAAGTCATCAAACTGGCTAAAGTAGCGCTGACTACTTTTTTTGAAAAAAGAGAGAAAAAAGGGTTAAAACCACGCGCAATCAGAGCCGTATGTGTAGGTATTCCTAATGTTGGGAAATCTACTTTGATTAATCGCTTCGCTCGTAAAAATATTGCTCAGACAGGTAATAGACCTGGTGTAACAAAATCACAGCAATGGATTAAGTACGGTAAAGAGCTCGAATTATTGGATACTCCAGGTATTTTATGGCCTAAATTCGAAGATCAAGAAGTTGGCAAACGATTGGCTTTAACAGGGGCAATTAAAGATGCCTTATTGAATCTTGACGATATTGCACTTTTTGGAATGGATTACTTGGTTCAACATTACCCAGGGGCCTTATCATCTCGTTATAAATTTGATCAAGAACTTGAAAAAGGAATGGAATTACCGGAATTATTAATGGAAATTACACGACTAAGAGGCTTCAAAGAAGACTATGAACGAACAGCACAAGCATTGATATATGAGCTAAGAGACGGTAAGTTAGGTAGAATCACTCTTGAAACACCGGATGACATATTTACGGAAAGTGATGAAAATGAAGAAGCAGACAATTAAGGAAATCAAACAGCAACTTGATTTAATAAATGATCAAGACGATCCTCTTTTCCGTGAACTTTTAAAAGATGACCGTAAAGGTGTTCAGAGTGCCATTAAAAAATGGAAAAAAGATCAGGAAAGTCAGCAAAAGCTTTTAAAAGACTATCAAATAATGTCTAAATTTGAAGAAGCGGCTAGAAATCAAGGAGCTTCTTTTATCGCGGGAATTGATGAAGTCGGAAGAGGCCCTCTGGCAGGTCCTGTCGTAGCAGCTGCTGTTATATTAGATCCAGATCAGCCAATTATCGGACTGAATGATTCAAAAAAGCTTTCTCTATCCACTAGAGAAAGACTTTTTATTGAGATAAAAGAAAAAGCAATCGCTTATAGCGTGGGCCAAGTTGATGCTAAAGGAATTGATGAGATCAACATTTATCAAGCCAGTAAACGTGCAATGGAGATGGCGGTAGCGGATTTACCCATTGAACCTGATTATTTGTTAATTGATGCAATGAAACTGAATAGTCCTATAGCTCAAGAAAGTCTGATTAAAGGAGATGCACGTAGTGTTTCGATCGCAGCCGCTAGTATCTTGGCAAAAGTGACTAGAGATAAAATGATGGAAGCTTATCATGAGCAATATCCCGGATACGGATTGGATAAAAATGCTGGTTACGGTACAAAACAGCATTTAGAAGGGTTGGACTTACTAGGAATCACACCCATCCACCGACTATCTTTTGCACCAGTAAGAGAAAGACAGGAGTTTCGTTAAGTTAAAATTTATCAGTCAGTATATATAAGTAAGAAGCTTCTGAGTAAGTTTCTACTATTATATAAGGAGTGTGTATACTTGAACGATTATCTAAGTCTCTCAGAAACGTGTTTTATATTAGCTCACTACACAAAATGGACGATTAAAGAAAAATGGTGTTTTTTAAATGAGTTTTACCAAGAAGACCCGATTTTTCAAGACACGTTCAGACAATATGAGAAGCTTTCTGAAAAAAAGAAGGCTTCTTTTTTTGAATTCAAATCCAATTTTGATGTTCATAAACAACTGCACTCTTTAAAAAGTTATGAGGTATCATACGTGTCGGTAGATGATCCTTCTTATCCATTTATGTTAAAAGAAATTTTCTTACCACCACTGGTTTTGTTCTATAAAGGAAGCTATGATTGGTTATCTTCTAATATTGTAGGAATTGTTGGTGCAAGAGAATGTACGGTATATGGACAAAAAAGTGTAGACACACTCGTACCGGAACTCGTTAAACAAGGGATCACGATTTCAAGTGGATTGGCTAGAGGAATAGACACCCGAGCGCATGAAGCGAGTATACGTGCTCGTGGCCAAACGATTGCGGTTATCGGTACAGGCTTAGATCGGTATTATCCGGGAGAAAATCAACGATTACAGAGGAAAATTGAAAAAGAGCAGTTGATCTTATCAGAGTTTCCTTTAGGAACTAGGCCACTCAAACACCATTTCCCACTGAGAAATAGAATTATCTCGGGAATCAGTTCTGGTGTTATCGTCATTGAAGCCAAAAAAAGAAGCGGGAGTCTGATTACTGCCTATCAGGCACTAGAGCAAAATCGAGACGTTTACGCTGTCCCCGGATCGATTTTTGAAGAACGATCTGCTGGAACAAATGAATTGATCAAAATAGGTGCAAAACTGATAACATCAGCTAATGATGTAATAGAGGATATAAACTTTTAAACGGTCATTTTTCATGAGGGATAGATGGACCCTTTAACTTTTTTTGATCTTGCAAGTTGACAAACCCTATTCGTATAGCATATGATGAGTAACGATTCTTTCATAATGAAAAGAATATGGCATTAGAGGCAAAATATTAACGGATATCAACGGTTAAATCGTGCCATTCCAAACTGAATCATCTAGTTTAAATCTTACAAATCAGAGCTAACGAAAGGGGCCGTTCATTTGGCTTATAAATATTTGGTCATTGTGGAGTCACCAGCTAAAGCAAAAACAATTGAAAAATATCTTGGTAGAAATTATAAAGTAGTAGCGAGTTTAGGTCATATCAGAGATTTGCCTAAAAGTAGAATGGGTGTAGATTTTGAAAACAACTATGAACCTGACTATATTACGATACGAGGCAAAGGCCCGGTTATTAAAGATCTAAAAAAATACGCAAAAAAAGCTGAAAAAGTTTTTCTCGCAGCCGATCCGGATCGCGAAGGAGAAGCAATCGCCTGGCATTTGAGTTATTTATTAGATTTGCGAGACGATGAGAAAAACCGAGTTGTATTCAATGAAATTACCAAAGATGCTGTTAAAAATGCGCTCAAGAATCCGAGAGATTTAGATGAAAATCTAATCGATTCCCAGCAAGCTAGACGTGTTCTTGACCGTATTGTAGGATACCAAATCAGTCCTCTTCTATGGAAGAAAGTGAAACGTGGATTAAGTGCAGGGCGTGTTCAATCGGTAGCACTTAAGATCATTTGTGATCGAGAAGATGAAATCAAGCAATTCAAACCAGAAGAATACTGGACAATAGATGGAAACTTCATCAAGTCTCGTAAGAAATTCAAAGCAAGTTTTTATGGTGTGGATGGAAAGAAAAAAGCGCTAGCTGATCAA
This sequence comes from Marinilactibacillus sp. Marseille-P9653, assembly GCF_916618885.1. NCBI lineage: Bacteria > Bacillati > Bacillota > Bacilli > Lactobacillales > Carnobacteriaceae > Marinilactibacillus > Marinilactibacillus sp. Marseille-P9653. Next base: position 1,536,447 of record NZ_CAKAKH010000001.1, on the reverse strand, counting down.
TCAGAAACTCAGACCGTACTTGAGCGCATCAACAAAGAGGAACCTTGGACCGTTAAGAAAGTAACTAAGAAGGAACGTAAAAGAAATCCTCAAAATCCTTTTACGACAAGTAGTCTGCAGCAAGAAGCAGCAGGAAAACTGAATTTTAGAACGCGTAAAACGATGATGGTTGCACAACAGCTCTATGAAGGCATTTCTTTAGGTAAAGGTGGCTCTGTTGGTTTAATTACCTATATGCGTACAGACTCAACTCGTCTGTCTGATACAGCAAAAGCAGAAGCGACACAGCTGATTCACGATGACTACGGCGAAGAGTATGCAGCAGTGAAGGCTCGCGCTGTTAAAAACAAAGAAGGGGCTCAGGATGCTCATGAGGCCATCAGAGCGACTAGTGCAATGAGAAGACCAGAAGACATCAAGCAGTATCTTAGCAAAGATCAATACAAGTTGTATAATCTGATTTGGTCAAGATTCATTGCAAGTTTAATGAAGCCAGCCATTTATGACACTATGAGAGTTGATTTGGAACAAAATGGCGTGATGTTTAGAGCAAACGGGTCAAAAATCAAGTTTGACGGTTATCAAATCGTCTACAAAGATTCTTCCAGAGAAAAAGATAATATTTTACCTGAAATGGAAGAAAATGATGAAGTATCACTAGACACAATTGAACCCGAACAACACTTCACGCAGCCACCAGCAAGATTCAGCGAAGCGACACTAATCAAAACGCTTGAAGAAAATGGTGTAGGACGTCCATCAACATATGCACCAACTCTGGAAACCATTCAGCGTAGATATTATGTAGCGCTTAAAAACAAACGGTTTGAACCTACTGAACTAGGTGGAATCGTTAATGAAATGATCAAAGAGTTTTTCCCGAATATAGTAGACGTAAACTTTACTGCAAAAATGGAAAAAGATCTCGATTCAGTTGAAGAAGGAAAGATTGAATGGGTAGAAATTATTGACCAGTTCTACACACCTTTTAAAGAAGAAGTTGAAAAAGCTGAAAAAGAAATTGAAGAAGTCGAAATTGAAGATGAACCCGCTGGCTTTGACTGTGAAAAATGTGGTCATCCAATGGTGATCAAAATTGGACGCTACGGCAAATTTTATGCTTGTTCTAACTTCCCTGACTGTCGTAATACAAAACCCATCGTCAAGAAACTTGAAATCACTTGTCCACTTTGTAAAAAAGGGGAAGTCGTGGAAAGAAAATCTAAGAAAAACAGAATTTTCTACGGGTGTGACCGTTATCCAGACTGTGAATTTACTTCTTGGGACAAACCGGTAGGTAGAAGCTGTCCGAAATGTGATCATTTCCTAGTAGAAAAAATCACTAAAAAACAAAGCCAAGTTAAATGTTCTAACTGTGACTATGAAGAAGAAGTTCAAAAATAAATTTTAGACGTTTTGATCGTAGACAAATAAGTCATTTGCTGGTTCAGCACACGACTTATTTTCTACTTTCGGCGTCTTTTTGCGTCCGTTCTTCTTATACGAAAATTTATAGAAATGTGTTAAACTGTATGAGGAAGAATGTAGGAGGTAAGTCCAGTGGAGCGAAATTTAGTTACTTTGTTTATGAACTATCTGATTCATGAGCGTCACTATTCAGATTTGACAAAAAAAGCCTATCTTGAAGATATAGAAGCCTTTTCTTCTTTTTTGAAAGAGAGTGGAAATGATGATTTACTGGCAGTTACATTACCAGATGCTAGAGTTTATCTTGGCTACTTGAATGATCGCGAATATTCTAGAACATCTATTTCCAGGAAAATTTCTAGTTTAAGAGCGTTCTATCAATTTCTGCTTAACAATGAGCTAGCTTCGGATAATCCCTTCTCTTATTTGAATATGAAGAAAAGAGGGTTAAGATTACCCACCTTTTTCTATAGTCAAGAGATGGAAAAGTTATTTGAAGCAGCTGTAGGAACGAAACCTCTGGATTACCGAAATATTGCGATACTAGAAGTTTTATATGGTACGGGGATTCGTGTCAGCGAGTGTACTGGGTTGAAAATGGAAGATGTGGATTTTGACATGGGTGTTATGCTAGTCAAAGGAAAAGGGAACAAAGAGCGATATGTGCCTTTTGGCCATTATGCGTCCATTGCCCTTCAGGAATACATTGAAGTGACCCGAAACGTCATCATGGCAAAGTATGCTAAAGATCATGACTACTTGTTTATCAATCATCATGGCGATCAAATTACTCAAGCAGGTGTACAATACACACTGAATCAGATTCTTAAAAAGAGTACGTTAACTTCTAATATTTCACCACACATGTTGAGACATACTTTTGCCACGCATCTCTTGGATAATGGTGCAGATATGAGGACCGTACAGGAGTTACTTGGCCATAAAAGTTTATCATCTACTCAAATTTATGCACATGTTACAAAAGAACATCTGCAGTCGGACTACCGAAAGTACCATCCTAGAGCTTAAACAAATCGATTCTAAGTTATAATGGAGGAAAATCATGGTTGAATTTCATGCAACAACGATATTAGCAATACAGCATAACGGAGAATCCGCTATGGCTGGAGACGGACAGGTCACAATGGGTGAACAAGTCGTTATGAAAGGAACTGCGCGTAAAGTTCGTAAGATCTATAACGGAGAAGTTCTTGTCGGATTTGCTGGTAGTGTAGCAGATGCATTTACACTCGAAGAAAAATTCGAAGGTTATTTGAATCAATATAACGGACATTTGATGCGCGCTGCAGTGGAGCTTGCACAAGAATGGCGTACAGATAAAATGATGAAAAACCTTGAAGCGTTATTAATTGTTATGAATAAAGACGAAATGTTGCTGATTTCTGGTAACGGAGAAGTGATCCAACCAGATGATGGTATCCTTGGAATAGGATCAGGAGGAAACTTTGCATTGTCTGCAGCAAGAGCCTTGAAACAATACGGAGGACCGCTATCGGCTAAAGAAATCGCTGAAAATAGTTTAAATGTTGCGGCAGATATCTGTGTCTTTACAAACCATAATATTATTTCAGAGAAATTGTGAGGAGACCCTAATGAATTCTAAAACGGACTTGAAACCTAGAGAAATCGTAGAAAAATTGGATAAGTATATCGTTGGACAAAAAGAAGCTAAAAAAGCTGTTGCTGTCGCTTTGCGTAATCGTTACCGTAGATTGAAACTGGATGACGATATGCAAAAAGAGATCACACCTAAAAATATCTTGATGATTGGGGCAACGGGTATTGGTAAAACGGAAATTGCCCGTCGTCTTGCAGATATTGTTGATGCACCTTTTATCAAAGTAGAAGCCACTAAATTCACAGAGGTTGGATATATTGGTCGTGATGTAGAATCTATGGTCAGAGATCTTACAGAAGCAGCCGTACAACTTGTTCGTGAAGAGCAACGAAGAAATGTTCGTGGGAAAGCAGAAAATAAAGCGATTGACCGTGTAGCCAAGGCGCTTGTACCAGGGATTAAACAAGAGAAGAAGAAACAAGATCCTAATCCTTTGGCAGGTATGTTTCAAAGCATGGGCGTAGACCCAAGCCAACTATATGCTGATCAAACTGAAGAAACAGAGACCATAACAGCTGAAATCTCGACTAAACGAGACGAATTGACCAGGCAAATCAAAAAAGGTCTATTAGATAGTAGAGAAGTAGAAATCAAAGTGGATGAAAAGAAAGCTGCATCTAATCCTATGAGTGCTCCTTTAGAACAGATGGGGATTGACCTTTCGGATACATTAGGTCAGTTAAAACCAACGAAAAAAGTTAAAAGAAGTGTAACCGTAAAAGAAGCTGTAGAAATTTTTACTGAAGAAGAAGCGGACAAGCTCATTAACCAAGAAGACATCCACGCAGAAGCCGTTCACTTAACTGAGAATGCAGGAATCATCTTTATAGATGAAATTGATAAGATTACATCAAAAGGTCAAAATAACAGCGGACAAGTTTCAAGAGAAGGTGTCCAAAGAGATATTTTACCGATTGTTGAAGGCTCTAGCGTGAAAACAAAATTTGGTACAGTGAATACGGATCATATCTTATTTATCGGTTCAGGCGCTTTCCACGTTTCAAAACCAAGTGATCTGATACCCGAATTACAAGGACGCTTCCCGATTCGCGTTGAATTAAATGATCTTACAAAAGACGATTTCGTTAAGATTCTTACAGAGCCACATAATGCTTTGATTAAACAATATCAGGCTTTATTAGATACCGAAAACATCAATGTAATCTTTACAATGGAGTCTATCGAAAGAATCGCTGAAATTGCTTATGAAGTGAATGAATCAACGGATAATATCGGAGCTAGAAGATTGCACACCATTCTTGAGAGACTACTAGAAGAATTGTTGTTTGAAGCTCCTGATATGCAAATGGGCGAAGTGAAAATCACTCAAAAATATGTGGATGATAAGATTGGACATATCGTTGAGGATAAAGATTTAAGTCGCTACATTTTATGATAGGCCAGAATGATGCTATTGCTGAAAGGAAATCAGATTAAATGAGTAATGAAGCCTTTTTACAAAAAGTAAAAGAATTAAATAAACAGGCTAATGTTAAAGAATGGGCAAAGTATATTCTTTCTAATAATTCAAATGAAATAGACTTTCCATTGAAAAGCATCTCATTCGCCCTGGGTAAAATACTGGATGCAAATATTTATATTGTTAACGCGGAAGGTCATTTACTGGGGTATCATGAAAGACATCGTGTGAATACGCAAAGAGTTAGAAACTTGATCGAAAATAAGATGTTTCCTTATAACTATATTCAAAGGTTATCAAATGTTACGGAAACAACGTTGAATGTGAAAATCGATGATAATTTGACGATTTTTCCTGTTGAAAAGAGAGCCTATTATCCAGAAGCAATGACGAGTGTTATTCCGATTGTATTATCTGATGATCGTTTGGGGACCCTACTAGTAGGAAGGGTTCAAGATGAGATTGATGATGTAGCTGCATTGTTTGTTGAACATGCAGCTTCAATGATTGGTTTAGAAATCGCTTTGGAGTATGGGAAGAATGAAGTAGAAATAGAAAAACAACTTTCTGGAGCAAGGTTGGCTATTTCCACTCTTTCGGTCACTGAAGTCAAAGCACTTAAAGGCGTTTTCTCTCAAATCAATACCGATAATCAGGAAACCATTCTGACTACCTCAGAAATCGCTGATAAAATCGGTGTAACGCGTTCTATCGTCGTTAATGCTCTACGTAAGCTAGTATCTGCTTCGGTCATAGAGCAGCGCTCTATGGGAATGAAAGGGACCTATATCAAAGTTCTTAATCCTATCTTCTCAAAGACATTGTTTTCAGATCAGGATCCATCAAACTAAAGAAAAGAAGCCTTTTCCAAAAATAAGGAAAGGCTTCTTTTCTATTTGAATAATCGTGATCATGATTTATTCTTTTTAAGACCAAAAGGCACTTTACTTTCCGAACCATTTTTTATACGAACAATATTAGAACTATGTCGAACGATCACAATGATCATAGCGATCCAAGCAATCACAGTGAATAACGGATCTCCCAGAAAAAGAGAAGCAATTGCGGCAATGATCACAGCAATGATGCTCGCAAGACTGACCATGCTCGTAATATATAGGGTTGATCCCCAAATAGCAGCTAAACAAAGGAGAAATAAAGGTTGCGCGCCTAGTGCAATACCTGCGCTCGTTGCTACTGCCTTGCCGCCTTTGAACTTAGCAAATATCGGAAATACGTGCCCGATTACAGCAAACAAACCAACGACCATAGGGTGGACATTACTCCCTAGCCATAGTGGCAATAAAGCCGCAATGGTTCCTTTTAGAATGTCCATCACTAAAACGATTGTACCGGCGGTTGCTCCAAGAACTCTATATGTATTGGTTGTTCCTGAATTCCCGCTCCCATGTTCACGAATATCTGTTTTAAAAAATAGTTTACCGATCCATACACCTGAAGGAATTGATCCCAGTAAATATGCCAAGAGAAACATAAGTGTTTCTATCAAGGTCTTCACTCCTTAACTAACCAATTTATATCTTTGTCTATCATACCACGTATCAGAATAAAGGAAAAAGAAATTTTATCGTAATCTGCATATTGATTATTTGCTTAAAAAAATATAAAGTTAGAAACTGATTTGAAAGAAAGATTCACTTTTAAAGCTAAAAAGGATGTATTCGGCACATATGTTCTTCACAAAAACGCTGACTTTATGGTAAGATAAATATGCTTGCTTGAAACAGAATGGGAAATTTTCCTATTTTCTTGTAATTAGATCAGTAGCTTCTTCAAATATATTTGAAGAATAGAAATATAAGGAGTGGCTAGAATTGGCTAAAAAACCACAATATGATGATGCATCGATCCAGGTATTAGAAGGATTAGATGCAGTTAGAAAAAGACCTGGTATGTATATTGGGTCAACGGATTCAAGAGGGTTACATCACCTTGTCTATGAGATTGTAGACAACTCGGTTGATGAGGTACTAGCTGGATTCGGGACTGAAATATCCGTTAAAATCAACAAAGACGGTAGTATCTCTGTCTCAGACGACGGTAGAGGGATGCCAGTGGGCATGCACGCTTCCGGCATACCAACGATCCAAGTTATCTTTACCGTGCTACACGCAGGCGGTAAATTCGGTCAAGAAGGTGGCTATAAAACCTCAGGAGGACTCCACGGTGTTGGTGCTTCTGTTGTTAATGCACTATCAGAATGGCTGATTGTAGAAGTCGTACGTGAAGGTACCTTATACACTCAAAGATTTGAAAAGGGTGGAAGACCTGTTGGAAAACTGAAACAAGAGAAAGTTGCTAAAAGAAAAAATGGTACGACAATTCATTTCAAACCAGATACAGCGATCTTTTCGACTGTTGATTACTCTTACAGTTTGTTATCAGAACGCTTAAGAGAATCTGCCTTTCTTTTAAAAGGGTTAAAAATTACGCTAACAGACGAAAGAGATGGTCATGAGGATACTTTCCATTACGAAGAAGGTATTAAGGAATTTGTTCATTATATCAATGAAGAAAAAGATACATTGACACCGATTGCTTATTTTGAAGGCGAAAATAACCAGATTGAAGTTGAGTGTGCTTTCCAATACAATGATGGATACTCAGAAAGTGTCTTAAGTTTTGTCAATAATGTTCGAACAAGAGATGGCGGAACGCATGAAATCGGAACGAAAGCGGCAATTACAAAGACTTTCAATGAATATGCCCGTCGAACAGGACTTTTGAAAGAAAAAGAGAAAAATCTTGAAGGGACAGATGTAAGGGAAGGCATCGCGATTATTATTTCTGTTCGAATCCCTGAAAACATCTTACAGTTCGAAGGTCAGACTAAGAGTAAGTTAGGAACAACAGAAGCGAGAGCAGCTTGTGATACGGTCGTTTCTGAGCAATTAAATTTCTACCTTTCAGAAAATGGCGAAATGAGTCAGCAGATTGTCAGAAAAGCGATCAAGGCTCGAGAAGCTCGTGAAGCTGCCAGAAAAGCCAAAGAAGAATCAAGAAACGGTAAGAAAAAGAAACGAGAGACTTTGCTTTCTGGGAAGTTAACACCGGCACAAGGACGAAATGCTAAAAAGAATGAACTGTATCTTGTAGAGGGTGATTCCGCAGGTGGTTCAGCTAAACAAGGAAGAGACCGTAAATTTCAGGCGATTTTACCCCTTAGAGGTAAGGTTATCAACACTGAAAAAGCGAATATGCAAGACATTCTGAAAAATGAAGAAATCAGTACAATGATTTATACGATTGGAGCAGGAGTAGGACCAGAATTTGATATCAAAGACTGTAACTACGATAAAATCATTATTATGACCGATGCGGATACGGATGGCGCGCATATCCAAGTCTTGCTTTTAACCTTCTTTTATCGCTATATGAAACCACTGATTGAGCAAGGTAAAATCTACTTGGCCTTACCTCCTTTATATAAAGTTTCTCAAGGTAAAGGGAAAAATGAGAAAACAGATTACGCTTGGACGGACGAAGAACTTTCTGTCACATTGAAAAACTATGGTAAAAATTATATTATCCAACGGTATAAAGGTTTAGGAGAGATGAACGCTGATCAGCTTTGGGAGACCACTATGGACCCAGATACTAGAACGCTGATTCGAGTGACCCTTGATGATCTTGCACAAGCAGAACGTCGCGTATCCGTCTTGATGGGTAACAAAGTAGATCCAAGAAGAAAATGGATTGAAGAGAATGTGGAATTTTCTTTGGAAGAAGATGGAAGTATTCTGGAATCGACTAACATACTGGAAGAGAATGAACTGAACTCTTAACAGCTAGAAAGGTTTGAAGAACTGAATGTCAGAAGAAAGAGTAGAAATTCAAGAATTGACATTAGAAGATGTTATGGGCGACCGTTTTGGACGTTATAGTAAATATATCATCCAAGAGCGTGCACTCCCAGATATTAGAGATGGACTAAAGCCAGTTCAGCGTAGAATACTCTATGCAATGTTCTCGGAAGGGAATACCCAAGATAAAGGCTTTAGAAAATCAGCTAAGACTGTCGGGAATGTTATTGGTAACTATCACCCCCACGGAGATAGTAGTGTTTATGATGCAATGGTAAGACTAAGTCAGTACTGGAAAATGCGTGAGCCGTTAATAGAAATGCATGGGAATAACGGTAGTATGGATGGTGATCCACCAGCAGCTATGCGTTACACGGAAGCGCGACTTTCTAAAATCGCAGATGAATTGCTGGCTGATATCGACAAAGAAACAGTGGAATTTGTACTGAACTTTGATGATACAACACACGAACCGACTGTATTACCTGCAAAATATCCTAACCTCCTTGTAAATGGAGCTACAGGAATCTCAGCAGGTTATGCAACCGATATTCCTCCGCATAATGTAGGGGAAGTCATCGATGCAGCCATCTACTTAATTGGTAAACCTAAAGCATCGACACAAGATTTGATGCAATACATTAAAGGTCCTGATTTTCCAACAGGTGGGATTATCCAAGGTGTTGCTGGCCTGACATCAGCGTATGAAACAGGTAAAGGCAAAATTGTTGTTAGATCCAAAACGGAGATTGAAACTGTTCGTGGTGGAAAACAACAAATTGTGATCACTGAGATTCCTTACGAAGTAAACAAAGCGAATATGGTTCGTAAAATGGATGAAATCCGAATCAATCGTAAAATCGAAGGAATTGCAGAGGTACGAGATGAGTCAGATCGTACCGGTTTAAGAATCGTTATTGAATTAAAAAAAGAAACAAATGCAGAAGGTATTTTGACATACCTATTTAAAAATACGGATCTTCAAATCTCTTACAACTTAAACATGGTTGCCATTGATGAAAGAAGACCTCAACAAGTAGGCTTAAAACAAATCCTGAGTGCTTACTTGGATCATAAACGCGATGTCATTTTGAAACGTACGCAGTTTTTACTTCGTAAAGATCAAAAAAGAGAACATATCGTTGCTGGTTTGATTAAAGCCATTTCAATTCTTGATGAAGTCATTAGAGAAATCAGGAACAGTCAAAACAAATCAGATGCAAAAAACAATCTGAGTACGAAATTTGAATTCACTGAAGCGCAAGCCGAAGCGATTGTGAGCTTGCAGTTGTATCGTCTGACAAATACAGATATTACCCAACTTCAAAAAGAAGAAGCAGAGTTACAGAAACGCATCAAGCAGTATAGAGAAATTCTTGAGAGTGAAGCTAAGTTAAATGCTGTGATGAAAAAAGAATTAAAAGAAACGCAGAAAACGTATCGTTCAGATCGTCTGACTTCTATTGAAGAGAAAATTGAAGAACTGAATGTGGATACAGAAGTTCTAATTGCTGAAGAAGATGTGATTGTTTCCGTAACTAAAGAAGGGTATTTGAAACGAACCAGTCTAAGATCTTATGGTGCGTCAGAACCTTCAGAAATTGGATTGAGAGAAGGCGACTATCCGGTCTTCGCTGAAAAATTAACGACGCTACAGCAAATTCTGATATTCACAACAAAAGGAAATGTCATCAACCGACCCGTTCATGAACTTCCAGATGTTAGATGGAAAGATTTAGGTCACCATATTTCCCAATCCATTACGTTGAGTCAAGACGAAAAAGTTTTGGCAGTCTATCATATGAATGAGTTCAACGAATCGCACAAATTTGTTCTAATTACCCGAGAAGGTTATATTAAACAAACGACTGCGAATGAATATGAGGCGAAAAGAACGTATCGTACGAGATCAGCAAATGGGATCAAGTTAAAATCAGAAACAGATCGATTAACGGCGGTCTATTATATCGATGATCAAGATACAAGAGACGTTTTCCTAGTCACGAATCTTGGCTTCGGTCTGAAGTATGGTCTAGATGAAGTTTCTATTGTCGGGGCAAATGCAGTCGGTGTTAAATCAATGGATCTTAAAGAAGAAGATTATATTGTCTCAGGTACTGTCTTTAAACGTGACCAGAAACAATCTAACGTACTACTCGTTACCCAACGTGGGGCAGTTAAGAAAATGAACTTATTGGACTTTGATTCAATTTCAAGAGCTAAGCGTGGGTTACATGTGCTGAAAGAATTGAAGAAAAATCCGCACCGGATTACTTTGATGATAGATGTTCACGACAACAACGATTCTTATACAATCATTACAGATAAACAAAAAACTTTTGAGCTGACACCAAAGGCTTACAAAGTGAGCGATCGTTACAACAATGGTTCATTTTTACTAGATGAAACCTCTGATGGCGTTCCGGTAGATTTTAAAGTGAATAATATCGTTGAGGTAGATACCTCTTCCGATGAAGCTGAAAAGAAAGCTTAATGATCAACTAAAAAAGACGTGCCTATGAGTGAAATCATAAGCACGTCTTTTAAATTGTCATATTATTTACCGTTATAAGCCTGTTTGTATACTTCAGCCAATTCTTTCACAAGAGGCAGTTTGGGATTTGCTGTTGTACATTGATCTTCAAAAGCCCGTTCAGCCAGACTATCCACTAATTGATCGAAAGCTTTTTGATCAACATTGTTTTCTTTTATACTCATAGGGATAGCCAATTGTTCAGCTAATTGATAAATCGCATTGATTAAACTATTGACACCTTCTTCTGTTGTAGATGAAGGTAAACCAAGTGCTTTAGAAATCTCAGCGTAACGTATGTCAGCTATAAAGTGTTCATATTTAGGGAATGAAACAAATTTAGTCGGTTTTTTGGCATTATAACTGATGACGTGTGGTAGTAAAATCGCATTTGCTCGACCGTGGGCAATATGGAACGCTGCACCTAATTTATGTGCCAAGCTATGGTTGATTCCTAAGAATGCATTGGCAAAAGCCATACCCGCTATTGTAGAAGCGTTGTGCATTTTTTCTCTAGCTTGTTCGTCGCTGCCGTCACGGTAAGCTTTTGGAAGATATTCGAACACAAGTTGTATTGCTTTAATCGCAAGCCCATCAGTATAATCATTTGCCATATTTGATACATAGGCTTCTATCGCGTGCGTTAAGACGTCCATTCCAGTATCTGCAGTTACAACTTTTGGAACACTCATAACAAATTGTGAGTCAATGATCGCCACATCAGGGGTTAGCTCGTAATCTGCTAGCGGATACTTGATATTGTTTTCATTGTCCGTAATGACTGCAAAAGAAGTGACTTCAGAACCTGTACCAGAAGTTGTTGGAATCGCAACGAATTGTGCTTTTTCACCAAGTTTAGGATATTTATAGACACGTTTTCTAATATCCAGGAATTTTTGTTTTAAACCATTGAAGTCAGTGTCTGGGTGTTCGTAAAAAAGCCACATGCCTTTAGCAGCGTCCATAGGAGATCCTCCACCTAATGCAATGACGACATCGGGTTGGAAGGCGCGCATAGCTTCTGCACCGCGAAGAACCGTTTCTTTAGAAGGATCTGGTTCGACATCAGAAAACACTTCGCAGTGAACATAGTCAGGACGTTTTCTTAAATTGTAAAGAACTTTATCTACGTAGCCTAATTTAACCATCATTGGGTCTGTTACAATAAAAGCTCTTTTGATATCTGGCATTTTAGACAAATACTGGACAGAATTTTTTTCAAAGTAAATCTTAGGTGGTAATTTGAACCACTGCATATTATTGGTTCGATTTGCACGTTTTTTGATATTGATCAAATGCGTTGTCCCCACGTTTGTAGAAACAGAGTTTCCACCATAAGAACCACAACCTAGTGTGAGTGAGGGAAGGTAAGCGTTATAGATGTCTCCAATTGCACCTTGAGAAGAAGGGGCATTAACAATCAGACGGCCAGCTTTCATTCTTCTTTCAAACTGTTCAATCACTGTTTCATCCAGAGAATGAAGAACAGCTGAGTGTCCGATACCACCGTATGCCAGCATTTCTTCAGCTTTTTTCAGTCCTTCTTCTGTACTATTCACTTTATATGCTGCAAGAACAGGACTAAGTTTTTCTCTAGATAATGGATACTTTTTCCCGACACCTTGTAGTTCGGCAATCAGAATTTTCGTATCTTCTGGAACAGAAACGCCTGCTAGTTTAGCTATGTCATAAGCAGATCTTCCAACCACAACGGCATTTAAGCCACCGTCTTCTGTAACCATAAAGGTTTCAATTTTTTGTCTTTCTTCACTGGATAAGAAGTAGCAACTGTTTTCTGTCATTAACGCTTTAACTTCTCTATAGATTTCCTTATCGATGATAACTGCTTGTTCTGAAGCACAAATCATACCGTTATCAAACGTTTTTGAGAGAATCAAATCATTAACGGAACGTTTGATATTGGCAGTTTTTTCAATATAACAAGGAACATTTCCAGCGCCAACGCCTAAGGCAGGTTTTCCGGAACTGTAAGCTGATTTGACCATTCCAGGACCACCTGTAGCTAGAATTGTTGCGACGCCATTATGTTTCATTAATGTCTGTGTTGCTTCCACAGAAGGTGTGGTGACCCATTGTATACAATGCTCAGGAGCACCAGCTTTTACGGCAGCTTCGTAAACGGTTTTAGCTGCAGCCACACTGGAACGTTGTGCAGAAGGGTGGAAAGCAAAAATAATTGGGTTTCCTGTTTTGATTGAGATAAGTGATTTAAACATTGTAGTAGAAGTCGGATTGGTAACCGGTGTTACACCTGCAATTACGCCAATCGGCTCTGCAATGGAAACCGTACCTTCATGTTTATTTTCCTCAATAATACCAATTGTCCGATCATTTTTAATGCTGTGATAAACATATTCTGTTGCAAATAGATTTTTGATGATCTTATCTTCATAGACACCACGCTGAGTTTCTTCAATCGCCATTTTAGCCAAAGACATATGGTTGTTCAAACCTGCCAGGGCCATTTGTTTAACAATTTCATTGATCTGTTCTTGATCGAGCTGGGATAGAGATAGAAGTGCTTGTTGAGCATTGTCCACCAACACATCAATCGTACTTTCGACAGTAGGTGTGGGCATTTCTGTTTGTTTGACGGAAACTAATTGAACCATAATTAAAACCTCCATATTTTTATGTGAAATTGTGAGCAATAACCTTTAAAAAAAACTCTTTACTTCCCCTTGGTAATTAAGTTTACAGGATCGAGTAAAGTAAAACTTGTTTACAAGCTGACTATAGCATATCAATAATCACAATGGTCAACTGAAATGTGTCTATTTTGTGAATAAAAACACAATTGTAGAATTGTTCCTTATATGTTTTCGAAAAAAACAATAAACTAGTTCAATGTTTCACTTGTTGAGAAAGTTTATATGTGATATATTGAGCTTGAAAAAATCAGAATGTAAAGGAGTCAATATAATGGAAAAACAAGAAGTAGAATCAAAAAGATTTGATCATTTTTGGAAGGGCTTTAAGGGTAGTAGCTGGAAAGAAGCTATTGATGTTAGAACGTTCATACAAATGAATTATCAACCTTATGACGGAGATGACTCATTTCTAGAAGACGCTACTGAAGATACAAAAGAATTATGGGCGCAAGTAATGGATTTAAATAAACAAGAATTAGATGCTGGAGGTATGTTAGATATGGATACTGAGGTTGTATCAACCATTACCTCTCACGGTCCAGGGTATCTAGCAAAAGAAAAAGAACAAATCGTTGGATTTCAAACAGAAAAACCTTTTAAACGATCTTTACAACCGTTTGGTGGCATTCGAATGATGGAACAGGCCGCGGAATCTTATGGATTCGAAGTGGACCCAATGCTGTCTCATGTATTTAGAAACTGGACAAAAACACATAATCAAGGCGTATTTGATGCCTATACTCCTGAAATCAAGAATGCCAGAAGAACGGGTGTCATTACGGGATTACCAGATGCATATGGTCGAGGACGCATTATTGGAGATTATAGACGTGTCGCTTTATATGGTGTCGACTTTTTGATCAAACAAAAAGAAAAAGATTTATTAAATTGTGGAAACGGTATGATGAGCGAGAAAGTCATTCGTCAGCGGGAAGAGCTCAGTGACCAGATCAAAGCCTTAGTAGAGTTAAAAGAACTTGGAAATATTTATGGATTTGATTTATCTATACCTGCTCAAAACACAAAAGAAGCTTTCCAATGGCTATATTTAGGCTATTTAGCAGCAATCAAAGAACAAAACGGTGCTGCCATGTCACTAGGGAGAACGTCAACTTTCTTGGATATTTATATTGAAAGAGATTTGAAAGCTGGTTTAATGACTGAAAAAGAAGTTCAAGAACTAGTGGACCACTTTGTTATGAAACTGAGATTAGTGAAATTTTCTCGAACACCAGAGTACAATGAACTATTTTCAGGAGATCCTACTTGGGTAACCGAGTCTATTGGGGGAGTAGGAATAGATGGTCGCCACATGGTCACCAAAAACAGCTACCGCTTCTTGCATACTTTAACAAACTTAGGACCAGCTCCGGAACCGAATTTAACCGTTTTGTGGTCAACTAGACTACCGAATACTTTCAAAGAATATTGTACAAAAGTTTCAATCGAAAGTAGCGCGGTACAGTATGAAAATGATGATATTATGCGCCAGGAGTGGGGAGATGATTATGGTATTGCCTGTTGTGTCTCTGCAATGCCAATTGGAAAACAAATGCAGTTCTTTGGAGCTAGAGCGAACCTGGCTAAAGCATTACTTTATGCCATTAATGGTGGCGTGGATGAAAAAACAAAGACTCAAGTAGGACCTAAATACCAGCCAATTACGAGTGAAGTGCTGGATTATGATATCGTTCTTGAAAAATATGATGAGATGCTTGAATGGTTGGCAGGGATGTATATCAATACATTGAACATCATCCATTATATGCACGATAAATACAGCTACGAACGGATCGAGATGGCCTTACACGATACAGATGTAGCAAGAACAATGGCAACAGGTATCGCTGGTTTTTCCGTTGCAATAGACTCCCTTTCTGCCATCAAATACGCCAAAGTCAAGACGATTAGAGATGAGCAGGGATTAGTTACGGATTATGAAATAGAAGGAGATTATCCAAAATACGGAAATAATGACGATCAGGTTGATCAGATCGCCATAGATCTTTTGAAAACCTTTATGAGTAAAGTGAAAAAGCACCCAACTTACCGAGATGCGAAACATACGACCTCTATATTGACGATTACTTCAAACGTTGTATACGGTAAAAAGACTGGTAACACACCGGATGGTAGACGAGAAGGCGTTCCTTTCGCGCCAGGTGCTAATCCGTTGCACGGTAGAGATACAAATGGAGCGCTAGCAAGTTTGAATTCAGTGGCTAAACTTCCTTACTCAGAGTCGCTCGATGGTATTTCCAATACATTTTCGATTGTACCAAAAGCGTTAGGTAAAGAGGATGAAACACAAAGAAAGAACTTGGCAATGATGCTCGATGGGTATGTTAAAAAAGGTGGACACCATCTGAACGTGAATGCTTTAAATCGTAAAACGCTAGAAGATGCTATGGAGCATCCAGAAGAATATCCGCAGCTGACAATAAGAGTTTCAGGGTATGCAGTGAATTTCGTGAAATTGACAAGAGAGCAGCAATTGGATGTTTTAAGTAGAACATTCCACGAAACAATGTAAGGACACTTAGTATAAATGGAGGAATAATGATGACAGAACCAGCAGTAGGATACGTACACTCAACAGAAAGCTTTGGATCCGTTGACGGTCCGGGTATTCGGTTCATTATCTTTATGCAAGGATGTCGGATGCGCTGTGAGTTCTGTCATAATCCGGATACTTGGAATATGGGTGGCGGTACACCCTATACAGCAGAAGAAATGATGGTAAAGGCCCTAGACTATAGAGAATACTGGGGAGAAGAAGGTGGCATCACAGTAAGTGGTGGGGAACCACTTTTGCATATTGATTTTTTAATCGAGTTTTTCAAATTAGCTAAAGCAGAAGGTGTTCATGTTTCACTGGATACATGTGGTCAACCCTTCACTTATGAGGAACCCTTCTTTAGTCGTTTCGAAGAATTGATGGAGTACACAGACCTTGTCTTGATGGATGTAAAGCATATTAATAATGACATTCATAAAAAGTATACGATGCATTCCAATGAAAGTATTTTAAATATGGCTCAGTATTTATCCACACGAGGCATTCCAATGTGGCTTAGACATGTGCTGGTTCCAGAACGATCTGATTACGATCATCATTTAGAGCAGTTGAATTCCTTCATAGAAAAGCTTGATAGTGTAGAAAAAGTAGAAGTGCTTCCTTATCACAGACTTGGTGTTTACAAGTATAAAGAACTGGGTATTCCCTATAAACTGGAAGACATTGATCCACCGACAGCTGAACGAGTAGCCAATGCGAATCGGATATTACAGACACATAAATATAAGTAATGAACTACTTTAGAGTAGAACGGATCGAACAATCCTCTTAAATGACTTAGGATGTTTCGAATGGTTCTGCTCTTTTGTGTTTGGAGATTGAATTTTGACTAAGTATCCTATATTCTTAAAGTATAAATGAATTAAAAGGAGATTTTTAAATGAGTGAAATTTTTGTTTTTGGACATAAAAGTCCTGATACAGACGCTGTAACATCTGCGATCAGCTTCAGTTACTTGCAGAACCAACTTGGCTTAGATACTAAACCTGTAGCGCTAGGTGCTATTACGGACGAAACGTCTTATGCGCTGGATTATTTCAAGGTTGATTACCCAGAAGTGGTAACGACTGTTTCAAATGAAGTGAAACAAGTTATGTTAGTAGATCATAACGAAGCGCAACAAAGTGCGGATGATATCGATCAAGTTGAAGTGTTATCTGTGGTCGATCATCATAGAATCGCTAACTTCCAAACAGCGAACCCACTTTATTACCGTGCAGAACCAGTTGGATGTACAAATACAATCATCTTCAAAATGTTCAATGAAAAAAATATTGAAATTCCAAAAGAGATTGCAGGTCTTATGCTTTCAGCAATCATTTCGGATACTTTACTGCTTAAATCACCTACCTGTACAGAAGAAGATGTTACGGCTGCAAAAGAATTAGCTGTCATTGCAAATGTAGATCTTGAAATTTATGGCGTAGAGTTATTAAAAGCCGGTACAAAAACAAGCGATAAATCTGAACAAGAACTACTAGATGCTGATGCGAAGACTTTCCCGATGGGAGAAAAAAATGTCAGAGTCGGTCAAGTAAATGTTGTAGATGTTCAAGAAATCATTGACAGAAAAGACGCGCTACTTGAAGCAATGAAAAAACAAAGTGAAGCAGAAAATTATGATGTATTCTTATTATTGATCACAAATGTGCTTGAAAATGATTCAACTGCAATTCTTTATGGACCATATGAGCAAGAGGTAACTGAAGCGTTAGCAACAACAGTTACTGACAATGTATTATTCTTAGAAGGCGTTGTTTCACGTAAAAAACAAGTTGTCCCACAGTTAACCGCTAAATTTCAATAAATAAAGATATAGAAAACCCCAACAACATGTTTAGGCACGTTGTTGGGGTTTTTGACTATTCTTGAAAAATGAATAGGAATCATCAATAAAAATGAGTTTGTGATTTTATATCAATAAAATCTATATAGATACTAGCATCCTCACAAATCAAATAAATTGTGAAAAAATATCAAATTTACAATATTTGTGGCTTAATTATTCTGATAGTGGAATATTAGTTATCTTAAAGGTTTGATGATTTAAACTCGCCATTTGTTCTGAAAAAGCCCCGACACCTTTATGCGTGAAGTAATCTAATCTCAACGTATCGTTATATAGATAAACACGATCTCCAATTGAAACGGAAGTATCCACTTTGACCATCAAATGACTCATCATTAAAACGGCTATTGGAAAAGTCTTTTGGTTGATCATCACTTTGTGTTTTGAGCGCGTCCTTAAAATACCGTTACCGTATCCAATATCACAAATAGCTAGTGTCGTATCTTCTGCAGCTACAAAAGCCGCTGAGTAACCGGCGGATTGCCCTTTGGGAACAGAAACAACATCTTTAACAGTAGCGCTCACTTCAATAGTTTGCATCGCAAGCGATTCTGGTAAATCATAATAGGGGCGCGTGCCATAAGCAATGACGCCAGCTCTGATATGTGTATGCTGATCAAAGAGACCGTCTCTCAAGTAAGACGCACTATTTTGTGCATGAATAAAGGTCAAAGTATCCAAGTAAGGTTCTAAGACCGTTAAAACATTTGACCAGTTTTCTTTTTCGATTTCGTAACGATTATCTAATAATTCATCTGCAAAGGCGAAATGAGTCCAAATACCTGTAATCGTTAGAAGTTGCTCATCAAAGACGGTTTTCATTTCATCAGCGGTATCAAATCCAAATCGGTTTAGAAGGTTTTTGAATACCAAATGAATCTTAATACCTTCTAAGTGTTCTTTATACTGATGATAAAATGCTAAATTTGGTAAGGTCAGACTGATATCGTGTTCACGCAGTATATCAAATTCAGTTGAAGGATCCAGGAGTAAAACGGTGGTTTGATCGTCTTGTTTTCTTAACCACACGGCTTCTTCTAGATTAGTTGTAGCGTAACTTCTGATTCCGGCTTTGTAGAAAGCTCTATAAGCACGTTCCATACCAAAGTTATAAGCGTTATTCTTCACAACAACGATCACATCTTGTTTCTCTTGTAAAGAACGCGCCTGCTCGAACAATCTTTGTTGATTAAACGTTAATATCGCTGTCATGATTATTCTCCTAAATGATTTAATATTTCCTGAAAGTACTGAACACCATAAACGAGGACCGATTCATCAAAATTGAAAGTCGAGGTATGCAGTCCGCTAGTATAACCTTTAGCTGTATTTTTAATCCCTAAAAAAGCGAAATTTGTTTGTGTGACTGTAGAGTAAAATGAAAAATCTTCTCCGAATAAATAGGGGTTAGCTTTCAATGATAAAGATAATCCTGCTGAAGCTGCACTTTTTTCAACTAAGTCTAAAAGAGAAGACGGATTGATTACAGGAGGATAACCTTCCGCAATAGATAAAGTGGAGGTGGTGCCAAAGATTTGATCATTGCTTTCAACAATTGCGCTTAATTGACTTTTGATGACTTCAAGATCTTCTGGACTATACGTACGAATCGTCCCTTCAAGGTAGCCGTTACTAGCTACGGTATTAATGGCTTCTCCAGCATCCATTTTCCCGATGTGGATGACATTTTGATTCAGACCGGACAATTGATACTGTTGGATCTGAGCAATCTGGTTTACAATATTTGAAAGTGCCCCTAAAGCATTGGCACCTGTTTCCTTTTCAGCAACGTGGGCAGATCTTCCTTTGATGCGAATGCGGTATTCTGTAGCGCTCGCCGTAAGCGGGCCTTCTTTGGTTAAGAGTACACCTTCATCCGTGTCTGGTCCTAAATGCACTCCAAACAAGGCTTCAAGGTTATAGTCTTCAAAAGGAAAAGCTTTTATGAGCGCATTTGCGCCCGCATTCGATTCCTCTGAAGGTTGAAAGACGAGCAAGACATTATGCTTCAGTTGGTTTAAGTCTTGTTGGGCTTTACACCATTCAGCAAATGTCAATAAAATAGAAGCATGCCCATCATGACCACAAGCATGCATCGCCAGTGGGTGAGTAGACTCAAAGGGGACGCCCGTTTCTTCAACAATCGGTAAAGCGTCAATATCCGCTCGAAATCCAACAGTTTTATCAGAATTTCCTTTCAAGTAGACAACCGTTGCGGTTTCTAAAGGGGATAAATACTCAATAGATAATTTTTCTAACTCTGAGCGAATATACTCTGTGGTTTTGTATTCTTGAAAAGATAGTTCAGGAATTAAATGTAAGGATCTACGGTGAGTCGTGACGCGTTTTTCATAATCTATCATTTAAAAGCTCCTTAAGTTCAGTTAAAAGATAAGCTGAGAGCGAAATCCTAAAGAGAATTTCGCTCGGCTATCTGTTTTTAGTTTAAGTTTCTTAGAGCAGAAACAATATCAATTTTACTCGCTTCTACTTCGCTTGATTTTTTAATGATTCTTGCAGGGACACCGGCTACAACGGTATTTTCTGGTACATCTTCCGTTACGATTGCGCCTGCAGCGACCACCGCACCTTTTCGAACTGTAACGCCTTCAAGGACAACGGCATTAGCACCAATCAAAACGTTGTCTTCAATCACAACAGGTTGTGCACTAGCCGGTTCAATAACACCAGACAACACAGCGCCAGCACCAACGTGTACGTTTTTCCCAGTTGTTGCGCGTCCCCCAAGAACAGCACCCATATCAATCATGGTTCCTTCGCCGACGATTGCGCCAATATTGATCACAGCGCCCATCATAATGACGGCATTATCACCAATCACAGCGTGTTCTCTGATAAACGAACCTGGTTCAATACGTGCATTCACTTCAGAAGCATCTAAAAGCGGAATGGCTGAATTTCTTCTGTCTTGTTCCAGTACATGATCAATTAAAGCTTCTTTATTATCCATGAAGAAGGCTTTCCAGTCTTTAAGATCAGTGAAAATGGTATAACTATCTTTATTCCCAAACACTTTAAACGTATCTGGAAAATCAGATTTAGATAAAGAAGTGTTCACATAAATTTTGACCGGAGTCGTTTTTGTCGACTCACTAATGTACTGGATAATTTCTTGAGCTGAAAATTCGTTCATAAGTTTATTCTCCTAAGTTATGGTACGTGTAGTAACCATTTTGTTTGTGTTGTAATGTTTGAGCAACAGTCAAAGCGCCACTAGCGAAAATGTCTTTGGACTGAGCAGAGTGTTTAATAGAAATGACTTCATCATGACCTGCATAGATCACTTCATGCTCGCCAACAATGGTTCCGCCGCGGATAGAAGAGATGCCGATTTCTTTTGGATCACGTTTTTCTGATTTTTCATGACGATCGTAGACTGGCTGTGCAGCGGGTTTGGCGCTCTCAACGATTGCATCATAGAGCTTAACCAAGGTACCGCTTGGAGCATCCACTTTTTGATTATGATGCTTCTCGATCATTTCAATATCGAACTGTTCAAGTAGTGGGGTAGCATATTTAATGATCTCAGTCAGAATATGCACACCATAACTCATATTGGCACTAAAGAAAACCGGTTGTGTTTGGGCTTTTTCTTGCATCAACTCAGCCAGACGATCTTTTTCTCCGGTTGTTGCAATGACAAGTGGCGCAGTAATAGAGGATTCTAGTAAAGCGGTTGTGAGTACTGGATGAGAAAAATCAATGACGACATCGACTTTAGGCAAAGCATCATCAAAGGTTGAGAACACTGGATACTGATCCGCTTTTTCATCCGGTGTAACCACTCCAGCAATCTTGTGTCCTTGTTCTTCTGCGAGTACTGCGACACGCTTGTTCATTGCGCCGTATCCAACTAATAATATATCCATCTATACACTTTCTCCTTTTAAATGACGGAAGACTTCGATGATAGAAGCCTGATCCATTTCTTCAAGTGGGACAAGAGGGAGTCTGACTTCGTACTGACCAAACCCTAGAAAACTTGTTAACACTTTGATTGGAATTGGATTGACATCAATACTGAGCACTTCGACAACTGGATGCAGTTCTCTATAAATCAGATTTGCTTTAGCGATATCGATCTTAACCGTTTCAAACATCAGTTGATATTCGCTGGGTAGTACGTTGGCAGCGACAGAGATCAGGCCATGTCCACCTTGAGCAAAGAAAGGTAAAGCTAGATCGTCATTTCCACCATAAAAGGCAAAAGAGTCATTCACCACAGCTTGGAGACGACTTAAGTGAGTCAGATCTCCTGTTGCATCTTTAAGACCGACGATATTTGGATGCTCAGCGAGTATTTGCAAAGTTTCAGGTTCAATGGTCATCCCTGTTCTTGCGGGAACATCATACAAGATGATCGGAATGTTTACAGCATCAGCGATCGTTGTAAAATGTGCCACTAATCCTCGTTGGCTTGTTTTATTGTAGTAAGGGGTAATAACCAGTAATCCATCGACACCGAGTTCTTCCGCTTTTTTGGAAGCCTCGATACTTGCTTTCGTATTGTTTGAGCCAGTTCCCGCAATAACGGGGATCTGTCCATCAGAAACCTCAAGCGCAACGTTCAGCAAGTTCATTTTTTCTTCGGTTGAAAGCGTCGATCCTTCACCGGTAGTCCCATTTACAATTAGACTTTGAATCTGATTGTCTTTCAAAAACGTTAAGTGATTTCGGAACTGTTCATAATCAACGGCGTCTTCCGTAAAGGGTGTAGTAACGGCAGCGCCAATTCCTGTAAATAGGTGAGACATAATGTGTTTCTCCTCTCAGTTCGTTAATTGTTGAAGAATCTGTACGGCATTGAGTGCAGCACCTTTTAAAATATTATCGCTGACTGTCCAGACATGATAGGTGTTTTTAAGGCTGTCGTCTTTTCGAATCCGTCCAACAAAAATGCCTTCTTTACCACCTGCTTGAATGGGCATCGGATATTGGTCATTTTTAGGATCATCCACTAACGTAACGTAGGGACTTTCTTCAAATAACTGTTGGATGTTTTGAACCGTTGTTTCTTTTGTCAGTGTAACATTCATGGCAACGGAATGCGCGCTCGTAACGGGTACGCGTACACAAGTAGCCGTAACAGGTAATGTTGGCAGACTGAGTATTTTCCTTGTTTCTTCAATCATTTTCACTTCTTCTTTTGTGTAGCCGTCTTCTTGGAAAACATCAATATGCGGAATCACATTATTATAAATAGGGTACGGATAGTTCAATGGTTCTTTCCCTTGTTCACCACGTTTCAAGTCTTCGATGCCTTTCCATCCGGATCCGGACACAGATTGATAGGTCGTATAAGCGACTCGTTCAATACCGAAGGCATCTAGTAGGAGTTTTAGTGGTCCTACAGACTGTATGGTTGAACAGTTTGGATTGGCGATGATCTTTCTATCCAGTACGGGAGGGTTTACTTCCGGAACCACTAAAGAAATTTCTGGATCCATTCTCCAAGCACTTGAATTATCTATGACGACTGCACCGTGTTGTTCAAAAAGAGGAGAGAAGGTTAAACTTGTTTCTCCACCAGCAGACATCAAGACATAATCAAAAGGACCAGTTGTTTTTTCTGGTGTTAATTCTTCTACAACCAGTTCTTCGTCTTTGAAGATTACTTTAGTTCCTGCTGAACGGGCAGAAGAGAATAGAGTCAATTCTTCAATAGGAATATTTTTTTCTTCTAGTAAGCGAAGCATCGTACTACCAACTAATCCAGTAGCGCCGACTACGGCAATTTTACACATAAGAACGTCCTTTCTTGTTTTAAGAGATGGATTATAGATCGAATTTTTCGCAAAGCAATTTCGTTGCTTTTTCACCATTGCTTTCATCAATCACACAGGAAACACTGATTTCAGAAGTCGTTACTTGGTAATAAGTGATGTCTGATTCAATCAAAGTTCTAAAAATCTGAGAAGCGACACCAGACATATCTCTCATTCCTGCACCAATAACAGAGATCTTGGCATAATGATCAACGATGCTGACGGTCAAATCATGATAATGACCTTTCAACTGATCAAAAACTTGCACGAGCTGACGTTCATCGGAATCTTTAGCTGTGAAGGATAACTGCATGACGTCTTGATTTCTGATTTGAGAAATCATATCAATATTGATTTCTTCTTTTTCTAGTTCAACAAAAATATCATTTAATAGTTGAGCACCGTTTGAGGGATCCGTTAAGGTTACATGAGCCATATTCTTATCTAACGCAACGCCAGTGACGGCTTTGTGTTCAAGTATTTGTTCATTCGGCACGATCCAAGTTCCTTTCTCTTTAGAGAGTGTTTTAGCAAGATAAAGCTTTATTCCGTTATTGTTCGCCAGTTCCACGCTTCTCGTTTCTAGTACACCTGCACCAAGAGCAGACATTTCCATCATCTCTTCATAGGAGATTTTATCCCAACGTTTTGCATTTGGGAAAATTCTGGGATCCGTACTATAGACACCTGTAACATCTGTATAGATTTCACAAGTTGTTTTCAAAGCCGCAGCCAATGCAACGGCTGTCGTGTCTGAACCACCACGTCCCAGTGTTGTGAGTTCGCCTTCTTTATTGAAGCCTTGAAAGCCAGCAACAATAACGACCTGATTCGTTTCAAACAATTGATCGAACAAATCCGTTTTGATTGAAGAGATTTTACTTTTTAAATGATGCCCAATAGTTTCGATGCCCGCTTGGTAACCCGTTAATGGTTTAGCTTTAACATCCAAATCATTCAGAGTGATCGAAAGATAAGAAATAGTTTGCTGTTCACCGGTCGTCAGCAGCATAGCCAAATCCTGATCATTTGGTTTAGAAGTAATTTGTCCGACATTTTTCAGTAATTCATCGGTTGTTTTGCCCATAGCGGACACAACGACAACCAATTGCTCTCCTTGGTCAGTCCGTTCTTTGAGATATAAGGCGATTTCTTTTATTTTTGACAGATCGGAAACACTTGATCCACCAAATTTTAATACGCTTCTTTTCATGGCTATCCTTTCCAAACTTAGTGAGACTGCCTTTGGTACTCTAGAGTATACAAAAAGGACAAGTCGAAGTACCGACTTGTCCTAAAGAATCTATATACAAGCGGAAGCACTCCGTAAAGTAGATTACCTATTCAATTATTAGGTGTCTACTTATATTCATACGGCAGTCTGCATATTCTTCATATGCAGCCCAACAGTTAACCTTACTGTAAAGATCAACCATTTCGGCAGATTTCCCTTTCGTTATCAAGAACTTACAGGTTCTATTGTTGATAACTACTTTTGATTTCTGCGCCTCATCCAGTCATTCAGTTTTAATTTGTTATTTGCATATAACCTTATCAAAAATGCAAAAGAATGTAAATAGAAATCTTTTTGAGAGGTAAAAGAATGTGAAACAAAGGTCTTGATGAATCTATAGTGTTTTTTGATTAATAAAAAGAGGGAGTATTGATATACTGGTAGAGAATTCATAAGGAGGGTCCAAAGATGAAACAACAGATTCAATTTCCAGATGAACAGACAGTACTGAATTTAGGCCAAGGAACTTGGCGCTTAGGCGAGGATAGCAGTAAGCATGATCAAGAAATAACGGCGCTTCGCTCGGGAATAGACAGCGGCTTAACATTGATTGATACTGCAGAAATGTACGGAGAAGGACAATCAGAAAAACTTGTAGGAGAAGCCATCGCTAACTACAATCGAGAAGATTTATTTCTGGTCTCAAAGGTATGTCCTCATCATGCAGGAAAATCAGACATATTTGATGCTTGTGACCAAACCCTTGAACGTTTAGGTGTAGAGACACTCGACTTGTATTTACTCCATTGGAGAGGCCGTGTGCCACTACAAGAAACGGTCGACTGTTTTGAAGATCTGAAACGTCAAGGTAAGATCAAAAATTGGGGCGTCTCTAACTTTGATTTGGAAGATATGCAAGAGTTACTCGCAATAGAAGGCGGCGAAAATTGCCAAACAAACCAGGTCCTTTACCATTTAGCTTCTAGAGGAACGGAAGTTGTCTTACAGGATTATCTAAAAGAAAAAGGCATTCCCATGATGGCCTATTGCCCAGTCATTGGTCAAGAACCGAATTTGAAAGAGCGTGTCTATAATGATGCAACGGTTAAAAATATCGCTGATGCTCATGATATTTCCATCATTCAATTACTACTCGCATTCGTGATGCAACAAGATAATGTTATTGCGATTCCAAAAGCCAGCAGTAAGGAACATGTCCAGTTGAACGCTGACGTTTTGGACGTTACTTTATCTGAAGAAGAGATAAACCAGTTAGATGCCGCTTTCCCTGTGCCGGATCATAGAGTCCCATTAAGTATTCAATAATTGGGGAAGAAGGATAGCATATTAAGGAAATGATTTCTTGGAGTTTGAAATGAAATATGATTCGTATACAATGCCCAAACGGCAAGAATGAAAACAATCCAAGCGCAGATGGACAATATCGGTGCAAAAATCAGTAAAGAAGATCATGTTGATGCTAAGATGGCTGTTCGTTATCTAGCGGATCATGCAAAAGAACTGGAAATTGATTTGGACCGTATCTTGCTGTGCGGCGATTCTAGTGGTGGCCATACGGCTCTAATGGCTTGGTCAACTTGGAACAAGCCATTACTGGATGCATCAGAAGACCCACTTCCGGAAATTAAAGGATGTATTGATCTCTACGGAGTATATGATTTGCTTACGATTCCGGACAAAGAATCAGCGGTTGATCATAGAAACCCAACGAGCCCAGACAGTCTCCTCACAGGCGGTTTCTTACCAGAAAATTACCCGGAAAAAGCAGAGAAAGCATCCGTTCCTTACTACCTTAAACAAGCCGATGCATTGGGTCCATTACTCATTATCCATGGTAACAAAGACAGATTAGTTCCATTTGAACAAAGCGTAGAGCTCTTTGAACTCTGCAAGGAAAAGCAGACTCAAGCAGATTTTTACTGCGTAGATGGAGCTGATCACGGAGGCCCAACTTTTTTCACGGATGAAGTCATTCAAATCATGTTAGACTTTATGGATAAGTATTTGAAATAAAATGAGACAATGTTTTATGCAAAGTAGTAATCCCGCCTTGGAACTACTACTTTTTTCATTTATGAAAAATTAAAATAATGTTAATATATCTATTTTATTTGTAATGTTTTTTTAATATAATAGAACTTATAAATTAGTTAGTGAATAATAGGAGGGGTTCAATGAAAGAATACTTAAGATTTGAAACCGAACTGTTTATGAGAGACCGAAAAAATGGCTTCTTGTTCTTAGGGGTGGCACTATTTTTAATCGGTCTACTGTTTTACATACCGTACCAACAGGTGAATGACATTTATAATAAGACACAAAACGAACTACATACCGTCAGAAACACTATTACTAGTTTTCCCGTACATATTGTAGAAGAAGCTCCTGATCGTTTTCCGGTTTACAGTGATGTTTTAAAAGAATCTCAGCTGATTGGAAATCAGGAAGTCGCTTTAACATTTTATGATGACCTGGAGCAATATACGTCTGTCGGTATAGAACTTGCAGAAACGAGAATCCAGGCACATGAAAAAGGCTATGAATCCTTTAATCAGAATTTCTATGTGCCGTTAGAACACTCGCTAAGAGAAGCTGTTTACTATCAAGCTTTAGAGGATCAGAACCAAACGATCGAAAGAGATGCACAAAGTAGTTCCACGTATTTAGTGCTCGCAATCACGGCATTCAGCAGCGTGTTTTTTATCTTTTTACTTTTATTGACAAGTGATATTTTAACAAAAGACAATGCACATCATACCATCATTCAAGCCTATCCTATTAATGAAAGTCAAAGACTGCTTGGAAAACTATTGGTTTATCTATTCACCACGATGCTTGTATTAACCGGTTTATTCGGTTTAGCTTATATTGGTTCACTGCTACTGTTCGATGCAGGATCAATGCAATATCCGAGAGTCATCTATACACTATCAGGATATGAAGCAGTATCTACCGGTCAATTCATTCTGAAAAGCTTATTGATTTCTGCAGGCTTTGTTATCCATACCATTTTATTAGCGGCTGTTTTGAATAGTTTTTTGAAGAATCGTTACTTGACGTTGTTCTTTGGTAGTAGTTTTCTGCTGATTAGTTTCTTGTTTTCTGGAGAATGGGGCAACCTGGCTTATACGCCAATTAGTTATTTGAATCCAATAGCCGTTTTGACAGGGATAGCCAGAGAGCATTTTGGTCAGAGTGGGATTGTCTATTCTAGGGCAATACTTATTTACTCTCTATGGAGTCTAATCTATCTGATTATACTATCCATTTATTTTTCTAAAAAACATCGACTATCAACAAGTCATAAGGAGGGAGGAGAATGAGGGCCTTTTATTTCTTTGAATTAAACAGCATCATTCGCAATAAAAAGAATCTTGCGGCAATCATTCTTTTGCTGATTACGACACTGTATTATGTATTTGTTATTGAACCGAATTATCAACCGGATGAAAGAGTAGATGCAGTAAACGTACAACAAGACTATGATGAAATGAGTCATTGGTTAGAAAACTACAGAGGAGAAGGCACCAGTTCTGGAGCGGCGTTTGCTTTAAGTTATTTTCCACCACTTGTTGAACTTAATGAAACACGTTTAGATGCATTAGAGCAAAAAGACTTTGCTGCCTATACAAGAGCGACGGCTGAATGGTATCGATATGAGGACCAGTGGATCTTTTCAAGCCCAGAGTTTCTTTCTTATAATACGGCTTATTACGGAATTGGCCAGCAGTACCCATTACAAGAAGGTCGCTATTGGTATTTAAGCACCGCTACGCGCTATAGTGCTTATGTAGATAAAGGGACAAGGATAACACCAGCTGTTCTTGAGGAGCGCACAGCTCTTCAGACAGGCATTCGAGCATGGAATTCAAGTATTGTCCCCATCGCACTGATCAGTCTAGTGGTGATTTTCTCTATTGATATCGTAACAAAGGATCGTAACCACCTCTCATTAGTCAGTAGTTTTCCACTGTCATTTGAGCAAAAACTCTGGGTTAAAACAGCTGTTGTAATAACCACTTTCAGTATCGTTAGTTTTTCTATCTTTCTGCTTGGGTTGAGTATAGTTGCTCTAAAAGAAGGCTTTGGAAGTTTTTCAATCCCCGTAATCGTATTTAATGGTCCGATACTACTTGAAGAAAACTTCTATACCATTTCAATCTGTCTTTTCTATCTACAAGCCATCGCATTGATACTCGTAATTGCCTATTTATTTACTCGATTTATCATCTTGTGTAGTCTGCTACTGAAAAATGAATACTTCAATCTATTAGTCGGACTCGCAGTCATTTTCACAGAAAGGCTATACTATATAAGAGGCATTGGTTACTTTTCAAATGTCGATTTATTTCCTTCAACCTTTTTCCGAATGTTCCTAGTTAGTCGATTTAATAGAGTAAGAGCGATTATTTAATGTTAGGAGGATGCAAAATATGCTGAAGATCAATCAAGTGTTCAAGTCTTTTGGAGAAAAAGACATTTTAAAAGAAGTCAGCTTTGAAGCGCATAGTGGAGAAATCATTGGACTCGTTGCACCGAATGGAACAGGTAAGTCCACTTTACTGAATATCATTATGAATTTTCTTACACCAGATGCAGGAGAGGTAACCATTTTAGATCAGTATGGCTATCGATCCAAAAAGCAGGAAATCAAGATGCACGAGTACCTGTCCTTTTTGCCCGAATTAAATGACTTATATGCAGAACTAAGCGGCTACGAACATATGAAGTTGTATGCCAAAATGTGGAAAGGGAAGGTGACTAGTATAGACGACATCATTGAATCCTTGAACATGACGCATTATGTTAAAAAGCCGGTAGGAACCTATTCCCTTGGGATGCGTCAGAGGTTAGCCTTTGCGATGCTGCTCGCTGCGGATACAGAGATCATGCTAATGGATGAAGTTATGAACGGGCTCGATCCTGATAATGTAACACTGCTGACAAATGAGCTTATTGAACTAAAAAGACGAGGAAAAGTCATTTTGATTGCCTCGCATTTACTAGATAATTTGGATCTGTATGCTAACCGGATTCTATTCTTCAGAGATGGCCATATCTTACTGGAAACAAGGGAAGGTGAAGTAGACAAAATCAACCAGTCCTATATTAAAATACATTTGAATAAACCCAAGTATGATGAATTGAAAGCAGTAAAAGACTTTCCAGAAAACACTCAGTATATCGCTGGAAAAATTGTAGCAATCCCGTTAAAATCTCTTGAAAAAATCGAAATCAATGATTGGATCCAGTTTTTTATCGATCAGAATATCCTGAACGTTACGATTGGTCAAATAGGAACAGCAGAATGGTACGAAGAATTTTATAATCAGTAGATTTTTTAGAGACTAATAAACATAGATAAGATGATGTTAGATTCCAAATAGCGCCTTTAGAACTAAAAAACTATGATTCATTTAGGAGAGCTTTAGTAATGATTGGTCATTCAAAAAAGAATAAAGAAGAGAAGTTCCGCAGAATTGAATTAAGTGAGGAAGAGGAAACCGAACTCTATGGAAGTAAAGGCTTCTCGTGTGCAGGTGGCTTTGCGCTTGTTTTTCTCATTATTATAGTCTTCATACTTGTGATCATTGGATTACTTTACTTTTCAATGAGGTTTGACGTAGATCTTTTTAAATTATTTGAATAAAGTGATAATTTGAATATATATAAATGAATGGAATAAGTAGAACCTTCATCTTAGCTTAGGTTTTCATTATTTCTGAAAGGAATGTTTACAAATGACCAAAAAAAAGAAACTGGATTTATTTCATAGTCATGCCAATAATAATCGTTACGATATTTGAGTTCATACCAACTGATAACTTAAATACAATTCCAAGAATCCTTTTGGGTGGTTTAATCGGATTTCTAGTTGGTATGGCGATAGATTATATTTTAAAAAAGGTTGTGACTAACAAGAATGAATGAACTATTGAAAAAGTTTAAGGAAATATCTGATTTGAAAAGTACTGGTGAAGAATTTGAACAAACTAATCCTAAATTCTCCGGAAAAAGAGTAATATATATTTTAGGAGCGATTTTTGGTTTTTTAGCATCTACCATGTGTATGATATATGTTGAAGGCTCATATTTATTCTTATTTATCGGTATATTTGGCATGATGATCATGATGTATTCGATTCAGAAATTAGTACAAGGATTGATGAATTGAAAAACTAGAGGGAGTGATTAATGTGTATATACGTAAGACTAGGGCAGAAGACGCAGCTCAGATTGCAAAAGTGCAAGTAGATAGTTGGAAAACTACATATAAAGGGATTGTGCCAGATGATTTTCTAAATAAGATGAATTACGATTTCTATACAGATAGGTTTCAAACTTACTTTATAGAAAACAGCCCAATTAGTTATGTAGCTATTGACGATAGCAATCAAATCGCAGGATACATAACTGGTGGTCAAAACCGATTGATCGATACGTATCGAGATTACGATTGTGAAATTCACGCGATATACATACTTGAAGGATATCAAGGAAATCAACTAGGTAAAAAACTTGTGAGTCATTTAATGGATGATTTATTGAGACTGAATCATAAGAAAATGCTTGTACAAGTATTAGCAGCAAATAAAGCTGTAAAATTTTATGAAAAACTTGGCGGGAAATATTTAGACTCAAAACAATTATCGATCTCTGGAAAAAATTTAGAGGAATCCATATTGGGATGGGATGATATTTCCCAAGCTTGGGTGGATTAATGTAAGGATTAAACAGTCTAGATTGAATTTCAATTGGATTTCAATTTAAACCGATTGAGAAGAGACTTTATTTCATATATTCTACTTTGTATAATATATATTATGTAAACTAATATAAAAATTTAAGAGTCTATGGCTTGGAAAATCATCATATTATTAAATACCCTATTTATTGTTAAATAATACCTAATTTAATCTAAGAGTTATGCTCCGTTACTTTTGAATCATGTATTCTTGTTTTTACAAGCATACACATATATTTAGAGAACCATATCCAAGCTTAATTAGCTCTGCAGAATGTTTAATCCGACTCAACTCTTATTCATATTCATTCCTAGTAGATTATTCTTATTACTCTATATCTGTGCTTGATAATCATTATTTCTACAATTAATGACTAGTTGATTGCTATTTATAGATATTAAAAACATTTACAAATCAGTTTATAGTAAATGACTTTAATTAAGCAATTGGAACTAAAGTTATTAAAAAATTGCTGAAATTTACCTAAAAGTATATTATTGCTTTTATATATATGCTTTTATGATTAGATCCAATGGATTATCATTAATAGTTTAAAACAGCATAAAATCAAACAAATTCTATTTTAAGATCAAATCATTAATAGATCAATAAGGAAAGCTTGCAAATCATGGTATTAAAATGTAACGAAATCCATTATTTTTTGAAAGCGTTACAAAAGGAATTCATTCCTTAAACCAAAAGCACTCTATCATATACCACTATCAGCCCCTCTCTCCTACTCTCTAGCGTAAAAGAGTGAAGGGGGAACCGTGGTGAGCAAATATCTTCTTAATAAAAACGGTGAGTACCTCCAAAAGAGGCATTCACCGTTTGAATTTTAATATAATTATCTTAGTAGTCTTCTGCTTTTGTTTCAGGTTCTAAGTCATAGGCTTTTTGAACCATCTGGTGACGTTCGCCCAATGCTTCATCTGTTTTTTTGTTCCACAGATATTCTTGTTGTTCTTTTACTTGAGAAATCATCTTTTCAGGTATTACGTTACGATAAGATTTTGTTTCTCCTAGGATGACTTTAAGTCCACCTTCTATTAATTCTTCTGGGTTGAACTGTTCAAATGGAAAGGCAATGTCTTCGTAATTGAATACACGCTTAGAGGCATCATCTTGCCAGCTTCTCCAAACTTCCATTTCACGGTCGTTGAATCCAGTCAAATACGGCCCTGGGTTAATCGTAGCAACTTCTATATTAAACTCTTGTAGCTCCTGAGAAAGAGTATTCACTAACGCTTCAGTAGCGTATTTAGAAGCAGAATAAGGTCCGGAAAATGGATTAACCATCATTCCTGATATAGAAGAAACAAATACAATTCTTCCTTTATTCTTTTCAATCATCTTACGAGCAAAGCCTTGTGTTAATAAAACTGGACCAATAACATTGACATCAAACTGATTGCGCAGGTTATCTTCAGGGATATCAACCACTGCTCCTCCCTCTTTGATGGCTGCATTGTTAACTAGCACATCAATGTCCCAATTCCAGGCTTTTTCTCTGTCCTTAGGATCGGTTACGTCTAATTTATCAATCTGCATCGTAAGACCTTGTTTTTGGTTTTCATAATTTATTAGATTAAAATCCATTATATGTTCTTGATAAATCAACAAAGTGACTGGTTACCATTAAAATAAATTTCATTGACTTTGATTCCTAAGAAGGTCAATTAGATTACCAAATTAAGCAATGCATGGGCGTGCTGTTTCTAATAAATTAAAAAGAGTTACGAATGCGATCTCTATTTTATGGAAGGTTCAAATGAAATCAACTAATATCATTAGCTTATTGTAATAGGAACCTATTTTAAAATCCTACTTGTTAATTTCAGGTAATTATCTAAAAATTTATCTTGTTTTTTCAAAACACAAATATATTGTTACTTATATTGACTAAAAAAGGTTTGCTCTTACCATAACAAATACCATTTTTCACTATATATACTTCAACTAAATGACTTCCTACGTATAATGCATCTTCTTTTCTAACTCTTTTTCCTTCCTCAATCTCACTATCATAAAAATCTCCTCTTAAAGAATTTTTTTTACGAGCTTGACTTCCTGTATTTGTTACCTGCCAGAATATGTCAAAGCTTCTAATGTTTTCTGTGTAAATCTCAAATTTCAAATTCCAATTTGGATTTACAATATCTCCACTATTAAACTCTCTATATCTGAAGCCATCTCTTCGCTTAAACCCTTTAATAGTGACAACTTGCTCATCCCTCATTACCCAGTTAGGTTTTCTTCTATGAGGTATGTTATAAGAGTTTTGATCTGTACTGTTTATTCTTTTGTTTATTTTTAAACTTTCTTTCATTTTAATACCGTCAAAGAGTCCAAACTCAGAATCCATAATTCCAAAATCTTTTAGGAGCTGAATATGCCATTTCTTATAATTTTCATAGTATTTATTATCATGTTCCCATTTTTCTGTGAAATTTTCTTTGTCATTTGCAGGATTAGTAACAAAATACTTATTATTGTGGACAACTAAATAATCATTTATATTGGTGCATGTATAAATCCACAGATCAAATAAAGAATTATTACCTCTATAGTCTTTGAAGGCTTGCGCTGCCAATGTTGTAATTACGATAGAAGAGGGTTTATATTCTTGATTTGTTTCAAAGGCATACTCAGCATGCCTTTTTAATAATTGAATTACTCTTTGTAATGGATTCCTGACCTTATAGATCGGAATATCTTCAATAGACATTTCTCTAGCTTCTGCATATGTAGCCCTGTATTCATTGTATTTAGATACCTCTTGAAACCACTTATAATATCCTTTCGGATTACTAACTTCCCAGTTAGAACTTACTGTATTAAAAAAAGGATTTTTTTTATCAGTGATATAAACTAAATCTTCGGAGTACAAGTTAGTTTCTGAAATACAGGGAAGTATATCTATATGAAACTTTGAACCTTCACTGTAATTAATCGTCCAGCATCTCTTTCCATCTTTTGGATCATTCTTCATACTTTTAGCTTCTGAATAGCTTATTACCTCTGTACCAAGTTCTTTTTTTAGTTCTTTTTGAGTGATATCTTTCCTACCTAATTTGTTGAGTTTACAAACAATATCTAAATCAAAATTGCCTTCATCAGTTATTGGGTTTATTGCTGTTCCAAGCTTAAATGAGCCCTGAATAAAAATATCAGGTTCATATTTATTTAAAATAGATTGTTCTCTTTGAAGCCAATTGGAAAGTGACTTGTAACTTCTTTCTGCGTTTTCATAATCAGTATCTGAAACATCAATTTCTTTAATAAGTTCATTCAAGTAATTTTTGTACCCATTAATGTCAAATATCAATATTTCCCACCTCTATATTATGAATAAAGCATGTTCACCAATTGCTGTAGAAATGCCATTTAAGTTAAAGCTTTTAGCCTTTATTTCTTCAGCAGTTACTAATACTAAATAGTTATCTTTTTTTATTTTTTCTAAGAGAAGCTGATTATACTCTTCATCAAGTTCAATTTCGTAAATATCGTATACAAGTAATTCATCTATATTAAAATGAGTAGAGAATCTAATTCCTAATTTTTCCTGTTTTATAAACTCTGGACTTAAACCTATCAAAGCATCTGTAGGAAGAACGCCGGTATCAATCAGTTCTTCTCTAAATTCTCTATGAACCGATACTTCTCGATTTTCTCTTGATTCAAACCAATTAAGAAAATGATTTAACTTTTCCCCTTTAATATTAATCCTTAAATCATTATTATCATGAAAGTTTCGGTCATCAATAACGCCTAAAGTATTTTTCAAACTTTTAAAACTTTGATAATATTGATACACCCCTCCTACGGGCTGGTATTGAGAAATCTTAGAGCCACGTATAAGTAAGTATTTTTTTCCTATTTTTATTCTAAAAATATAAGACATACTAAGTCGTATATCTTTCTTTCTTAAGAAAAATGACTTTGTTAAGATTTTTAACTTTCCAAAATTACCTACAATATAGCCTAATACAAATTTCCCTATATCCAATATAATGCTTGATATAAAGTCTATATTAATCACTTCCTTGAGTAGTATTTGTTTTAATTAAAGAGGTAAAATATTTTATCGTCTATGTCCTTGGTCCGAGAAATTTATCGCCATTCAAGTGGATCATGTGATCAGGCATTTCCGCAATCCAAACTTCAGTTTCCCATGCTAGCTCTTCTGAAAACTTTTTAAACGTTTTAAAATCAGGAAATGCGGTTACATAAATTTTTCCAAATGAAGAGTCTTTCGTCATTTCTTCAATTTCTAAAATCCTTTTAGGACTCATTGGTCCAACTGAAGTAACTGATTCAATAAAAAACATCCAGTCATTTTCTTTTTGATAAAGTACTACGTCAGGCAACTTATCATGCAAAGTTATGTCAACGCTCAATTCATAAAACGCAGAGTCTTCTTTGACTAAATCCTTTTTTATTGTGTCACCTACATATAAGCATATACTGTCAGGAGCAAATCTAGGTGCGAATTCTTCAATTATATCTTTTTGTAATTGATTATGAGCTCCTGCTGAAAATGTATACTTCTTATTGTTTATCTTTACAGGCATTTTAGTCATTTTTTTCTTAGATGAATAGATACTTACTAATGTATCATGAGTATCTAGAAACTCATCAATTGCAACAACCCATTTTTCATTATCGTATTGTTGAATTAACTCTAACGCTTCTTCAGTAAGTCTATATCTATAGTTAGGAGAATTGGTTGCTTTTCCGTTATCTTCAATAATCGCGGCATTTCTAAAGTGGTGAATAGCTTGTTTCCTTATAGTTTCTCGACTATTTTCAGCATATTTTATTCCATACTCATCATTAATAAATACGATGATATCGTGTATTCTTATCCACTCAGCTTTCGAATTTCCCCATGACATTTCTTCTTTAAGACCTGCAAGAGCAAGAAAAACATATCCACATAGATCAGATTGCTGCCTTATAGGCATTCCTATTTGATTCAATATATCTTTTGCTTCATCTAATTTAGTCATTCAGTTCCTCCAATATAATGTCACATGTTTTTTCTGACAGATTATTTAATTTCTTTAGTTCTATACCCATTTTTCTGATTTGATTTATAGAGGGAATTGGCATGTTATTTATTTCAGTTGCATTTACTTGAGTAGAACCATTTAGAATTCTGTAGTACGCGTCGTAAATAGACGAATTAAAAATCACAAATAATCCATATACTAGGATATCATCCATATCCTCACC
This sequence comes from Marinilactibacillus sp. Marseille-P9653, assembly GCF_916618885.1. Classification (NCBI taxonomy): domain Bacteria; kingdom Bacillati; phylum Bacillota; class Bacilli; order Lactobacillales; family Carnobacteriaceae; genus Marinilactibacillus; species Marinilactibacillus sp. Marseille-P9653. The sequence goes on along the minus strand of NZ_CAKAKH010000001.1, from coordinate 1,499,479 downwards.
GTTTTTAAAGTCGATGAAATTAATTTTATTTTGCGTACTTATATACTCATATTCTGGGAATTTTGCACGTAAGTATATCCCCGACTGCAGTCTTCTCTTTTCTTCCTTACTTGTAAATCTTTTTACAAACAAATAATTTTTGTTCTTTTGAATTAGGCCAGCTTTTTCTTTAGTAATAAACTGATTATCCTTTTCGATTGGAAAAACAACTTCCCCATTCTTGATATGCGATGAATAAAATAATGGAACTGTATTGCTTTCAGGACTATTCCTTAGTTCATCTCTATTTCGAAAATCTACAGTAATCCCTGTTTTCATCTTTAATCCTAGAAGGGGTAATGTGTGTTCAAAGCTATTAATTTTTTCTACAACTTTTGCTTCCTCTTTTGAAGTTATTAAAAAAACGTATTTTTGCTCACCAACAACTATCTCGTCATACGGAACAGTTAATGTTTTTAAATTATGAAAATCACTATTGTTAGCTGATGATGTTATTACAATATTTTCCTTATGCTTATCTTTTTTATTTAATTTAAGAATCATAGTTTCTTGCAATACTTTTTCCTTTTCAAAAACTTTGTCTCTACTAACAAAAAGATGCATCTGCTCAATGTTACTGTTTTGTATTAAATACTCACGAAATGATTTAAAGTATGTCCCTGATGTCCATGATCTTGGAATAATATATACTAACTGTCCATCCTTAGCTAAATTAAAAATACTCATAGAGGTGAATAGAAAATATAGGTTTGGAGCTCCGTGACATACTTTCTTCATACATACTGCCTCTTCAGCATTCTTATTAATCTTTTTATACGGAGGATTGCCAATTATCATATCGTACTTAGTAGGATTATTATTTTCAAATATGGAATTGTTAAAATCATCGCTTTGGCTGAGTATATAATTTTCTTCATGGATATTTACGACTAAATCAATCCTACTTTTTCTCGTTGCAATTTCTAAATTCTCTTTAAGGATTGGTAAAATTGTAGAATCATTCTCATAACAAGTTAATTCTATTCTTTCGATGTCATTTTTTTGCAATTTTTCAATTAAAGCAACAGACAAAACTCCTGTTCCTGTTCCTGGATCTAATATCTTTTGCACAGATTTATCTGGAATTGTGAACATTTCTGCCATGTACAACGCGGTTTCCTTTGAAGTGAAAAATTGACCGATTTCTTTTTTCTCAACTTTACTTTTTGAATCTAAATAATTATCTGTATTTTTAATCACAGCATCTAATATGGTGTTTTGATTATGATCTGTATTCATTAACGCTTTTGTTTCTTCTATATCTAACATGCTTACCATCCTAACATCGCACTCTATTATCTATCTTAATAGTATCATTTTCGCTTTAACTATTCATCTTAATCTTAATAGTGATACAATAATTTGGTATGTCAACACTTTTTTGAACAAAAATTATAAGGTGTAAATGATGATTGAGTTCACTTTCCTTTTGCCTCTCTAACTGAATGAGAGGCTAGTTTCGACCAGCTGGGGAACAACGGATTTGCAGACTTCCATTTCAGACTGTTCCTGTTCCCAATCTTTTCGATAATCGATAGGAGATTCGTAGTCCAATGATCCATGTGGGCGAAAATGATTCCACCAATGGACGTAGTCCATAAGTTGGACCTGCAGTTCATAGAGTGTATGGAATGTGTTGTCGTAGACAAATTCAAACTTAAATGATTTATACGTGGACTCCGCTACGGCATTGTCGTAAGGATTCCCTTTTCTACTTAACGAGCGCACAATATCAAAGGTATCCAGTAACTCATCAATAGTATGGTTGTCGAATTCTTTTCCCCGGTCAGTATGGAACACGTTGACCGTATGTAAATCACCCTTAACTGTAGCGAGAGCCTGCAGGACTAAGTCAGCTGTCTTAGTGGGACCAGCAGAATACCCGATGATCTCGCGGTTAAACAAGTCTAAAATAAAACAAACATAGAACCACTTATTGGCAACTTTGACATAGGTCAAGTCCGTGACGATAGCTTTCATCGGCTCTTTCGGATTGAACTCACGGTTCAATGCGTTTTCAATCTTCGCTTGATTGACTCCACTCTTTTGTGGTTTGTATGATGGTTTATCATACTTGGACACCAGATGAAACTTTTTCATAATGTGTCCAATTCTCCGACGAGATACGATAAACGCACGCTTCTTCAATCTTTTCTTCAGTTTACGCGTGCCATAATTGTTTTTGCTTTTGGCAAACTCTTCAATAATCGCTTGTTCGAGTTCCGCGTCACTTTCTTTCTTTATTACTTCGTAATAATAAGATCCTCTACTGATCTTAAGGGCACGGCACATCGCTGATATAGAATAGTTATGTTTGTTGCGTTTGATTACTTCGACTTTCGCCCGAATATCAGCGCCGCTTGCTTTAAAATATCATTTTCCATCTTAAGCTGGGTATTTGCTTTCCTTAATTCTTTCAATTCTTTCTGTTCAGGTGTTAAGTTATCTCTTTCTTTGAATGAACCGGTTTGACTATGTTGACGTACCCATTTGTCAAAAGCCGATCCTGTAAGATCATATTCTTCTATGATTCCTTTTCTTGATTTTCCTGCTTTGTGTAAATCAACAATTTGTTTCTTAAATTCTTCTGTATAAGTTCGACGTGGACGACGAGTAGACATGATAGATTCCTCCTGTGTATGTTGTGTTTAGTATACACACCTTATCTTTTCTGTCCAACTGAGTGTAACCTATCCATTTTCTCCCTAGTGTAAATATACAATCACTCCTTTATAAATACAATGTTTTGTGGTTTTGCTTATCGTTAAGTTGTCTTATCAAACTTATTATAGGCGAGCCATTCTCCGCCGCCACCTTAAGACCAACTTAACCGTAACACATGGTTCCCTTTCATACCAACTTGGTCACCTCTCTTTTAATTATTCTATCTAGACACTCCTCTTCACTCTTTTGTAAGTAATCAAACACAAAAAGACGACCTCCGATTAAGAAGGTCGTCTCGAGATATTTTCTTAGTAAAGTTCAATGACTTTATCAAACAAGTCTTTTTCTTTTTCTATTTGTGTTTTGTTCCCAATGACGACAACTGTACTATCTTCCAGTACTTTGCTGTACTCAGTTGCTAGTGAAGCCAAGTCTTCTGAAGTTGTAGCTAAAATTTCTTGTTTTAGTTTCTGAATTTCTGCTTGCTTAATGCCTCGATTGAATCGTTCGAAAGCAATGAGTCCTTTACTGAATGCCGAGTTTGGTTGTTCTAAGGGACTCATGGTTCCTATAATATATTTAACCAATTCTGTCTCAGATAACGAGAGTTTATCTACAAAATTTGATAATTTCTTGTAGATCTCCAAGGTTTTACCAATATTTGGATCTCGATATGACCCAAGCGCAAAGCTTCCGTTTCTACGGTGATTGTACAGTGAACCATACGCCCCACCTTTTACGCGAATCTCATTCCATAAATAATCAAAACGGAAGACGGTACCTAATACACTAGTCGTGCCGTTAAATGGCAATTTGTCTGAAGCGTCAGCTGCAGTACCCACATAGTTTACATCCTGTGCCGTAACATAAGCTTCTTTAACAAGTTCTCCAGGAACGAATTGAACGGCATCCCCTATTTTAGAATCTTCTACCTCAGCAAAAGATGACTCTAATTGAGCTTTAATGGGCTCTACACGTTCGCTTTCACCGACGTACAAGACCGTGACTCTTTGTTTATTAAGCATTGTATTTAGTAATGATTTCAACTGTTCCGTTAATTCTTCAGTCTCTTCTGATTTCAATTGATCACGAATGGTTTTCAAGTGTCCAAACTGATCGATGCCACCAGCTAGCTCGTTTAATTTAGAAGCAGGTTTAACTTGGCTCAAAGCTCTATTAGCAGCCAATACATGGGCTCTATAGTTAACAGCATTTTCAAAGTTAGAAATCGAGCTTTGAGTGATTTTCAGCATCTCCGAGCTATCAGTGAATTGAGTGTGCGCAATAATCTCATGCATCAGTTCAATCACTTTTTCCGAAAAGTCTTCTAAACCTTTCCCTCTTATAACAAAGTGAGGTTTTACTTCACCATTTTTGTTCTCAAATATATCGATTGTTGCGTAAATACCACCAGTGTGTAAATCGCTTTGACGTTGAAGGGTCGCTACGTCTAAATGGTCTGTCCCTAGTCTACTGAGTAGTTTACTTAAATATCCTAGTAATGGATACGCTTCTTGTTTGAAGTCGCTGATATCAAAATACAGGCTAATATAATCGATTCCTGAAGTGAACTGCTCAGCATGATAGAACTTAGACTGTTCGAAAATAGTCGAAGATACTAATGGATAGTCTTCTACTTCAGTACTTAAATCTTCTCTTGTTAAAGTAGGGATTTTAGCTAGATCTTCCGGACGATCTGGCGTTTCTTGGCGTTCGATTAAGGCGTTCGTTTTCGTAACGATTGCCTTGATTTCATCCTCAGAAAGTTGAGCTTTGTACTCTTGTAATTTTTCTAGAGTTTCGGCTTCCAGCTTATCATTTTTACCCGGTTCAGCTTTTAAGGCCACTTCTACTCGGAACGTGTTTTCTAATAGTTTATCGGAAATAAGTTTTTCAAAATATCCTTCAGTAGCAAGTTCTTTTAACTGATCCAAGTAAGTTGAAAACTCAAGATTTACAAATGGATTTTCTTCATATAGCCATGTACTCAAAGAACGTATAGCATAAATGACACCACGCGGATTATCTTCTGATATAGCGGCTTCTTTTGTTTGGAAGGTAATTTTGTTCAATGCTCCATCAATAAGTTCTTGATCAATGCCATCTTTGACAAGGATTGATAACGTTTCTTCTACAACTTCTTTTAATTGATCCATTTTAGCTGTATCAGAATATTTAGCTAGAATCGTAAAGGCTGTTGGAAAACCAATATCATCCACGTCTCCGTCAATATCTCCACCGATTTCTGCATCCAGTAATGCTTTTTTAAGCGGGGACTGATTATTTCCGAATAAAATCTCTTGTAAAACTTCTAGTCCATACTTATCTAAAGGATGATCTTGAGAAGCCACGTGCCATCCTAGAGCCAAGAAGTCTTTTCCTTCAGGCGTATCCCCTTCAGTAATCGAATACGTTCCTTCGTAAGATTTTTGAGTGGGTTCAGTTGCATCCATCGTTAAATCAACAATATCTTTGCGGCCCATTCCTGAGAAATAAGATTCAAGGGCTGAAAAAGCTTCATCTATATCTAAATCACCATATAAAATCGTTAACGAATTACTTGGGTGATAATAGTTTTGATGGAATTCAACAAATTCTTTTTGAGTTAAACTAGGGATCGCTTGTGGTTCTCCGCCTGACTCATAACTGTAGATACTTTCTGGGTACAGATGACTGATCAAGTTCTGATATACTTGTCTCTCAGGAGAAGCGGTTGCCCCTTTCATCTCATTATAAACGACGCCTTTATAAATCAAATCGTCTTCTGCGTTCTCTAAATGATAATGCCAGCCTTCTTGTTCTAGTATTTGTTCATCCGTATATAAATTAGGCTGGAATACTGCGTCAAGATAAACACCCATAAGATGTTTGAAGTCTTTTTGATTTGTAGAAGCGACAGGATAAATCGTTTTATCCGAAAACGTCATTGCATTCACGAATGTATTCAGAGATCCTTTAATCAACTCTACAAAGGGTTCTTTAGAAGGATACTTCTTCGACCCATTCAAAACAGAATGCTCTAGAATATGGGCAATCCCGTTATCATTATAAGGCGGTGTCTTGAATCCGATGGTAAAAGATTTATTTGAATCATCATTCTTCAGATAAAGGACCTTTGCGCCTGTTTCTTCATGTTCGTAAAGTGTTCCGACTGATTGAATATCGGCTAGTTCTTTGGTTTCCAATGACTTAAAGCTCATATAATCTAATTCTCCTCTTCCTACATAGTATTTCTAATTCAATTCTAACACTATTTATGAAAAACCAGAATCATTATTTACGATTTAGTTTTTCTGTTACAAAACACTTTGAGATATCGCTTGATTTCGAACGTGTGTTTGCTATAATGGATTTGTAAGAAGTTCTGACGGTGGCTTTTATTTAGGAGGTGGCACTATGCGGTGCTATAGTCCATTTTTCAGAAAGAAGAAGCCTGATTGAGTGTTACCGAAGCCTTGCAACTGATGATGGGATTTGGCATGTTCGTCATTGCTATGATTTCTCTTGTCATCAATATCAATAAAAAAGATAAATGAAGACACAAAAAAACCGTCCTGACTTTGGAGAGTTAAAGGACGGTTTGATCGCTCAATTCATATGGTCACCGTCAGTAAACGGCTTATGGAAAGAGTCTTGTTCAGGCAAGGCTCTTTTTCAATTCTAGTATATCATATTACATAACACTGTCAATTTTTAAGAGAAGTCTCCTATAGTGATTTTTACTCAAAAATCAACGAGTTCGGTTGCTTTAGAAAACAAGTCCTGCTTGAAATTTAAATGATTTGTTTCAGCGATCTCTTTAGCTACCCGTTCCATTACTTTATTTAAAGAATCTAAAGTACTAGTGATCTGATCGTAGGTGGTTTGAGACAGTTTCAGGAGGTACACTTGCTTGTCTGGAGTTAATAGGCTTCTCTCCCCTTCGTATTTACTCCAGTCATCAGGACTATTGGCCGGAATACCTAAATGAATATGATAAAGCGAGACCAGGCAATGCTGCATCGATAAAAAACTTTGCTGAACATAATGATATTCCTTACGCTGGTATCTTCTATATAACTCATGAAAATGTGCTAAGTACTTATATACGATTGCTTCGAACTCTTCTTGAGTGGGTAAGTATGTTAACTTTTCAGAATCATTTTTCAACTTTTCCAAGATTCCTTTAGTATCCTTTAAGATTTTAATTTCTTTTAACCATATATCTGCATCTAATTGACTTTGGTAGTAGACAAAAAGATCTAATTTTACAAAACAGTCAAAATGGATAACCGCAAAAGACGGAAACCAAGATTCTATAAACAGAACATCTTTTCGATCTTCTATCAGTTCTGTCAGTTTATCCTGTTTTGAAGCACCCTCTTCTATTACGATTCTCAAGTCGATATCTGAAAACGCATCTTCCGTACCCTTTGCTAAGGACCCACCTAAGTATATACCGATAATATCCCTATCCTCTTTTAGCCTACTAACGATAGCCTTTTTTATTCTTGTCCGCTCATATCTCAACGTAAAAACCTCCTTTTATTCTAGGTTACTTGATTACGGAGATAGTTTCCACTAAAGATATAGAGTATCCTTTTACCATCTTAAAATAACAAATACACAAATACGATATCAAAACGATATTGTATTTGTGTATTGATTCACTGTACTTTTGTTAATCTTTTTCGGTGCTTATCTCTATCCTTCGACATTCATGCTAGAATTGATTAATTCTAGGAGTATAGATGAATCAATTTGGTTAATGATGAGTTCCCGCTCATCAAGCAACCTGACTAATCGAATATTTACGATTCCCCATGTACTGAGTTCATTTAAAGTGAAATTGTTTTTTCTCAATACTGTCTCTAAAGGACAATCAATCTTTCCATCTGCATTATGGAAAACATCGTCACTGTCTACAGTTAAAGTAATCAACACAGTTTTACCTTCAATAATAAATTTGTATTCTTTTTCCTGAATTTGCGATAGTTGTTTGTTCTCTTTCATGATTCTCTCCTTATATCGAAGTTTGTTTCATTACACTTTATACCAACTGTCTTTTACTACCGTCTCTATATAAGGTATCTTAACAACAATTTGTCACTTTCTTAATAATTGTTATTATTTTACCCGGAAAACTAGGAGGTTTTATAATGAGTGATAGGTATTATCATTTAGGGAAGGTATTAAAAGCTATTAGAGAGAATAAAGGATACACGCAACAAGAAGTTTCTGACAGTACGATGTCTAGATCAAACTATACTAAGTTAGAAAAAGATGAAATCAATCCAAACGTCGTTAAATTTTTAGCGATTCTTGACTACATGGACATGCATCATGACGAGTACTCATTTATTTTAAACGATTATAGTTTAAACGATAAAGATACCGTCTTACATCTGTTTAAGGAAATGGAACAGTTTCCAGATATTTCTTATGTTAAAGATTTGATAAATGCTGCTAATAAATTACTTGAAAAACGATATGATCATATGACCGAAGACGTATTGAATATTGCTCATGCCTATTATTGTTTAATTGAGAAGAACAGTTTAGCTGAGGCTCAACAATATGCAAAAAATATTTGGGATCGATTAAAAAAATTGGATAAGTTTTATCTCTCGGAATTCCATCTCTTAAATGGTATTTTATATTACTTTGAACTAGAAACAGCGGTATCATTGACAGATAAAGCTTTAGAGGAGTTAGAAAAGTATTACTCTTTAAAGAAGCTGAAGAATTAAGGCTGTCCTTTCTATCTCATATCTCTTGCCTCCTTATTACACATGAACAGTACGAGTTAGCTTTAAAGTATACTGATCAGCTTATAACGAAATCAAAGAGTGATAACAAGGTTCTATCATTCGGTGCTGCTCTTGTTCGTAAAGGGATGTGTTTAGAGGGTTTAAATAAAGAAAAAGAAAGTCAGGAAAGTTACGATTTATCTATCGAGCTGTTTAACGTTATGGGACGTGAGGATTTGAGTAAACAAACACGAGAAGATCCTAAACTTGTTTACAATCCCTATGGTTTTGTTGATGAAGAGATAAGGGCTTTCTAGCTGTATAGACTGATAACTTTAAAAGACATCAAAAAAACCAGTAATTCGACTGGTCTTTTTGATGTCTTTTGAGATTTTTTATCAAGTTCAGAGTAGATATTGACTCTGAAAGTCTCTGTCCACTCGGATAAAATCTTTATCTGCTAAACTCGTACCATAGACTTTTAAACCAGGAGCGTATTTTTCTTCTCTAACGGTTATCCTTCGTGACTTCCCTGAAGTATACGTTATCCCAATACAAGCAATGGTTTCTTCAAAGTTGAGCACAGCAATTTCACTTTGAGGTAAATGACTATGCACACCACAAATGAGCGCTGTAAGGTGTTGTATGCCTTTTTCGTGGTACTGTTTCAACTGCTGGATTTCCAATTTGGTAAATGAAAAATCCCAGCGTTTCACCTTTTTTCCATTATGATCTGGTTTTGATCGGTATTTCATCAAAACAATCTGCTCAGCTTCAGAACCTTGAGAAGTCAATCGATAAAAAATCCCATCTTCTGTTGTTTGGATCAATACAGGAATCGTTCCTGATTTTGTTAATTTAGATAGAAAAGCACCATAATAAAAATCTTCTTTATTCACATTACCCAATTCGTTCACTCACTTATCTTATATGTTTATAAAGGTGCTAGCACGCTTGGATGCTAAATGACAGAAAAAGACTCCGCCAGATCGATTTTAAGAATCAATCTGGCGGAGTCTTATTTAATCGCTTTGAATCAATTTTCGTATGCAACAGTTTGAATATTAAGCGTTGTAGCTCCTTGAGTCAATTTCGAAACAGGACAACGTTTTTCTGCAGATTCAACCAGTTTAGACGCATCAGCTAGCGATATATTCTCAACAGATGCAAATATAGCTACATCAAAGAAAAATCCAATACCGTCAGCTTCGCGTTTCAGTTGTACTGTGCAGGTAACCTGGCTCTTGTTATCGACCCCTCTTGCCTTTAGTAGAGATTGTATTGTCGCATTCAGACAAGTGGTAATCGCTAGGCCGAATAACTCTTCTGGATTCGTACCCGGGGCATCGCTCAATGGACTGGAAGTAATCACCCGCAGTCCTTTCGGATCATCTACATATGCAACGCCGTCTACGCCATCTTTATTAACAATGGACGTTTCAAATAATGCTTTATCCATAATGACTCCTTACCCTTTTTTAGGTGTCAGGTCAAGTCCGTCCATTTTTTCTAGTTCTGGCAGTAATGCACGTAAGATACGTCCGCCAAATACAAAGACGTCCATCACTGGATTGACATCTTCACCTGTAATCCCTAAATAACGCATGAAAAGTTCTCCATCGCCAGAAACTAAGAAGCGGAAATAACCAGACTTCATTGCATTTAATTCGTTCAGTTGAGTTAAGATATCTGGTAGTTTGTTGCGATCCGTTACATATCCTATTTTGTTGTAAGTGATTTGATAGTTTACACGCTCAAGTGGTGCATCATGAATAATGACAGCACATCCAACAGGTTTATCCTTAGTAACACGAAGTGCCGATTGGAATAAAAGCTGTTGTTGTTCAGTTGTTTCGCCTTCTTTATTGCGAATCGGTGCTGGAATTTCTTTAACTTTGAATTGAATTTGCTTTTCTTCTGCTAGTGCTTTGAAATTGTCCGTAATTGTGCTCATCAAAATCCTCCAATAAGTTCATTTCATACTATCATTAAATTCTCACTTTTATTATAACGTAGTTTAAGCTTTATGAACAGGGTTGTTCCAGAATTCATCCATTAATCCAAATAAAGATTTTTTTTAACTCCTCGTTATACGAAAATTTACATACACTCCTTACTGATTGTTGTGATCTATCAAAAATGAAAGAACAGTCTTTTTAAACAGTTTTTCATTATTGAAGTTTGGAAGATGCGTTGCAAAAGGAATCAGAACACGCTTAGAAGATTGTACAACTTTTTCCATATATCTACCGATTTCTAAAAAATCGACCACATCATGATCACCGTTTATCATTAATAATGGAAGCTCCAGTTTGTTTAATAGTAGCAAGCTATTTTCAACTTGTTCAATTTCCTCAACATGGTCAGTCTCTTTTGAGAAGAGATTGCCTAACATGTCATATAAAAGGTTTTTGTTTGCGTCACTTAAGAATTGTTTATCAAGATTTCTCTCTATCCAAAATTGATAGTTCAATTCGATTGAATCTAGTACCGTTTCAGCGGTCTCTTCCTTTCGTTCATAATCATCTAACTCTAGCGAATTCTGCCATCCACTAACGGCCGGAGAAATTAAAATTAATTTTGAAACCTTGTCTGGGTATAGCAAAGTATAATCAATGGCAATCTTCCCACCAAAAGAAGCGGCCATTAAAATGACTTCTGTTAGCTGATAGTGATGCATGACGGAGTTTATCGTTTCCGTAAAATCAATACAATTTCCTAATATCTCACTTTTACCAAAACCTGGTAAATCGATATTGATTACTTGAAAGTGTCTGGAAAGATAGTCCACTTCTTTAGTCCACATGCGCTTATCCGCTATCCCTGCGTGAAGGAGTAATAAGGTTTCACCGGATCCACTAGTTTCTATAGAGAGAGTAGCTTGTTTAGTATGTATTGTTTCGTGCATAAAGTCAGCTCCTTAAAAATCGTAAACTAAAAAAGCCTATTAACTCCTAGTGGAGAAAATAGGCTTTTAACTATCTCTTGGTGATTAACGACGAGAACGTTCTTGGATACGTGCAGCTTTACCACGTAAGTTACGTAGGTAGTACAATTTAGCACGACGTACGCGTCCTTGACGAGTCACTTCGATTTCTGCAACACGAGGTGAATGTAATGGGAAAGTACGCTCAACGCCTACTCCGTTCGATACTTTACGAACAGTGTACATTTCGCTGATACCTTGACCACGACGACCAATCACAACGCCTTCAAAAATCTGGATACGCTCACGAGTACCCTCTACGATACGTGCGTGAACACGAACAGTATCTCCAGGACGGAAGTCAGGAAGATCGCTACGTAGTTGTTCTTTAGTGATATCTTGAATTAATGGATTCATTTTAACTACTCCTTTCGCGCAATACTCTTAGGAGCTAGTCCCAGCGGAATATTGTCAGATACAAGTGGTTCCCCACTCAGCTATTAACTTTATCACACTATCGAAACAGTGTAAAGGTTTTTTACTTGATTTCTTAAATTTATTCTACTTCTTCTTGAGATGTCGCTTCTTTATTCCACTCTTCAATCCATTGTTTTTCTTGATCAGTCAACGTTCTCTTTTCCAGCATATCAGGTCTTCTTTGATAAGTGCGCTTTAAAGATTCCTTGTGGCGCCATTCTTCAATCAGTTTATGATTTCCGTTCATCAATACCTGAGGGACACCCATTCCTTTATATTCCGCAGGACGGGTATAATGCGGGTGTTCAAGTAAGCCACTGGAATGAGAATCTGTTTCAGCTGATACTTCGTTGCCTAATACACCAGGAATTAATCTAACGGCAGCATCCATCATGACCATAGAAGCCAATTCCCCGCCTGTTAAGACATAATCGCCTAACGAGACTTCATCAGTCACTAGACTTCTAATTCGCTCGTCATACCCTTCATAATGACCACAGATGAATACGAGATGCTCTTCTTTTGAAAATTCTTCTGCCATTGACTGATCAAAAGGCTTTCCAGCTGGATCCATCAAAATAATTCGTTTGGTTGTTGAGGGATCTCGTTTTTCGATTTCTTCAATCGATTGAAAGATAGGTTCTGGTTTCAACAGCATGCCTGCTCCGCCACCATAAGGGGTATCATCTACATGTTGATGTTTACCGTCACCGAATCGACGAAAATTTACTTTGTGCACTTCCAAAAGATTCTTATCAATGGCCCGCTTCATGATAGAGTGATTTAAAGGCCCATCAAACATTTCTGGAAACAAGGTAACAACATCTATTTTCATTCGTCCAACCCTTCCATTACATGAACCGTTACACGCTGATTTTCAATATCGACATCAAGGATGACCGGTTCAATGTATGGCAGTAATAAATCTTTCTTGTTCTGTCTTTGAACGACCCAGACGTCGTTAGCTCCGGTAGCTAGAATATCTTTTATCTTACCAAGAGTATCTCCAGATTCATCCACGACTGTACAGCCGATAATTTCATGCAAGTAAAATTCGTTATCTTCAAGCTCTAAAAGTTGGTCATCTCCGACTCTAAGAACCCCACCAATAAAACGCTCGACTTCATTGATTGAAGGATAATCTTCAAATGCAACAAGGTCAAAGTTTTTGTGTACGCGATGAGAACGAACAGTCAATTCAACCTGTTCTCCGTCTTTGAACCAGATCAGTGGCGCGCCAACGTAATATCGATCTGCTGGATTACTTGTGACAGAAAGGACACGCACCTCTCCTTTCAAACCATGTGTGTTGACCACTTTACCTACATCATAAAATTCCATTATCCTTCTCCTATACAGTCATTTATTATATAATACAACAAAATGGAGATGTTCTCCTCAGAGGCATCCCCATTCACTATGAACCTTCAAATAATCTTACATGGATTGTTGAAACTAAAGTCTTTAAATACTCAGCACACAATAATAGATTGTCTTATTAATCTACAATCGTTAAACGCACACGTTTTGGTCCGTCAAATTGGATACTGTAGACAATAGCACGAATTGCCTTAGCAATGCGCCCTTTCTTTCCAATCACACGACCGACATCATCAGGATGAACCGATAATAAGTACTCATGAAATTCATCGGTATCTTGCAAGTCAAGTTTGACTTCATCAGGATGACTAACTAACGGATTGACAATCGTAAAAATCAAATCTCTCATTTTTTGATCAGTCATAGTACCATCCTCTTTTATGTAGGATCACTTACCTGAGTAAAATTACTCAGGTAAGATCAAGTCGTTACTTATTTACTTCTTTTCTCGTCGTGGAATTTTTTGATAATTCCTTCTTTAGAAAGAAGATTTTTAACTGTATCAGATGGTTTAGCACCATCACGTAACCATTTTAAAACGAGTTCTTCGTCCACTTTAACTTCAGCCGGTGTTGAAACTGGGTTGTAAGTACCAACTGCTTCAATAATACGACCATCACGTGGAGCGCGAGAATCCGCAACAACTAAACGGTAAAAAGGTTTTCTTTTAGAACCCATACGTTTCATACGAATTTTTACTGCCATGTTTAACTTGCACCTCCTGTAGAATCCAGCATCATTACCCAGCTTAAACTCGGTATTGTGCCTTCTCTCAATCTCACGAGTCCTATCATATCATGGTTACAAAAGCTTGTAAAGTGTTTTTTCTTTACAGATTGATTTTATCTTACTAAATATTAAAAAAGAGGCGTTTATCCCATGAGTATTGAAGACCAAGACTATATTATGAGGCAAGTTCAGCTACTTGCAAAAGGTATCGGAAAATTTCTAGATATTTTTTCTATTAAGCAAATCTTGATGTTAGAGCATGGAATTGAGGATCAAATAACCGATAGAGAAATTGAAACGATTGTCTATATGACTAGATTAGAAGAAATACAAACATCCAAAAATTTAACAACAGAAGAATTGAGTCATGAGACAGGGGTTGACCCTACTACTTTAGCAAAATTATATTCAAATGAAAGATCAGCTAGTGAGGAAGAACTAGAAAAATTGATCGAGTATGTAGAAAATGAACAAATTTGGATTTCTTAAACAAATCTATTTTTTAAATTTCTCTATTGTTTTCAAGATAAAAGTTACTTGAAATTTTGTATATTCATTTTCTTTTGTGGTATAATTAAGACAGAAAAAGAGGACATGCTAGTAACATGCCCTCTTGTGTAGAACCGTTAAGACGGTAGCAGTAATAAGTTAAAAAATAACCGTTAACTGGCTAAAGTTAAAGACGGTTATTTTTTTTTGTCATTATTTAGCTTTATCAAAACAACTATAAGACTAATAATGGAAATCAAGAGACTCCCAAAACCAATCATCAGCTGTAATGCTTCAGCTACGGACAAAAAGGCTTTTCCTTTCTAAGATTCTAGCACCTATTCTCATAAGCACCACCACCTTCCAAGATAGCCACCGTCTCAACTTTCTACTCTACTATTATACCATGATTTAGCGTATAAATGTTGATATAACAACGTTTTTATAAAAAGGTTAGAAACTTTTTCCTAACCGATCTGGCTCCTACTCAACTTGAACACCTCTACAAAAGTTTATCAAAATAACCAAAAAAAACCCCGAAAAACAAGACACTATTTTTGAGTGTCTTGTTTTCGGGTAAAGATGCATGTAGATAAATGCGCTTTTCTCTAAATTATTTTTTTCGTCTAATTTTTTTCTTTTTCTTTTTGGCCATGTTTTTAGAGGCTTTGTTCATTGCCATCTTACCTAATTTACCTTTGATTCCGCCACCGAATAGATTTTCCATGCCGTTCATATTTCCATTAGACATCTTGCTCATCATATCTTTAGATTGTTTGAACTGCTTGATCATACGATTGACTTCAGCAATATTTCTAGCTGAACCAGCAGCGATTCTTCTTCTACGTTTTTGAGAAAGGATATCTGGATTACTTCTTTCCTCCGGTGTCATAGACATCACGATGGCTTTCATATGTGCCATATCCTTAGGATCCATTTCAAATTGATCCATACCAGGAATCTGGTTTACTCCAGGAATCATTTTGATTAAATCTTCAATAGGTCCCATATTTTGCATCTGGTCCATTTGCTCGATGAAATCGTTGAAATCATACGTATTTTCACGCATTTTCTCAGCCATTTCTTCCGCACGTTTCTCGTCCACTTCTTGTTGAGCACGCTCAACTAATGTTAAGATATCGCCCATGCCAAGAATTCGGTTAGCCATGCGGTCTGGGTGGAATGGTTCAAGTGCATCAAGGCGTTCCCCAGTACCCGTAAATTTAATCGGTTTTTGCGTTACGGAGCGTATAGAAAGTGCAGCACCACCACGTGTATCTCCATCAAGTTTTGTAAGGATCACGCTGGTGATATCCAATCGATCATTAAAGGTATTTGCAACATTGACAGCATCTTGACCAGTCATGGCATCTACAACTAAAAAGATCTCATGTGGATTGATGGCCGTCTTAACGTTTTCTAGTTCATCCATCAGTGTTTCGTCTATATGTAGACGACCCGCTGTATCGATGATGACAACATCGCGATTTGTATCAATCGCTTCTTGGATTCCTTTTTCAGCAATCTCGACTGGGCTTACTTGATCGCCCATGCTGAATACAGGGATATTCAAATCTCTACCAACCGTTTGTAGTTGATCAATCGCTGCAGGACGATAAATATCGGCCGCAACCATCATTGGCTTTTTGTTCTCATTTTTACGAAGATAATTTGCTAGTTTACCAGCTGTAGTGGTCTTACCAGCACCTTGGAGACCGGTCATCATATAAACCGTTGGTCCACGGTCTGCAAAAATGATTTTTTCTTGCGTATCACCCATTAAGTGAGTTAATTCATCGTTAACGATTTTAACAACTTGCTGACCACCGTTAATACTTTCTAAAACTTCTTCACCAATTGCTTTTTCTCTTACCGTCTTAACAAAATCACGTACAACTTTGTAGTTTACATCGGCTTCCAGTAAAGCCAAGCGTACTTCGCGCATAGCATCTTTTACGTCAGCTTCTGTAATTTTTCCTTTTTTACGTAGACCAGAAAATGCATCTTGTAAACGTCCAGTTAATCCTTCAAAGGCCATTCAGGTTATTTCCCCTCTCGTTTTGGTTCATAGCTTACTTCTTGTAATAGTTCCAGTAAGGTTGAATCCTGTGGGTATTTTTCTAGTGCATAAGTGCGCGCTTTATCCAGCACACGCTGTTTATAGTCGAAATCTTCAACTAGATGTAGCTTCGCTTCGTAATCCAGCAGAATTGTTTCGGACCTTCTAACATTATCGTAGACCGCTTGTCTACTAATTTCAAAGTCTTCAGCAATTTCTCCAAGAGAATAATCTTCGCCGTAGTATAGTTGCATATATTCCTGTTGTTTTTTCGTCAGTAGTGGCCCGTAGAAACTGAACAGTGTGTTCATTTGAAGTGTCTTTTCTAGTTCCATATAATGGCTCCTTTAAGCTGTCTGTTGGATCAGTTCCTTGAATAAGCCGATTGCAAACTTCTCTGAATCGAAAGCGTGCAAGTCATCCATCGTCTCACCGAGACCGACAAATTTCACAGGGATACTTAGTTCCTTGCCAATTGCTAAAACGATACCACCTTTAGCTGTACCATCCATCTTAGTCAAAACAATCCCAGTAACATCAGTTGTTTCTTTGAAAATTTTCGCTTGGTTCAGCGCGTTCTGTCCAGTTGTTGCATCCAGTACAAGCAAGGTTTCGTGTGGTGCTTCTGGAATTTCACGACTGATCACTCGTTTCATTTTTTCAAGTTCGTTCATCAAGTTCTTTTTATTCTGCAAACGACCGGCAGTATCAATCAGTAAAACATCTGCTCCATGTTCTCTTGCTTGAGTAATCCCGTCATAAACGACAGCCGCCGGATCGCCACCTTGTTTTGTAGAAACGACTTGCGCCCCTACTCGTTCACCCCAGATGCGTAATTGTTCGATTGCGCCCGCTCTGAAAGTATCTCCAGCTGCCAAAACAACTTTTTTACCATTATCGATATACTGGTGTGCCATTTTAGCAATTGTAGTGGTTTTTCCAACGCCATTGACCCCTACAAATAAAACGACGGTCAAGCCATCAGGATTATCATTGAATACATGGTGGTCAGGATTGGTTTCTCCATATAGATCGACCATTGTTTGAACGATTACGCGCTCAGCGTCTTGCATGCTTCTAACATTTTGAACTTTAGATTCGTGACGAAGTGTTTCAGAGATATACATCGTTGCTTCAAAACCAACATCTGACTCAATGAGTAAATCTTCTAGTTCTTCAAAAAACTCCTCATCTTCATATCTGAAATTAGCCAATAATTCGTTCAGACGTCTAGTGAATGAACGACGAGATTTCTGAAGGCCTTTTTCATACTGTTCTGTTTCCTTTTGTTCTGCACGTTCGGGTTCAACAACGGGGGCTGAAGTTTCTTCAACTGGTTCTGTTTTTTCGGGTTGTATGTCCGTTTTTTCGGTATTTGTAAAAGCAGATTTGATTTTATCAAACAATCCCATATTTTTCCCAACTTTCTGCTAATGATTGTGATCAGATGACCATTTCAGTTTTTATCTTACCTAGTTTAACACATATTGATCTATAGCATAAGCAACACCATGTTCATCATTTGATTTGGTGATAATATCAGCATGCGCTTTAACTTCGTCTGTAGCATTATCCATGGCGACTCCGATTCCGGCATACTGAATCATTGCCAAATCATTTTCCTGGTCACCAATAGCCATGATTTCACCGACGTCTAAATTCAGTTTATCTGCTAGCAGGGCGAGGCCTTTTCCTTTATCAACAGTTTTCGGTAAAATTTCCAAAAGATTGGGACGAGACTTCATGATTGTATAGCGATCATGATAATGTGCTGGAATCTGTCTAATTGCTTGATCCAGTTCTTCTTGATGCCAACAGAAAATCATTTTATTGATAGCCGTTGATTCTGGTAAAGAAGCAACATTAATAGGCTTAAATGGCAGAATATCCATAATCATAGGATAAAGAGAGTCTTTTCCTGTAGGATATGCTGGTTCATAGACTGTATTTAAATCGATAAAATTACAAGGAACAGATAGCTTTTGACTTAAGTCATAGATTTCAAGTACAGAATCTTTATCCATTGTGATCTGACTCAGACTTTCACCAGTTTTAGTCCATTGGATCAGTCCCCCGTTATAGGTAATCCCCAAGTCTCCTTCTTCAAGTAGATTACAGGCTTTCAGTATATGCAAAATCGCTTTAAGAGGTCGTCCAGTACATAAAACAACTTTTACACCAGCTTCTTTAGCCCGTTGTATAGCATCTCTATTTTCCACCGAAACTTCTTTATCTTTCGTTAGTAAGGTTCCATCCAAATCTAATGCTACAAGTTTAATACTCACAGTAAAACTCCTTCTTATCGTTTACTTAGCTCATTCAAGTAGAGATGTAACGAAAGCTTCTCCTTAATGCTCTAAGGAGATACACCTTCAATCTCTTCTATGTCTTTCATTCTAACGGAAACGAGCTTAGAAACGCCTTTTTCTCTCATAGTTACGCCATAAAGACTGTCCGCTTCTTCCATTGTTCCTTTTCGGTGGGTAATAACAATAAACTGAGTGTCGATTGAAAAGTTTTTTAGATATTTCCCAAATCTTGATACGTTGGCTTCATCAAGTGCAGCCTCCGCTTCATCCAAAATACAAAAAGGTATTGGTCGGACTTGTATAATGGAAAAAAGCAGTGAAATGGCAGTCAGTGCGCGTTCTCCACCGGACAATAAACTTAAAGATTGCAAGTTTTTACCAGGTGGCTGAGCGACAATCTCAACGCCTGAAGTTAGTAAATTTTCTGGATCAGTCAGTCTTAGTTCTGCCTTACCTCCACCGAACATCTGTGGAAAGACAATGGAAAATTGAGCTTTGATTAGATTGAAGGTTTCTTCAAATCTTCTAGAAACTTCTGTATCCATTTGATCCATTGTATCGTAGAGACTCGCTTTAGCTTCTAGTAAATCTTTTTGTTGCGCACTGAGGAAAGTGAATCGTTCAAATACTCTTTCGTATTCTTCAATGGCACCGACGTTGACTGGCCCCAGTTCTTCTATCCCTTTTTTAAGGAGCTTGACTTTTTTCTGAGCTTCTTCTTCTGATAGGGATAGAGGTTGTTCTAACCTTGCTTCTTCATAACTCAATCCATATTCTTCTGAGAGATAGTTCAGTAAATGATCGAGAGAAACATCCACTCTAGACAAATTAATTTCGACTTTCGTCTTACGATCACTTAATGCTTGCATGTCTGCTTGCCTTGCAGTTAAGCGACTTTCGACTTGAGTTTTTTTTGTTTCAAGGCGGTTAGCTTCTTTCTTGAGGACTTGTTCTTTTTCTCTCAACTGTTCAAGTTTTGAGCGATGATCTGTCAGTTGTTTTTTTAGTTCTTCTCTTGAACCGAGTGATTCACCTGACTCATAAGCTTTCAAGTCAGCATAAAGCACTTGAATATTTTCTTCTAACTGCTCTTTTTGATTTTTGAAATGCGTTACTTCAGCTTTTATAGCTGCTTGTTGCTCATTTACGGTATGCAGATGTTCTTGAAGAGATTCAAGATCTTCTTGCAAGATGATTTTCTGCGCTTCAATATCTTCTCTTTCAGCAGACAGTTCATTCATCTCCCGCTTTTGAGACGTCATTTGCTCATCAATCTGTTTGCGACTAGTCGCAATATCTTCTAATCGTTTCTGATTTTCTGTGAGTTCTTTTTCTGCTTGATTGGACTCGTAAGTCAGCGCTTGTTGCTCTCTGCTTAGCCTTGTCCGTTTTTCTTCAACAGAATTTAGTTCATTTTGCAATTGACGCTCGTCAACGCGCTTTTCTTCCCCCGCTGAGCGAACCTCTTCAATTTCAGTTGAAAGCTTTTTACGCTGTTCTTTATCTCTAGTCAATTCTTGTCTTCTCAGTTCAACAGTTTTTTCTGTTTCATCGATAAAGATTTCCAGTTCTTTTAACTCTTTTTTCTGAGAAAACAGATGAGAATTAGAAGAACGCTTTCCACCACCGCCGGTCATGGAACCACCAGCATTCATCATATCACCCTGAAGGCTGACTACTCGGTAACGGTAATTGACAGTTCTAGCTATTGCATTTGCGGCATCTAACGTTTCCGCTACAATTGTATTCCCAAGAAGATTTTCTAGTATATTAGAAACATGGCTTTCATATTGAATCAATTCACTGGCTATACCCACGAATCCTTCAATTTCACTAGCTGCTTGTTTTACATCAGACCGGATCAGTCGAGACTGAATCGTTGTAATGGGTAAAAAGGTAGCTCTTCCTGCACGAGTAGCTTTCAAGTGCTGAATGGCTTGTCTTCCTGCTTTTTCATTTTCTACCACGACAAACTGGCTTGAAGAAGAAAGAACTGTATCAATAGCTTCCAAGTAAGGCTTAGGCACCTCAATCAAATCGGCTACCGTACCAACAATTCCCTCCAGTCGAGATCGATGCTTCATAACGGCTTTGACACCGGCAAAGTAACCGGCATAATTTTCCTGCATTTCTAGCAAACTTGTTCGTTTAGCGATTGCCTGTTGAAGTTTACTTTGAGTGGCATTTAATCGCGCTTCTTTATTTTCTATCGCAGGCGTTAATTGCTCAATCGTTGCTTTAGTCTTTTGAAAGGCTGTTAAAAGTTCATCGACCTCTTTTTTCAAAACAGCATGACGATCAGATTTCGTTTTAACTTGTGCTTCAAGTTCCTCTAACTCCTGAGTGGTTTTTAAAGCATTCCGTGCGACTTTCTCTTTTGAAACAGATTGTTGTTGTATCTGACGTTCAAGATAAGTTTGTTCATTTTTAAGCGTTGTTTGTTCTTGCATCAAGTCGATATAAGTCGCTCGCAGGACTTCAATGGCTTCTTCCCGGTTCCCTTCGAGACGATTTTTTTGAGCTTGTTTTTCTTTGATACGAGAAGACCATTCGGCAGCTTTTATAATAAACGTTGCGAGCTCTTTTGTTACTCTGTCATAAGAGTTTGTAACCGTATCTAGTTGTTGTTCAAGGTTACGAATAGAGGCTTTCTTTTCATCAAGGAAGGCTTCTTTGTGTTTTTCTTTTTCAGCATGAAGATTCAAAGCAGATTCTGTTCGCTCAATAGATTGAACTGTCTGCAGTAACTGGTTTTGAATCTGTTCACGTTCTTGTTCAAGTTGAATTTGTCTGATTTTCAGTTTTTGAGCCTCTTGATGATCTCTATCAACCGCTGTAGTCAGTTCAGTTAGCTCTTGGGTTAATTGATCTAATAAAACTTGATCGGTTTCCATAGAATTTTGCAGTTGTTTGATTTTTAAAACAGATAATCCAATATCAACGCCCGTCAATTCTTCTTTTTGCTCTAAAAAAGAGTGCGCAAGATCGCTTTGAGCTTTTAAAGGCTCAACTTGAGTATCCAATTCATACAAAATATCTTGAACTCTATCAAGGTTATCCTGAGTGTCTTCCAGCTTTCTTTCTGCTGTTTGTTTACGCTGTTTATACTTCAAGACCCCGGCGGCTTCTTCAAAAATAGAGCGACGGTCTTCAGCTTTGCTGTTGAAGATGGCTTCTACTTGTCCTTGAGAAATGATTGAAAAAGATTCCTTACCTAGTCCTGAATCCATGAAAAGATCGACGATGTCTTTAAGACGACAAGGTTGCTTGTTTAAGAAATAGTCACTTTCACCATTTCGATTAATGCGTCTAGTCACACTGACTTCTTCAAAATCCACAGGAAGAAAGCCATCTTGGTTATCTAAAACCAAGGTGACTTCTGCGATGTTTATAGACTTTCTTGAATCGGTTCCAGAAAAAATGATGTCATGCATGCGTCCGCCACGGAGGTTCTTTGCAGATTGTTCTCCCATAACCCAGCGAATCGCTTCTATGATATTACTTTTTCCACTACCATTTGGACCAACAACAGCCGTTACACCATCATTGAAGTCCAGCGTCGTTTTATCAGCAAACGACTTGAATCCTTTCAGTTCCAGTTTTTTTAATTGCACAGGTGTTTCCTCTCCTTGCTAACGATATGAGAACGATGAACTCACTGGTCTGATTTAGTTCTTACTGTTTTTTCTCT
Organism: Marinilactibacillus sp. Marseille-P9653; assembly: GCF_916618885.1. Taxonomy (NCBI): domain Bacteria; kingdom Bacillati; phylum Bacillota; class Bacilli; order Lactobacillales; family Carnobacteriaceae; genus Marinilactibacillus; species Marinilactibacillus sp. Marseille-P9653. Next base: position 1,476,987 of record NZ_CAKAKH010000001.1, on the reverse strand, counting down.
AGTGTCATCAATGCGACTCGTGCAGCTTCTTGTTCTGCACCTTTTTTAGAACGCCCTCTACCAGACCCCAAAGAATCGCCCTCAACAAATACTTCTACTACAAATTGACGGTCATGATCTGGTCCGATTTCTTCGATGACTTGATACACGATAGTCACTACACCGTTTTTTTGCAATAGTTCTTGTAAGGCAGTTTTGTGATCCATCCCATGAGAGAAAGCACCAGAATCTATTTTAGGAAATAACACTCTTTCCAGAAAACTCATAACAACGCTCATACCTTGGTCGATAAAGATTGCACCAACAAAGGCTTCAAATACGTCGCATAGTAATGATGGACGCTTTCTACCATTCATCAGCTCTTCGCCTTTTCCTAAACGAAGAAATTGAGCAAGTTCACACTCTTTTGCTAGCATAGCCAGACTTTCAGCTCTGACAATGGCTGCACGCATACGAGTTAGTTGTCCTTCAGGAAGTTCTGGGAATTTGTTATATAAATATTCAGAAACGGTCAATTCAAGTACAGCGTCTCCTAAAAATTCTAGACGTTCCAAGTTTTTTAATGTTAACTCTCGATGATCATTCGCATAGGATGAATGAGTAAATGCTTCAATAAGAAGTTCTTTATCCTGAAATGTAATACCAAAACGATTTTCAACGTGTTGAATCAATTCTTTTGTCAAACTTCTTCACTCCTTTCTTTTGTTAATATACCTATAGTATACTGGAATATTGAATAAAAATAAACATTCAATCCAGTAATGGCGCTAATGTAAGGAAAGGTAGTTTGAATAGTAAACTAAAAAAGATACTTTCGAAAAAGTATCTTTAAAACGAGTGAACGTTTCTTCACGTATTGATTTGAATAGTTTCGATAAATTCAGCATAAGTTTCACATTGTAATAGTTTGCTCACGATTGAAGGCGTGTTGACGATTTTACCTAAAACGTCATATAAACGCTGTAAGTCTTCCAAGCTATCTTTTTCAACATTTAATAAACAGACAAACTGGACTTTACGTTCTCCCCATTGAACAGGTTGTTTCAATGTGCAGAACGTCAAAAAGGTTGTGCTTGTCTGAGGCGTGATTGGATGTGGAATCGCTACATAATTACCATAGGCAGTTGGTGCGATTTCCTCTCGTTTTTCCAACTGTTCAATATAGTCATCTGATAGAGTGTGCTGTTCTTTTAATTGATCCATCAAGAATGAGAAAATCTCTTCTTTTGAACGAAAAGATAGATTCAAAAAAGTGTGTTTTTCGTCGATATACGTCAAAGGATTAGACTGATTACTCTTTATAAATCGTTTAATATTATTAAGATCTACCTGACTTAAGATAGCATTGACTTCAAGCACTGGAACAGGTAACGGCTCGCTGATTGGAACGGCACTGATAATAAAATCAATGTCCTGGTAAGGAATTTCTTTTAATCGATAGAGTTCAGTCGTTCCCAAAACTTCAATCTCAGAACGAAATTCCGATTTCAACTTGTACTGAATCAATTTTGAACTGCCTATGCCAGATGCACAGACGATATAACATTTTTTCAAAGATGAATTTTCTTTTACTCTTTCTATCGCTGCTCCAAGATGTAAGGCGATATAAGCGACTTCATTTTCATCGATTTCAACGGACAGTGTCTGGTTTATCACAGTAGCTGCTGTAATTCCCGCTTCAAACGCCAAAGGATAATGAGATTTTATGTCTTCAAGCATAGGATTACGAATGTTCATATTGTATTTATATCGATTGATGGCTGGCTTTAAGTGTAAGGCTAAGCTGATTTTAAGTTCTCGGTCTTGAGTAAGCTGCAAACTCAATTCTTCTTGGACACGTTGAAGAATATCTTCTACTAATTGTAGGATTTCAGGATTAACCACTTGCTCATTTGAGCCGTCTAACGTAAGGGATGTATTCACTAGTTTAGTCCCAAGCAAGTGAATTGCGATATAAGCGATTTCAATTTCTGGAAATGAAACTCCTAATACTTCTTGGATTTGCATGATGATTTTCTCAGCGACTTCATACTCTTTCTGATTTTGTATATCAGCCAGTTCCTGTTTAATGAGATTGACACTATAACCTTCTTTGATCCGTTTATAGGCAATCACAATGTGTACAAAAAGATTATTTAAAGCAATATCTGAAAGGACGATATTATTGACTTCAATCTGATACAAAAGGATAATCCAAATATCGTTCAACGTCGTTTCGTTCATTTCAGCAATAGCACTGACTTGCTTTAATTGAATTAAATTAGGTCCGATTTCTCGGTGATCATAGAGATACTCTGAAATGGCAAACCGTCTATTCAGTTCCGTTCCCTGCAAAATCAAACCATAGTTTGGACGACTGATCAGGTTGAGCGAATATCGTTCGAGCAAGGGTTTAATCGATTTGAGATCTGCTTGCAGCGTTGAACGACTAACGTGAATCTGCTCACTAAGGTCATCTAGCTTTATCGGTTCGTTTTTTCTTAGTATAAGATTCAAAAGATATTTAATCCGTTCATTAGGCGTATCTGGAAGGTCCAAGTTCTGATTAAACGTAGGATCTAATTCCTGAACATAACGGTCAAAGAGACTTTTATCTTTGACGACGAGCTCAAATCCCTTTCCTTTAAGAGCATAGATATAAGCACCAGATTGTTCTAGTTCATCATTCAATATTTTTATATCTTTTCTAATTGTACGAGAAGAGACTTCAATCAGTGATGCGAGCTGATCACTGGTCACTGGTTGATGAGCGGATGACAATTTTTTTAAGATTTTAAGCTGTCTTTTTCGCATCAATGTTCTCCTTTCTTTAGAATTAGTCGATAATAGGTCTCTTTTGATCTCTTAGCATGATAAAAGCGCAGTAAGTCTTAATCACTACGCTTATCAGTTCTTCAGTTTAATTTTATTGGTTAAAACCGTTCTTTTCAGATACTTCGGCAAACCAAGAGGCGCTTTTCTTAGCCGTTCTTTTTTGCGTTTTTAAGTCCACAGAGTAGAAACCATAGCGGTTTTTATAGGCATTCATCCAAGACCAGTTATCCATGAATGTCCATAGATGATACCCTTTTACATTGCATCCTTCTTCGATTGATCGGTGCAACCATTTCAAATGACCTTTTATAAAATCAATTCTATAGTCATCTTCGATTCGTCCATTTACAAGGAACCTTTCCTCGTCTTGAACGCCCATCCCATTTTCAGAAATAAAGGATTCGATATTACCGTAATTTTCTTTTAAATTAATCATAATATCGTAGATGCCTTTTTCATAAATTTCCCATCCACGATAAATATTCATTTTTCTTCCAGGCATTTCATAATAATCAAAGAACCAGTCTGGCATAAATGGACTATCTGGATGCGGTTGAGCATCTCTAGCTTTAACTCTTCTAGGTTGATAATAATTCACACCTAACAAATCCACTATGTTATCTTTAAGTAAAGACTTATCCGCTTCTTCTGTTACGGGTAACTGATCGTATTCTGAAAGTAAATCAATCAAATCTTGAGGATACTCCCCTTTAACAGCTGGATCTAAAAAGCTTCGATTAAAGAACAAATCACAGTAGTGAGAAGCTTTCAGGTCTGCAGGATTTTGACTTCTAGGATAAGAAGGTGTCAGGTTCAAAACAATCCCGATTTTACCATCGTATTTTTCATGATAAAGTTTGACTACTCTAGCATGCGCAATCATCGTATTATAGCCCACTTGAATCGCTTTTTTAGCATCTACGATATTTGGATAATGAAAATCGTATAAGTAGCCGCCTTCTACAGGCACCACAGGCTCATTGAATGTGAACCATTTTTTTACACGATCGCCAAATAACTCAAAAGCTTTATTTGCATACTCGGCGTAAGCTTCAATCACTTCACGGTTTTCCCAACCGCCGATTTCTTGAAGTTCTAGAGGCATATCAAAATGGAATAAGTTCACAAAAGGTTCTACATCATTTTTGATCAGCTCATCAATGACTTGAGAGTAAAAATCTACTGCTTCCGGATTCACTTCTCCTCGTCCGCCTGGAATCAGTCTAGCCCAAGAAATCGATACTCTAAAACTATTATGATGAATTTTTTTCATATTTGCAATATCCTCTTTGAAACGATTGTAAAAATCAGAAGTCACTTCAGGTCCTACATTTTCAAAAAAGCGATCTGGTTCTTCTTCATACCATTTGTCCCAGATCGTTTGACCTTTTGTTCCATTTTCTCCACCTTCTGTTTGTGTTGCTGAAGCAGCACTTCCCCACCAGAAATTTTCTGGGAATTGATAGTCTAATGACATATGTTTGATCTCCTTATCTTGTTCTATAAATTTCAACAATTTCAGTAGCTAAATCACGAACAGTCATGGCTGTCATTAAATGATCTTGCGAATGTACTAATATAATATTCAGTTGCTGTTGTTCTCCCCGTGCTTCGTTTTGAAGCAGAGTCGTTTGATGTTGATGTGCTTTCCCTAATTCATCACCGGCTTCTTTCAACTTCTTGTCTGCTTCTTCAAAATTACCTTCTTTTGCTTCATGTATAGCTTCCATTGCGCTTGATTTGCCATTACCTGCAAACAAGATAATTTGAAACGCAACCTCTGTCATTGGATCCATTTTGTTACCCTCCATAAAACTAAAAGGAAAGCGAATGTCTAAGACATTCGTTTTCCTTTATGCAATTTTCTATTATCATTTTATTCTATTTAGCAGGTACAGCACTTTGTTCTTCACGGTAATACTGATTATCTAATACTTTTAGGAATGGTAACCAGATTACGAATACAATCGCTATATTAATCAATTGCATAACAGCACCCATGATATTGTTTCCTGTAGCTAGATAGCCACTTAGTAAAGCGGGTGTTGTCCAAGGAACAATCAGTCCTGCAGGTTTTGGTGCAAACCCAATGTCCATCGCGAAATACGTTACGATAGCTACGACAACAGGTGCAACTAACCAAGGTATAACGACAAGTGGATTCATGATAATTGGAAGACCAAAGATCAAAGGTTCGTTAACGTTGAATATTCCAGCAGGTCCACCTAGTTTGCCAAGCTCACGAAGCTGACGACTTTTAGTGACTACAAAAATTGCTGCAATAACAGCTAATGTCATACCAGAACCACCAATACCTACAATAAAGGTATCCATAAATTGTTTAGTAACGATATTTGGTAATTCTCGGCCTTCTTGGAAAGCAGAAAGGTTTTGATCGTTAAGAGAATACCAGATTGGATCAAATACTGAGTTGATAATAATTTGTCCATGTAATCCAAAGAACCAGAATACTTGGATCAATAGTACAGCAATGATGGTTGCTGGTAATCCACTACCAAGTGCTGTAAGCGGTTGTTGTATTAAAGTATAAATGAAGTTCTGAACCGTATCAAACGCTGTAAAGCTAAATGCGATACGAACGAGTAAAAATGCAGATAAAGTTAACGTAATTGGAATCAAAGCACTGAAGGATCTCGATACTGCATCCGGTACACCAGCAGGCATTTTGATTGTAAGATTTTTTCGAACAAATAATTGATATAACTCAGCAGAAATAAAAGCTGTGAAAATACCAAGGAACATTCCTTCCGCTCCTAGTGCAGAAGTCGGAATAACACCAGTTGTTTCTTCTAAGATTTGAGGAGTCAATATCAAGAATGAAGCTAAGGCAACTACTCCACCATAGATGGATTCTCCTCCACGCTGTTCAACCATTTTGAAACCAATACCGATAATAACGAATAGACCCATTATACTCAAGGTTGCAGCTGATGCTGGTCCTAATGCATTTTGATAAGCTGTATAAGCTTCTTCACTAATGACTCTATCTAAAAATGGCAGGTTAGCAATAACGACAAAAATTGATCCAAATATGATCAAAGGTAACGCTACCATAAAACCGTTACGTAAAGCAGTTAGGTAACGGTTATTATTAAGCTTGTCAGCAATGGGTAAAAGAAAATCTTCTAATACACTCATAAATTTATTCATGTTGTTCCTCCTGTTTCTATCATTATCCTTGTTCGATCAATTCGAAAGCTTTGTTTAGTACAGCCGCACCATCCACTCTACCGTATGACACTGGATCAATAACGTCTAATGGAATACCTACTTTTTCAGCAGTTACAGCAAATTTCTTTTTCATGAAACGCATTTGTGGTCCAATCAATAATACATCTGCTTCTTCCATGTCGTGTTCAGCTTTATCTTGAGCAACTGCCCAGATCTTAACTTCTTCTCCACGTTTTGCTGCTTCTTCTTCCATTTTTGTTACAAGTAAACTTGTAGACATTCCCGAAGAACAAGCTAATAATATTTTCTTCATGTTTTGTTCCTCCTTTCCTTTTGTTTTTCTTGATAGTCTTATCATAGTCTAAGAACGCTTTCATCACCACGTAGTTAAGTTCCGTTTAGAAGAGGAACTTTATTGTTTTAGTACAAGAAAGGTTTATCTTATTAAAGCATTTTTACTCGTAAAAAGCCCACTACTAGACTAACACCTAGCAGCAGACCCCTTGTTGATTAGTATAAGAAGTTTAAGTAGGCAACTAGTAAAATGAAGTAACCAACCATAGCGGTTATCGTTGCATTAAAAGTCAATTCAAGATGACCAATTCTTGTTAGAAAGCCCCCGTGCTTAATAATCCCATTGTAAAATCCGATACCGGCAATGATCATTAAAACATACACGATTCCTTTTTGAATGTACTCTTCAGGATTCACATGGACCTCAAAATTAAAGAGGAATTCAGATAGACGCTCTCCAAATATACCCGTGATTAAAGATGCGACACCCATAAATAAAGAGGCAGATAAAGCAAAAATATCGATTTTTGCACGGCCCTCTTTAGGATTTTTACCAAACAACATCGTAGCGTATTTAATAAAAGACATGGTCGTGCCTAGATTGACAATGTTTAGTAGAATCGTTGTTGAGTAATCGTACGTACCATGAGCAATCATATATTTTGAAATACTACCATTAAAAAATGGGGCACCAGTAATGCCTAACATGGCCAAAGCCGTAGCGATAGCGACCAGAGGCATTCGTTTGAACAGCCCTCTGATCTGATAGACATCTCGGGTATCATACTCGTCATAAATCAATCCAGCAGTTAAAAACAAGGTCGATTTGAAGATAGCATGATTGAAGATATGATAGACGGCTCCCCAGAATGCAATTTCAGAAGCCATATTCAGACCCATCATGATCAATCCAACCTGAGAAACTGTATGATAAGCGAGAATTAATTTAATGTCATGTTGCCCTAGTGCCATCACAAATCCTACCGTTGACGTAATAAAACCGATCCAGAAAAAGAATTCGTGCATATCGATAGCTGAAGCATACATATTTGAGAAGCGAATAAACAAATAGACGCCGCTTTTTATGTAAAGACCAGATAATATAGCTGAAACGACTGGTGGTGCACTCGGTGTCCCATGGGCTTTCGGAAGCCAGCTGAATAAAGGCGTTACGGCTGTTTTTAGCGATACCGTCGTCATCATAAAAGCGTAAGGTAAAATGACTGATTTAGGATCTTCGATTTGACTCATTGCTTCTTGGATCATTCGAATATCTAACATACCAAAAGTTCTATAAATCATTGCGATTCCAAATAATAAAAAAGCTGTTCCAATTACATTCACAAAAAAGTATATCATACCATCGTAAATTGCCTGCTTTTCTTTATTAATCATAATCAGTATAGAAACGACAACGGTTGAAACTTCCAAAAAGACAAAAATATTGAACAAGTCACTGGAAAGAAATAATCCCATCATCAAGCCTTCTAAAACCATAAACATAAAATAAAAAAGGGGTTTAAAATATGTTTGTCTAATGGCATAAACTAGAAAGGCAAAGTAAAAAACAGCTGTAAACAAGACCATTACACTAGAGATTGGATCAGCATAGAGACTGAGTGCTACTCCATCTGGATAACCACCAGCATTCCAAAGTAAAGTCCCAGAGCTGTTCACTGTGAAAAATACGTAGAAAGCATAAAGGCCAAAAAGAAATTGGAAAACTAACAACAGAACCGTAGCAATCTTTTTGTTCACTACATAAGCCAGTAGCCCAAAAATAATTGGCGCTAATACTAAACTATATAACATCAATGATCACTTCCTTGCTGCGCTCGTTTTCTAGTCCAATGCGTGATCCCGTGTTTTTGCTTATAATGCATAAACATGGTTAAGCCAATCGCTGTAACGCCGATACCAATAACAATCGCCGTTATCATGAGTGCTGAAGGAACAGGATCCGCAAACGAGGCTTCTTGGGCCTGACCGATAGGAGGAACACTATTGGTTGAATAATTAATGGTGATAAAAAACAAAAATACACCTGACTCCATGATCGACATAGACATAATGGTTTTCGCAATAGACTTTTTTGTCATCAATCCATATAAGCCTATGAAAAATAATAAGATACCGACAATCTCTCCATTGATAAACTCCAAATCGTTCAACTTCTTTCTTTAGCAAGATTCTGTTCTATAAATAAGCCGTTATTGGTTTTCGTAAAAAACAAACCGGTAAAATATAATACTTAATCCAGAAAACACCTTAAATCCTATCAGTAAATTCAATGCAATTAGATAGATTTGGTCCATAAAAATGTTATCGGATGGTCCTAGTTCCATAAAGATGTATAAGATAGGTAGCAAAAGAATACAAAAGAACAAAAGCTTCTCCAGTCGTTCAAGTATATCTAAGTTCAAATCGAAATTTGGATACACTAGATAACGAGTGATTAATGCAGTAGCTAAAATCGCTCCTCCCTGGAATCCTCCACCTGGGGACACATGACCATTTATAATCGTATATAAACCAATCAATAATACAAACGGATAAATCATACCCATCATACGTGTAATAATTTCTGAATTATTTTTCTTTTGAAGATTATTTTCTTCATATTGATATTTCTCTGAATGAATGTTTGACCACGAGACATTGATCACTTCGATTACGGATACAACAAGCATCAATGCTTCGAAAAGCGTATCGAACACTCTATAATTTAAATAAATTGCCCCGATAGCATTTTGTGCCCCTGTCTGGGCATAAAAATCGGCTGTAAAATAATCCATCAACGGTGTGTCGAGCTTCACTGAGTAACTAGTAAACGTAAAAATAACCACAATAGCACCGACAATAGCTAAAAGAACTCTAACTATGCGAAGTGTTTTATTCGATTGCATCATCTGACAGCACCTCGTCTCTGAAAACGACTCTGATTTCTTCTATGTTATCAATGGTCTCATTCATATTGGCGATGATATCTTGAAAAATAAGGTCGGATGCTTTTCCATAAAAATAGGTCAGGTGATCTTTTTTATAGATAATAAAGTCATGGAGATCTTCTTCTATAATGGACTCAAGAGAATGATTAGAATAAGCAATCTGTGGTTCGATTTCTTCTGTTCTTTCAAGAAAAAGTTCTAAAGGCTTAATGATGCTATTTGAGATACCTGTTATCTGATCGTCGCTTATTTGGTCAGCATGTTCGTCGACGTAAATAATGGAATAGACAGCTATTTTCTTAAGGGCTACTAGGTACATAATGGTGGATAAACCGACGCCTATTGCCGCCTCTGCTAATGCTACATCTGGTGCGTTATAATAGAGATAGGTCAAGGCCATCGTCAAGGAAAAAGCGCCTAAAAATACGATGGATCTTCTTAAGTTATCTGAGAGTACGGATATACAAGCTAAGACTAGTAGTATGCACATTAATATAGGTTCAATCATCTACATTCTCTCTTTCTTTATTCTATAACCGCTCAAATGAGCAGAACGAGTAACGGCGTGTGTAGCCAAAGGGTTTGTTATCAGATACATGACGAGTACTACCAGGATCTTTCCACTAAAAATACTGAACCCATTTTTAACCATCAGACCAAACATGACAGCTATAAAGCCAACTGTATCCACTTTTGCTGTAATCAGTATTCTCAAAAAGAAATCGTTAAATCTGTAAATACCGAATACACCCAAAGCCATGAAAATCACACCAATGACCATCAGAGTATTACCGACCCATTCAAGTACGATACCCATTAAATATCCCCTCTTCTCTCTATCGTCCTCGCAATCATAATTGTCCCGATAAAGCCTAATACGCCATAGATGATTGCGACATCTATAATATATGTACGACGAATGATCACCCCAATGAGCACAGCCATTATGATGATTTTTGACGAAAACACTGAAAAGCCAAGCATTCTGTCCCAAATCGTTGGACCAAGTAGTACACGAATCAGACCTAAAATGGATAACAATAGAACGATTAGCATAATAACTGTATCAAATGTCATTGGGTTCTCCTTTCTTATTGTTTGAACTGGAATTTTTTTGAGCAGCTTTTTCTTCATACTTCATCAATATCTTTTCGATTTCAAGTGGAATAATGCTTCTTAGATCTTCATCTTTTTCAGGAGGATTCAATACTAAAATTTTTAAGGTACTGCCCTTTTTATCTATCGTAACCGTTCCAGGCGTCAAGGTGATAGCATTAGCAAGAAGATCAATGAGTAGTTCTTCTTTAAGAATCGTCTTGCAGGTAATAATTTGTGCTTCTCCTTGGCCTTTCAAAATATTCGGAATAACCCGCATACCTGCTATAAAAATTTCTAGAATGAGTTGTACTATAAAATGAAGTAATGTTCCTAAACCAATCAAATAATCAAATTCATAATTGCCTTTTAAAAGAAACTGATCAGTGAAAAGAATAATGAGTGAAGATATAAGCAAGCCAGTACTTATCGTAACAATAGAAAAAGACTCAAATAAGATAACCCATATGAACGTAAGGATGACAATAATTTCTTTGTTTTGAATCATTTCTTGAATAGACTTTTTGAGTTTACTGCTCAAATTGAAAGACCTCCTTAACCTTGCTGAATTTTAGAGTATGTAATATAACGGTTTCATCTAATTTGATTGTAGCATTTAAAAGGAGAAAATCACAATTAGAATAGAGTAGATTGAAGAAAAAAAGGCATCTGAAAACAGATACCTTTAAATCTTATTTATTTCTGGAAAATCTTTTCACGGTATTCTTTATTTTTGGGGCGACTTTTTTATAAAAAGGAACCTTTTGATTTTCATCGTTGTTCAGTAAATGCTCATAATCAGTAGTATCGGTAGTACGATCAAACTCAAGCTCTTTTTTATTGATCTTCTTACCTTTCATATGAATGTTTTTCTTAAATTGCTTACGCATAAGGTTTTCTATAAAAGAAAGATTGACTGTTTCGCCATTCATTTCTTTAAAGGCCATTACACTAAGAACTTCAATATAACTTGCTGCTAAAGCACTTGTCACGATAGAAGCAGTTGTACCACTAATAACGCCCCCGATTACTGTACCCGCTCCTGGAATGAACTTCAATGCATTCCCGACGATGGATTTACCTAAGAATGTAGCCGAACCTGTTCCACCAACTGCAGCAATGATTGAGACTATAGAAGACTTATCCAGTGAAATCCCAAAAATGGCCGTAATATGTGCTAACAAAGTAATTTGCATAGGCACTAGTACAGAGGCATCTGAAAAGGGAATGGGAATAAATCCAATTCCAAAACTAGATGCAACATATCGAGTAGCCCAGCGTCTAGCATTTTTTGCTTTGCGTTCAATATCTGCTTGCTGGGCGTTCGTAAAAGCCTTTTGTGCATCTTCGGGGATAACTTCCAGTGATTTACTGACAAGTTCTTTTAAACCGAATGCTGGGATTGTATAGTCATCTGAAATCACGTAAGGTTCAGACATAACGGTTTGAATACCGGCAACTGGTAAATTCATGTTTTCAAGGTATCGCTTAAAATCTTCAGTTGGCTGCCCTAGAGCTTGAGTGAGCACAAGAATAACTGGAATATTTTCTGAGATATCTTTGATTAATTCTAGTTCCATGTCTTCGATACGAGAAGAGGTCGCTTGAATACAGTAATAAACAACATGGATTGCTTCTTTGGAGTGTTTATTTTGATTGATTAAATCGAGCATCTCTTTTTTAACGCGCTGCTGAATGGTCTGCTCAAGCTCTAAGCCACGCGTATCGTATAAAACAATCGGGATACCATTTTTCGATATTTTTCTAAGATGCTTGGTTACAGGTTTTCCTATTCCTGTATCAGCTAATTTTTCTCTGAAAATATTGTTAATGAGTGTACTTTTACCCACACCCGTTTTACCTGCGATCAGTATATTGACAGGATTCATATTTTCAATTTCTTTTTCTGTTTTATCTAAAATTTCTTGTATTACATTTATTCTATCATTTGGTAGCTTCATATAGTACCTCCTACTGATAAGTGTTCTCATAACAGTTTAACATGAACTTTTAAAAAAGAGGAAAGACAACGAATTAGAATCAAGATACAAATAAACAGTATCCTCAGCTCATATAGCAGCTAAAGATACCGTTAAAATTTCTGGCACTATTGATATTCTGAAGGTACGGCAGTCAATTTTTCTATCCTAGTTGGTTGCCATCCTTCTTCTTCAACAAATTGAAGAAAGACTCTATAAACTTCTGATTGATCATTTGTAGATGCCGTGACGGTTACTTGGCTTGGCCCATTTCCACCGACCCACCATTCAGTCATATTGCCAGCTGATAATCCTGTAACGGATCTGACGGCTTCACTGATTTCCGTACGGTCTTGAGAACCTGTACTAAAGTCAGTTGTATGTTCACCGGTCTGGCTTGTACCTATCGGGGACCAGTTTCCTGTAGTAGCTTCTTCTACGAGAGGATCATCCGACTCTACTTCTTCGACATCGGCCGTTTCAGAATCTTCTTCTGTGACCTCTTCGCTATCTTGTTCTGGTTGCTCAGAATCCATATCAGGATCTTCTGCATCTTCTGAATCTGCCGTTTCTTCTACTTCATCTGCGGATTCATCATTGTTACCTGATATGAGTTCAGGGTTTGTTTGTGGTGGATCCGCCAAGTTACTGTCTCCGTTTCTAGGAACGAAAAAAATGTAAGCAACGATAGCAATGAGGATGGCTAGTAATACTGCAACGACGATATAGTAGTATTTATCATAGGATTTTTTCGGTTGCTCTTTTTCGTCTGTTCTTGTCTTTCTTTCAACTCTTGATTTGTTTGAACGGTTGTTTTTCATAATTGAGTCTCTCCTTTTAGTGCAATCAGTCTGTAATAACTAGTTTATCATATCGAGATTTCAAAATTGAGTAAATAACGTAACAACCTTACAACAAAAAGACACCTTCAAGAAGGTTAAATCTACTTGAAGGTGTCTTCTATAACAACGAATGTTGATTAAGGTTTTAAAACAACTTTAATGTTGTTGTCTTCTTTTTTATCGAATATTTCATATCCTTTTGCTGCATCTTCTAAAGGCATCGTATGCGTTATGATATCACTAGGATCAAATTCATTGTTCTTAATCATTTCATACAGTTTAGGCATTAGATGAGGAACCGGCGTTTGGCCAGATTTCAATGTAACGTTTCTAGCGAAAATATGATTAATGGGGAAATTAGTAGCAGGTGTCAAGTAAACACCAGTCAGCATGATTGTTCCAAATTTTTTCACAGCCATACTAGCCATCTCAATTGGACTAGTCGTTCCCATTTGAGGTGTAATCAGATTAGTGACTTTTTCTAGTTTGCGTTGTTTTCCGTCCATTCCGACGCAATCAATGACTACATCCGCTCCACCATGTGTCATATCTTTTAAGGCCATTCCTGGAATATCAACTTCTTCAAAGTTAAGTGTTTCAACACCGATTTTTTTAGCTGAATATTCTAGACGATGTTTAACTCTATCTACAGCAATCACCCGTTTTGCACCCTTCATTTTAGCAAAACGTTGTGCCAGCAAACCAACAGGACCTGATCCAAGAACAATTACAGTATCTCCTGGTTTAACTCCTGCATGCTCCACACTCCAATAAGCTGTAGGAACAATATCAGAAAGAAACAGAACTTTTTCATCCGCTATATGATTGTCTGGTACTTTGAAAGACGTTTGATCAGCATAAGGAACACGTAGAAATTCTGCCTGCCCACCAGGATAGTCTCCATTTAATTTACCAAATCCGAATAATCCACCATAATCTGTTTCTGGATTACGATTGGATTCATCGCATTGGCTTTCCATGTCGTTTTCGCAAAAATGACAATGGCCACAACTAACATTAAATGGAACAACGATTCTGTCGCCTACTTTTAAATTTTTTACATCTGGTCCTACTTCTTCTACAATACCCATTGGTTCGTGTCCAACAACATAGTCGTCATTTAAAACCATATTTCCATTGTGATAAAGATGAAGATCGGATCCACAGATAGCTGTAGCTGTGACACGTATGATCGCATCAGTTGGTTCTTGGATCTTTGGATCAGGTACAGTCGTCACCGTCATTTTCTCTTTACCTTGATAAGTTACTGCGCGCATTTAGCATTCTCCTTTTTTCAAAGTTAATTACCTCTATAACTTAGCATGTTCGTAACGTAAGGTGTAATAATACGCTCGTATTGTTTAAAAAAAGTCCCTATATAGACTCAATGAGTCAAAACAGGGACTAGAATTATAATAGGATTAATGACGCATTTTTTTTAAAGGAGCAGCTACAAGAGGCGCTACTATTCCCGCTAGAATCGCTTCAGCAACACCGCTTGTTCCAACAATGACGAGTAAGACATTGGCCAAGTTACTGAAATCCACACTGGTTGCTTCGGCGTAACGTTCACCGTAGAAAAGATAAATGAATAGCAAAACAAAAATAGTATTCGTAAACGCTCCAGCAATTGAAGCGATTGACATAGACAGTTTGCTTTTAGTTGGAAAATACCGTTTCATTAGATTGAACGTTAACCCCGTAAAAAGGCCGATCAGTATTCGAGGAAGTAATGCAATCATTGGATTTGTCCACAACCATAAATCTAAAGGTGTAGCAGGGACTGTATAAGCACGAAGCATTCTAGTGAGTCCCCAAACGCCCCCAATAATCATCCCGTCTTTGGTTCCAAGCACCAAGGTTGCTACAATAACGGTAATATGAATAATGGTCGGATTTAAAGGCGGAATAGGAATATTTCCTAAAAAAGGTACAAAGTTTTGAATGAGTATAATGGCAGTCAAGATACCCAAAATAGCTATTCTATGTGGATTAGATTTTTTTCTACCTAGTGGCATTAGTTTTCCTCTTTTCTATTAGTAGACAGTTAGATCATCTTACTATTTTTAAGACCGTTTGTCATACTTCTATTTAATCTTCCTAATAAAACCGATAAAAGATGTTTCTCTTCTTCAGTCCAGCCAGCTAACATTTCTGTAAACTGCTCTTTGAAAGTCTGGTTGTATGTGGAATAAATACCTTTCGCATCTTCTGCTAAGGCAAAATAAGCATACCGCTTATCTTCTCCGGAAGTTTTAATAACGAGTTCTTTTTTTACAAGATTGTTCATCTGTCTACTGATAGTCGATTTATCCAACTGACTTTTTTCAGTTATAGATTTTAGCGTGGCTTTTTCTTCTCCTAAAATATCAATTAAATTCAAAGCGGAAGCAGAAAGTTGATGCTCGCTTAGAAGATCCTGAGTCATAGACTTGTATAAGGTTTGCAATTCTGAGAGTTTCAGTAACAACTCGTTTGTATCAACTTCTTGCGGCATATAATCGCTCTCTTCCTATAATGATTTCATTGTAAAACGAAGTGTTTGTACAAGACAACTATACCATTTAGATACACTTTGGGCAAAGGGTTATCTATTACTTCGATGGTACTCATTCTTTATAAATGCTATACTGGATTAGAGTCTCACGAAGAAAGGAGACATATTAACATGTCATTTGATGGACTATTTACACATGCTATGGTTGAAGAACTAAAACAAGAACTTATAGGTGGACGAGTTGCTAAAATACAGCAGCCCTACGAGAATGAAATTCTTTTCAAAATTCGTTCTAGAAGAAAAAACAAACAGTTATTATTATCTGCTCATCCACAATATGCGAGAATGCAACTCACAGAAATTCCTTTTGAGAATCCTTCTGTACCCCCGCAATTTTGTATGGTAATGAGAAAGTACCTAGATGGTGCAATTTTAGAAGATATCATTCAATTGGAAAATGATCGTGTTATTGAATTTTCTTTTAGTAATCGTAATGAATTAGGTGACATACAAAATCTCGTTTTAATTGTTGAAATTATGGGTCGACATAGTAATATTCTGCTTGTAAACAAACAAGAAGAAAAAATCTACGAAACGATTCGTCATATCTCTCCTAGTCAAAACACTTATCGTTCACTACTTCCTGGTGGAACGTACATTGAAGCGCCAAGACAGGATAAAGCGAACCCCTTCACTTACGAGTCTACTCTACCAATTAGAGCCGTTTCTTTTAAAGACAAAGTGAAATGGATTCAAGATACTTTTCAAGGTATGGGAAGAGATTCTGCAGAAGAGCTCGCTCATCAAGTTGAAACCCACCCTGATGATGCTCCGACTGCGGTATTCGCAAAATTCATGGCACCGTATAAGATGAACCAAGTGTCCCCTACTTTAACCATCAACAATAGAAAAGAACAATTTTCAGCAGTAGAATATCCTTCTCTTCCAGGTGAAAAAGAGTCGTACGCTACGTTGAGTGAACTAGCCGACCGTTATTTTGGAAACAAAGCAGAGCGCGACAGAGTTCAGCAGCAAGCGAATGATTTGTTTGGTCTTGTTAAAACAGAAACCGATAGGAACCGCAAGAAACTGGTGAAACTTGAAAAAGAATTTCAACAGACACAAAAAGCAGATCAGTATCGAATCAAAGGAGAAGTCTTAACAGCTTACTTGCATGAGATTCAGCAAGGAATGGAGTCTGTTGACTTAGACAACTTCTATGAAGAGAATCAGAAAATTACGATTGATCTGGATCCTAGAAAGTCTCCATCTAAAAATGCGCAAGCGTATTTCTCTAGGTATCAGAAATTTAAAAATGCCATTGCCCATTTGAATGGACAAATTGCTCAAACAAAAGCAGAAATTCATTATCTGGAGTCTGTGCTAACTCAAATGGAAGTGGCCTCTCCTAAAGACATTGAAGAAATCAGGGATGAACTTCAAAGTGGTGGCTATATTAAAAAGAAACGCAAACCACTGAAAGGCAAGAAAAAACTGGCGTCTGAACCGGATCAATTCGTCTCTAGTGATGGGACAAGCATTCTTGTCGGTAAAAACAACTTACAAAATGATCAGTTAACGCTGAAGATTGCTCGTAAAACAGACTGGTGGTTACACACAAAAGATATTCCTGGATCTCACGTAATTATTAGAAGCGATTCACCTTCTGAACAAACGTTAGAAGAAGCAGCAACAATTGCAGCTTATTTCAGTAAGTACCGTCTATCGGCTTCTGTACCGGTAGACGCGGTTCAAGTTAAACATGTCAAAAAACCGAATGGTGCAAAACCAGGTTTTGTCATTTATGAAGGGCAGACCACTTATTACGTCACTCCGACTGATGACTTAATCAAAGCTTTAAGAAAATAAAAAACATGCTCGACTTGTATATTCTGGTAATTAAACCGGATTTCAAGTCGGGCATGTTTTTTGTTAAGGTTTAATAATCTCTACGGCATTTTTGTGATCGACTTCTTCTACAGAAACTTTGACTTGTTCTTTAAGAGAAGTAGGAATATTTTTTCCAATAAAGTCTGCCTTGATTGGAATTTCCCTGTGTCCTCTATCAATTAGAGAAGCCACAAGGATTTTTTTAGGTCTTCCAAGATCCATTACAGCATCCATCGCTGCTCTAATCGTACGCCCGGTAAAAATTACATCATCTACAAGAACGACGACTTGATCTTTCACGGATACTGAAAAATGCTGTCCTTTCACCTCTGGATCGCCGACTTCATCAGGAAAATGTCTGTCGTCTCGATAAAGTGTAATATCCAGTTCTTCTACGGGTATCGACTTTTCTTCAATCTGTTCGATTCTTTCAGCAATTCGATTTGCAATATGAATCCCTCTTGTCTTGATTCCAGCTAAAATAAGATTATCTGTCCCCTTGTTCATTTCGATGATTTCATAGGAGATTCGAGTGAGTGCACGCTGCATAGCCATTTCATCTAATATCGTAATCGTTTTAGACATCCTATCATCCTTTCATTTACATTACGCGTTTATTGTTTTCTTAAAATGTCTAGATTCTCTTCAAAAATTTCTGGTATTGGAGTAGAGAAATGCAGTTCTTTTCCTGTGGTCGGGTGTGTGAAACCTAATGTTTCTGCATGAAGGAACTGTCCATTCCCTTTAAGTGTCTTACGAGGACCATAAAGGGGGTCACCTGCCATAGGATGTTCGATATAATGCATGTGTACTCTAATTTGATGAGTTCTACCCGTCTCAAGAATTAATTTTACCAAGGTAAATTTTTCAAAACGTTCAATGACTTCAAAGTGTGTCACTGATGGTTTACCATTGTCAACTACCGCATATCTTTTACGGTTACTCGTATCTCGTCCGATAGGGGCATCAATGGTCCCTTTTTCGTGATGAATCGTCCCATGTACAAGTGCCACATACTCTCTTTGAGCTTTCTTATCCTTAAGTTGCGCAGATAATTTTTCGTGAGCTTGATCATTTTTTGCGACCATTAATAGTCCCGATGTATCTTTATCAATACGATGAACGATTCCAGGACGAATTTTTCCGTTGATCCCAGACAAGTCTTTTACATGATATAAAAGTGCATTCACTAACGTACCGGAACTGTGACCTATTGAAGGATGAACCACCATTCCTTGAGGTTTATTCACGACTACAACATCTTGATCTTCATAAACGATCTCGATATCAATATTTTCAGGCTGGGCATTAATTTCAACTGGAGCCGGGATAAAGACTTCTATTGCATCTCCTGGTTGAATCTTGTAATTTGCCTTAGATGGTTGATCATTGACAGTTATGCTGCCTTCTTTGATTAATCCTTGAATCTGAGACCGAGAGGCTTCAGGTAGTTTCTCGGCCAGGTATTTATCTAGACGGTCATTAGACTGACCACCTGTAAATGAGTACTGTTCTTCCATTATTTATCAACTGCTTTCTTTTGTTTAAAGGTTTTAATTTCATCTAGTATCAAGTATAAAATCATTAGTCCGACACCAAACGTTAAGGACATATCCGCTACATTAAATATAGGAAACTGAACAAATTCAAGTCTGAACATATCTACTACATATTGATTCAACACCCTATCGATCAAGTTTCCAATGGCTCCTGCTAGCAATAGTGTTAGAGCTGAAGAAAACAAAAAGCTCTGACGCCCTTGTGTGTGTAAAAAATACACAATCACACCAATCACGATGAGCGTGACGATGATAAAGAACCACATTTGACCTTCCAGGATACTCCAGGCTGCACCTGAATTCTGATGGTAGGTAAAAGAAAGAACGTTTGGTATGGCGGTTACTGTTTCATACAAAGAAATGTTTTGTACGGTTAGATATTTCACCAGCTGATCTATTCCTACTATGATCGCTGCTATCACGTAATAAATAATCATGTCGACCTCTTTTCTAATAAATAATACTTTATAATTGTACCTTATTTACGACATAAAAAACACTCGAAATGAAACCTTTTATAGGTTGTTTGCATAGTATGTTGGATATTCTTCCTTAATCTATATGACATTTTCTTTTTAAGAATTGATTATTTTTGTTATACTCGTTTAGTGCCCCGTTTTTTGAATGGGTTAAAGAACGAATATACTTAAAGGAGATTCATGAAATGACTAAGAAAACATATGCTTTAGCCGGTCTAGGACTGACCACACTACTACTAGCAAGTTGTAGTGGAGATAACGTTGAGGAAATACAGTCAGCTGTAGGTGAAATTGATCAAATACATGGAAGTATTGTAGATGAGATAAATGGCTTGAGCGAAGAAGAAATGAATCTTCAAACAACATTTGATGATTCATTAGCGTCAGACGATCAGATGTCTACCTTTGCAGATGGTTCAGCGCCTGTTTTTGAAAATATTACTTCAAGAAGAGATCGCATCGAAACAATCAATACTTTAAGAGAAGACTTCGAGTCTCAAGAAGAAATTATTGCAGATTATGACGGAGACAGTCTTTCTGAAGAAGAACTGAGTGGATTAAACGCTAAAATTGACGAATTTTCTGGACAATTAGGAAGCTTTACATCTAACTACGAATCTTCTCTGACTGCTCAAGAAGACTATTTCACTTCTATCGGAAGTGAAGATGCAACGTATGATACCTTCTCAAATGGCATCACAGAACTAAACGAACAGACTGCAGCTAACAAAGAAGAATTGGTTCAGCTGGATCGTTCATTAGTAGAAGTAAAAGATCATATTACACAGGTTCAAGAAATGATTCAGTCCACAATGACTGAAAACGAATAAGGAGTAAATTAACGATGAAAAATTCTAAATATACCTTTCTACTAGCTTCTGCCCTACTTTTAGCTTCTTGTGGAAACCAAGATGAAGCGACAGATGCTGAAGACCAAAACGCTTCTACTGAGGTAACTGATTCAGCAGACTCAACGAGCGAACAAGCTGAAGAAGATACTAGTGCCGAAACGGATGAAGAAGTTGTTGAGGAAGAACCCGAAGAAGAAGCGGTTACCTTTGAATACGAAGTGAATTCCGGTATTTATACAATTCAACCGTTGGAAGGATCAGAAGCTGATAGTCAAGTCGCTCTACTAACATATGATGATGCTCCTGATAAATATGCACTAGATATTGCGAAGACTTTAGAAGAACATGATGCGCATGCGATTTTCTTTGTCAACGGAATGTATCTTGAAAGTGATGAAGGAAAAGACATGCTGAAAGAGATTCACGATATGGGATTTGAAATTGGGAATCATACACAGACCCACGCTAGTCTCCCAAGCATCAGTGAAGAAAAACAATATGAAGAAATTGTTACGACTAGTGATATGGTTGAAGAAATCACTGGAGAAAGACCAAGATTTTTTAGAGCGCCTTTTGGACAGAATACAGAATACTCCGCCGACCTTGCTCGCGAGCAAGGCATGGAATTGATGAACTGGACATATGGGTATGATTGGGAATCGGATTATATGAATGCTGATGCATTATCAGATATCATGGTCAATACGAATCTACTTGTTCCTGGAGCAAATTTATTGATGCACGACCGTGAATGGACTTTGGAAGCTACACCGTCAATTATTGAAGGATTAAGAGAAAAGGATTACGAAATCGTAGACCCTGCCCTTATTAAATCCGTTGAAAACGAAAGTGAGGATGCAGAATAATGAACTGGAAAAAGAAATTAACTTTAGGTGCTGCTAGTCTAATGACTTTAAGTCTTACGGCAAAAACAGTTTTAGCAGATGGTACAGATGACGTAAACGATATTACTGCTGAAACGGAAACAATTGAAACAACTTACTTGAACGTAACAACGGACCCTATTTTGACAGTACCGACACAATTCCCAAGTCAATTTAAATATGACAGTGGAGTAAATATTGAATATCCCGCAGACGGTGTTAAAGGGATTTTTGTAACAGGTTATTCTGCTGCTGGTGAAAAAATGAATAGTTTAGTGAATATGTTGAACAATACTTCTCTAAATGCAATGGTTGTAGATGTTAAAGATGATCACGGTAGTATGATGATGGAGCTAGATTCAGATAATGATTTAATAACGGAATCTACACAAAATGTAGTAGATCCAACTCAATTAATGGAAACAATGGAAGAAAATGAAATTTATCCTATAGCTCGAATTGTAGTTTTCAAAGATACGCAACTGGCTACAAGTCGACCTGATCTTTCTTTCTTAGACAGCAATGGTGAAGTATGGAAAAATGGACGTGGCGAAAGTTTTGTTAATCCGTACGAACGTGAAGTTTGGGAGTACAACGTTGAGGTTGCCAAACAAGCAGCTAAACTAGGATTCAAAGACATCCAATTTGACTATGTTCGCTTCCCAGAAGGATTTGAGAATCGTGATGAAGAGTTGACCTACTCTCGTGGTGATTATGCTGAAAGTGATCTTGATAACGTTAAGCAACGAGTAGACGCTGTTACAGAATTTGTGGCTTACGCTAAAAAAGAACTTCAAGGATATGATGTAGATGTTTCAGTAGATATCTTTGGTTATGCAGCAACTCAAGAAGAAACACCTGGCATTGGTCAGAACTTCTCTAGAATCTCTGCAAATGTAGATGTCATTTCTTCAATGATTTATCCAAGTCACTGGGGTGTTGGATCACTGGGTATATCTCGACCAGATTTAGAACCTTACCAACTTGTCTCTAACTACATGGAATACGAAAATGAAGTGCTTGGTGCTCTTGGAGAAGATGCTCCAGTATCTAGACCTTGGCTTCAGGATTTCACTGCTTCATATCTTGGTTCAGGATTCTATAAAAATTATGGCGCAAGCGAAGTAGAAGATCAAATTCGTGCTTTAAATGAACACGGTGTAAATGAATTTCTATTATGGAATGCAGGTAACAATTATTCAGAAGGAGCTCAATATAATTTTGAATAAATCTATATAAAAAGCGAAGTCCCGAAATATTTGGGACTTCGCTTTTTTTGTATGTTTAAGGAATTGGAACGATTTCTGTAATATCTAATAAAACAAGATACGTCTCTTTGACCGGTTTCTTCAAGATTGCTTCCAATGCTTGTCGGTAAAGTCTAAGTTGACCACTATATTTCTCTAACATCATTTGTTTGGGGTCTTCAAATCTTTGAATCTGATCTGTTTTGTAATCAAATAAGATCAATCCATCGTCCTCTTCAATATATCCATCAACGATACCATGAATGAGAATTTGGTCTGTCTCCTCTTCCATATCCATAAAGAGCTCGCTTGCTTCAAGAATCAGCGAAAAAGGCACTTCTCTGCGTACGTACTCTGAAAGACCAACTATTTTTTGACCGAAACTTGTTTCAAAGAAACGGACAAGTTGTTCAACTCGAACAAGTGGGGCCATTTCTTCTGATAACACTTCTTTTTCAACAAGAGTCTGAATATGTTCTTCAAGAAATTCTTTTGTTGGTAAAGTATCTATTTTTAAAGATTGTAACACTAAATGCGTTGCCTGCCCTATTTCTGCAGGGCTTGGTTGAAGAACTTCTGATATAAAAGCTGGACGTTCTAGGTTTTCTTCAACGTATCTGTAAGAATTCCTAGGATTTGTGACATCGATTTTCATCATTTGCCCATCATTAGGTTCCTCAAATAACCGTTTAATTTCAGAAACCGATTGGTAACTTGTGGTTAATGTTGCTGTCTCATGTGTATAATTAGATTCAATTAAATGAATGGCTTCATCTACTGCTTTTTTGGTTTCTTTCTTTTCTTCCCATTTAAGTTCTTTGCTTTTAAATGACGTAAACCAATTCGATTTTTCATCCGTTTGAAGATTTTGTAGTTGAGTTTCCAGATCATTCTGATTTTGAAAAGAAACGTTGAATTCAACTGGATGACTAACAATTTCTTTGTTTGCAGAAGGTAACCAGTTTTCATAATCAATACTACCATGCCTTGCTAGGCTCATACCTATCCAGTGCATGTAACTAGAAGCTTGTAAACGGGCGTCTGCTGGTAATACAGTCGCTTGGTGCGCACTGACTGTTCCCCACTCTTTCATAGCAGCTTCTTTATTTTTATAAGAACCGATTAAGAATAACTTTTGTTCAGCTCTGGTTAAGGCAACATAAAGAACGCGCATTTCTTCAGAAAGTAATTTATTTTTTTTGTGATTTTTTAAAACGCGCTCTGGTAATGTTGTGAATCGACCGTTAGGGAAAAGAGCATCCTCTTGTACTTCTTTATATTCCGCACCAACACCGAATTTTTCATCAAAGACATAAGGTTTTTTTAAATCAGTCTGATTGAATCTTTTGGACATATCCAGTACAAATACGACTGGGAATTCAAGACCTTTACTGGCATGAATGGTCATCACTCTAACGGCATCTTCCCAGTCACTAACCACAGAAGGTTCAGCTAGATCTTTGTCTTTTTTCTGCATCTTTTCAATAAAGCGTATAAACTGAAATAATCCCTTGAAACTTGTCTTCTCATAAGCAGCTGCACGCTCGTAAAGTGCGTGTAAGTTGGCTTTTCTTTGCTTACCAGAACTCATGCCTCCAACGTAATGTAGAAAGCCTGTATCTTCGTAGATAGTCCAAATTAATTTAACTATTGGCTGTCTTCTAGATAACTCTCTCCAGCGTTCTAGATTTTCCATAAATTCTATTAATTTTAGTTGTAGTTGTCGATTACTTGGTTCTTTTTCTTCCTGACCAATAAAATCAATTAAGGATTCAAAGTAAGGTGACGTCGTATTCATCAACCGAATTTTTGTTAGGTCAATTTCATTCAAGCCTACTATGGGAGACCTTAAGACCGCGGCCAAAGGAATATCTTGCCATGGGTTATCAATAATATTAAGCAAAGACATCATAATACTAATTTCAGTTGTTCTGAAGTAGTTTTGTGTATCTTTAATGGCTGTAGGTATGCCTAACTGTTTATTGAAAATATCTTGAATCACAAGATTATTCTTTTTAGTTGGTGTCAGTAAAACAATATCCTTGTAAGTTAGCTGCCTATTTTGCTTAGTTTTCTTGTCGTAAATCTGAAAACCTGACTGCATAAGGTCTAATATTTTCTCTCCAACCATTAACAGTTCACCTTCAGCTTTTGAATCGATCTGGAAAGCTTCGGAAACATCCTCAAAGTCTGTCATTTCTTCACTTTGATTTTCACTGTCATCTGTATTTTTTTCATAGATAAGCACTTCTGTCTCACACTGAAGTTCCTTTGGAAAAGCATGGAAGCCTTGTTTTAAACGAGCAGATTTATCATATGCTAAATTCCCTACTTCTTTATCCATTAATTGCGTGAAAATATAATTTGTGAAGTCCAGGACGTGATGATTTGAACGAAAATTCTCCGCTAGAATAATGCGTTCACCTTCTTCTCCGGATTCGTAGCGCTCATATTTTTCGATAAACAAATCAGGATCAGCTAAACGAAAAGCATAGATAGATTGCTTAACATCGCCTACCATGAATTGATTGCCATGGGTTTTAGAATCGCTGGTTAACCATCTCAAAAGACTTTCCTGAAGAAAGTTAATGTCTTGATATTCATCGACCATGACTTCTTTAAAACAACTTCGGTAGTAATCAGAAGCTTCAGAAGGTCCAATTGTTCCATCTTCCGTTTTTTTGGTTAATATCTGGAATGTGAGATGCTCTAGATCATTGAAATCCAGTAGTCGACGATCATATTTGTGGCTCTGGAAAGCATCTGAAAAAAGTCCAGTAACTCTTGCCATTTCCTCTACGAGTGTGTTGACGGAACCCATTAATTCAATTTGTTTTGAGATCGGAACACTGAAGAATTCTTCTTTCAGACGATTATAAACCGATTTATACTGATCTCTAAAAGCTTTCATCTCACTGGCTGCTTCTTTAACTTCGTCTGGAGTTGTTTTTTTTCTAGGAGCAGACCATGTCTGAAATTTAAACGTTTCTAATATTTGATAAGTCTCTTCCAATTGACCGTTCATTATGTTTTTTTGAACTTCTTTGAAGTGGTTTTTCTCTGCTTCTAGTGTAGCGATGACTTTGGATAGTTCTTCATCTCCGTTGCTGATCATCAAAGCATTTTCATTAAGTTCGATAAACAGATCGACCATTTGAAGCATTTGAGGTCTAGCTAGTTTTTCAAAGAGCTGACTTTTTTCTAATTTACCTTCTTCGATTGTATAAAGTCGTGTAAGTTCTTCTAGCCATTTTTTCGGATCTGGATTTGACCTTGAAAAATTATAGAGGGAAAAAATGAGTTCTGTTAACCCATCATCCGAACGATCATTGGAATAAGTAGCTGCTAGTGTCTTGAACAGTGTTCCTTCCTCGCCGTAGAGTTCTTCCCTTAAATCATCCCACACATCTTCTTTCATTAGAATGTTTTCAGTATCATCTGTCAACATTCTAAATACGGGGTCTAAATCGATTAGATAATAAAATCTTCTAATCACTTTCAGACAGAAAGCGTGTAAGGTAGAAATATTTGCTTGATTCAGTAACGGCAGCTGACGAACTAGATGCTGCTGGAGCTGTGTATCTTTTGTATCACTGATTTCTTTTTGGATAGCAACTTGAATACGTTCCTTCATTTCTTTTGCAGCAGCGTTGGTATACGTCACGACAAGTAACTCATCAACACTGACCCCATTCTTTATTTTTTCGATCACTCTCTGTACAAGAACGGTCGTTTTTCCAGAACCAGCTGAGGCTGAGATCAATAGATTTTTCCCTTCGTCATGGATAGAACGCCACTGACTGTCCGTAAACAAGCTAGACTCAGTTTTTTTCGGTAAGATCTTCATTAAATAGACTCCTCTCCTGGAATAATCAATTTATTAGAAATTCGGTGAATCAATTCTTTTTTATCCGGAATATCTTCAAAATGACGATAATTATTTTCTTCAAGTAAAACGTCAAACTGTGAAATAGCTTTATAAGGACCACTTACAGAGGGTGTAAATTGTCTTTTTTCAATAAAAGGCATCAACATATTTTTACCGGTTAGAATCTGGTTCCCTGCATCCACAATCAATTTTCGATTATGCTTCATTAGAAGATCCAGTTCTTCAGTTGTGATCAGACCTCTCCCTTTAAGGGTCCCATTCTTTAACTGGTTGATTGGATAGACAAGAGAATGGCTACCGGCTTCAAGTGTTAAATCTAGATTACTTAAAACTTCTTCATCGTTGATCGCAAGTCCATTCAATTTGAATTCTTTTAATAATGCACTCATCCACTCTTCTTCATTTGCTTCTTTAGACTTGAGATAAGGGTTCTTTACTTGTGCATAGAAAGCACCAGCGGGCTTGGCTTGTTGACCTAATAATACTGGGGAAAATTCAACAGCTGTATCCAGATAAGTGATCATCTGCATCATTAAACCATAGAAAAGTTCATCATATTTGAAAGAATGCTGACTAGATTTATAATCCACTATGCTCAAATACAAGTTATGATCTACTTCCATTGTATCAAGGCGATCGATCTTACCACGTACGTGGATTTGACCACCGTTATTCAAAGGGAAAGCCAATCCTGGAATGCCACTAGTATTACCGATTCGGCCGAATTGAATTTCAGATTTTTTAGGGGTTGAATGACTACGTTTATTTTGTTTACTAATCGCCCACATCATTCTCTTTACCGTTTTACCTAATTGATCCCTTATGAACTGCATTCTATTAGACATCGAAAGTAATCGGAACTGATTTTTTTCGTAAAGTTCGTTTAGAGCCTCATCTGTTAATCTAGCAAGTGTTTTGTCATCGAGATCCTTAACGTTTAAATCTCGAGATACAATCAGTTTAAAGATAGAATCCAACGCATCATGGAAGAAATTACCGGTTTCAGTAGGTGTCAGTTCTTGAATAGAACGCTCTTTTAACCGAAGACCATATTGCAAGAAATGACTGTAAGGATCAAGGTAGAAACTTTCTAACTGCGAGACAGAAAGGTAAAGGTCTTTCCCGTAAAGCTGTTCAGCCAAGTCATTAGTCAATGGTACCGGAATATTTTTATGATCTAAACTGCTAAATACTCTGTTCTCAAAAAAGCTTTCTTTATCTCGAAGCTTTTCATATAAACTGAGCCAAAATACATTAGGTAGTGTATCTTGATCGATACCTTCTCTTAGGATGGTATTTAATTGACCAATCGTTTGTTTTCTAGAACCTATAAAAGGCATAATTTTATTGAAATCTTGATCATAGATTAAGTGACTGTCAGCAAGTTTCGATTGAATAGGTACAGATAGATAATCGGCTATTCTTTGAATATAAGGACTAATGCGATTATCAGTACCACTTTCTTGTTTAACTGGAAAGCTAAAAATCAGCTTATCTGAAGCATTCATAAAAGCTCTGTAGGCTGCTAACGGTTCAGAAGCCATCATCGATTGAGTGGCTGGAGAAAGGAAACGATCCATTGGTAAGACAGATTGAATCTTTTCTCGATCTTCATCGGTCAAGATGGAGTCATTTTCACGATTCATTGGCAATACTTGATCAGTCATTCCCAGAATGAAAACCACTTTTTTCGTACGGACACGTTCTTTATCGAAACTGGTCAGCATTACTTGATCGATGCTCGGCGGTACAATACTATAAGTCGCTTGTTCAAATCCCGTTTCTAATATCGTTAGAAACGAATCGATCGACCATTCTTCGTCCCCCAGCACATCGACAAATTCATCTAGCATGTTCATGAATGTGCCCCAAACTTGTTCATGTTTCCGCGCTTCTACAAGGTCTCCGCTTTCTAGTGACTGATCGCGCCAGAACAGAATTTGATTATCTATACCGTTATTGACTAGAAATTGATAAAGAAGTCTTGCTGCATCACGATTGGTCTTAACTTTTTGGACTCGTTTAAAAAAAGGGAGTAAGGTTTCTCTTACAATCACTCTCACTTTATTAGCAATTGCTTGAGTTTGTTTGTCTGAATCCAACTGTTCTTCCATATCTTCAATCTGAAAGCGAGCATAAATCCATTCCTTATCCCTAGTCCATGCTGATCCTTCATAACCATAAGCGAGCATGACATTCTCTGTCAGATCCACTTCTCTTCGCCAATCTGAATGAGCTTGCTTCAAGTAAGGGATTCGAAGCTCTACATCCTTTGGTATAGTCGTATTTTTTAAATGTGGTACAAATAATTCAGTTCTTAAAAAGCGCATCACATCTTCATATCTCCAATTTCTCTTGAAGATCAGTAAGAGACTTTGTATGAGCTCAACAAGTGGATGACCGGACATTGTATCTGCTTCATCAATAAAGAGTGAAATATCATTTTCCTGAAACGTCGGTTCAATGACTGTCTTATAGGACTCGATGGCTCGACTCATAATCATAATATCTTTATATCGATACCCTTCTTGCAAAACCATTTTTCTAATTCTATTGGCTACATGAAGTATTTCAGCTTGCTTTGTTTCTGCACCCCAAATTTCAATACACTCATCCATTTCAATCCTTTGATCAGGGATTCTGATAGCTGAGCCAATAGAACTTTTAACCCAGAAATCTTCTAAATGATTGATTTCTTCACATCTATGATCACTCACCTCTGTTAGCAAGCGATCGTTCAAAACCGGCAAACGTTCCTGCAAAGCATGCTGATAGAGTCGGTAGTAAGTCATACCTGTTTCATAGAATAAGTGTGTCAGTTCTGGGGGTTCAACTGCGTATTTCTGATCAAGAACGAGTGAAATAACAACATTTTTGCAAGACCGAATCAATTCTATCAGGAGTTCTTGTTCTTGAGCTGAGAAATTTTGGTAGTGATTAATATAAATCGTCGTATTAGACATATCTCGCGTTTTGATTTCTTCAATCAAGACTTTAATGATATCTTCTTTTTCGATATATTGGTTTATCAGTTGCTCATTGAATGACTGAAATAATAACTGAATATCTGCAATCTTTTGTTTGAAATCATTACCTCTAGTAGCATCCATTTCTTCAGAGCCAGATAACTTTTCTAAATCTTCGATATTGATTCGTCCATTTCTCATTTCCATGAAAAGCGAAGTCAGCTTTTCAATAAATCCCTGCTGTGTGCTTTCGCCTCTGAATATACTGAGAGAGGTCTCATTATCTTTAACAAGCTTTCTTACAAGCATAGAAAGTCCGGTTTCTGTTAATTGAGTCTGATTATATACCGCATTATCCTGTAAAAAATACCAGGCTAAACGACTAATACTAAACACTTGAAGGTTGATCATACCTGTGTAGTCTTTTGGATTCTCTTGAAGGCTTTTTAAGTATTGAAGTACGGTGATTTCCGTCTCGAACTTGATATGATCGGGTACGAGATAAAATACTTGGGCAGTAGAATCTTGATCCATGATTTTTTTCATCTCGCTGATCAAAGCCGTTTCTTTCTCAGTATGTGCTCTTCCAATAACAAATTGAAGACTCATGCAATACTCCTTTCTAATCTCTGAATGGTAAAAAGAAAGACAGATACCTTTTTGACAAGATACCTATCTCTTTTGATAACCTTATTTTGTACTAGTCAATTTAATGATTTCAATAATGACATCCGTTGCTTTTTCCATACTTTCTACCGCAACAAATTCGTAACGACCGTGGAAGTTTTCTCCTCCAGCGAACAAATTTGGAGTTGGTAGTCCCATAAATGAAATTTTAGAACCGTCTGTTCCACCTCGAATCGGTTTAACGTCTGGTTCAATACCTAAGTTACGCATAGCTTCATCAGCGATTTCGACTGAACGCATGTCTTTTTCAATGATTTCTCTCATATTATAATACTGATCTTTCAACGTTAAAGTGATTCTTTTTTGGTCAAAACGTTTATTCAGCTCTTCAACGATAGAAGTCAGTTTCTGTTTCTTTTTCTCGAATAATTCACGACTGTGATCACGTATAATATAACCCATCTTAGCTTCTTCGACAGTACCTTCGATTCCTAAAAGATGATAAAATCCATTTCTACCGTCTGTTTTTTCAGGTACTTCTTCTTGTGGAAGTAAAGTATCTAATTCAACAGCTAATTTTAATGCATTGACCATAGTGTCTTTAGCTGTACCTGGATGAACGTTCTTACCTTGGATAAACAACTCTGCAGAGGCTGCATTAAAACTTTCATATTCAAGTTCACCAACAGGTCCGCCGTCTACAGTATAAGCGAAGTCAGCTGCAAAGTGATCCGTATCGAACAAGTCAGCTCCAGTGCCGATTTCTTCATCTGGACCAAAAGCGATTCTGACTTTACCATGTTCGATTTCAGGGTGATTCAATAAGTATTCTACAGCACCGATAATTTCTACGATACCTGATTTGTCATCAGAACCGAGTAATGTATTTCCATCAGTTGTAATTAACGTCTGGCCTACATAGTTTTTCATATTTGGAAAATCTTCTGGTGAT
This sequence comes from Marinilactibacillus sp. Marseille-P9653, assembly GCF_916618885.1. NCBI lineage: Bacteria > Bacillati > Bacillota > Bacilli > Lactobacillales > Carnobacteriaceae > Marinilactibacillus > Marinilactibacillus sp. Marseille-P9653. The sequence goes on along the minus strand of NZ_CAKAKH010000001.1, from coordinate 1,445,982 downwards.
AAGACAATAGACTTTTCTTCGTTTAAAACGATTTTTTGTCCATCGTAATTTTCATGGAATTGAGGTTGGATATTTTCGGCATTAAAATCTGCGGTATCAATATGTGCAATAAATCCAACAGTTGGAACATCTTTATCCGTATTCGTTTCTAAAGAGGCTGTTACAAAGCCGTTTTTCTCATTGAATTCAATTTCGCTTAGGCCAATTTCTTTTAAGTCTTCCATAAGCATTTTTGAAAAATCAATTTGTGACTGTGTAGATGGAACAGTCGCGCTTGATTCATCAGAGCGCGTATTGATTTTTACATATTTGATAAAACGATCAACTAATTGACTAGACATTTTTTCATTCCTCCAGATTGATTATAGGATTTATTTTACACTATTTCGAGTTTAAATACTTTCAATTATTTGAAATCAAAAACATCTTTTTGAGAAGACGCTTCAATGATTTCAAGATCCCACTCTAACGAATCTTTCCATGTATTGAGTACTTCAGACATTTTTGAAATAAAAATCGATTCAATAAAATGTCCAGGGTCAATGACATCCATTCCATCTCTTAACATATCTTGCGCTCCATGGTAAGAGACATCTCCAGTAATGAATAAAGTGACACCTTTTCTTTGAGCTTCTTTATAGTAGTCTTCTCCAGAACCACCAAATATAGCGACTTTTTTATGTTTTCTTGAGAGATCATAGCTACTATATCTTAAGTGATCAACATTAAAAGCAGATTTTACTGATGAAATCATTTCTTCAGTCGTCTGGTTCATTGTTCCAATCCTACCGTAACCAAATGTTTGTTTTTGGTTTTCAATCGTATACAAATCAAAAACAGGTTCTTCATAAGGATGTGCTTGAACAAGAGACTGTAAGATAGCTGACGTTTTATCTTCTGGAAACATCATTTCAATCCTGACTTCATCGACAGACTTCTGCTGATTGATCTCGCCTCTATTTGGTTCTGCTCCTTCCTGGGGTGTGAAATGACCTGTTCCAGCTATATCATAAGAAACATCTTTGTAGGCTCCCACTTCGCCTGCACCTGCAGCATGTATAGCTTGTCGAACCGTTTCAGATGAATCTTTAGGAACGAATACTGCGATTTTTTTATAAGCTGCCTCATATACTTCAGAAACAATCTCTCTTTCTTTAGGAAAATTCAAAGCATCCGCAAGCCACTCATTCATTCCGTATTCAGCGGCATCTATATTTGTATGAGCAGAGTACACCGCGATATCAGACTGAATTAATTGAATAAATTCTTTTCGACGACTATCTTCATCATTCAAAGTTTTCAAAGATTTAAAGATAGCGGGATGATGCGTCAAAATAAGGTCAACTACATGACTTTCAGCTTCTTTAATGGTATGTGCATCTACGTCTAGGGCAATGAGCACTTTCTTGACAACCGTTTCTTTTGAACCAAACGATAATCCGATAGGGTCCCAGTTTTCCGCTAAGTGAGGCGGTGCAAATCGTTCCATCTCATGTATGATATCTTGGACTTGGACCTCTTTCACTGAATCGTCTCCTTTATGATCGTAATTTCTTTGTTGATTTTAGCTTGTTTGTCGGTATCTGGTTGCGCAGACTTGTTTAGTTGAGCAAGAATATAATGAAGCTTATCTAACTCTTGAAGCCACTTTTTCTTAAATACAGCAGTTTTATTTGATAAAAGAAAAAGACCAAAAGTTAATTCGTGGTCGGTGTACGTGACACTTTCAGAACTTGGTTCAGCAACGATAATCTCGTAAATCTTATCATTTTCTTCTACGATTTCTTCAGCTATTATTTTATAGCTTTGATTCATTAAAAAGGTGCGCAAAGTTTTTTCACCGACATTTGGTTGAAGAACTAAAGTCTCTGTTCTACTAAGTTTTTTCTGAGACAGACCTCTATCTAAAATATCTCTGATTAGAGCACCGCCCATTCCACAGATAGAAATGGCTGTGATCTGATCATCTAACTGAATGACTTCTACTCCATCTCCAAATCTAACCTCAATTTGATTTTCAAGATTTCTTAGTTTCACTTCATTCAATGCTTTTTCAAAAGGTCCTTTAACAACCTCTCCAGCAACGGCAAAAGAAATCGCTTTACGTTGCACTAATGCACATGGAAGATAGGCATGATCAGAACCGATATCTGCTAACCTCGCATTTTCTGGTATATAGGCCGCTACACGCTCTAGTCGTTTTGATAATTGTACAGATTCCATCGGGCACCTCTTCTAGTTTCTTATACTCTAAAGTACAGTCATTTATGTAAGTTTTAAAACCACTTTTAAAAAAGAAAACCCGCGAGGGTCAATTGACCACTCACAGGTTATTCAGAGTCTTTTTTCAGAAAATTATTCAGAATCTTCTTTAGATTCACCGATAACTTCTGGTTCAGGCATTTCGTCTGAAGTTTCAGTAGTTTCTTCTTCAACTGCATCTGGAGCTGAGATAGAAACAACTGTTGAGTCAGCGTCAGTTAATAATGTCGTTTCAGCATCTAACTCGATATCGCCAGCAGAAATGCTGTCACCGATAGTCATTTTAGAAACATCTACAGTATATTCTGAAGGTGCACTAGCAGGAGCTACGTCAACTTCTAATTCAGAGATTGATTGAGAAACATATCCCTCAGCAATTTCTTCTTCACCAGTGATGTAAACTGGAATTGACATTGTAACTTTTTGTCCTTTAGTGAACGCAAGTAAGTCAACGTGGAACAAGATTGGCTTGATTGCTGCAGATTTTTGTTCTTTAACGAATACTTGGTAAGTTTCGCCTTCAACATCTACTTCAAAAACTCCATTTGATCCAACTTCACGAAGCGTATCTTGTAATTCTTTCTGGTTAAGCAATACAGAAACTGTATCTACGTCTTTACCATAGATTGCTGCTGGTACTTTACCTTCACTTCTTGCTTTCTTTGATGCTGATGTACCTGTTTCAGTACGTTTAGTAGCTGTAATTTTCATTATATTTCACCTTCCAAATTATATTATAAGTAATTAACTTATGATATTTCTATGCATTAACATAAGTATTATACCAAATTCCGCAACGTAATACAAAAACAAAAGTCGTTTTAGCGTGAAATGCATGAAAAAAAGACAGAAACCGCTAAAACAGCAGCTTCTATCTCATCAAATTTTCAGATTATTCTAAAAAGTCTTTCAATTGTTTCGAACGACTCGGGTGGCGTAATTTTCTCAAAGCCTTAGCTTCGATCTGTCTGATACGTTCTCTGGTTACGCCAAATACTTTACCAACATCTTCAAGCGTTCTTTGACGGCCATCATCTAGACCAAATCTTAATCGCAATACATTTTCTTCACGATCAGTTAATGTATCTAATACATCTTCCAATTCACTTTTCAGCAATTCATATGCAGCGTTATCTGAAGGACTTGTAGCTTCATTATCTTCAATAAAATCACCTAGATGAGAATCATCTTCTTCACCGATTGGTGTTTCAAGAGATACTGGTTCTTGAGAGATTTTAAGGATATCTCGTACTTTTTCAGTAGGAAGGTCCATCTCTGCTCCAATTTCCTCAGGAGTCGGTTCACGTCCAAGATCCTGAAGTAGTTGACGCTGAATACGAACAAGTTTATTAATGGTTTCTACCATATGAACAGGAATTCGAATCGTTCTAGCTTGATCGGCAATCGCACGGGTTATAGCTTGACGAATCCACCATGTAGCATAAGTTGAGAATTTAAATCCTTTTTCATAATCGAATTTTTCTACAGCTTTCATTAGCCCCATGTTACCTTCTTGAATCAAATCAAGGAAACTCATCCCTCTACCGACGTAACGTTTCGCAATAGATACAACTAAACGCAAGTTAGCTTCTGCTAACTCTTGCTTAGCGATAATATCACCTGTTTCGATTCGTTTAGCTAGAGCAATCTCTTCTTTAGCGCTTAAAAGATCCACTCTACCAATTTCTTTAAGGTACATTCTGACCGGGTCATTGATTTTAACACCCGGTGGCGCAATCATTTCTTCTTTTTTAGCTTCTTCAACAATCTCTTCTTCTTTATCTAATTGTTTAGCTAATGGATTACCGTCTTCGTCAACGACTCCAATACCTTCGTCTTCGATTTTTTGAATCAATTCATCCATTTGATTTTTTTCAAGTTCAAAAGGTTCTGCCAGTTTGTCAGTCAATTCAACATAAGAAATGGTTTGATCCATTTTTTTCTTTGTTTCTTTGATAACGGCTTTGACAGCTGCTTCGTAAGTTTTATTTGATTGGTCTTTAAGTTCTTCCTTTTTTTTGGCCATAGAATGGTGTGCCTCCTGATTTACGCTTCTTTTACAGCTTTTAGCTGACGATTAATATTGATAATTTCTATTGTTAAAGAGGTCTGTTTTTGCTTGTCACCAGTACGCTCAGCTTCTTTTAATTCTTCTCGCTTTAATTGAAGCTTTGTGACTAGCGGTGATCGATTGGATAAAACGTCTATATAGTCCTCGATTTCTCCTGGAACAAGTTCTTCCCCAAGGTCCATCCAAAAAATTTCAGTGGCTTTCTTTTTGTGTTCTGAATCTTTTATGAAATCCAGAAAGGCTTCTACATTGTGCTCACCTTTCTCCTTGAAATAAGATTCATATAAGAGATAGAGGATTTGGTAATGCTCATCCGGAAATGTAAAATCATAAGAAAGCCCCTGTAGTATATACCATACCTCATCATGATAGAAAAGTCTATTTAACAGCATCTTTTCCGCTTGTTCAACGGTCGTTTTCTTTATCTTGTTCTGTCGTGTGACTTGAAGCGAACTCGGTTCACTTTTTCGCTCCGCTTGTTGTTTTTTAAGTTCTTTTGTTCTGGATTTTTGTGTTTCCATTAAATATTGCTGGAATTGTTCTTTTAACGTATCTTGAGATACTTTAAATTCTTGAGATAACTGATTGAAATAGAGTTCTCTTTCAACCGGTGAGTTGACTACAGTCATTTCTTTTAACACTTTTTCAATATAAGATAACCGTTCGCTTTCGTTCTTTAAATTGATTCCTGAGCGAAAGTATTTCATCAGAAAACTCATAAACGTATCTCGCCCGTGTAGTAAAAACTCTTTGTAAGCTTCTTTTCCTCTGGAGCTAATATAATCATCAGGATCCAGTTTCTCAGGAAAACTCGCAATATCTATATCAAAGTGTGTCTGTTCCAGAAAATACTCAGTAGCTCTTTTCGTAGCATCCAAGCCTGCTTGATCACCATCGTAAGCAATGACCACTTTATCCGTCACTCGATCCATTAACTGAATCTGTTCGTTTGTCAAACTCGTTCCCATAGAAGCTATTCCATTTTTTACTCCTGCCTGCCAGGAAGAAATAACGTCCATAAACCCTTCAAAAAGATACACTTCACTTTCTCGCCTTATACTCGCTCTCGCTTTATCGTAATTAAATAAAACGCGTCTCTTATTAAAGATTTCCGTTTCAGGGCTGTTGACATACTTAGCTGAATGAAAAGGTTTCTCAGAAGTGTTCTGATGGGTAGGATCTTCAAATATCCTACCCGAGAAAGCAACGGTGTTTCCTTTATCATCTCTAATTGGAAACAGAATTCTGCCAGAAAATCGATCTAATAGCTGACCATCATCTCGGTCAGAGAATAAACCCGTTTGCGGGAAAAGGGCATGCTCCAAGTCTTCTTGATTATCTAGATACAATTTCAAAGCATTTCTTTGAGGAGGAGAAAACCCTAGCTTGAATTCTACTATAGTTTCCTTTTCCATCCCTCGATCAATCAAGTAGTTGTATGCTGCTTCCCCGACTTGAGTATTCATAAGAACATGGTGATAAAATTCCTGAGTCTTTTCGTAGATTGCAAGAAGTTTACCATAGCGACTATCTCCACTTGGCCGAGACTGATGCGCCTGTTCTATAATCTGCTCATCAATATGAACTTCAGCAATTTCTGCAGATTTTATGACGGCTTCAGGAAAAGACACGCCTTCAATTTCTTGTATAAAAGAAAAGACATTTCCACCTCTGCCACAACTGAAGCAGTGAAAGATTTGTTTCTTTTCGTTTACTGAAAATGAGGGCGTCTTATCATCATGGAAGGGACAATGGGCAAAATGATTCTGCCCGGATTTTTTTAATTGAACATACTGTGAAACAACATCGACGATATCAGACTCTTCTCTAATCTGAGTGATCGTTTCCTCTGGAATACGGACCATAAACGGTGACCTCCCTTCACAAGTTATTCAAAATCGCACATAATTTATTCAAAGTACTGAACACATTTAGCCTATTTTAATCAACCAATAGTATATCATAGATGACTAAAAAAGCAAATTCCTTCTGTATAGAAAAGAATTTGCTCAATAGATTATATTTATTAAATCATTAACCGATTAATAGTTTTTTTGATCACTTTTGTATTTTTTTAGATAAGTTAAGTACTCGGTCCCCCATCGATTTCCAAATAAACTGAGCTATTAAAAAATCAACCATACTATGAACGATCGTTCCAACGCCCACTAATAAAAATACGACATAGAAAAACCCTTCGGTGTAAGCTGTCCCTGGAAGAATCCCGAAAAAGAATAATGAAACGATTATCATCTCGGCCCCACCATGTAAAATACCTATTCCAAAAGAGAAAGCTGTACTCTTAGCTGGAGAACTTAAAATCTCTTCTCTACGGTTATATAAAATTTTAGCTCCGATATAGGCAAAAACAACATGACTCAATGCTCTTAACACAATCACAATCGGAAAACTAGCTAATAAAAAGCCGACAGCAGAGCCAATCGATACGGCGACAGCAATCCCTGGAGAAAAAAACATTGCTAAGAATATAGGTACGTGACTGGCTAACGTGAACGAAGCCGGTTCAATCAATATTCTAACGGGCATGACCATAGGAATTACAATAGCGATTGCAGTCAGTAACGCGCTAACTGTTAATTTTAATGTATTTGTTTTTTTTATCATAAACACTCCTTTTTTTACACCTAAACTTTACATGTGTCTTTACACTATATAAGTATAATGAATTTAGGAGAAATTACAATACTTTTATTTATAAAGAATCTTTTTGTGCTCTAGCGTAGCAATAATTTTTTCGATTGTTGCTTCATCTTTAGCTGAAATGGTATGACTATGCAGGCCATTTGTTAGATCCGCTAGCATAGTGGTCTTGTTTTTTTGTATCTCCTGCAAGAAGTCATCTGCTTCCAACCGACTAGAGATATTAAGTCCTCCAATCAGTTCTCCATATATTGGATGTTCTACAATCACATCTATAATTTGCCCACCGTAATCAACGACTGTATACAATTCTTCCTGAGTTTGCTCGTAGTGATGCTGACACACAATTCTTTTCTTAAGAACAGGCTGTTCATTTCGTTTTGTATATCCTCTAGGGGTAGACAGGATCTCTTGTCCTTCGGCTCTTAATAATGCAATATCTCCAACGATTACTTGACGGCTGACCTTATACATTTCAGCCAACTTTCTCGCTACGATCGGCTGTTCTGATTCTGAAAGAGTAGAAAGAATACGCTCTCTTCTTAACTCCGCATCCATAGAATTCTCCTTTTGATAAAGATGGTTTATAATAAGTCTAGTTTATATAAAAAAAAGCACTTTTAACAAGTGCTTTTTTTATCAGATAGTACTACTTACTCAGCAAACTGAGCATCATAGAGACGTTTGTAAGCACCATTTAGTGCCATCAGTTGTTCATGAGACCCCTCTTCTTCAATTCCATTCGTTGTAACGACTACAATACGGTCTGCGTTTTTGATTGTT